>CAVWAK010000022.1:0-120960 GCA_963752745.1 uncultured Gammaproteobacteria bacterium
TAACCACCGGGGTCGCCAGCAGTATCAGCTGTCGCGGCAGGCCGCGGGTAACGGCAACCAGACCTGCCGCTATAAAAAAGAGCAGAAACGGAGGAAGCTCACTCATCGTAATAATCTTCCTTGCGCATCACGACGTTGCGTATTTTCTTGGCAATGAGGACCAGCAGGACACAGGCGACAAAACCGTAAAGGGCATAAAAGGCCGGTATCTTCTCCCAGCCGAAGCCGATGTGGCGGTGGACCACGAAGTCGGCCAGCACCAGCAGAATGCAAATGGCATAGAACCCCTTAAGCAACCGTTCGACATTTTCCGGCCGGTCAAAAAGATGCGTTTTTTCTTTTTCATCCGACATGTCAGTAGCCTCCGGCAGCCAAACCCGCCAGTCGATAGAAGGGATCGGGATAGAAGAAAAGGATGACGCAGGCGCTCGAGGTGATCACCATTGCCAGCAGCATCGGCTTCGGCGCTTCCGCGATCGCCGTATAGTGTTCGCCGCTCGCCGGCTTGCTGAAAAAAGCCCGGATAGGGATAGGCAGCAGATAGATAATGTTGAGCAGGGAGCTGATCATCAACACGGCAAGTAGCAACAGCTGCCCTGTCTCCACCGCACCCAGAGCAAGATACCATTTGCTCCACATGCCACCGAAAGGCGGCAATCCGATGATGCTCAAGGTACCGATGAAGAAAGCCACAAAGGTGACGGGCATGGCGCGACCCAGTCCGTCCAGCTCGCTGACCCGTTTTCTTATGGCTGGCGACGAAGATGGCGCCGGCGCCAAAAAAGAGGGTGATCTTGGCGAAGGCATGCATCGCGATATGCATGGAGGCGCCGATCAGCCCCGCTTTGCTGGCCAACATGGCCCCCAGTACAATGTAGCTCAGTTGGCTGACGGTGGAGTAGGCCAGCCGTGCCTTGAGATTGTCCTGGGTCATCGCGACCATCGATGCGATCAATATGGTGGCTGCCGCCACCCAGATCAGGCCGCCGGTCACGTCATTGGAGAGGATGAATTCACCACCGAAGATATAGATTGTCACCTTAAGCAGGGTGAAGACACCGGCCTTGACCACGGCGACCGCGTGTAACAGGGCGCTGACCGGAGTGGGCGCCACCATCGCCGCAGGCAGCCAGCGGTGAAAGGGCATCACGGCGGCCTTGCCGATACCGAACAGGAACAGGGCGTAGAGCAAGCCGGCCCAGGCGGGATCGATATGGCCGGACAGTATTCCACCCGCCTTGAAATCGACGCTGCCGGTCAGGGACCATGTCACCAGAATCCCCAGCAGGAAGAGGCCGATGGATGTCCCCAGCAAAATACCCAGATAGACCCGTCCGCCCCGCTTTGCCTCCGGGGTGTCGGCATGGGTGACCAGCGGATAGGTGGAAAGCGTCAATAGCTCATAGAAGAGGAACAGCGTAAACAGGTTGGCCGAGAAGGCGATCCCCATGGTCGCGGCAATGGAAACTGCAAAGGCGGCGTAGAAGCGTGTTTGATTCTGTTCATTATGACCACGCATATAGCCGATGGAGTAGATAGAGGTGACCACCCACAGCAACCCGGCAACCAACGCAAACAGCATGCCCAGCGCCTCGATCTCAAAGGCAATGGCAATGCCTGGTAGTGGCTCGATCAGGGTAAGGGCAAATACCTCTCCATCCATAAACCGGGTGGCCAGCATCACCACCAGAATGGCAATCAGCGCCGAGCTCAGCAGCGTCACCGCCTCTCTGACATCAGGATGGTTACGGGCAATGATAATGCCGGCCGCACCTGCCAGCGGCAGAAGGAGGATCGTCAGCAGCAGTGTCTCGGCACTCATGGCTGCATCCCCATGAGGATGGCCGCGGCTTTTTCAGCAACCCCCACCGTCAAGTCGGTGTCCAGACCAAAATAGACATTGGCGAGCACCAAAGCCCAGGTCGGCAGCAGTAATAATATCGGCGCCTCACTCACCGCTTTTCCCGCATCTGAAACCGGTTTGAAATAGAGTGCCTCTATCAATTTTCCGACATAAACCACGGCCAGCAGAGAACCAGACAGAATCACGGCAACCGAGATCCACGCCTGCTGTTCCAGGGCCGCCACTACCAGGTACCATTTGCTGATAAATCCGGCGGTACCCGGCACGCCGATAAGACTCAATCCGCCGATAACGATAGCGCCAAAGGTCCAGGGCATCGATCTGCCCAGGCCATGAATCTGTTCCATACGGCACGCGCCGATACGGTAGACAATGGCACCAACAGCCATGAACAGTGCGCCTTTCATCAGGGCATGGTTGAACAGATGAACCAGCGCGGCTGTCAAACCGGTTGCGGATGCAAGTCCGATTCCCAGTACCATATAACCGACTTGCGCGACACTGGAGTAGGCCAGCAACCTTTTAATGTTTTTCTGATAGATGGCGTAGACGGAGGCAGTGATAATGCCGGCGATACCCGCCACGATGAACAGTTCGTCGGCCGGTGTTGTCACGGCGAAGCCCTGTGGAAAAACCGTAAACAGTATGCGCAGCATTACATAAACGGCAACCTTGGTGGCTGTTGCCGCAAGAAAAACGGTGACCACCGAGGGTGCGTAGGTATAGGCATTGGGCAGCCAGAGATGCAGAGGAAACATTGCCAGCTTCAGCGCAATGCCGACCATGATGAAGGCAAAGCCGGTTTCCACGGTATTAAGATGCAGAACGTCGGGCAGAATGGTTGCCAGATCCTGCATATTCAGGCTGCCGGTTTGTGAATAGATCAGGCCCACGCCGATCAAATAGAAGGTGGCACCGATCGTGCCCATGATCAGGTATTGATAGGCGGCGGTGAATGCCTGCCGCTGTCTCCCAAGGCTGATCAGTGCATAGGAGGCGAGTGATGATATCTCCAGAAAGACGAAGACATTAAAGATGTCACCGGTCTGGGTGATTCCCAGCAGACCGGTCAGGCAGAGCAGCATGGCGCTATAGAAGAGCGGTATCTTATCTTCAGGGATCTCCCGCTCAGCGGAGAGCAGCGCATAGGGCAGTGTGATTGCGGCGATAGTGGCAACGATCAGGGCCACAAAGGCATTGACCGCATCGATACGGTATTCAATCCCCCAGGGCGGCGCCCAGCCGCCCAGTTCGTAACTGATGGCCCCCTCATATAGAACCGCCCACAGCTGCATCCCGGCCAGCACGGCACACGAGGCAGCGACAATGAACGCAACCGCCCAGGGCAATCGGCCGCGGGGCAGTATGGCGACGACGGGCGCGGCAATCAGCGGTACAACGACCAGCAGCAGGCTAATATGGCTTGCCATTACAGCGAATGATCCAGATTATGAATTTCATCCTCTTCAATGCTGCCGTAGGACTCCTTGATGCGCACCACCAAAGCCAGCGCCAGCGCCGTCGTTGCCACGCCCACCACGATGGCGGTGAGGATCAATACATGGGGTAATGGATTTGAATAGACCTTGACGCCTTCAGTGATAATAGGCGCTGCTCCACCCTTCACAGTGCCCAGACTGATATAGAGAAAAAACACCGAGACCTGAAATATATTCAGGCCGATAATTTTTTTTATCAGGTTGCCACGGCTTATCACCGTATAGAGCCCGACCATCATTAAAACGATCACAATCCAGTAGTTATAGTGGCCAATAAAGAAATCCATCAGTCTCTACCCCTGCCTGCAAAGGCAAAAAATAGAATCAACATGGCCGCAGCCACCGTAATTCCTACGCCCAGCTCAACCAGGAGAATCCCCAGATGTTGCCCGGCAATCTGATTGCTGCCCAACAGCGTGTAATCGAGATAGTTACCCCCTAACAGCAAGGACTCCATCCCAACCCCGGCATAGATCACCACGCCCAGCGCAGCCAGTATGCGCAACCAGTGTGGAGGGATAATCTTTTCTGCGGTATCGAGCCCGAACACCAGGGCATAAAGAATGAAGGCGGCGCTGAAAATCACCCCGGCCTGAAAGCCGCCCCCGGGCCCAAAATCACCATGAAACTGGACATAGAGTGCAAAGAGGATAATCAGTGGAATAACGAACTTTGCAACCACATGCAGGATAAGATTAGGCTTCATCTTGCTTCCCCTCATCCTTTGTCTTGACTGGTGGTTTTGGGCGTTTCCCACCGATCAACAGCAGTACGGCTACAGCCGCGGTAAAGATAACCGTGACCTCGCCCAGGGTATCGAACCCGCGATAACTCGCCAGCACCGCGGTGACGATATTCGGCACGCCGGTTTCCGGCAGCGCATTTTCGATGTAGTAGCGCGCAACATGTGTCTGCGCAGGCGCACCGGGAGCACCAAACCCCGGGATATCCCAGGTGCCGTAAACCAGCGCCGAGCCGGTAACGGCCACGACGACCAGCGGTAACCACGGGCGGTGGGCCCGGGGCGCCTCGTCGTAGTAGGGTTTTTGCCGTCTTTTGACCAATGCCAGGGTGGCCAACATCAATACCGTAGAGATTCCAGCACCCACCGCCGCCTCGGTAAAGGCCACATCGGGGGCATCCATAACCACAAACAGACCGGCCGACAGCAGACTGAAAATCCCGTACAGCATGACGATGGCAAACAGGTTTGTCATGCGTACGATAGCGACCGAGGTGATCGCCAGAAAGGCCAGCAAGGTGATATTGATAACAATATCAATCATGAGCCAGCCTCACGCTCATCGCTATCCAGCCTGGGCTTCAGACCGCTGTGCAGCGCCGCGTTTGCCAACGCATGGGAAGCGGTTGGGCTCGTAAAAAAGAGGAACACGAAAATCAACGCCAGTTTAAAGGCGGCGATACTCCAGCCGGCCTGCAGCCCAAGGCCCAGCAGGATCAACATGGCGCAAAGGGTGTCGGTTATTCCGGCTGCGTGCAGGCGGCTGTAAAAATCGGGGAAGCCGTGAATGCCGATACCGCCAACGATACCCAGTGCCCCGCCAGCCAACAGGAGAATCCAGCTGGCAATATCGATAATCACTCCGGTTCTCCCTGTTTAGCTTCGCTCTCGTCGCCGTCGGCGGAGTGAAAATTACCCTGAGTGACCAGCTTGAGTGCTGCGACGACACCTATGAAGTTGATCAACGCATAGACCAGCGCAATATCGAGCAGATCACTTCTGCCGGAGAAAAACGCCAAAACGGCAATCAGCAGCACCGTCTTGGTGCCAAACATATTGACCGCTGCAATACGATCATAAGTCGTGGGCCCGGCAAGGGCGCGGGCGAGGGCCAATCCCATCGTGACAAGGATCGCCAGTAAAGCTGCAACGAACATTATTGGTCGAAAACCCGGTTCGAGATCTCTTTCGACATGGCGCCTGTGGCGAGCTCCTCGGCCGCCTCCTTGCTGAGCGCATGAACGGTGAGACTGTCTTTCGACAAACTGATCGTGACGGTGCCAGGGGTCAAGGTGATGGAATTGGCGTAAATCACCGCCCCCAGATCGGTTTCTTGCGACTGTGGTATTTCGATCATCTGCGGGCTGACCGATGCCCCCCTCCAGCGCAGGACCCGTTTGGCAACATCGATATTTGCCTTTACGATCTCTCTGAATAGATAAAGAAAAAAGCCGGGGAATTTCGACGAGAGATGCAGCGGATAGCTTTCATGGTCGATAACATTCATCCGCCGTGACAAGAAAACCGTGAGCGCGACAGATGCCATCCCCAACCCCAGCAGCAGGGGTTCCAGATGTCCCGATAAAAAGATCCAGAAAAGAAATAGCAGTACGACAAAGCTGAAAGATTTCATTTCGGTCGCCTGGTGTGTCTGATATAGATTTGCATATAAAATTGCCTTGGGTATTGCATCTGAAAATGACCCGCCTGTCTGGTCAGATTATGGCCTGATTTTATTATTTTTTTCTAGTTTTTTGTTGTCCTGTTGTTGAGGAGTAGAGTGTCTGAAGAGGTGGCTTTCATTACCGGTATCGATGATACGACAGTCATGGGTTAACCGATCCGGCAAGGCGGTCGTGGAACTCCGGTATACACACCTTCGTGAGTGACAAGGAAGTCAAAGACGAGTTACCCAAACTCAATGATTTACATCCGCCGGGCGCAATGGAAAAGCGCTGGATGTGACCTTGGCAATCCTCTTTTTGGGCAGGTGCGCAGGCGAATCGGATAACCTGTACGGTATTGCCCGTAGAGGGTGGTGTGACCGCGGGTCAGCATGCGGGTTAGTAAATGCTGCAGTCCAGGATTGTTGCATCGCCAGCGGGCGCGGATCCTCTGGTGGTGGTGCTTGACGATCCGGAATGGGGTATATCGGATTGCCCGTCGTGCTTGGAAGTTTGATGCCTGTCGTGATCGCGTGGCTATAGCATCGATTAGTGCCGCGCGTCAGCTATCATACACCGGAGCAAGAGTAACCATCAACAACTGGAGGATGTCACCATGGCTAAAATTGAAAGCTACTCGAAGGAATGGTATCCCTGCTGCACCAGGGCCAAGCCGTTGCTAGGTAACAAGTATCTCAGTTACAAGGAGATTGATGTTGCCTCGGATGCCGTACGTGAGCAAGAGAAGAACGAGCGCTCACAGCGCAGGTCGGTGCCACAGATCTTAATCGATAAACCTTCATGTGGTTGATTCACGTTCTACTCGATTAAGCTGAGTTCCAATCTTGCTTGTTTGGCCAGGTAGTAAAATACCGTAAAATATTCTTTGAGGAATTATTGATAGTGGTATTTTTCATGGTATTCATATTTCCTGTAAATGCTAACTTATTGCCAGTGCAGCATTTACTTGGCTTATTTACAATCGAATGGGAATGATCGACCCCGACCCCGACAGTCACTGGATGCAGCATGCGCTACATCTGGCAGAGCAGGCAGCTGAACAGGATGAAGTCCCGGTGGGAGCTGTGGTTGTCCTGGATGAAGAGGCCGTCGGCGAAGGCTGGAATCAACCGATATCAAGTTGTGATCCAACGGCACATGCCGAAATCATCGCGCTGCGTGATGCTGCGCGGCGCACCGGCAACTACCGCCTGACCGGTGCCACTCTTTACGTGACGCTTGAGCCTTGTCTTATGTGTGCGGGAGCGATGATACATGCACGTATCGGTCGACTGGTTTTCGGTGCTTCGGATCCGAAGCGTGGGGCTGTCAACAGTACCACGCATGCCTTTGAAACCCAGGGACTGAATCACCGCGTCACTTTTACCGGTGGGGTGATGGCGTCAGCCTGTGCCGGGCGCCTGCATGATTTCTTTCGCGCGCGCCGGAGTTGATTAATGGGAATATCCATGGGGTACCGTGCATCTACAGGAAGCATCTATAAGGAGTTGGGCATGCGTCTGTTATTTCTTGTTCCGGTTTTATTCGCTTCACTGGCGGTTGCGGGTGGGTCTGAATATCCGCCTGTGAGTGTGCCGATGAAGTTGCAGCAGGTATCTCCACACGTTTATTTTGTACAGGGTCAGGCCGGGGTGGCCACGGATAACGAAGGTTTTATTTCCAATGCCGGCGTTGTAGTTACCGGCGAGGGTATTGTCGTAATTGACTCCCTGGGAACTCCTTCACTTGCGCATACCCTGCTTGGCGAGATTCGCGCAATCAGCGACAAGCCGGTTGTGAGGGTGATCGTCACCCATTACCACGCTGATCATATATATGGCTTGCAGGTATTCGAAGAACAAGGTGCAGAAGTCTGGGCGCCGGCGGGTGCTGAAAAGTATCTGCGCTCGCCAAACGCAGCAGAGCGACTGGATGAGCGGCGTCTGTCGCTGGATCCCTGGGTGAATGATACAACGCATCTGGTGGAACCCGACCACTACGTAGAGAAGCAGGAAGTCTTTACGGTTGGCGATATACAGTTCACGGTATCGCCGGTAGGTGCTGCACACTCAGACGGTGACCTGACAGTGTATGTTGAGCCGGACAGGGTATTGTTCTCCGGCGATATAATTTTTGAAGGACGCGTGCCGTTTATGGGGGACGCCAACTCCGGGCACTGGCTGGAAGTTCTGCAGCGCATGGAGAATCAGCAGCTGGCCGCTCTGGTTCCGGGTCACGGCGCGGCAGCCAGCGAGCCTAACCAGCCAATTAGCACCATGCGCAGTTATCTTGCCTATCTGCGCAGCACTATGGGTGCTGCCGTTGAGGAATTTATGCCGTTTGACGAGGCCTATGCAGATGCTGACTGGTCAGCATTTGAAAACCTGCCCGCATTTGCCGAGGCGAATCGGCGCAATGCATACCAGGTCTACCTGTCTATGGAGGCTGAATCGCTGGCGCAATAAATCAAGTCTGGCAGAGTAATGTCCTGGTGCTTATCCGGTGTTTCTCATGCCACTGGCTATTGCGTTGATCGAGCGCAGCAGGGGTTCCAGCCAGGCATCCAGTTCAGCATCTTCCAGGTTGGTATTGCGGGTACGGTTTAGCAGGGTTATCTGAATATGGTTGAGCGGATCCAGGTAGGGGTCACGCCGGCTCAGTGACAGGGCGAGTGTCGGTGTTTCTGCCAGCAGGCAGGAAATACCGGCTACTTTCATGACCATATTCAGAGTCAGATCATGCTCGGCCCGAATGCGCGTATAGACCCTGCGCGCCATGTCCTGATCCTCGACCAGCGAGACATATTCCTGGGCAATATCCATTTCCGACTTGGCCAGCGACATTTGCGTATTACTTAGCAGCGACCGGAAGTACGGCCATTCAAGATACAGCTTGCGCAGCTTGTCCAGGTTATCCGGTTGCTGTTCGGCAAAACCGGCGAGTGCAGTACCGATACCAAACCAGGCGGGCAATGTATGGCGTGATTGTGCCCAGCCAAACACCCATGGAATGGCGCGGATAGAGCTCTTTGAACGATCCTGCTTTTTGCGGTGACTGGGTCGTGAGCCGATGTTCAGCAGACCGATTTCGGATACTGGTGTGGCTTCGTAGAAGTAATCCAGCAGACCTTCGGTATTGTCGATAAGATCCCGGTAGGCCTGTTCGCCATCGTGTGCCAGCTCGGCCATAACGCGTGTGTAGCTGCTACAGTCATCAGTCTCTTCATGCACCACGCTCCGGCTGGCTTTCAGCAGGCCGGTAACGCCTAGCGATAACTCGTAGACAGCGGTTTCTTCATTACTGTATTTGTAGGAAAGGACTTCGCCCTGTTCCGTAAACTTGATCTTGCCATGCACGGTACCAGCGGGCTGCGACAGTATGGCGTCATGGGTTGGTCCACCACCACGCCCAAGGGTGCCACCGCGACCGTGGAAAAGACGGCATTCAATATCATGCCTGTTAGCGATGGTAATGATCTTCTGTTGCGCTTCGTATAAATTCCAGCTTGAGGCGAGAATGCCGCCATCTTTGCAGGAATCCGAATAGCCAAGCATGATTTCCTGCAGGTCGCCGGAGACACCCAGCAAGGCACGATAGGCTGGTGCATCCAGCAATCGGGACATAACGTCCTCGATATGAGCAAGGTCTTCTATGGTTTCAAACAGCGGGCTGATACGGATGTGGCAGTACCAGCCATTGCCATCGCGACCGGCCAGGCCACACAACGACGCCAGCCACATGACTTCCAGTACGTGGCTGGCATTATGGGTCATCGATATGACATAGGTGCCAAAGGCATTGGCACTCACTTCATCGCGCATATTGGCCATGACGTCCAGTACCTGCAATGTCTCTGCAGTGTCTTCAGTGAGAGCATTGCGATCGATGCTGAGCGGTGTTTCTTCGAGATGTTTGCACAACAGCTCGACGCGTGCCTGCTCATCGAGATTTTGATAGTCACCGCTGATACCTGCCTGCGCCAGGAGTTCGCTGACGGCCTCACTGTGCCGCGTGGATTCCTGACGAACATCCAGGTGCAGCAGAAAGAAACCAAATGTTTCCGCCAGGCGAACCAGATCAAGGAGTTCACCGCGTGCAATATTTTCGTCGCCGTGTGAGGCCAGGGAAGACTGGATCAGTTTAAGGTCGTCGACAAATTCCTGTTCGTTACGGTACCGGCAAGGGAAATTATCGGCGTTCGCATTGGCCGGGTCATCGATTCGCGCGGTGGTCAGTTCCAGGTTGTGACGCAGGCGGTTACGGATAATGAACAGCTTGCGCCGGTAGGGTTCATGGCTGAACCGGGTTGGCCGGTCGCCCATCACGCTCGGGCACTGGCTGACTTCGTGTTCAAGCCTTTCAATGAACGCCTTGCTGGGTTCGACCAGCTGGCGTGAGAATGTCAGTTTGCTGCGCAGGGATTCGACGCGGCGTATGTATTCGCAGAGAATTTCGCGCATGTGCATGCGTAGCGCATATTCGGTGGTCTGGGGTTTGACGAACGGGTTGCCGTCGCGATCACCGCCAATCCAGGAACCGAACTGCAGCAGACTCGGCAGGCTAACTGTATGGTTGTTGCCATAAACGCGGGTAATGCTTTTTTCCAGGTAGCGGTACACGCGTGGTACAGCCTGGAACAGGCATTCGCGGAAATAAAACAGTCCGTTGCGGATTTCGTCTTCTACGCTGGGCTTGTGACGGCGGACTTCATCGGTTTTCCACAGGATCTGGATCTGGTTGCGCAGCTCGGTGGTGATTTCGTCGCGTTCGATTTTTCCGATACGCCCAACGTCGAGCCGTTCGGCGGTGACGAAGATGCCGCGCAACGTATGCATCACAGCGCGCCGCTTGTTTTCTGTGGGGTGAGCGGTGAATACCGGCAGGTACTGGGTGCGGTCCAGCAATGTCTGTAGCTGCCCGGCGCTGATGCCAAGCTGATGAAATTCACGCAGGGTGTGATCGAAAGATCCGCGCCATAGTTTGCCGCCGACACGCACCTGGCGGCGGCGCTGTTTGTGCTGGAAGGCCTCTTCGGCAATGTTAACCAGACTGAAATAGATATTGAAGGCACGGACAACGTGATTCAGGGTCGTCGGGTCCAGGTTGTTCATCAGCTTTGCCAGGCGCTGGCGTAATGCGGGATTATCGTCTTTCCGCAAGCGGATATAACCCTTGCGCAGGGTTTCCACTGCGACCAGCACGTCTGCGCCCGCCTGTGAAGCGAGTACTTCCCCGAGCAGGTTGCCAAACAGGCGTACCCTGGAGCGAAGTTCCTTGTCCTGCGGTGGCGGGGTGACTCTGGTGTTCACTGGCATATCCATTACTGTCTCTAGGCTGCTTGAAAAACGTTCCGAATGAACGGAAAGACCCGCTGGCAGGAAAACGGCGCGACATTATACCTTGTTGGGCAGATGTCAGGCGAACTGTTCAAATGCTATTGAATTCAGTGAATTATACTATATTCAGCTGGCTTGTCAGGAGGCTTTTCGTGGTATATCCACCACATTTTTAGCCCGTTTCAGCACTTGGGCATAAAGCGCCAGGTAGGTCGTCGCGCTTAGTGACCAGGAGTAGTCTGCAGCCATGCCGTTACACTGAAGCTGGTGCCAGGTGTCGGCATCGGCATAACAAGTCATGGCCCGGTCGATGGCTCCCAGCAAAGCAGTTGGACTGATTTTGTCGAAGCTAAAGCCATTGGCGCTGCCAGCGGCGAGGGTTGCTGCACCGGTATCGACAATTGTGTCCGCCAGGCCGCCGGTATTGCGCACTATCGGTGGCGTGCCGTAGCGCAGGCTGTAAATCTGATTCAGGCCACAGGGCTCGAAGCGCGACGGCATCAGGAATATATCCGCGCCGGCTTCAAGCAGGTGTGACAACTGCTCATCGTATTCAATACGTACCGCGATCTGTTCTGGGTATTTGAGGGCGGCCTGGCGCAGGGCAGTTTCCAGTTCAGGCTGCCCGGTACCCAGTACCACCAGTTGCAGAGAGCGTTTCACGAGTTTCGGGATAAGTTTGAGTACCAGGTCAAGGCCTTTTTGTTCCACCAAACGTCCAACGTGACCAAATAATGGCAGGTCGGCGCGCTGTGGCAGACCAAAGGCCTTCTGCAAGGCAAGTTTGTTGGCCAGCTTGCGTTCGAGTGTGCTCACTGTATAGGTCTGTGTCAGAAACCTGTCTTTGTTCGGGCTCCAAACCTGGTAGTCAACACCATTGAGAATGCCGGTCAGGTTTTCCTGTCGATGTGAAAGCAGCCCGGCAAGGCCGCAACCGAATGCCGGGGTACGGATTTCCCGTGCATAGCTCGGACTGACTGTGGTGATCCAGTCAGCGTACACCAGTCCACCCTTTATAAAGGAAAACTGGTGGTGGAATTCGAGCTTGTCCAGCGACCACCAGTCGGATGGAAGTTGTAGCGATTCGAAGACTTTGCGGTCAAACAGCCCCTGATAGGCAAGGTTGTGGATGGTAAACAGGGTTGCTGGTCGTTGTGGTTCTTTTGCCAGCAAGGCAGGTGCCAGTCCCGTCTGCCAGTCGTTGCAGTGTACCAGGTCAGGCTGCCAGTCCAGTCCCGCCTGATTCAGAGCGATCGTGCAGATAGCGCGCGCAAACAGTGCAAAGCGCGCAGCGTTATCTGGCCAGTCCCTTCCCTTCGAATCACTATAGGGTCCACCCGGCCTGTCAAAATGGTGGGGAGCATCAATCAGGTAAAGCTTTACACGCGTACCCGGGAGTTGCCCCTGCAAGAGTCGAACTGGTGTTTTGGCACCCGGTAATGAAATGCTGCTTACCAGCGCCAGTCTACCCGCGCCGCTAATGGCAGCTGGATAGGCGGGTATGACCAGTCGCACGTCCTGTTTGGCATTTTTCAGCGCGCGAGGCAAGCTGCCGGACACATCGGCCAAGCCGCCGGTCTTGATTACCGGATGCGCTTCACTGCTGGCGAACAGAATATTCATGGCTGGTAGATTTTCCTTTATTAGGGTAGGTTGCGTTAACGGGCGGCGAGCGTCAAGCGTGCCTCTAGTAACGCCAACTTTGGAAATGAAACATGGATGACTGTACGTTTGTAATTTTTGGTGCGACCGGAAATCTTGCAAAAATAAAACTGCTGCCCGCGCTGTATCGGCTGGATGTCGCTGGCCAACTGCCCGCTGGTCTGAAGGTCGTCGGTTTTGGGCGTCGAGACTGGGACGACAGCATGTGGCGCGAGCAGGTGTCGGACTGGCTGGCAGGCGAAACCGAGAAAGGTGAATTGCAGGCATTCTGTGAGAGGCTGCATTTTTTCAATGGTGACCTCAGTGACGAACAGGCATACCCTGCCTTGCGTGACTACCTTGGCAGTGACCAGTTTTCGCCCAATCTGATTTTTTACATGGCGATTCGGCCAGCTGACTTTGGTTCGGTGAGCCGGCAGCTGGGTGCGGTCGGCCTGAACCAGGAAGAAAGCGGCTGGCGGCGGCTGGTAATAGAAAAACCTTTTGGTTATGACCTTGAAAGTGCCGAGAGTCTGAACAAACGGCTCGGACAGGATTTCAAAGAGCCGCAAATCTATCGTATTGATCATTACCTGGGCAAGGGCACCATTCAGAACGTGCTGGTGTTTCGCTTTGCCAACCTCATGCTGGAACCACTCTGGAACCGCAACTATATCGATCACGTACAGATAACCCATTCCGAGTCGCTGGGTACTGAAGGGCGGGCCGGTTACTACGATGGTTCGGGTGCACTGCGCGATATGATACAGAGTCACCTGTTGCAGCTGTTGACACTGGTTGCTATGGAGCCGCCGGCCAATATGGATGCCGAGTCCCTGCGTGACGAGAAGGTCAAGGTGCTGCGTTCCATTCGGCCAATACACCAAAGTGCTGTCAACGCCCATGCCTTCCGTGCCCAGTATGCGGCTGGCCGTGTTAACAAGGAGCAGGTCCCAGGCTATCTGGACGAACCAGACGTGCCCGCGAATAGTGTGACCGAGACTTATGCGGCACTGAAACTGTTCATTGATAACTGGCGCTGGCGCAGTGTGCCTTTCTATCTGCGGACCGGCAAGCGTATGGAAAAAGCCAACTCCATGGTGTCGATCCGCTTCAAGCATCCGCCACAGCAGTTGTTCAGGGAAACGCAAATTGAGCAGTTAAAGCCCAACTGGATTCTCATGAACCTGCAACCGCATGACTGCATTCGTATGGAAATGCAGGTCAAGGAGGACGGGCTGGAAATGCGTGCCAGAACGACGCGGCTGGATGCCAGCTATTGCGGCCTCAACCGGGATCAGCTGGATGCCTACGAGGCGCTGCTGCTGGATGTGGTCGACGGTGATAATTCGCTGTTTCTGCGCTATGACGAAGTCAGCTGGGCGTGGAAGGTCGTTGATCCTATTCTCAAGACATGGGCAGTGGAGCGCGACTTTATCCAGACTTATCCGGCGGGAAGCTGGGGGCCGAAAGAAGCTGAGCGCCTGTTTGTGCGTCAGGATCATCGCTGGCGCAATACGCTGGAAGATGACGCATAGCAAACTGCGCCAGGGAGCCCTGATTAATCTGTTCGATCTCCAGGGCTGACTGAATCAACTTATCGAAAGACTTTATCAAGCATGTCGAAACTGAAAGAGACCCCGGCCTGGAAGGCACTGGACGCGCATTACGACGAGGTCAAGCACCTGCAAATGCGGGACCTGTTTGCTGAAGATCCCGAGCGGTTCAATAAATTTTCACTGCGTTCCGGCGACCTGTTGCTGGACTATTCAAAAAACCGTATCACCGCTGATACGCTTGAGTTATTGCTGAATCTTGCCCGTGAGTGCGAGGTTGAAAGCTGGACCCAGCGTATGTTTAACGGTGAGAAAATCAACTTTACCGAGCAACGCGCAGTGCTGCATACGGCGCTACGCAATCGTAGCAATACCCCGGTGCGCGTGGATGGCGAAAATGTCATGCCCATGATTAACGCTGTTCTGGAGCATATGCGCCACTTCGTCGAATCGGTACGCTCCGGTGACTGGAAAGGTTACAGCAGCAAACCCGTTACTGATATCGTCAATATCGGGATCGGTGGATCGGACCTGGGTCCGGCGATGGTTACCAAGGCCCTGCTGCCCTATGCAGGGTCCCTGCAGGTCCACTTTGTTTCCAATGTCGATGGCAGCCAGATTTACGACACTCTGAAAAATCTGGATCCGCAAACCACGCTGTTTCTGGTGGCATCGAAAACCTTTACGACCCAGGAAACGCTGACCAATGCCTGCCAGGCGCGCAGTTGGCTCCTGGCGGCTGCCGGTGACGAGACCGCGGTGGCAAAACATTTTGCGGCCCTGTCAACTAATGTTGAGGCAGTCACCGAATTCGGTATTGACCCGCAAAACATGTTCGAGTTCTGGGATTGGGTCGGCGGACGTTATTCCCTCTGGTCGGCTATCGGTCTGTCGATCGCGCTCTATATAGGTATGGATAATTTTGAAGCACTGCTTGCCGGGGCGCATGAGATGGACCAGCATTTTCTTAATGCTCCGCTGGAACAGAATATGCCGGTGATCATGGCATTGCTGGGTATCTGGTATCACAATTTCTTTGCTGCCGAGACGCATGCCGTGCTGCCATATGACGAACACCTGCATCGATTGCCGGCGTATTTGCAGCAGGCGGACATGGAAAGTAATGGCAAGCGTATTACTCGCGATAACGCTGTAGTGGATTACACGACCGGGCCCGTCATCTGGGGTGAGCCGGGCACCAACGGTCAGCACGCGTTCTTTCAGCTGATTCATCAGGGGACAAGATTGATTCCCTGTGATTTTATGATGGCAACGTGTGCGCATCACTCATTGAGCGAGCAACAACAGATTCTGTTCACCAATTACATTGCCCAGACCGAAGCGCTAATGCGTGGGCGTACGTCTGGCGAAGCGCGCGCAGAGCTGATGGCAGAGGGCTTGTCAGGGGATGAGCTGGAAGCCTTGTTGCCGCACAAGGTTTTCCCCGGTAACCGGCCGAGCAATTCATTGCTATACCCGCAGCTGACGCCAGCCATGCTGGGCAGGCTGATTGCGCTATATGAGCACAAAATCTTTGTCCAGGGCGTCATCTGGGGTATCAATTCCTTCGACCAGTGGGGCGTTGAGCTGGGTAAGCAGTTGGCAAAAACCATTCAAAATGAAATGGTTGGCGGCGACTCGGGAGGGGGTCATGATGCCTCAACAGAGGGATTACTTGCATTTTACAGGGAATACGTCAAAAATTAGACGCTAGTCACGGGACAGTGGCTCAAAGGGAATCAAAACCCGGCGAACGGATCGCCACGGATAACAATTTTAGGGGCACAAATACGTGCAACTGTCTATCCAACCTCCCATTCGCGCCTGCAGTGCTTTAAGGCTGGGTCTCGGACTTGATCCCAAGCATGCCGGGCTACTTAAACAGCGTACCCGCATCGGCGTACGGCGCTCGCCCTGCCTGATGTTTTTGTCACGGAACAACCTGTTGAATAAATGGCTGGGGCGCGTCACGTATCAGCCTCTCTCAACCGCTCATTGAACCGGCGGCGTTCGGGACACTTTTTATTGCCGCGAATAACGGTTATTGAATGATGCGGTTCAAAATCGGTAGTTCAAATATATTTAAGTAAATAGAATGGCTTAGTGGCTTGGTCAGGCATATCTGTGCTGGTCCCATTGTCGTTTCCCGTAATTACCCTGATAATGCGAGCCGAAGCCGGCTGGACAGCCGCTGTGACTGCGGTCATGGAGGAAAGTCCGGGCTCCACAGGGCAGGGTGCCAGGTAACGCCTGGGGGACGCGAGTCCACGGAAAGTGCCGCAGAAAATATACCGCCTAAGCGCGCAAGCGCCGGTAAGGGTGAAATGGTGCGGTAAGAGCGCACCGCGCTGCTGGTAACAGTAGTGGCAGGGTAAACCCCACTCGGAGCAAGACCAAATAGGGGAACATTGGCGTGGCCCGCGTTGTTCCCGGGTAGGTCGCTTGAGGCGTCCGGTGACGGGCGTCCCAGATGAATGGTTGTCCACGACAGAACCCGGCTTACAGGCCGGCTTCACTTTTAATTCCACGGCTTGGGTGCAGGGGCGGGCTGATAACCGGTGGATTTCCCTGTACAATATCCACCCCCTTGAACTATTTCGAATTTTTAATGGCCGGCAAAGTTTTTATAAAAACCCACGGGTGTCAGATGAACGAGTACGATTCCGCCAAGATGGTGGATGTGCTTGCCGAGTCTCATGGCCTGGAACTGGTGGGTAGTGCGGCTGAAGCTGACGTTCTGCTGCTCAATACCTGCTCGATCCGCGAGAAAGCCCAGGAAAAAGTCTTTTCCCAGCTGGGTCAATGGCGTGAACTGAAACAACAGCATCCGGATATCATCATTGGTGTAGGTGGCTGTGTCGCCAGTCAGGAAGGTGAGGCGTTGCGTGAGCGGGCACCGTTTGTCGATGTCGTGTTTGGCCCGCAGACCCTGCACCGTCTGCCGATGATGATTAACGAAGCCCGTGGCCGGCACAGCGCAGTGGTTGACGTTTCTTTCCCCGAGATCGAAAAATTCGATAGCCTGCCCGCGCCGCGTGCCGAGGGGCCGACAGCATTTCTGTCAATCATGGAAGGTTGCAGCAAGTACTGCACGTTTTGTGTTGTTCCCTATACACGGGGCGAGGAAGTCAGTCGGCCATTTGACGACATTCTCGTCGAAGCAGTAAGCCTCGCTTCACAGGGGGTTCGGGAAATCAACCTGTTGGGACAGAACGTCAATGCCTATCGCGGTCTGATGGCGGATGGTTCGATTGCTGACCTGGCATTGTTGATTACCTACATCGCCGCTATCGACGGTATCGGGCGCATTCGTTATACAACCTCGCACCCGCAGGAGATGAGTGACAGTCTGATTAATGTCTATGCAGAAGTGCCGGAACTGGTCAGTCATTTGCACTTGCCCGTGCAGAGTGGTTCAGACCGTATTCTTTCCGCCATGAAGCGTAACCACACAGCGCTGGAGTACAAGTCGCGCATTCGCCGTCTGCGGGAGCTACGGCCGGATATCAGTATGTCGTCAGATTTTATTATCGGTTTCCCGGGTGAAACAGATGCGGATTTCGAGGCGACCATGCAGTTAATCGAAGATGTCGGTTACGATCAATCTTTCAGTTTTATATACAGTCGGCGTCCTGGCACGCTCGCCGCAGCGTTGCCTGACGACGTGCCTGTGGAAATCAAAAAACAGCGCCTGGCACGGTTGCAGGCACGTATCAACGAAATGGCCGCAGCGATTAGCCTGGCAATGGTCGGCAGCGAGCAACGTATTCTGGTTGAGGGGCCTTCGAGGAAGGATCCGGCCGAGATGGCCGGCCGTACTGAAAATAACCGTGTGGTGAATTTTGCCGGTGAGCCTGAACTGATTGGTCAGTTTGTCAGTGTGCGTATTACACAGGCCATGCCGAACTCGCTGCGTGGTGAGCTTATAGCTGTAGACGACCAGAATTCCGCCGCTAAATCGGTTAATTGGGGTTGAGCCCCGCAACGAACTATCCCTTGGATCCCGAACCTGCCTCTGTCAAATTAACCCTGGAACCCGCTGATAATCAGCGGCTGGCATCACTCTGTGGCCAGTTCGATCAGCATCTGCGTCAGCTGGAACGTCGCCTGCACGTCGAGATCAGCAACCGGGGTAACCAGTTTCAGATAGAAGGTTCTGACCAGGCGCCCTCGCTGGCAGGTCAGGTCCTGCAGACTCTCTACGCCGCCACGCGTGAAGCACCGCTGACACCGGAGCGCGTGCACCTGTATTTGCAGCAAGCCGGGCTGGAGGGGCTCGACGACCAGGACGATGATGATGAACAGCATACGGTTGTTCACACGCGGCGCTGTACGGTCAAGGCCAGGGGGAAACACCAGCTTCACTATATTCGTAATATTTTCGACAAAGACGTTAACTTCGGTATTGGCCCGGCGGGGACAGGAAAAACTTATCTCGCTGTGGCCTGCGCTGTGCAGTCGCTGGAGCATGAACAGGTGCGTCGCCTGGTGCTGGTACGGCCGGCGGTGGAAGCAGGCGAACGCCTGGGGTTTCTGCCCGGTGACCTGACACAGAAGGTCGATCCTTATTTGCGGCCATTATATGACGCACTGTATGAAATGCTGGGGTTCGAGCGCGTGGCCAAACTGATCGAACGAAATGTAATTGAAATAGCGCCACTGGCGTTCATGCGTGGCAGAACCTTGAATGATGCCTTTGTGATTCTGGATGAGGCCCAGAATACTACTGTGGAGCAGATGAAAATGTTCCTCACACGTATCGGCTTTAGCTCGACAGCGGTTGTTACCGGAGACGTGACCCAGATTGATTTGCCCAAGGGTGTGAGGTCGGGTTTGCGTCATGCCATGGATGTGCTCAAGGATGTTGAAGAAATAGGTTTTACCAGATTTGATGCGCGCGACGTTGTACGCCATCCGCTGATCAAGAAGATTCTGAATGCATACGACAGCTTTGAACGGCTGGACAATGAACACTGATACCGGAATAGAAGTGCAGTATGCCAGCGACGCTCAGCCGCTGCCGGCCGAGGCTTCATTGCGGGACTGGGCCCGGGCAGCACTATCGCCGGATGCGCAACAGTCAGGTCTGGTTATTCGCGTGGTCGATGAAGATGAAAGCCTTGGGTTGAATAGTCAGTATCGTGGCAAGCGTAAGGCTACCAACGTTTTGTCATTCCCGTTTGAAGTGCCGGCAGGGATAGAGCTTAGCCACCTCGGAGACCTGGTTATCTGTGCCGGCATTGTTAACCGCGAAGCTGCTGAGCAGGGCAAGCCTGCGGAGCATCACTGGGCGCATATGGTTGTACACGGCGTATTGCATCTTCGAGGTTATGATCACCTTGCCGACGCACAGGCCGGCGAAATGGAAGCCCTGGAAAAACAAATTCTCGGAGAGCTGGGTATACCGGATCCTTACAATACACAGGACATGGCAGTCTGACAGGCACACGATGAAAGAAGATCATTCGAACAATGGCACCAGCCAGCGCTCCTGGATTGACCGTTTGAGCCAGGCATTGCTGGGGGAACCCACGGACCGGGAGGAACTGGTTCACGTACTCAGGGAAGCGCAGTCGCGGGGGCTGTTTGACGTCGATGCACAGGGCATGATCGAGGGTGTGCTGCAGGTCGCAGAAATGCAGGCCCGTGACATCATGATTCCGCGTTCGCAGATGGTAGTGGTCAGTCGCGATCATAAGCCGGAGCAGATCATTCCTGTGGCTATTGAGTCGGGTCATTCAAGATTCCCTGTCGTCGGTGAGAGTCGTGACGAGGTAGTGGGTGTATTGCTGGCCAAGGATCTGCTGCGTTATACATCAAGGAACGACAACGAACAGTTTGCTATTCGTGAAATACTGCGACCGGTCGTGTTTGTGCCGGAGAGCAAGCGCCTTAATGTGCTGTTGAAAGAGTTCCGCGCCAGCCGCAATCATTTGGCTATTGTTGTCGACGAATACGGCGGGGTGGCCGGCATGGTAACCATTGAGGACGTGCTTGAGCAGATAGTAGGTGAAATCGAGGACGAGCACGATATTGACGAGGATACATTTATACGCAAGTACAGCGATGTGAATTACACCGTCAAGGCGCTGACCCCTATCGAAGATTTCAACGAATACTTCGCAACGGATTTCAGTGACGATGAATTCGATACCATAGGTGGATTGGTAACACACAAGCTGGGGCGTTTACCCAAACGCGGTGAAACCATTATTCTGGACAGTATGAGTTTCCAGATTATCAATGCCGACAATCGCCGTATCCACCTCATGAAGGTGACACTGCTGCTTAATCCTGATGCAACCCGGGCAACGACTGAAGCCTGACAATATGCCACAGCGTGCGCCCACAGTCTGGACAGGGCTGTTAGCCTTTTTGTGTGGCGCCGCGATGCCACTTGGCTTCGCTCCGTTTGGTTTCTATCCGCTACCTGTAGTCGCCCTGGCGATGTTAGCCGGTATTTTGTACGCAGCGCCCCCGCGTGCCGGCTTGCTGATGGGCGCGCTGTTCGGTCTGGGACAATTTGGTGTCGGTGTATCGTGGGTGCACATAAGTATTCACCAGTACGGTAACGCCGGACTGATTCTGTCACTGGCAACCATGTTGTTGCTGGTGTTGTATCTGTCACTGTTTCCCGCCGCCATGGGATGGCTGGTCAGCCGGCTGTCTGCCAGGCGCCGCGCTGTTGTTCTGCTGGCTGTTTTCCCCTCGGCCTGGGCCCTCACCGAGTGGCTGCGTGCGTGGTTGTTTACCGGTTTCCCCTGGTTGAATCTGGGTTACAGCCAGATAGACAGCCCACTGCTTGGCTATGCACCGTTAGTGGGAATCTATGGTCTTGGGTTTATCACAGCACTGAGTGCCGGTTTGCTGAACTGTGTTGCCGGTGGTGCCGGCCGGTTACGCTTTGCAGCGCTGGTATCGATAAGCACTTTAGGCTTGACCGGCTGGGCGCTTAACCAGATCCACTGGACGCATGAGCGGGGCGAGCCACTCACTGCCACCCTGGTGCAGGGCAACATAGCCCAGGAACTGAAGTGGAAGCCCGAGCAACAACGCGAGACTCTGGAACGTTACGTCAGTCTTACCAATGAAAACACCAACAGCGACCTGATCGTCTGGCCGGAGACAGCGGTGCCGGCGTTCTATGACCAGGTCGAACTTGATTTTCTGAGGCCGCTGCGCGCTAGCATGCGTACCAAAGGGGTTTCACTGGTCACCGGTATTCCAGTACTGGACCGCAGTCAGTGGGATTACTACAATGCCATTATCAGCCTCGATCAACCGGACAGGTTTTACTACAAGGTGCACCTGGTGCCCTTCGGTGAGTTTCTGCCGTTACGTGACTGGCTGGCGAGTGTGCTGAGCTTCCTGCCGGTACCACAGTCTGATTTCAACTCAGGCGATCTGGATCAGCCTCTGCTGGAAGCTGCCGGCTACCCGATCGGTGCCTCAATCTGCTACGAAATTGCCTTCGGTGAGGAGCTGATCCATACCCTGCCGGAGGCAGCATTCCTGATTAACATTAGCAACGATGCCTGGTTCGGTGACTCGCTGGCACCGCATCAGCACCTGGAAATGGCGCGTATGCGGGCGCGCGAAACCGAACGTGACCTGCTGCGCGCTACCAACACCGGGATCTCGGCGGTGATTAACGCCGACGGCCAGATTGTTGCCCGCACAGCGCAATTTGAAATGGCTACAGTGACACATCAGATTCAACCTCGCAGCGGTGCCACACCCTATGTTTATTGGGGTAACTGGCCAGTGGTGCTTCTCGCTGCTGGATTGCTGCTTGTGGTTTGGAGAACAGGGAGAAACAGCGATGCTGAACAAGTTGGATGAGCTGAGTGCGACCCGGTGGTACTGGCTGGCGATGATCGCGCTGGGTGTTTCAATGGAGGTATCGGCACTCTTTTATCAGTATGTGCTGGAGTACTGGCCGTGTGTACTCTGTATTCATGTACGCATCTGGGTACTCGGCCTGGTGGTTGCCGCCCTGACAGGCCTGGCGCTTCGCCAGCGACGTGTCGGGCGCGGTATCGGTCACTTGCTCGTGCTGGTGGCGTCGGTCGGTCTCCTGGAGCGCTCCTGGAAGCTGCTTGCCATCGAGCGTGGTTTTGCGGTTGATGGTGAATGTAATTTCGATGCAGGCCTGCCCAGCTGGTTCGCGCTGGATCAGTGGTTTCCCGCCATGTTCAAAGTGTGGGAAGCCTGTGGCTATACTCCGGAGCTACTGTTCGGGGTGACGATGGCAGAAGCGCTGCTGGTGCTGTCGATAATGCTGGTGGCAATGGGTGCCCTGCTAATACTCGCATTACTGACGACGAAAGACATCGTTCGATGAGCGATTGATTCCGGTGTGCCGATAGTGTTATGCCGCTGTATCGGTTGGCCAACGTCGAAAATTGTTGCTGCCACAGCTGGGACATTCGGGAATGCGCGCGGTATGGTGAAAATGCACTGCTTCGTTGCAGGCAGCGCAGTACAGAGTGCCCGGACCGGTGACTTCGCCGCTGTGGTAGGGCGGGTCTTTCTCAAGAGTCTCCTGTAACTCAGCCAGTTCTATACGGGTGCGGTCAGCGACCCGGCTGAATATCTCCAGCAGACGATCTTCGATGCGGTCGATGTCGAATCGCAGCCAGTCAGCCAGTTCGTGGCTGGTTTCTGACAGGTGGCGACCGGCATCCTGAACGTCACGTTTCAGGTAGTAGGCCACTTTCTCGGCTTCATCCTGGGTCAGTTCTTCAAGTTCGACTGCCGTTTCCCGGGCTTTTTCGACACTGTTCTTAAGGGTGGGCAGCGTACTTTTCTCCGCTTCCTCAAAGGCCTGGTGGACGCGTTCCATCATGCGATGATATGCCTGAACAAGCTTGTCTGTGGCTGGGGTGGTCATTGTGCTCTCCAATGTTGCGTTTTCCGGGAAGTCCCACTGTAAGTTTAGCTGTTGGGTGACGTACTGTGTATTGGCCGGTTGCCGTCCACTACGGTATTCTTCGAGCTTTAACTCAGATTGCGGGCAGTAGGGATGGAAGAAAGTTATAAACCTCAGGATATAGAGGCGCGAATCCAGCAGACGTGGCTGGAAAACGGCACCTTTCGGGCCATAGAGGACGATTCCCGGCAAAAATACTACTGCCTCTCCATGTTTCCCTATCCGAGCGGCCGTCTGCATATGGGGCACGTACGTAATTACACTATCGGTGACGTGATTTCACGCTACCAGCGTATGCTGGGAAAGAATGTTTTGCAGCCAATGGGCTGGGATGCTTTTGGCCTGCCTGCCGAGAACGCGGCAATTAAAAACAAGGTGGCGCCGGCTAAATGGACCTATGAAAATATCGATTACATGCGCGGCCAGTTGCAGCGCCTGGGTTTTGGCTACGATTGGGATCGTGAGCTGGCGACCTGTGATCCGGGCTACTACCGCTGGGAACAATGGTTTTTCACCAGATTATTCGAGAAAGGCCTGGTCTACAAGAAAACTGCAGTGGTTAACTGGGATCCGGTTGACCAGACTGTGCTTGCCAACGAACAGGTTATTGATGGCAAGGGCTGGCGTTCCGGTGCGCCAGTGGAACGCCGGCAGATCCCCCAGTGGTTTCTGAAAATAACCGATTACGCACAGCAGCTACTGGACGACACTAAACAACTGGATGGCTGGCCTGAACAGGTGCGTACCATGCAGCGCAACTGGATCGGACGATCGGAAGGCGTGGAGTTGGAGTTTGCCGTCGAGGACGGGGACGAGCCGCTGACAGTGTTCACTACCCGGCCGGATACTTTGATGGGTGTGACCTATGTGGGCGTCGCACCCCAGCATCCACTGGCCCGGAAAGCCGCGCAAACGAACCCTTCTCTGCAGGCATTTATCGATGAATGCGCTCACACCAAGGTTGCCGAGGCCGACATGGCGACACTGGAAAAGAAGGGTGTGGATACTGGTTTGAAAGCTGTTCACCCAGTTACCGGTGCGGTTGTGCCCGTGTGGAGCGCTAATTTCGTGCTTATGGAATATGGTGCGGGTGCTGTTATGGCGGTACCTGCGCATGACCAGCGAGACTACGAGTTTGCTGAGGAATACGGTTTGCCGGTACGTCGAGTGATTCACCCGCAGGATGGCAGCCAGGCGACGGAGCTGGAAAAGCAGGCCTTTACGGAAAGAGGGGTACTGAAAAATTCCGGCCAGTTTGATGGCATGAATTTCGACCAGGCTTTCGAAGCCATCGCCGGCTACCTTGAGGCTGAAGGCAAGGGTCGCAAGACTATAAATTACCGCCTGCGCGACTGGGGGGTCTCGCGGCAGCGTTACTGGGGGTGTCCAATCCCCATGGTCAACTGCCCGTCCTGCGGTTCGGTGCCGGTACCGGAAGATGAATTACCGGTTGAGTTGCCACGTGACGTAGTGCTGGAAGGTGCCGGTTCGCCATTGAAACAGGACCGAAACTTTATTGATACTGCCTGTCCAAAGTGTGGTGGTACCGCCGAACGCGAGACCGATACCTTTGATACTTTCTTCGAGTCTTCCTGGTATTACGCGCGCTACACCTGCAATGACTACACCCAGGGAATGCTCGACCAGCGCGTGAATCACTGGTTGCCTGTTGATCAGTACGTTGGTGGTATTGAGCACGCAGTGCTGCATTTACTGTATGCGCGTTTCTTTCACAAGTTGATGCGCGATCTGGGTCTGGTAAAGGGTGATGAGCCGTTTAAAAATCTGTTGACACAGGGCATGGTCAACAAGGATGGCTCCAAGATGTCCAAGTCCAAGGGCAACACCGTTGATCCGCAGAAGCTGATGGACAGGTATGGTGCCGATACGGTGCGTCTGTTCATGATGTTTGCGGCACCGCCGGAGCAGTCGCTGGAGTGGTCTGATTCGGGAGTTGAAGGTGCCTCGCGATTCCTGAACCGTTTATGGAAAGCGGTGTATATCCATGTGAGCGCCGGTGCGGTGGTCGCACTGGATACCGCGTCACTCGATGGCGATCAAAAAGCGTTTCGCCGGAAGCTGCACGAAACCATTCGCAAGGTCAGTGATGATGTAGGGCGGCGCTATACGTTCAATACAGCAATTGCAGCCAATATGGAGTTGCTGAATGACATTGGCCGCTTCACGGATAAAACTGACAATGGGCGTGCGCTGGTAAAGGAAGCGCTGGATGCGGCGGTACTGATGCTGGCGCCCATCGTGCCGCATATATGCCACGAGCTGTGGTCAGCGTTGGGGCATGCTGATTCTGTCGTTGATTGTGCCTGGCCAGTTGTTGATGATGCCGCTCTGGTGAAAGACAGTGTTGAATTGATTGTGCAGGTGAACGGCAAGCTGCGTGGAAAAATATCGGTACGTACTGATGCTGACGATGATGCCATTCGCGAAGCTGGGCTGTCGGAGCCGAACGTGAGAAATCACGTCGAAGACAAGACGATACGGAAAGTGATAATTGTGCCGGGACGACTGGTTAATATAGTTGTTGGTTGACAGGAGAATCGATCAATGTGTCAGATGCCGTTGAGATCAGTCGTTGTAATCGGACTTGCGCTGCTGTTGCTATCCGCTTGTGGTTTCAAGCTTCGTGGCAGTGTGGAGTTGCCTCCGATATTGCAGGATACCTATATCGAATCCGAAAATCCTTTCACCGGTATGGCAAGGTCGTTGCGTACCGAGCTGGAAATTGCCGGTGCCAATGTGCTGGAAGACAAGGCGGCGGCCACAGCTGTACTGGTGATTCACCAGGAACGCTCGGAGAATCGCGTGTTGTCAGTTGGCAGTAGCGGCAGGGCCACTGAATATGAGCTCTATGATGAAGTCAGCTTTTCCCTGCAGGATCCCGATGGAAAGCCGCTGGTAAAAGCGCAAAGGCTGAGTCAGACGCGTGACCTGGTATTTGACGAGAACGAGTTGCTCGGCAAAGTGTCTGAGGCTGAAGGTATTCATCGGCAAATGCGAGCCAATCTGGCCAGACAGGTGATTATGCGTATCGCAGCCGCTGTACGCACGCCATGACCCAGCTGCGTGCAGAACAACTCGCTGTACATCTCAAGCAGCCGCTGGCACCAGTCTATTTCATCTATGGTGACGAAACCCTGCTGGTCAACGAGTGCGCTGATGCTATTCGCAGCGCGGCACGCACACAGGGCTATGCTGACCGCCAGGTTTTTACTGTCGAGAGCGGGTTTGACTGGAACAGCTTGCTGGCTGCCAGTGACAGTCTGTCTTTGTTCGCTGAGCGGCGCATACTCGAGTTGCGTCTGCCAACCGGAAAACCGGGCAAGGAAGGCGCTCGTATACTCCGTGAATACGCCGATCGTTTGCCTGACGACACCTTGTTACTGATTGTATCTGCCAAGCTTGAAGCGGCCGCGCGGCGCAGCAAGTGGGTACAGGCGCTGGACCAGGCGGGCATCTCACTGCCCGTCTGGCCGGTTGAAACGGCCCAGCTACCGGCCTGGATTGATAGCAGGTTGCGCGCCCGCGGGATGCAGGCCAGTCGTGATGCGCTGCAACTGATTGCCGAGCGTGTTGAAGGCAATCTGCTGGCGGCGGCCCAGGAAGTTGAAAAACTCTATCTTCTGCATGGTGATGGACAACTGGATCTGGATACCGTTGAGGAACTGGTCACCGACAGTGCCCGCTACGATGTTTTCGGACTGGTTGATGCTGCGCTGGCCGGTGAGGCGGTTCATGCCCAGCGTATGCTTTCCGGATTGCGTGCCGAGGGAGTTGCGCCGGTACTGGTACTTTGGGCGCTGGGCCGGGAGATCCGTAGCCTCACAACAATGGCCCGGCAGCTGCAAACCGGCAGTAGCTTGAGCCAGGTACTGGCCGCACAGCGGGTCTGGGACAAACGTAAACCGCAGGTTGGCGCGGCCCTGAAACGCATCCGTGGACGGCAATGGTGGCAATTGTTACAAACCTGTAGTCGCATTGATCGCATCGTTAAGGGGCGCGCTGCGGGCAGCGCCTGGGATGAGCTGTTACAATTGACGTTGTGCTTGTCGGGCGTGCAAATACTGAAGGCAAGCGCTTGAAAAATATAGAGATTATATATGAGTGATACAGCCGAATCCCTGAATTTCGATGTGCCGGCCTATTTGCATGAACTCGGCGTACAGGCGCGGACAGCAGCGCGCTCCATGGGACGTGCCGAGAGCGGCGCAAAAAACGCTGCGCTGAATGCTATCGCTGACGCTATTCTCGCCGACCAGGACAGGCTAAAAGTCGAAAACCAGAAAGATCTGGAAGCTGGTCGGCAGAAGGGTCTGGACAGCGCCTTGCTTGACCGTCTGGAACTTACCGGTGCGCGAATTGAGGCAATGGCTGAAGGCCTGAGGCAGATTTCTGCGCTATCCGATCCTGTGGGAGCTATCAGTGATCTGGACTACCGGCCTTCGGGGATTCAGGTTGGACGCATGCGGGTACCGCTGGGCGTCATTGGCATCATTTACGAGTCGCGGCCGAATGTGACTGCGGACGCTGCGGCACTGTGCCTGAAATCGGGTAATGCCTGTATTCTGCGTGGCGGCTCGGAGGCTTTGCACTCAAACCAGGCTATTGCCCGCTGTATTGAACAGGGTCTTGAGCAGGCCGGCCTGCCAGCCACTGCTGTGCAAGTGGTGGCGACGACCGACCGCGCCGCAGTCGGTGAACTGCTTCGACTGGACAAATTCGTTGACGTTATCGTGCCGCGCGGTGGCAAGGGACTTATCGAGCGTGTCGCAGCCGAGTCGAAAATCCCCGTCATCAAGCACCTGCATGGTGTCTGTCACACTTATATCGATGACCAGGCTGATATCGACAAGGCTGTCAAAGTAGCTTTTAACGCCAAGACTCAACGCTACGGTACCTGTAACACCATGGAGACGCTCCTGGTAGCGGCAGGCATCGCTGAGCGCGTGTTGCCAATACTCGGCAGCCAGTACCAGGCCGAAGGTGTGGAAATGCGTGGTTGTGAACGCACTTGCGCGATTCTGAACGGCATCAAGTCGGCAAGTGAGGCGGACTGGGACGAAGAATATCTCGCCCCGATTCTGTCTATAAGGGTAGTCGATGACATGGATGCCGCCATGGATCATATTGACAAGCATGGTTCGCAGCATACGGATGTGATTATTACCGAGAATGTGACGCGGGCTCGGCGCTTTCTGCGCGAAGTTGATTCCAGTTCGGTCATGGTGAATGCATCATCTCGATTTGCTGATGGATTTGAATATGGTCTGGGGGCCGAAATCGGTATCAGTACCGACAAATTGCACGCTCGCGGGCCGGTCGGGCTTGAAGGTCTTACTACCCTGAAATATATCGTGCTGGGTGATGGTCATATCCGGGCTTGATTTTGATGCCGCGCCAGCAAGTGACCATGCAGCTTGCATGGGTATGCCATTTTCCGGCAGTCAGTTGCCCCGTCTGAGTCAGCCCCGGGAGGGGGTGTGATCTGCATCCTCGGCGGTACTTTCGACCCTGTGCACTTTGGCCATCTGCGCCCGGCGCTGGATGTGCAGCAAACGCTTGGTGTCGAAAAGGTGTGGCTGGTACCTTGTGGTTTGCCGGCACACCGTGCCAGGCCAGGTCTGTCGGCTTCACAGCGCCTGCAGCTTCTCGAACTGGCAATTGACGCAGAAGACGGCCTGGCAATTGATTGCCGCGAGTTGCAGCGTGACGGTCCGTCTTACATGGTCGACACGTTGGAGTCATTGCGCGCCGAAGCCGGTGAGCAGCCGGTCTGTCTGGCGCTGGGAGTGGATGCGCTGGCAGGACTGGATAGCTGGCATCGTTGGCGGGATTTATTGTCGTTGTGCCACCTTGTTGTGATGCAACGACCCGGAGGGCAGTGGCCGAAGGCAGGTGAGCTTGCCGATTGCCTGGAAGGCGCGCGCGTCAAGACCGTCGAAGCTCTGTATGCACAGCCGGCGGGTTGTGTGTTGACTGTCCCCGTTACACAAATGGCAGTTACTTCAACGCAGATCCGCAAACTCCTGGTCGCTGGCCGGAGCGCGCGTTACCTGGCACCGACAGCTGTTCTGACACGAATTTTGAAAGAGAACTGGTATGCAGACTGAACAATTGAAAACTACAGCCATACAGGCACTGGAAGACCTTAAGGGTGCAGATATCGCTGAATATGATGTGCGTGAAATGACATCGATAACAGATGTCATGCTGATCGCCAGTGGCACCTCGGACCGGCATGTGAAATCGCTGGCAGGTGCGGTGGTTATGGCCTGTAAAAAAGCCGGTGTCACACCGCTTGGCGTTGAAGGTGAGCGCGAGGGCGAGTGGGTGCTGGTCGATCTTGGGGATGTGGTAGTGCATGTCATGCAGCCACGGATACGTGAATTCTATGCGCTTGAGAAGCTCTGGACAGTCGCTGAAGAGCATCGTGAAAAGAGTGAGAATGGCTGAATGCAGGTAAGCCCTGTTGCGCGAGGAAAATAACTGGCGTGCAGATCAACCTGCTCGCTGTAGGTACCCGCATGCCGGCCTGGGTTGACGAGGGGTATCGTGAATATGCACGCCGTATGCCGCGCGAATGCAGTCTGGTGCTTAATGAAATACCTCTTGCGCATCGTAGCAAATCGCAAGCGATTGAGCGTGCGGTCAATGAAGAAGGCAAGCGTATGCTGGCGGCCTTGTCTGACCGGCAACAGGTGATCGCGCTCGATGTTAAAGGGCGTAGCTGGTCAACCGAACAGCTTGCGCAGCAGCTGGACAACTGGAAGCAGGATGGCCGTGATATCAGTCTGCTGGTAGGCGGGCCGGATGGCCTCGCCGCAGAGTGTCTGCAGCGTGCCGAACAGGTCTGGTCGCTATCATCACTGACCCTGCCACACCCGCTGGTGCGAGTACTGCTGGCTGAACAACTGTATCGGGCCTGGTCGCTGAACAGCGGTCATCCGTACCACCGCGCCGGGTGAACAGGCCGCACTTGATACTTGCATCAGCTTCGCCGCGCCGCTGTGAATTGCTGGCGCAAATCGGTATCGAGTTTGAACAGCAGGTGGCCGATATCGATGAAACACCTGCGCAGGGAGAATCGGCCGAGGCTTATGTGCGGCGTATGGCGCTGGAGAAGGCACGTGCCGTGCGACGAGCTGACAATGATGAATTACCGGTGCTGGGCGCTGATACAGTAGTGGTTGTCGACGGTATGCCCCTGGGCAAGCCGCAGGATTTTACCCATGCCCGACAGATGCTAAAGCAACTCTCCGGGCGGATGCACGAAGTGTTAAGCGCGGTCGCATTAGTGGAGACAGCGGAAGTCGTTGCTGTGAACCGCAGCAAAGTCTGGTTTCGTGAACTGAGCGAAACTGAGCTTGAAGCCTACTGGGAAACCGGCGAACCCCGCGACAAAGCGGGCAGCTACGCCATCCAGGGGCTTGCGGCTATATTTATTGAACGGCTGGATGGCAGCTATTCCGGTGTAATGGGATTGCCTTTGTATGAAACCGCCCGGCTGTTACAGGATTTTGGATTTCAGGTATTGGATCAACACTCATGACAGTTGAATTGCTGGTGAACGTCACGCCGCAGGAAACGCGTGTTGCGGTTGTGGAAAACGGGATGCTGCAGGAAGTTTTTATAGAGCGTGCCCGGCGCCGTGGTCTGGTGGGTAATATATACAGGGGCGTGGTCAGCAGGGTCCTGCCCGGCATGCAGGCTGCATTTATTGATATTGGTCTGGATCGAGCGGCTTTTCTGCATGCGTCGGATATCGCGCTCATGGATTCCGATGATAAAGCCGAGGCGAGTGGCAATGGCGATAATATTACCCGCCTGTTGCATGAAGGCCAGAAATTACTGGTTCAGGTCATCAAGGATCCACTGGGCAGCAAAGGGGCTCGGCTAACGACCCATATCACGATTCCTTCACGTTATCTGGTATTCATGCCGGAGACCGAAAACGTCGGAGTATCGCAGCGCATTGAAGATGAAGCCGAGCGTCAGCGCTTGCGCGAGATCGTGCTCACCGAGCGTGATAAGGAAAACACCGGGGGCTTTATTTTACGCACCGCGGCCGAAGGGGTCGATGAGGAATCCATTGCGTCCGACCTGCATTTCCTGCAGCGTTTGTGGGCCTCGGTGCGCGAGCAGATGTCCAAGGCGAAAGCGGGTGATGTAGTGCACGAGGATCTTCCGCTGGTGTTGCGTGTGCTGCGCGACATTTCTGATTCCGAGGTAGAGAAACTGCGAATCGATTCGCGTGAGACATTTCAGCGTGTTGACCGATTTGTTCGGCAGTTTACGCCCGAGTTGCTGAACAAACTTGAATACTATCCCGGTGAGCGGCCTGTCTTTGACCTGCACGGTGTCGATGACGAGATCCAGAAGGCACTGGAAAGTAAGGTGCAGCTAAAATCCGGTGGGCATCTGGTGATCGATCAGACCGAGGCGATGACCACGATAGATGTAAATACCGGGGCCTATGTCGGTCATCGTAATCTGGAAGAAACCATCTTCAAAACCAACCTGGAAGCTGCTCAGGCGATTGTCCGGCAACTACGTCTGCGTAACCTGGGCGGTATTATAATTGTTGATTTTATCGATATGCAGACGGAAGAACACAAGCGGCAGGTACTGCGGGCCCTGGAGAAGCACGTCGAACGCGATAATGCCAACTGCCATATCAGTGAGATATCCAGCCTCGGGCTGGTGCAGATGACGCGCAAGCGTACGCGTGAAAGTCTTGAGCATATTCTTTGTGAACCCTGCCCGACCTGTGGTGGACGTGCCTCGGTAAAAACTGCCGAAACCGTCTGTTATGAAATATTCCGGGAGATCCTGCGCGAATCACGCCAGTTCGATGTGCAGCAGTTGCTGGTGCTGGCGTCCCAGGAAGTTGTGGATTTGTTGCTTGATGAGGAATCTACAAGTCTCGCCGAGCTCGAGGCTTTCATTGGCAAACCAATCAAGTTTCAGGTTGAAGCTCTCTATAGCCAGGAACAGTTCGACGTGGTCCTGCTGTAGGCTGTACCCGGGTAGCAGACGTTGATTAACAAGATCATGAGGGTCGGTTTCTGGAGTGCTGCCGCCGTGGTGGTGCTGCTGGCTGTTGCTCTCAGTGCCGCGCGTCTGTTACTGCCAGCGATGTCGGAGTACCGGGCGCAAGTTGAAACGCTCGCGAGCAACTATCTCGGGCAGCGGGTCACTATCGGTTCACTGGATGCCGCCTGGCAGGGTCTGTCTCCCGTACTTGCACTGAAAGACGTTGTCATACATACGCCGTATCTATCTGGTGGTCGACTGGCTGTCAACGAAGTTCAGGTGGCGCTGGATATCACTGCTTCACTGCTGACGCACAGTTGGCTGACAGCAGGTGTGCGGGTCATCGGTACCGAACTGGAAGTGCATACCGACCTGCGTTACGGCGAACAGCTGATCGATCTGCCGACCGTTGTCGGCTGGCTGACCCGGCAGCGCAGCGTTAGTCTGGAAGACATACAGCTTCACTGGCGCGACGAGGGTTTGTTTGAGGTGCCACTGAGGCTGAATAACCTGTCTGCGCAGTTACAGAACAGCGGTGGTAAGCATCAGTTAATGATACGCAGCGAGCTACCGGCATCGCTGGGCGAGACAGTTACATTCGCTGCAGACCTCTCCGGTGCTGGTACTGCTATCGATACATGGGATGGCCAGCTTTACCTCCGGACCGAAGGCCTGGAGTTGTCGGCTTTTCGGGCTGCGATGACAGATACTGGCGTAGCCGCGCATGGTGCGATCGATCTTGAACTCTGGACCGGACTCAACACCGGTACCCTGGAATGGGGCAATGGCAGGCTGGAATGGCGGCGGCCGTTGTTACGCAATACCAGCGCCGATGCCCAGCAGGTCAGTGCTGACAGCCTGAGGTCGGCCTTCCGCTGGCGTAGATTGCAGGATACCTGGCGTGCCGACATTCAGGATTTCGAGCTGATGCGAGACGGTTCATCCGTATGGCCGACGAGTCGCCTGGCTATGGATTTCAGTGGTAGCGATCCGTTGCGTATACAGGGTGAGGCCAGTTTGCTGGTGCTGGACGAATTGAATTCCATCCTGCCACTGATCCCCTGGGTTGACGATGATTCACTGGCGATGCTGGACCGCCTTCAACCGCAAGGCTTTATGCGCGATGCCGCTTTTGAATTCATATACCGGCCTGGAGAAATTCCGGGATTCGCCATGCGCTCAAAGATCGAGGACCTTGCGCTGGCGGCGAATGGAGGGCTGCCAGGTGTGCAAGGCCTGTCCGGTGTACTGGAAGGTAACCTTCAGGCTGGTGAGCTGACACTGGATTCACAACAGGCCCGCCTCATATTTCCCAAACTGTTCTCCCATCCGTTGGCACTCGATACTCTAAAGGGCAAGCTTCACTGGCAGCGCTATCAGGACATGTTCCGCATTGATACGCAGCGGTTAAACGCTACATCAGGGCCGCTGGCCGTAAACAGTCGCTGGCAAATGGACTGGTCCTATGAGCAGGCGGCTCCCTGGCTTGACCTCCAGCTTGCGATAGATGACCTGCCGCTGGTTGCTGTGCCAGAGTACCTGCCCGACGGCGTGATGTCGCCACGTGCCGTTGACTGGCTGGAACGTTCGTTCCTCGGCGGTAGTGCAAACAACATCCGTGTCTTGCTGCAAGGTCGCCTTGACCAGATGCCGTTTGATCAGGATCAAGGCGTATTTGAGGCGCGTTTCGATTTTGAGGATGTCATTCTTGATTATCACCCGACCTGGGGACAACTTGATGAGCTTGATGGCTATGCCGTATTCAACGGCAGGTCAATGAGAATTACAGGTCGTAATGCACGTATTCTGGAATCGCCTGTGAAGGGAGTGGTCGCCTCGATTGAAGACTTGCAGAAACCGGTTCTAACCATAGACGGTACCGCGGGTGGAACCCTGTCGGCCATGCTGGACTATGTTCAGAGTAGTCCGCTACAGAAAAATTTCGGTTCTCTGGTCGACCGGCTGGATTCCAGTGGCGATGCGCATCTGCAGTTAAACCTGCGGGTCCCGTTACAAAGTCGTCTGGGTAGCATCAGTCTGAACGGCGACGTGGTGTTTGCTGACAATGCACTTGTGCTGAAAGACAGCGGTATTGGCCTGGATGATATCGACGGCGTGATGAATTTTACGATCGACGCTATCAGTATCAAGAAAGCCAGTGCCAGTTTGCTGGGTCGGCCAGTGAAACTTGCGGTGTACAAGCAGGGTGTCGAGGGGCACTCGCAAACTGTTGTCGATATTCAGGGGCGGTTTGGCCCGACTGACTACCTGCCCCGGGAAAACAATATTTTTTCTGATTACCTGGGAGGGCGTGCACCCTGGCAGATTCTGTTGGAAATTCAGAACCAGGTAACAAAGAATGTACCGAGGGTGGCGCTCGAGCTCGCGTCTGATCTGAACGGTACCAGGGTGAGTTTGCCGGCACCGTTCAGCAAACCTGCTTCTGAGTCGCGCAAGCTGGCCATTCGATGGCTGCCGGATGCCAATTCGCAGCATCCCTTGCAGATAAGGTATGCTGACGTGTTGCATGCCCAGCTACTGCTTGACGATGATCAGCTGCATTTGCGCAGGGCTGGTGTAACGTTCGGTGGTGAACAAGCCCGGTTGCCTTTGGTTGATGGTATTCATTTGTCCGGTCAGGTCGCATTATTTGACCTGGGTCAATGGTTACCGATCCTGACACAGGCTGGAGAAGGCAAAGGTGGTGCGCAGCCTGCTATCGACATGGAAGCAGGCCTGTTTCGCTATGCCGGCTTTGAGGTGGCAGATGTGCGAGTGCACAGCAAACCGGCAGATCCCTGGCATTTCCAGATTGATGGCGTGAACAGCCAGGGCTGGTTGCGCTGGCTACCCGCCGAGCGTGCGCTGCCATCGCGTTTGTTAATGAAGTTTCAGCACCTGTATATGCATGGTGCTCCTGAACAATCGGCGTCTGATGGTGAGTCGGGAAAAAATCTGTCGCCGACTGCCGTGCCGGAGCTCAATATTGAAGTGGGCAAGTTGCACCTGGATGACCGGGAGCTGGGTGCAATAAAGCTGCGTTCGCGTCGCGTGCGCGAGGGTACCAGCTTTGAGGAACTAAGCCTTCGCTCCCCTGCAATTGCACTGGAGGGGAGCGGCACCTGGCTGGAACAGAACAACGGGCAGGTTAGCCATTTTAAAGCCTCGATCACAGGTGGCGAATTGGGTGAGCTGACAAAACTGTTAAAAACGGGCAATGAGGTTAAAGGCGGGAAGCTGAGTGGCGACATGATGGTCAGCTGGCCTGGTGGGCCAACGGATTTCGAATTGATACAGGTGGAAGCGGACATTTCCCTGAGTGCAAAAGACGGGCGACTCCTCAGCGTCGATGAAGGTGCAGGCAAACTGTTAAGTTTGTTCAGTCTGAATTCCCTGCAGCGACGCCTGTCGCTGGATTTTCGTGATGTTGTCAAGGAAGGCTTTACTTTCGATACTATGAAAGGGAATTTTGTGCTCATGGATGGCGATGCATTTACCAATGACTTCACCATTGAAGGAACATCTGTGGGTATCGATATTGCCGGACGTACCGGTTTGATTGCCCACGATTATGATCAGCTGGTCACAGTAACGCCTGAGGTGACTTCAACGTTGCCAATTGCGGGAGCGATAGCCGGGGGGCCTGTTGTTGGTGCAGCTGTTTTCCTGGCCGACAAGCTGGTGGGGGACAAGTTTAATCAACTGACAAGGGTGCAGTATCAGGTGACGGGGAGCTGGGATGAACCGGTGTACAAGCGCCTGTCAAAAAGAACAGCCAACAAACAGCCGCGAGAGCCTGCAATGGAAGATACCGATACGGACTGATCCGGGTGTTATAGCAGTGTGGTATGCTTCGTGAATGAAGCGATTTATTCCGGTCAGTTTTTTGATTATTTCAGGTGTGCTGAGTGCCGATTCACATCCGTGGCAATTGAGTGCGGACACCTGGGCGCGGCCACGTGACGGCCAGGTGGTAACACAGATGGTGCCGTTGCCAGACGTGGTGGCCAGCTGGTCGGAAGACCCCGGTCAACGTTTGATTATCCGCTATCCGGGAGGCGAGGACGGCCAGCTATGGGCTTACGAACTGCGCTCCTGGCTGGTCTCCCTGGGTGTGCCACTGGAGAGCCAGGAACTGGTAGCGGGCAGTGAACAGGCTGGTCAAATTGAAATTGAACTATCGAGGTAACAGGACGTGACGACTGTCTCTTGCATACAAATGGCTTCCGGACCCAACATTGGACCGAACTTGCTGGAAGCTGAGCGGCTCATCGGGATGGCAGTGGACAAAGGTGCCAGCCTGATCGTATTGCCGGAGAACTTTGCCATTATGGGCAAGGAAGAGGCTGACAAGGTGGCGGTGCGTGAAACCGATGGTGAAGGCCCTGTCCAGGATTTCTTGTCGCAGCAGGCAAGCAAGCACGGGGTCTGGCTGGTGGGGGGAACCGTCCCCATGGTGTCCGGGGATGATAACAAGATCCGTGCTGCCAGCCTCTTGTACAATGATCAGGGGCAACAGGTTGCGCGCTACGACAAGATTCATCTATTCGACGTATCGGTGGTCGAAAATGGTGAGCGTTATACGGAATCAGATACCATTGAAGCCGGCGATCAGGCCGTTGTCGTTGATACACCCTTTGGAAAGCTTGGGCTTTCCGTTTGCTACGATCTGCGTTTTCCAGAACTGTTTCGTACCATGCTTGATCAGGGCATGGAGTTGCTGGCGCTACCATCAGCTTTCACGGCAATTACCGGGCGTGCTCACTGGGAACCACTGGTGCGAGCGCGCGCTATAGAAAACCTGTGTTACGTCCTGGCTGCAGGCCAGGGCGGTTATCACGTTAATGGGCGGGAAACCTACGGTCACAGTATGATTGTTGATCCATGGGGTCAGGTCATGAACGAGCTGGCCAACGGTTCCGGCCTGGTGTGTGCCGATATCGATATGGATCGGCTGCGTAATATCAGGCGTACTTTTCCGTGTCTTGAGCATCGCAATATAGTCTGCCGGGTCTAGTAAGTCCGGCAATATTTGCCTGGGGATCGTCCACGCAGAAGCGGCGTTGGCGTCTTTTCAGCGTTTAGCTGTAATCACGGATATAACGAAACAGTGCACGGCTTGATTTCGGGGGCTTGCCTGCAGCGAGTTCTTTTTTTGCCTGGCGCACCAGTTGCCGCAGGTGCTGGCGGTCAGCTGTCGGGTGGGATTCCAGGAACTCTTCAATTGCCACATCTGCTTCCGCGATCATGCGATCGCGCCAGTCTTCCAGAGCATGATGTTTACGTGCCTGGTGACGAGTTTCCAGGCGCAACTGCTCAAAATATTGCTGGATAGGTTCCGGGTTTATATCGCGCATCAGCTTGCCGATGTACTGGAGCTGGCGCTTGCGCGCGCCGCGGGAGTGCACGCGTTTGGCCTCTGTCAGTGCGGCAATAAGGTCGTCGGGTAGCCGCAAGGCCTGCCAGGTGCTTTCCGGCACTTCAAGCAATTCCGTTCCCAGCTGCTGCAACGCGTGCGCGTCCCGTTTCAGCTGACTTTTGCTGGGCGGCAGTTCTTCGATATCGAATTCGTCGTCTTGCATGTGAGTTCAGATTCTACGGGCCAGGGGGTATTATGAAACATTCAAAGGCGATAGCGCCACATTCGGTAAACTCGTAGTATGAAGCCTTACAGAATGCAGTGTTACGTTGCCAGGCTGGACGATGCAGAGCGCATCAATGCGGCGCTGATAGCGGACTTTCAGGCACTGCGGAATGATCCGGATCTAAAGCGCAGCCACTACTTCGGTGGGCGCTATGAGAATATTTATATCCCGCGATCACGCATGCCCGCGCTGGCGCCCGTGCTGAATGCGGCACAGCTGGCAGCAGCAGCCTATCTTCGCCGCTCTGGAGAGGAGTTATCAGTGGGTTTCTGGTTCAACGAGATGGGGCCGGGGCACAGTACATTACCGCACAGTCATGACGAAGACGATGAGCTGGCGTCCTGTGTATATTACGTTCGTGTTCCGGAGCATTCTGGTGAGCTTATACTTCGGCAAGGGGCGCTCGCCACACACGTCACACCTGTAGAAGGAGAGTTTGTGTTCTTTTCCCCAAAAATCGTCCACGAGGTGACTGAAAATAAGAGTCAGCAAATGCGCCTGTCGGTTGGTATGAATTTTGGAGTACATGAGTAAACGATGCCTGCTTCCGTGTTGTATTCAGTCATTCAGTCACCGGCCCATCCGAGGTTGTCCGGGTTATATGGTCGGCTCGGTATCGATGAATTGAAGTTTAATTCTGTGCGCAAGGCAATCAGCCAGCTGAAGAAACAGCCGCCTGACTGGGTTGTTGCCGATTTTTCCTACGGCTACGCCAATAATTACGCCGGAGTTAATGTCAGCAACCTGGATGTGCTGCTCTCGAGCCTGCGCCGCTATGCCCCGGAGGCACGGGTTATCGTTCTGGCCGAAAAATCGGAATACCAGTATATAGACAAATTGAAAGCCCTGTTTACAGTGGATGTCGCATTGCAGTATCCGGTATCGGAGGCGCAAATAGAGGCGATACTAACCGATTCGGATGCAGCTACTGACTAGAATGACGAGGGTGGCCGGCCGGCTATCGAGTGTGGAAGAGCATTTCCATAGTGCCTGTCCTGAGCGATTGGTAATCTGTGCATAAACGTCAGAGCCCGGTAGCGCATCGAGTGTGTCGGACGGCATCACAGGCTGCCCATGTTCACCGATCTCTGCAGCTATTCGTCGCACAGGGTAAAGCGGTAACCGCGATTGCGCAGGGTTTCGATAGGTTTCAGTGACCCGTCCGGATCCAGTTTCCTGCGCAGGCGGCCAATGATAACCTCGATTACGTTGCTGTCACGGTCGTCATCGTGTGGATAGAGGTAATCGGCCAGGTGGGCTTTGGAAACTGCTTCATTGGAATGCCGCATCAGGTATTCGAGCAGGCGGTACTCGAATGCGGTGACATCCAGGGAAACGCCGTTAAGAGATACCTGTTGTGTATCTGTGTTGAGTGCAATGCAACCGCATTCCAGCTCGGTTTTCGGGGCGCCTACTGCCCGGCGTAGCAGGGCCTTCAGGCGAGCCAGTAGCTCTTCCATTTGAAACGGTTTGACGAGGTAATCATCAGCACCGGCTTCCAGTCCCTCGACTTTTTCCTGCCAGCGACTGCGCGCGGTCAGAATCAACACAGGCAGGTTATACCCCTGACCTCGCAAACGTTGAATAATCTCAATGCCGGAAAGGCCAGGCAGACCGATATCTATGATTGCCGCGTCCAGCGGGTACTCCGTTGCCAGGTACAGGCCCTCGTTACCGTCTGCGCTGGCGTCGACCACGTAGCCTTCAGCCTCTAGCCGCCGGCGGATATCCGTCTGCAGGCTGGTTTCGTCTTCAACAATCAGAATCCGCATGACTAGCGCCTGGAAATCCATGGTCTGTTGGTGGCATCGATCATGATGATGTGAACATTGCCAACTTTGCTCAAGTTTTTAGCGCAAAAGGCCGGAGAGTTTCTCTGCTGCACTGTTTTTACTCTCACCACGCGTCCCGGATATTCTTTAAGGGCGATATTCGCGGTTTCCTGCCGGAGCATCGTTTTACGCTCTTCGGGCTGCAGTGAGAGAATTGGCGGTAACAGGTGATTTATCATGCATGTTATCGACAGTTATCGGCAAACCGAGCTTACACCACGGGACATGCGCAAGGCCATACCGGCCAGCAGCACAGCGCTGTTGGCCGGTTCGGATGACGCTAGTCGCGAAAAATGACAGCCAGGTTGTCGGAGTACAGGCCGAGTATGAAGTCGACGTCATGGCGATAATTGTCGTGATGACCGCGGTAGTTATGGCCATAGTGGTGGCCGTGACCATAGCGCCGATGTGATGGATGGCCATGACCGCGGTAACCACTGCGTTTGTGGTGACGGCTTCGATCCTTGTAGCCATGTTTATTTCCTTTCCGGTAGCTGTGCCAATTGCCATAATCACCGCGATGACCATGATCACTGTGCCCCCCGCGCTGGTTGGCTTTGACGCGATCCTGCTGGTAATGGCCTTGCTGGCCACGCTTGCTGTCCCCGGCGTTCGCGATCAGTGGTGAACACATCAGCCCAAGAGACAGCAGTGCAATCAGGGGTAAATTGTTGTATTTCGAATGCAGTTTCATGATTCATTCTCCATCTGGTTAAGAACAATCGGGGCTGTCCCGATGGCCATACAATAGAGCCAGGCAGATGAACGAAAGCTGAACAGGCATTTTGCTGCACCCCCGCATTCCGATAACCGGCTAGCTGACTGATCAGGGCTGACCGGACCGCCTTAATCCATTGATTATTGTGATGTAGCACACATTTCCTGCATCCAATGCGGGTCCACCGATATTTTTCCTTGCAAAAAAGTAACTATTTCAGGATTATGCTCATAACTTCAAATTTGGGATTATTATCCCAATTATGAAATTTCTGTCTGTGTATCCGGCTCCTCAGACATTGTTAAGAGTCGGTAGTCAGCAGGCGAATAATGAAACCGCCATAAAGGGAGTACTGAAATGAAGTTTAAATACCTGTTTACTTGTATGAGCCTTGCACTGGCAGCGGGTGGATTAACGGCCTGTGGCGGTGGCGGTGGCGGCACTACCGGCACCAGCACCAGCACCAGCATCAGTAGCGTCGGCACCATCACGGGGTTCGGCAGCATCTATGTCAATGGCATAGAGTTTGAGACAGATGGTTCCAGTTACCGTGTCGATGATGAGGATATGTTTGACGATTCATCACTCGCTGTCGGCATGAAAGTAAAGGTTGAAGGCAGTGTCAATGACGATGGCCGTACAGGAACCGCCAGCCGGGTTTTGTACGATGATGACGTCGAGGGGCCGATCGATGCCGGCAGTCTGACTGTCATAGACGCCAGCACCAGGACATTCACAATACTTGGCCTTTCGATCCGCGCTGATGCCACGCGCACCGTGTACGATGATGGCGCCAGTTTTGACGCTCTGGCCGAGGGTCAAAAACTGGAAATCAGTGGCTATTTCGACGGTAGCCAGATTGTTGCGTCACGCATCGAAAAGCAAAGTGACGCAGACGATGAGTTCGAACTGAAAGGTACCGTAGCAAATTACGACGGCAGCACAGTTACGCTGACGTTGCAAAACGGTGTATCAGCCGGACCCTATACTGTGAGCGGAACGGCTGAACTTGATATTCCTGCTGATCCAGTCGGAACATTTGTCGAAATCAAACTCGTTGACCAGAGTGGCAGCCTGCTCGTCATCAGGATAGAGACAGATGACGATGACTTGCTTGATGACGAGGATGAGGACGTCAGTATCCGCGGCATTCTGGAAGAAGATGGTAGTGGCGGCTTCCTCGTCAACGGGGTCTCGTTTGCCGTTGGCAGCAGTACTGAATACGAGCCGGAGAGCCTGGAGAACAACCTGGTCGCTGGTATGGAGATCAAGGTTGAAGGCGATATGCAGGACAACGTATTGATTGCCGACGAGGTTGAGACCGAGGACAGCGATATTGAAATCGAGGCACGCGTCCTGAACGTCGCATCCAGTGACGCGAAAAATGGCACCGTAACAGTGGATCTCGGAAACGGGCAGAGTCTCTCGGTGCGGACAGACAACAGCACACAGTTTGAAGATGACAGTGCGTCCGATCTTAATGATGATGGCAGTTTCAATCTGGATGAACTTGCAATAGGTAGCGATTTCGTAGAGATCGAGGCTTATCAAACTGATGCAGGCCAGTTGGTCGCCACCGGCATCGAACGCAAGGATGCGGGACAGAATACGCGCCTCGAGGCGCCTGTCGATAGTTTCGACGCCAATGTCTCCGTTACGCTTTTGGGAATAACTTATTCGGTTGACGGCACCACGGACTATGAGCTCAACGACGTTCCAGGCAATGGCACCAGCTTCTTCGCCACGCTGAATCCCGATGATTTTGTAAAAGTAAAAGACATTGAGCCTGATGGTATGGCTGAAGAGCTCGATCTGGAAGATTGAACCCTTAGTACGAAACACAAGGGGAGGGGGCGGTGCTGTTCAGTGCCGTTCCCCCTCCTTTCCTAGCGCTTTCCACCATGAACTCCTGCGTGTAGCAGAGGGACTCATGATTGGTCTGGTTTGCTCCTCCCTGTTAATGTGCTGCGGGTACCTGCCTGCATCCGTAGAATTGATATTGCTATTTCCGGCTGTCGGAAGTCCTGGTCGTGTTTTTGCCGTATTGCTTCCGCCAAAGTTGTGTTCAAGCTGGCTGAATGTCAGGATGGGCGTATGGCTTATGAATCCGGTTGTTTGGTTTCTGCTTTTTTTGGCCATCCGATGGCGGCCTGATTCGGCGAATATTAAAACGCTTTCTTACTTGTTCCGGGCTATATAATCAACATATGTCAAAATCACAAAACACCCTTTCAGATGTTGCGCGCAAGATGATGAGCGGCGTTGTGCAGATCCATGTAGAAGGCAACATAGAAGAGGATATTCAGTCGGTAATGAACCCCGCAATCAGGATACCTGGTTCATGGTCAGGCTCTGGATTTTTCATTAAGTATAAAAATCTGGAAGGCTATATCGTTACCAATGCACATGTTGTAAGAAATGCGGTTAAGGTCGAAGTCAGCTCAATGCTCACCAGTGAAGAGAGATTTGAGGCGGACGTGGTCGGGCTGGTAAAAAAGCTTGAGCCGGATGTGGCGCTGATCAGGCTTTCTGAAAAAGAGCTGGCTCGCTTTAAGAAACTCGCGATCAGGGGGATTGAGTATCTGGAGCTCAGGGCAGGATCAAGTCCATCGCGTGGAGAAGAAATAAAGGCGATCGGTTACCCGATGGGGATGGTGGAGCCGAATATATCAGGCGGTGAAATTACCAACTTCGTTTCAGGATCAGAATATACAACTGAAAGATTTGTAACCGATGCAGCTATTAATCCCGGTAACTCAGGCGGGCCAAGCATCAGCAAGGACGGCAAGGTGATCGGTTTGAATACGGCGGTAATGGTTGATGCGGATAATATTGGCTTTATTACGCCTGCAAGCTTCGTGAAAATTATTATTGATAACCTGTTGCAACAAAATGAACCTCACTTCGCAGGTATTGGCGGCAAGTTGCAAAAGAATGCCGACAACTTTAACACCTTGTTAAAGCAGTCGGCGGCTAAAGGCGTGATAGTCGCCAAGGTCAAGGCGGGCGGGTTTCTTGAAGCGGCAGGTATTCAGCAGCGCGATGTGATTATTTCGATTAACGCTGTCGAGTTTGATCGCCATGGTATCGTTATTGGAAAGGAAGGCCACTTCAGGCATAAAAATATTTTTGATGTGATGAAGCTGATTCCCATCGGTGATGAGGTTGATATTGTCTATCTCAGAAATGGGGAAATTAATACAGCGAATGCCAAAGCAATGCGTAATCCGGTCAGGGGTGTTGTGTCATGCCCTATCATTGATGAAAGACAATACCTTGAAGTATTTGGCATGATCATTCAGGAGCTGAGCTTTGATATTATCGAGGCGATGCATGAAGTGGATTCCAATGTGCAAATAGACATGCTGCAAACCATAGACCAGGAGAAGCCGGTGCTGGTAGTTACACACATCCACCAGGGAACGCAGGCAGATGAAATGGAATGGTCTGTGGGTGAATTGATCATTACAGCAAATGACCAGGAAGCTCATACAATTAAAGAGCTGGAAGAAATCCTGGACAGGAACGAATGCAGTGAAGTGCTGCTGGAGTGTCGTAGTGGCACGATAGGTTATTTTAAAGTGGAATGATTGGCTCTGATGCTCGTTTCGGTTTTTAATATGTCTGTAATTGGCTGAATGCCTGCTTTCAGAAAGTTTTCTGCTTGCTGGGGAAAGCAGAAGTCACAGTGTGACTGATTGGGAATTGTGGCTCCATATGTTAAAGCAGATACCAGGTGCCCAGACTCAGAAAAGCCATGAAGCCGACGACATCTGTGATGGTTGTGAGCAGCACAGTACCGGCCAACGCCGGATCGATGCCGACCCGCTTTAATGCCAGTGGAATGCTAAAGCCCGCCACTGCAGCACAGATCAGGTTTATAATCAGCGCTGCCGCGATGATGGCGCCGATCTTTATACTCTGGAACCAGATGCCGGCGACCAGCGCAACGACTATTGCCCACATCAAGCCGTTCATGATGCTGACCAGGACTTCCTTGGTCATGAGTGTACGTGCATTGCTGGGACCGACCTGGCCGAGCGCCAGTCCGCGGATCATGATGGTCAGTGTCTGGCTGCCGGCGATGCCGCCCATACTGGCAACAATAGGCATCAGCACAGCCAGTGCGACGACCTGTTGCAAGGTTGTTTCGTATAGTCCGATGACCCAGGAGGCCAGAAAAGCTGTGCCAAGGTTGATGCCCAGCCAGACAGCGCGGCGCCGGGCACTGGTGATCGCGGGTGCAAAAATGTCATCGTCTTCATCGAGGCCGGCCATACTCATCAGTGAACGGTCGGCTTCATCGCGGATAACGTCGACCACGTCATCGATGGTGATACGTCCCAGCAGTTTGCCGTTCTCGTCGATGACGGGTGCTGATACCAGGTCACGATCCTCGAACAGACGGGCGACATCGGCATCTTGCATGGTTGCCTGAATACCCTCGACATCGTGATCCATGACATCTGATACTGCCGAGTCCGGGTCACTGGTGAGCAGGGTGGCGAGTGGTAATACGCCCTGATAGTGATCGAAGCGATCTACTACCATCAGGCTGTCGGTCAGGTCCGGAATCTCGCCGCGCAGCCGCAAATAACGCAACACTACGTCGAGCGATACGTTGCCGCGTACCGTGACAATGTCCAGATCCATAAGGCCGCCGGCAGAGTCCTCCGGGAAAGACAGTACGGCCTCCAGCCGATGGCGGTTCTGTTTATCCATCGAGCGCAGCAACTCGTGAATAACCGCGCCCGGCATATCCTGCAGGACGTCAGCGAGATCGTCGGTATCCAGACCGCCGGCGATAGCGACCAGTTTGGAGGTCTCCATACCCTCGATCAGGCCAGCGCGCACTTCCTCGTTGACTGCGACCAGCGCCTCGCCCTGGTCATCGGCGTCAACCAGTTCCCAGAGGATTTCGCGCGGGCCATGTGGCAGCGATTCCAGCAGATCACCGACTTCGGCGGGGTGCAGGCCTGCCAGTAAATTGCGTACCTGTTCAGCGGTACCGCTGTGCAGTGCCGTATTCAGGGTTTCCAGGCGTTGTTGGGTAGTGTTCTGCTCGGTCAGGTCCACCATGACGGATTCCACTGCGGTGTTTTTATGATGAGCCGCAGTTTAGCAGTCAGGCTGATTAAAGGCTCACATTTCGTTTAGAATTTTAAGCAGTTCGCTAATCCTGTCAGGCTCATCGCTGGCAATGATGTCGGTGACTACCGAACTGAAGCGGGCCGTGCGGCACTGGTGGATGACCTCCTTGATGTCCAGCAAGCCAGCCGGGTGCACAGAAAAATCGGTCAGCCCCATGCCGAGCAACAGGCGTGTGTAGCGGGGATCGCCGGCCATTTCACCACACATTGAGACCGGAATGCTGTGCGCTTGCCCGGCGTCTATGACCATCTTGATCAGACGCAGAACTGCCGGGTGCAGCGGGTCATAGAGATAGGTGACTTCATCATCCACCCGGTCAATGGCCAGGGTGTACTGGATCAGATCATTGGTGCCAATAGACATGAAATCCAGGCGCTGGGCAAACAAGCCGGCGGACAGGGCTGCGGCAGGCACCTCGATCATTCCGCCAACAGGCATATTCCAGTCGAATGCGAGGCCGTCCTGGTGCAGCTCCTGTTTGACGTCATCGATTAATGCCAGCACTGTGTTCAGCTCAGAGGCGCTGGAGAGCATCGGGATCATCATGCGTACCGGTCCTTTTGCCGAGGCACGCAGAATAGCGCGTAGCTGGGGGCGGAACAGGTCAGCGTGTTTGAGGCACAGCCGGATAGCACGCAGTCCCAGTGCCGGATTCGCGCAGACCCGATCAATACGCGGACCTGCGCTACAGTTTTTATCAGCACCCAGATCGAGCGTACGAATAGTTACCGGCAAACCTTTGAGCGTTCTGATCACGCTCAGGTATTGCTGCAGCTGTTCATTTTCATCGGGAATGTCGTCACGATTCATGAACAGAAACTCGGTGCGATACAGACCTATCCCGTCAGCGGCAGCGCGTCGTGCGGCAAGTACATCCTCGCGCAGTTCGACGTTGGCCAGCAGCTGTATATGGATACCGTCTATGGTGACTGCCGGTTCATTCTTCAGGTGCTTGAGATTGCTGCGGCGTTTATTTTCGTCACGTTGTCGGCGATGGTAGAGTTTAAGCGTCGGCTCATCGACTTCCGCCAGCAAGGTCCCTTCCATGGCATCCAGCACCACGGTGTCGCCATCGCGGATCTCAGGCGGCGTTTCATGCGTGCCAATGATGGCTGGCAGCCCAAGGCTGCGTGCGAGAATAGCTGTATGCGACAGTGGTCCGCCGGACTCGGTAACAAAACCGGCAATTCCCTGGTGATGTAATAACGCGGTTTCTGCCGGCGTCAGGTCGTGCGCCACAACGATGGTACCGCGTAATTGTTCGTTGTCCTGGGGATCGGTATGGGTCTGCTGTCCCGTCAGGATGCGCTGTATTCGGGTAACCACATGGTCGACGTCGTCCTTGCGGGTGCGCAGGTAGGGATCGTCCATTTCATCAAATACGGCGGCCAGCGCATCGCGTTGGGATTTTAGCGCCCATTCGGCATTACACTGGTGTTCACGAATTAGCTCCACCGGTGCAGCAGTTAGCATGCTGTCTTCCATCATCAGCAGGTGGGTATCGATAAAATCGCTGATATCCATCCGGGTTGTTTCGGGGATACTGTTGCGAATAGCTTTCAGTTGCTGGCGTGCCGTACGCAGAGCACGGCGAAAACGGGCGACTTCATCTTCAACCAGCTGCTTTGGAATGGCGGCTTCGTAGACCTCAACCTCGCCTTGCTCCAGCCGGTGGACTTTGCCGATGGCAATGCCGCGTGAAACACCGGTACCGGAGATTGCGATGCTCATTCGTCTTCGCCGAAGCGCTCCTGAACAAGTTCGCTGAGCTTTTCGATGGCTTCGGTTTCGTCGTTACCATTTATAATCAGTGTGATATCAGTGCCTTTTGAAGCTGCCAGCATCATCACTCCCATTATGCTTTTGCCATTTACTTCCTGGCCGTTGCGGGCGACTTTGATGTCGCTGGCGAAAGAGGATGCAAGAGTGACAAACTTGGCGGCAGCACGGGCATGAAGCCCCAGTTTGTTGACAATGGTGACGGTTTTATCCGGCATGTGTCCTGTCCTCGGTAGTGCAGCTCAGTACGCCATCTTTGCCACCGCTCAGCGCCTTCTCTTTGAGATTGTCGAGATCAAGGCCCGGGTAATTGAGTACTCGTATCAGCATCGGCAGGTTGATGCCTGAAACCACGCGTACGTGTCCATGGCGGCGTAACTTGCATGCAATGTTACTGGGAGTCGAGCCGTACAGGTCTGTGAGTACCAGCACACCGTCACCGCTGTTCAGTTCGGCCAGTGCCTGTTCCGCGGTATTCAACGTTTCGTCGGGATCACAGTTGTCAGCCACAGTCATTACATGGGTAGGTAGCGAACGGACGTCCAGTACGGCAATTGCAGAGTCGAGCAGGGCGCTGCCAATCTGGCCGTGGGTGATCAGCATAATACCCACTTTCATGGCAGTTCCCGGTGTCGGGTTGCCACGTTAGGGTAGCTTTCAGAAAAATGTTTCGCCAGTTTTTCTGCGAGGTACACTGAACGGTGCTGGCCGCCGGTGCAGCCGATAGCGATGGTGAGATAACTGCGATTATCTGCTTCAAAACGGCTGATCCATTTGCCGAAAAATGCGCACAGGTTCTGGTAGAACTCGGTGACATGTGAATCGCTTTCGAGGAACTTGATGACTGCTGCATCACGACCTGTCAAGGGACGAAGTTCGGTTTTCCAGTGCGGGTTTGGAAGGCAGCGCGCATCAAAGACAAAATCTGCATCAGTTGGGTTGCCGTGTTTAAAACCAAAGGATTCGAATAACAACGAAAGTTGAGCGTCGGTGTGACGTGCGACTCGTTGTCTTATCAGGTCACGCAGCTGATGGATAGTGGTTTTGGTAGTATCGATGGACAGGTCGCTGCGCTGTGCCATGGCTTCCAGCACGCGCTTTTCGTTGTCTATGGCATCGGCCAGCGATACTCCGTCGTTGCTAAGCGGGTGACGCCTGCGGCTCTCGCTGAAGCGTTTTATCAGCGTATCGGTTGCACTGGCGAGGAAAATGATTTCGGTCTCTATGTCCTGGGCATGGAGTTGGTCAAGAATGCTGCCGAACGCTTCAAGAGACTTGGGAAGGTTACGGGCGTCAATGCCGACGGCCACCTTGTCGAAATTCACATCTGGCAGGTTCAACTCCAGGGCCAGTGCGCCTAGCAGGCTGGCCGGGAGATTGTCGATGCAGTAGTACCCCAGATCTTCCAGGGTGTTGAGTGCAACACTCTTTCCCGAGCCGGATAATCCGCTGACAATAATAAGTTTCACTTTGCGTATCCGGCCACGGCGGTGGTGCCCGTCCTCGATCCAGTTGGAAAATGGTTATCAGCTATTGTCCATGAAACGCGCCTGGCGATCCATAAACAGCTTGGCGGAATCGAAACCTTTCAATAGCAGCGTATGGTTGCGGGCGGCTGCCTCTGCGAGCACAGCCAGGTTGCGTCCCGGGGCGACCGGCAAGGTGATTTCCGGAATCTCGATATCAAGTATGGTTTGGGTGGTGCGGGCCCCGTGCAGCCGGTCGATGGAATGCATCTGCTCTTCGGTCATGGGAACCAGTTTCAGGATGAGGCGCAGATTACGGGCTTGCTTGATGGCGCTGTCGCCAAACATAGCGCGGATATTCAGGATGCCAAGTCCACGGACTTCGAGAAAATCGCGCAGGATATCCGGGCAGCGTCCGCTGAGGGTTTCGGGTGCGGTTTTTGCAAATATTGGCGCGTCATCGGCCACCAGCCGGTGACCACGCGCGAGCAGTTCCAGGGCCAGTTCGCTCTTGCCCACGCTGGGATCGCCGGTAATCAGCAGGCCTACGCTAAAGACCTCCATGAAAACGCCGTGCAGGGTGATCTTTTTGGCTAACAGGTTGGTTAGATAGTACTGCAGATAGTTCACCAGCTGGGAGGTCGGTTGGCTGGATGTCAGCAGTGGCGTTGCAGAAGCTTCGCTACGCTGTTTGATGTCATCCGGTGCCACTTCGTCATCACCGATGACAATCAGGTCGCTGGTGCCATCGAACAATTGATCCAGAAAATTACGGCGGGAGTTTTCAGGCAGTTTCTGCAGATACCGGTTTTCGGTAATACCGACAACCTGGACGCGGTTGGGGTGAATCAGGTTAAGGTGACCGACGAGCGTTGTGCCGTCTGTTTCAGAGGCGGTGTGTTTGATGTTACGGGCTTCGCCGGTGCGTCCTGCCGCCCATTGCAGATCAAGTTTGCTCGCCAGAGCAGTAAACAGGGTGCCTACCGAGGCATCAATGCTCATGCGGAAAGTTGTTGGCGAGTATCCCAGTGACTGATCTGGTCGAGGCACTGCTGGGTGTTGGTGCATGCCCGCAGTGATGCGCAGAATTCAGCGTCACTGAACATGGTTGCCAGACGAGCCAGTATTTGCAAATGTTCGTCGGTGGACTCTTCAGGCACCAGTAATGCAAATAGTAAATCCACCGGCTGATTGTCTATGGCATCGAAATCAATGCCGCCATTGGACAATGTAACAAACGCGGCCAGAGGGGCCTCAAGTCCGGCCAGTCTGCCATGTGGCAGTGCTACGCCGTTTCCCAACCCGGTACTCCCAAGGCGTTCGCGATTGATCAGGCTATCGAACAATTCGCCTTCAGAATAATCGGGCAATGCATCTGCAAGCAGGCGGCTCAACAGGTCCAGTGTGCGCTTCTTGCTGGAGCTGTCTTGCAGACAGGCAATACGGTCGGGTTCCAGAAGTGTAGAAATCTGCATGTTTGTTTGTCATTCAAGGGCGGCCGTGTTGCCACGGCCGCCAGTCCTGTTCATTCCGGTGTGCTGTGTTTCTTGTTGGCACCTTCGGTACGGTGATGATCGGTGATTTTTTCTTTGTGCTTCTTGATCTGGCGATCCAGTTTGTCTGTCAACCCATCAATAGCGGCGTACATATTTTCTTCTGTGTTGTCAGCGAAAAGTTTTCCGCCGCTGATATGTACTGTGGCCTCTGCCGTGTGGCGCAGTTTTTCGACACTGAGAATGACGTGTACGTCAGTGACGTGGTCAAAATGTCGTTCAAGGCGTTCGAATTTTTCGCCTACATAGCTACGCATTGGGTCGGTTACTTCGACGTGGTGCCCGGTTACATCTATTTGCATTGATATGCTCCTCGTCTAAATGCCTCAGGAGAGGCGTTTACGCTCATTAGAAGGGGGTATGGACATTGCCTCGCGGTACTTGGCGATGGTACGGCGCGCGACCTTGATGCCCTGGTCGTCCAGCAGGCTGGCGATTTTACTGTCGCTCAGCGGTTTGGTCGGTGTTTCTGCGGCCACGAGTTTTTTAATGATGGCGCGGATCGCTGTTGCGGAGCACTCGCCGCCATCAGCCGTGCCAACGTGGCTGGAGAAGAAATATTTGAATTCGAAGATGCCACCCGGTGTGTGCATGTATTTTTGTGTGGTAACACGGGAAATGGTGGACTCGTGCATTTCCACGCTGTCGGCGATATCACGCAGAACCAGTGGTTTCATGGCTTCGTCGCCGTATTCGAAAAAATTACGCTGTCGTTCGACAATGCAGCGCGCGACTTTCAGCAGGGTTTCATGGCGACTTTGCAGGCTCTTGAGAAACCAGCGCGCTTCCTGCAGATGGTTACGCAGATAGGTGTTGTCCTCGCTGTTGTCGGCACGCTTCACCAGGCTTGCGTAGTGACTGTTGATGCGTATCCGGGGCGCTGCGTCGATATTCAGATCCACCTGCCATTTGCCCTTGTTTTTAAACACGAATACATCGGGCACTACATACTGCGGTTTGCTGCTGGTAATCTGGGAACCCGGCCTGGGGTTGAGCGACTGAACCAGCGTCAGCACTTCCTGAAGCTCGGCTTCACTCAGCTTCATGCGCCGCATAATCTGATTATAGTCCCGATTTCCCAGCAGGTTGACGTGTTCATGCACCAAAATCAGTGCCTGGGCTCGCCACGGGGTTTCCTTATCGAGCGCATTTAACTGAATTAAAAGACATTCTGCCGGGTTGCGGGCGCCCACGCCAACCGGATCGAAATGCTGTATACGGCGCAAAACTGCCTGAACTTCCTCGATACCGACTTCCTGTTCGGGCTCGAGCTTGAGGCTGTCGAGCAGGTCTTCGAGTGACAGGGGCATATAGCCATCATCATTTATGGCATCGATGATGGAATCAGCGATAACGCGGTCTTCGTCACTAAAGGGTGTGAGGTCGAGTTGCCAGGCCAGATGTTCCTGCAGGCTCTCGCTGCCACTGCTGTGGGTTTCAAAAAAATCCCTGTTGTCACCTTCTGCCGGTGCACTGTAAGTCGTGGCGCCCATATCGTAGGTGTCTTCCCACTGAGTATCCATTGCCAGATCTTCGGGCATGGTCTCCGAGGCAGTGCCAACTTCGGTTTCCGAGGCATCGGGAGTGCCGTCTTTTGCGGTATCGTTCTTGGCATCCTGTCCCGGTGCACTCTCACCGCCTTCCGCTGCAGCCGGCGTCTCGTTTTCCTCGCGCTCCAGCATCAGATTGGAGTCGAGTATGCCCTGGACTTCCACCTCCAGTTCCAGAGTAGAAAGCTGTAACAGACGAATCGCCTGCTGCAGCTGAGGCGTCATGGTGAGGTGCTGGCCAAGCCGAAGTTGGATGGACTGCTTCATAAGGGTCGGGCTGTACTATCTCTCCGCGATACGGCCAGTAAAGGAACTGCGGCCGAAAACAGAGTGCCATTCTACTGCATTTATTATGCCAGTGAAGCTTTTATTGCAGTTTTTTGAAGATTTACATGGTGAAGTGATCGCCAAGATAGACGTCGCGCACTTTCTGGTTCTGTAATATTGCATCCGGTGGTCCTTCGGCCAGCGTGTGGCCATTTCCGATAATGTAGGCCCGGTTACAGATTCCGAGCGTTTCGCGGACATTATGGTCTGTGATCAGTACGCCAATGTTGCGTTCGGTCAAATGTTCAACAATACGTTGAATGTCGATAACCGATATCGGGTCGACGCCGGCAAACGGTTCGTCGAGCAAGATAAAACGCGGTTCCATAGCCAGCGCCCGGGCAATTTCAACTCGCCGGCGTTCGCCGCCCGAGAGGCTCAGGCCCATCTGGTCACGCAGGTGACCAATATGGAGTTCGTGCAACAATTCTTCCAGTTTATCGGCACGATTCCTGCGACTTAAATTTTTGCGCATCTCCAGTACTGCGAGCAGATTGTCGGCTACACTGAGTTTGCGAAAGACCGAGGCCTCCTGGGGAAGGTAACCGACCCCGTGGCGCGCGCGGACGTGCATGGGGAAGTGGGTCAGTTCCTGATCGTCGAGCCATACCGAGCCGCCATCACTGGGGATGAGGCCGACTATCATGTAGAAGCAAGTGGTTTTTCCCGCACCGTTCGGACCTAGCAGGCCCACGACTTCACCGCTGTCGACGGCAAGAGACACAGACTCAACCACTGTCTTTCTCGAGTAACTCTTCTTCAGGTTGCGCGCTTCCAGACGACTCATGGGGCGGGTGCTTCGCTAGCCTTCTTTTCGGTTTTTGGTTGAATGACGATACGAACCCGGTCGTTTGGTTTGTCCGTCCCCGCGTTTACCTTGTCCTTGGCGACATCATATTCGATACGCTCGCTGCGCAATGTGTCGCCTTCCTGTTCTACTTCGGCCTGTTTCAGCAGAATGATGTATTCGGGGTTGGTGTAGTACTCCATGCGCAGGGCTTTGGCACGCACGTCCTTATCCTTGTTGTCGGGTCTTTGCTTGTAGGTGGCAGGCTTGCCATCCATGATAACTTTATCGACGTCGTCATCCTTGTTGTGAACTGTCATGGTCTCGCCGGTAAGTACCAGTGTGCCCTGGGTGACTTTGACATTGCCGCGATAGATGCTAATACCGTCGGCGTCGTTAAGCTCGGCACGATCGGCCTCGATCAGCATCGGCTGGTTGCGGTCGGTGGACAATGACCAGCCGAGAGACGGCAGCAGACATAGTGCCAGTATGAGTCCTGGCTGGTGCCATTTATTCATGAATTCCCCTTACATTTCCGCGCAGTTCCAGCCGCTGGCCTCCCAGTTCGGCACGAAACCCGTCAGCACTAACATGCCAGCTCCCGGATTCTAAAACAACCGGCTGGTCGGTTTCGGCAACATCACCCCGGTCGGCAATACGTAACAGTTCCGTGTTTAGGACAAGATTGCCATTTCCCCGTTCCCTTGCCAGCTTAACTTGTTGTTCCAGTAGCAAGGCGGCCTGGGTTTCACTGATGCGGCCATTGCGGGCGCTGGCACGCCAGTGTTGCTGGCGATTGTCCACCAGGGTCAGGCGGGGTTCGTGTAAGCGAGCGTCGGGTTCCCCTGGCCATTGTTCCAGTCTGTCAGCATGCAGTTGTCGCGATGTCTCGCCCTGATCACTAAATTGCTGCCACATCAGGTTCTCAATAAAGAGATCGGGCAGGTTTGCAGCTCGCTGGACAGTTGAAAATGACTGGTTGGTATAGAAATGAAGCCAGATGATGGCCAGACTGGCAAGGCAGGCAACCAACAGAATTCGACGCTGCCGGGCGGTCACAAGTAGCTTTCCAGCTCCCGTTGCAGCACACCATGGGCTTCCAGCAGCATTTCGCAGACATCGCGAGCGGCACCATGCCCGCCGGCACGCGGGGTTTGCCAGTGTGCATGACGTACTACCCAGGGGTGGGCATTCTGCACGGCGATTGCCAGGCCAACCTTGCGCATCACCGGGAGGTCAACCACATCGTCGCCGACGTAGGCGACTTGATCAGGTTCCAGGTCAACAACGGTCAACAGGTGAGCAAAGGCTTCCAGTTTGTTTTCCTGGCCCTGGTAGAGTAAATCGATGCCAAGGTTCCGCATACGGTGTTCGACGACTTTCGAGGTGCGGCCGGTGATGATGGCGCAGCGCACGCCATGTTTTTGCAGCATTTTGAGGCCGTGACCGTCCTGGGAATTAAATGCCTTGTATTCCTGGCCATCGTCGCCAAAAAACAGTCCGCCATCGGTCAGTACTCCATCGACATCCAGAATCAGTAACTTGATGCGCGCGGCTTTTTCGAGAATATCTTTCATTCGGTGTCCCTCACTAAACCACTCCGGCGCGCAGCATGTCGTGCATGTTGAGCGCGCCGACCAGTTTTTTATTTTCATCGACCACCAGCAGGGCGCTGAATTTGCCATTTTCCATTATCTGCAGCGCCTCGGCAGCCAGCAGACCGGGAGATACCAGGGTGCAGTTTTGGGTCATGAGCTCATCAATTGGAGTGGCATTGAGATCTGCGCCACGGTCCAGTGCGCGACGCAGGTCTCCATCCGTGAAAATACCCTGCACAATGTTATTTTCATCGACGATGGCTGTGGCACCCAGCTCCTTGCGCGTCATTTCCAGCAATGCGTCGCATATCAGCGTCCCGGTTTGCACTTTCGGGACACGATCACCAGTGTGGAGAAGGTCATCAATAAGTAGCAAAAGTCGCCGGCCAAGCTTGCCGCCGGGGTGTGAACGGGCGAAATCATCGGGTGTGAAGCCACGCACTTCCAGTAATGAGATAGCCAAGGCGTCGCCCATGGCGAGTGCTGCGGTGGTGCTGGCGGTTGGCGCCAGTCCCAGCGGGCAGGCTTCTTCCTTGACGCTGACGTCGATGTTCACCGTGGCTGCCGTAGCCAGTGCCGATTGAGGATTTCCGGTTAGTGAAATCAGTGGCACATCCAGGCGCTTTATTATGGGCAGTATAGTAAGAATTTCTTCCGTGGAGCCCGAGTTGGACAGTGCTATCACCACGTCTTTGGCTGTGATCATGCCCAGGTCGCCGTGGCTGGCTTCGCCCGGGTGGACAAAAAATGCGGGTGTGCCGGTGCTGGCCAGAGTGGCAGCAATTTTGCCGCCGATGTGGCCGGATTTGCCCATGCCGATGACTACCACTCTGCCTTCACACTCGAGCATGTAGTGGCATGCTCGAACGAAATCGTTATCGATGCGGGATTTCAGTGCTTCAATGGCGCTGGCTTCGATTCTCAGCACCTCCAGGCCCAGTTTTTTCAGGGTTTCATCGGTCATTTATAGTGATTGCTGTGCTAGCGGACGACGGCCAAGTATAACAGGGTCTGGTAGCCCGCATAGGCAGCCAGCAGGAGCAGCCCCTCGCCGCGATTGATGCGCCGCCCCCGACCGCGAATTCCGTAAGCCATTAAAAACAGGGCGACCGTCAGTCCGATCATCACCGGCATGTCGCGACTCACAACGGCCGGGTCGACAGGTCCGGGGCTAATAATCCCCGGTATACCCAGCACGGCCAGAATATTGAACATGTTGGAACCGATGACGTTGCCGATAGCGATATCGGGTTCATTTTTCAGGACGCTGGCGATCGATGCAGCCAATTCGGGAAGACTGGTCCCCAGTGCCACAATGGTCAGTCCGATGATCAGATCGCTGATGCCGAAATGCTCGGCAATACCAACCGCGCCCCAGACCAGCATCCGCGAACTGCCGACCAGCACCACCAGTCCGATAATTAGCCACATCAGCGACTGGGCGAGTGACAAATCAGTCGGAACTTCGGCTTCATACTCGGCCACAACCGGATCCATGTCGCGGCTGCTTATGCCAATGTAAAGCACGGCCGCCAGCATGATCATCAAGCCAAGCAGTAGTAGCAGGCCGTCGTTGTAGTCCAGGGTGCCGTCCCTGAGTAGCAGGTAGGCAACCAGCGCGGTGCCGATAAGTACCGGCAGCTCACGTTTGACAATGCCTGAGTGTATCGATAGCGGTGCGACCAGGGCAGTGATACCCAGGATCAGGGCGATGTTGGTGATGTTGGAACCAATGGCATTACCGATTGCCAGCCCGGGGTTACCCTGCAGCGCGGCCATGACCGAGACCAGGATTTCCGGGGCGGAGGTCCCGAACCCAACGATCGTGAGGCCGATGATTAACGGAGAAACCCCCAGGTTGCGGGCGGTGCCTGCAGCCCCCATGACGAAGCGGTCCGCACCCCACACGAGCAGGGCAAAGCCGGAGATGACAGCAATTATTTGTACCCACATAGGGACGGTATATTAGCGATTCATTTTGCAGGGTGACAGATTTGTTTGCGTTTTTGTTGGCGGAGGGGCGGTTGAGGAGGCTGGAGTTCGGGTGAGCAGTTGTTTCCGCAGGCCAGGCGGGCGTGCTGCCCGGTGTTGCCGTACAATCGAGATTCGAGAAGAGTTGATCAAATAATGAGCAACGTCGTTACTTTTAAAAAGCCGAAAGCGGCCAAAAAGCACAAGGGCAATACTTTGTGCAGACGCGGTTTCCACAAATGGGCGGTCGTCGATACCCCGTTTGACAGCCAGCAGGGACGGCTGGTTACGCGTTACCGTTGCGAGCGGTGCGGGCAGGAAAAAATCGAAGCACGCTCGCCGTGATGGCTTTGTTCCGTATAATGCCCGCCATCGTCTTCAGGAAGCGGACAAAAATATCGCTGTGGAACCTCTGGTAAAAATCCGTGATCTTCATTTTTCACGCGGCGATCGCAAGATCTTCGATGGCGTGGACCTGGATATTCCCCGGGGCAAGGTCACCGCTATCATGGGGCCGAGTGGTACCGGTAAGACCACGTTGCTGCGTCTCATCGGTGGTCAGCTCAACCCGGACCAGGGAAGCGTGGTTGTTGACGGCCAGGAGGTGCCCGATTTAAGCCATTCGGCGCTGTATCAGCTTCGCCAACGCATGGGCATGTTGTTCCAGTCCGGCGCCTTGCTTACAGATCTGAACGTTTTCGAGAATGTGGCGTTTCCACTTCGCGAACACACGGCGTTGCCTGAATCCATGATCCGGAACATGGTGCTGATGAAACTGCAGGCCGTGGGACTACGGGGTGCACACCAGCTGATGCCGAGCGAATTGTCCGGCGGCATGGCGCGGCGCATCGCGCTGGCGCGGGCTATTGCCCTGGATCCCATGATGATTATGTACGATGAGCCCTTTACCGGGCAGGATCCGATTTCCATGGGGGCGATAGTGCAGTTGATCCGCCTGTTGAATGATGCGTTGGGCTTGAGCAGCATTATTGTGTCTCACGATGTTGCCGAGGCGTCAGCGATTTCGGATTACATCTATGTAATATCCCAGGGCAAGGTAGTCGGTCACGGCACGCCGGAAGCGCTGGGTAAAACCGATTCCGCCTGGGTCAGACAGTTCATGCAGGGTTTACCTGATGGACCGGTACCTTTCCATTACCCGGCGCCGGATTACAGGGAAGATTTACTCCATGCTTGAGTGGGTGCGGCAACTGGGGCGCAGTGGTATCGGCCAGTTTGAGAAGCTTGGACGGGCGAATCTGTTTTTGCTGAATACCCTTGCCGGGTTACCTGAGCTGGTGCGCCGCCCCAGCCTGCTGGTGAAACAGCTCTGGTCAGTGGGTGTGCTTTCCCTGTTGATCATAGTCGTATCCGGTCTGTTCGTCGGCATGGTGCTTGCGCTGCAAGGTTACAACACGCTGGTGGATTTCGGGGCCGAAGAATCACTCGGTGTCGCCGTGGCATTATCGATTGTGCGTGAACTGGGGCCGGTCGTAACGGCGTTGCTGTTTGCCGGACGAGCAGGGTCGGCGTTGAGCGCTGAAATCGGGTTAATGAAAGCCACCGAGCAGCTGTCCGGAATGGAAATGATGGCGGTTGATCCCATGCACCGGGTGATTTCCCCCCGCTTTTTTGCAGGCGTTCTTTCCATGCCGCTATTGGCGGCTATTTTTAGCGCCGTGGGTATCTATGGTGGTTATTTTGTCGGCGTTGGGCTGCTGGGTGTCGATGACGGTGCCTACTGGGCACAGATGCAGTCCAAGGTCGATTTTTACGATGATGTTTTAAACGGGGTGATAAAGAGCCTGGTGTTTGGCTGGGTGGTAACCTGGATCGCGGTGTTCGAGGGCTACGATGCCATACCCACCTCGGAAGGCGTGAGCCGTGCAACCACCCGTACCGTGGTCTACTCAGCATTTGCTGTACTTGGCCTCGACTTTATACTGACAGCATTGATGTTCGGAGACTGAAATGAAAACCAGCAAGACAACCGAATTGATGGTGGGTATGTTCATTGCGGTGGGCGCCGCAGGCTTGTTCGTACTGGCCATGCAGGTCAGCAATCTGAGCGGCTTTACACCTGCCAACAGCTATACGATAACCGCCAGATTCGAAAACATCGGCGGGCTGAAGGCGCGTTCTCCGGTGACCGTGGGTGGCGTGCGGATTGGCAGGGTGGCATCCATTGATTATGACAATGACCGTTTCGAAGCCATCGTGGCACTGGAGATGGATGGCAAGTATGACCAGTTTCCGGACGATACGACCGCCAGCATTTATACTGCGGGTCTGCTTGGCGAGCAGTATGTGGCACTTGAGCCCGGCGGCTCGGAAGATGTGCTTGCCGAAGGTTCTGAAATCGACCTGACCCAGTCGGCGCTGGTACTGGAAAAGCTGGTCAGCAAATTCCTGTTCGACAAGGCCGCCGAGGGAGGCGATCCCGAACCGTGAGTGAGGCAGAGATCACAGAGCTTTCGGGCGGGCGGCTGGCGATTAACGGCGAACTGACCTTTGCATCGGTGCCGTTGCTGTGGGAGCGTTGCTGCGATCGATTCTCCGACAATGCAGAGCTGGACATTGATCTCAGCGGTGTTCAGCGGTCTGATAGTGCGGGTCTGGCCCTGCTGGTCGAATGCGTCCGCCAGGCCCATCAAACCGGCAAAAGCATCCGGTTTTTCAATATCCCTGCCCAGATGCTGGCGATTGCCCGCGTCAGCAGCCTTGATCAAGTGCTTCCATTGCATCGCGACACCTGATTTCTCTGATTTTATAGTATGATTCGCGCTCCGGTTTTTCAGGTAGACGAAATCATGCAGGCAGACGAATTAAAGAAGGTCATCGAAGAAGGCATTCCAGGTGCCCAGGTCGATATCAAGGGAGATGGCGATCACTTTGAAGCAACTATTATCAGCGATAGCTTCGAAGGTAAATCCATGGTGCAGCAGCACCAGCTGGTATACGGTGCGCTGGGCGACCTGATGCAGGGTGCGGTGCACGCGTTGTCTTTTCGAACCTTCACCACGGCAGAGTGGTCGAAGCAGCTTTAGGGAAACCTGAGCGACTCCAGACAAACAGCCAGATTCGCCGGGAAATCCGCGTCCGCTATTTCCAGGGGGCAACCTGGCGTTTCGGTCGTTCAAAGTCAGCCAAACCAGGTAGCATAAAATGTCCGACCAGTTAACTATCGCACTGTCCAAAGGCCGTATCTTCAAGGAAACGTTGCCCTTGCTGGCCCACGCCGGTATCGAACCGGTAGACGACCCGGAGACCAGTCGCAAACTGATTCTGGATACCAACCATGATGATGTGAAGCTGGTGATTATCCGTGCCTCCGATGTGCCGACCTATGTGCAGTATGGTGCTGCAGATCTGGGTGTGGCCGGTAAGGACGTGTTGATGGAGCACGGCGGTGTCGGTTTGTATGAGCCATTGGATCTCTGTATTGCCCAGTGCAAGCTGATGGTCGCCGGTTACGAGCCCTGGTCGGAGCAGGCGCAGCGTTTACGTATTGCGACCAAGTACGTTAACAGTGCGCAACAGTACTTCGCCGAGCAGGGCGTTCAGGTTGAAATCATCAAGCTGTATGGATCGATGGAGCTGGCACCGATTGTGGGTCTTGCAGATCTTATTGTTGACGTGGTGGATACCGGCAACACACTCAAGGCCAATGGTCTCAAACCACTGGAAAAGATCGCCGACATCAGTTCGCGGCTGGTCGTGAACAAAGCGTCAATGAAGCGCAAGCACGCCCGTGTACAGGCTTTCATCGACAAGATTGCCGAGGCTGTTCGTCAGCAGCAGGACGCGGCAGCATGAGTTTTGATATCAAACGGCTGGATAGCGCTGACAGTGCGTTTTACGTAAAGCTGGACGCGTTGCTGGCGTGGGAACAGGTGTCCGACGACCAGGTCGAACAAACAGTACGCGAAATTATCGCCGATATTCGCAGTCGCGGTGACGCTGCGCTGATCGAATATACCAACCGTTTTGATCGTATGCAGGTCAGCAGCATGGCCGAGCTGGAGATCGGTCACTCCCAGTTGCAGCAGGCGATTGAAACTATTCCGGCAGAACAGCGTACTGCTCTTGAACATGCCGCTGATCGTGTCCGAAGCTATGCTGAACGCCAGAAGATGGAGACCTGGTCGTATACCGAGGCCGACGGAACGATACTTGGCCAGCAGATTGCGCCGCTGGATCGCGCCGGTTTGTATGTGCCCGGTGGCAAGGCGTCCTATCCGTCCTCGGTTTTGATGAACGCTATACCGGCAAAGGTTGCCGGTGTCAGTGAGTTGATTATGGTTGTGCCGACTCCTGATGGAATCGTTAACGAACTGGTGCTGGCGGCGGCAGCCATCGCTGGCGTTGATCGGGTTTTTTCAGTGGGTGGTGCACAGGCTGTTGCGGCGTTGGCTTACGGTACCGAGACAGTACCGAAAGTCGACAAGATTGTAGGCCCTGGCAATATTTTTGTGGCTACGGCAAAGGGTATGGTATTTGGCCAGGTCGGCATCGATATGATTGCAGGCCCATCGGAAATCCTGGTGATCTGTGACGGTCAGACCGACCCGGACTGGATTGCCATGGACCTGTTCTCGCAGGCAGAGCACGATGAAGATGCGCAGGCGATTCTGGTTAGCCAGGATGCGGATTTTCTGAACAAGGTTGGAGACAGTATTAACAGGCAGCTGCCGGGTATGGAGCGTGCCGAGATTATTGCTGCCTCGCTGAAGGCACGTGGTGCCCTGATTAAAGTCAGGGATCTGGACGATGCTGTCGCGGTAGCTAACTACATTGCACCAGAACACCTTGAGCTGTCGCTGGATGACCCACAGGCTGTTGCGCCGCAGATCCGGCATGCCGGTGCGATTTTCATGGGTCGCTATACAGCAGAAGCGCTGGGTGATTACTGTGCCGGACCCAATCACGTGCTGCCGACTTCGCGTACAGCGCGTTTTTCTTCGCCGTTGGGGGTCTACGATTTCCAGAAGCGTTCCAGCCTGATTTACTGCTCGGCCGCAGGTGCTGCTGATCTTGGACAAACCGCTTCGAAACTGGCGCGTGGTGAGGGGCTAACCGCGCACGCTCAATCCGCGGAGTACCGGATTCCAAAAGCATGAGTGCCGATCCCAGGTCGCCGCTAAACTGGGTGCGTCCGGAGATACAGGCGCTGACGGCCTATCACGTGCCGGACCCCGGCAATATGATAAAACTCGACGCTATGGAAAACCCCTACCGCTGGCCGGAACCACTGATTGATGAATGGCTCGATGTATTGCGTCGAGTTGAGCTGAACCGCTATCCTGATCCTTCGGCACGATCCCTGACGGAACGTCTGAAACAGGTTATGCAGGTGCCTGCCGGCATGGAGCTTGTACTGGGGAATGGTTCCGATGAGCTGATTCAGATGCTGGCGCTGGCGGTTGCCGAGAGGGGGCGTGTGATCATGGCGCCTGATCCAACCTTTGTGATGTACCGTATGATTGCCGAATTTGCAGGGTTGCAGTATGCGAGTCTGCCGCTGGCTGACGATTTTTCACTGGATGTTGAAACGATGCTGGCTGCCATCGAGGCACAGCAGCCGGCCATTATATTTCTCGCCTATCCAAACAACCCTACAGGCACCTTGTTCGAGTCCGATGCGGTTGAGGCGGTGATCAGGGCGACTCCGGGTCTGGTGGTCGTCGATGAAGCCTATGCGCCGTTTACCGATGCGACCTTCATGTCACGTCTGGGTGAATTTTCAAACCTGCTGGTGTTGCGTACGGTGTCAAAAATGGGGCTGGCAGGGTTACGCCTTGGACTGCTTGCAGGACCTTCCGAGTGGCTGGGCGAAATCGATAAAGTACGGTTGCCATACAATATCAACGTGTTGACCCAGGCCAGTGCACTGTTTGCATTGCAACATCAGGATATGCTCGATAAACAGACTGCGCAAATACGTCTGGACCGCGCCGAGTTGTACGCTGCGCTTGAAACGCTGGATGGTATTGAGCCGTATCCAAGCGAAGCTAATTTCATTCTCTTCAAAACACCTGCAGGGCAGGCTGACGCACTCTTCGAGGCTCTAAAGGTTGACGGCGTGCTCATCAAAAACCTCAACCCGGCTGGCGGACGTCTCAAGGATTGTCTGCGCGTCACTGTCGGTACACCCGATGAGAATGGCGCGTTCCTTGCTGCGCTGCGCAAGGCGCTGGTCTCCTGAACTAACAACCTGTAGGTTACGCAACGATGGTCTGCATTCGATGTAAAGTCAGCGGCCGGGTGCAGGGTGTTTTCTTCCGCGCCAGCACGCAGCGGGAGGCACGAAGCCTGGGGATAACAGGCTACGCAAAAAACCTGCCGGACGGATCGGTTGAAGTGCTTGCCTGCGGTTCGGCGCCGGCTGTGGAGCAACTTGGCGAGTGGCTGTGGGTCGGGCCACCAGCTGCTAGAGTTAGTCACGTAGACTGTACACCTGTCCAGGCAGATGTGTCTGATATATTTACGATTTCCTGACGCTTTGGTGAGCCGCGGACCTGGGTTGTTCTTGCCTGGGGAGCACAGACGAAAATAGTTGAGGATTAAAATATGACTTCGATCGAAGTGCTCACAACATTTTTCGGCTGGTGCTCAGTGATCAATATTGGCGTGCTTGTATTTACGACAGCGGTATTGATGCTCATGAAAGATGCGATTTCGAGCGTTCACGCTAAACTGTTTGGAGTCAATCAGGAGAATCTGCCATTAATCTATTTTGGATACCTGGGGTATTACAAAGTAGCGATTCTGGTGTTCAATTTAGTGCCGTATCTGGCACTAAAATTAATGGCTTGATTATTATTGCAAATTCAGCCTCGTAAGCTTTTGGGGTAATGGAATGCAGATCACCGCTTAACCTGGCGCAGAAGATCTGGAGTTGTTTGATCGGCTGCGCAACTGAACCTGGAATTGCATATGATTCGAAAACTGGTATTGCTGACCCTGTTTCTACTGCTGTCCTGGGGCTTCTGGTCCAGTGCAGATTTTAAAACCATTTCCGCAGGCGTAGCCATTTTCCTGCTGGGCATGTTCGGCCTGGAAAAGGGATTCAAGGCCTTCAGTGGTGGAGTACTCGAAACCTTCCTGAAAAAAACAACCGACAAAACCTGGAAAAGCGTGAGCTTCGGGATCGTGTCCACGACTTTGATGCAATCCAGCTCGCTGGTCTCGGTGCTGACCATCTCTTTCCTCAGTGCTGGTCTGATCGCTCTCTCACAGGGCATTGGTATCATATTCGGCGCCAACCTGGGTACCACCACCGGTGCCTGGCTGGTGGCTGGCCTGGGTCTGAAGGTGGATATTGCGGCTTATGCCATGCCCATGCTGGTATTCGGTGTCATTCTGATCTTCCAGAAAAGTAATGTCCGTGTTCAGGGAGCAGGGTGGGCGCTGGTAGGCCTTGGCTTTCTGTTTCTGGGCATTGCTTACATGAAAGAAGGCTTCGAGGCTGCAGGCGGGCAAATCGATCTGTCACAGTTTGCTATACCAGGCTTTCGTGGACTAATGGTCTACACTGGCATTGGCATTGCGGCGACTGTGATCATGCAGTCCAGTCATGCGACATTAATTTTAACAATCACTGCTTTGGCAGCAGGTCAGGTCACCTATGATAACGCGCTGGCGTTAGCGATTGGTTCCAATGTCGGCACCACTGTTACCGCCGTGCTGGGCGCGCTCAGTGCCAATGTGGCGGGTAAGCGTCTGGCGGTCGCCCACCTGATCTTTAACCTGGTAACAGCCTCGCTGGCAATCCTGCTTCTTAAACAGTTTGCCACCGCCGTTGACTGGACGAGCGCGCTGGTGGGTATTGCTGATGACGACTACACCCTGAAGTTTGCGGTATTCCATACCCTGTTCAATCTCGTGGGTGTGATCTTGATGCTGCCCATGATAGGTGTGCTGGTTGTCTTTCTGGAAAAACTTTTGCACGATAAAGTCGAGCCGGAAGATACAACCAGCGTGTTGTTTATCAACGAATCTGCACTTGAATTTCCGGATACAGCGCTTGAGGTGATACATAAGGAAACTGTCCACCTGGCGTTTAACGCTTTCGAGATCCTGGCGCACGGTCTGAATCTCAATCGTAGCGATATTACTTCCAGTGACGATATCAATGCTGTTCTTGCGCGCTGCGATCAGACGTTTGACGTAGATATAAGTGATCTGTATCGGCGTAAAGTCAAACCGCTCTACAGCGCTATTATTGAATTTTCAACCCACGCCGAGCAGCAGATGAGTAACGACCAGCTGGAACAACTGAATCAGTTCAAGCGCGCTAACTGGCAGATCGTGAACGCAATCAAGGCCATGAGGTCGATGCAGGGTAACGTCGATCGTTACATGTGTTCCGATAATGCCTACATCCGCAGTGAGTACAATGGTCTCCGGTTGAATATTGCGCTGGTCTTGAGGGTCCTGTTCAGAATTGAGGCCGAGGTTAGTCCCATCGTAAAACATGAGCGTCTTGAACGTATGAAGCTCGTACTTGAAGAGCAGGATGTTGTCAGTAACGGCACTCTGGACAAACTGATACGTGAGCAGCGTATCAGTTCCGACATGGCGACTTCGCTGATGAACGATAGTAGCTTCGCTTATAATGTCCAGGCGGGTCTTATCAGCGCGGCGGAGACTATTCTGGCTGGTATGGTTTCATCAGAGCAGGAGTTGTCAGATACTGAGCTGGATCGGGAACTTACCCTTAAAAGGGATGAGATTCTCGACAGGCTCGGCAAGGAAGAATCTCGTATCGATGCCATTACCGGGCGAGGCGATCCTGGCGATCACTAGCCTGGTGATTCAGTCAGTTATCTATCCTGATTTTGACGTCCGCGCGTAGTCAGGCAGGTGTAGCACGGCGATGTCGGGATAAGCACAATTCAGAAGAGGGTAGTATGCCGTTTAACATGATCCTTTAGGAAAAGGTGCGGTTCGTTCCACGCAGGAGAAATAATGTCCGACCATATTGATAGCCTGGACGATCTAAACAGGCATATTCCTCTAAAGGAAAAATTGATCAGTGCCCACAAGGCAATAAAAAAGTCTTTGCCGTTTGTTGTGCGTATCGCGGTCGCAATCTACGATCCGGAAACGCGCATTCTGAAAACGTTTATTCACAGCAGTGAAAGCGAAAACCCGCTGGAAAACTACCAGGCACTGATCGACGATGCGCCATCCCTGAAGAATATTATTGAAAAAGGCTTGCCTCGCGTCATTAACAATATGGTGACCATCGATGATGGCTCTAAAGAGCATACCCGGCGTATTGGTCGTGCCGGGTATGCCGCCAGCTATACAATGCCGATTTTTAATGATGGTGATTTCCTGGGGTTTATATTTTTCAACTCTTCTGAAGCAAATGTGTTTGACGAGCAGACGCTCAGCCAGGTCGATCTTTTCGGACACATAATTTCGTTGATGATCATTAAAGAACTGTCAACGATTCAGGCGTTGGCTGCAGCACTAAAAACTACTGGCAAGATTGCCCATATACGCGACCCGGAAACCGGATCACACCTTGACCGTATGTCTCGTTACAGCCGTTTGATTGCGAGTGCTTTGTCGGATAAATATGGTCTCAATGATGACTATATAGAACATATATTCATGTTTTCGCCGTTGCATGATATTGGCAAGATAGGCATCCCTGATGAAATTCTGCTGAAGCCGGGCAAGCTTGACCAGGAAGAGATGGTTATTATGAAATCGCATGCCATCAAAGGCGGTGAAATTATCGATGAAATTCTCGACAACTTTGGACTGGACGGCATTGAGTACGTCGATGTTCTGAGAAACATTGCCGCATACCATCACGAAGCAATGAACGGTACGGGCTATCCTTCCGGAAAATCGGGGCAGGACATCCCTCTTGAGGCACGTATTATTGCCGTGGCAGATGTTTTTGATGCGCTTACCAGCCAGCGGCCCTATAAGAAAGCATGGACAAATGAAGCGGCATTTGAATCGCTACAACAACTTGCTGGTGAGAAGCTTGACCAGGATTGTGTCAACGCGTTGCTCGACAATGTTGAAGAAGTTGAAAAGATACAGCGACGCTTTAAGGAGAATTACTTTGGCTGATTTACTGTCGGTTTCCTGCTAGATGTTGAGGTTATGGCGAGTCAGTCCGGAGTGCTCTCCGAGATAGCGGCGCGCAGCGCCTTGAGTTTACCGGGATATGTATTCGGATCCCCGTAATCGGCATAATCCCTGGTACGTGTGTGCGGGTCCCGGGTCTCTTGCGCATGTTTGATTGGGCACCAGAACTGTTCGGTTCGTGAAGCAATTTCACGAGCGTATGCAATCAGACCGTTTGCGTAGCCACAAAACATGCAGTTCATCTTCTCGACGATATTGAGGTAAGCAAGATAGTGGCGGTCAATGACGATAAAATCCGAGCGTGGCACGCGTGGAATTCCGTAGGCACGGAAACACACCTGTTGATAAACGGTGATCGCGACAGTCCAGCAGGACGAACGGCACGATCAGGCTGTAGACCACCGGCGCTGTAAGTACGTTTCGCAGTCGCGCTTCACGGAAATAGCGCCATAGTCCGGTGCGTCGGCTGCGCTGTAGTTTGCGCATGCCTTCTTCAAATCGAATTTTTCCTTTCTCCAGTGAATAGTGGAACAGGTCGCGTTTTTCTTTCAGGACCCGTTCGATCTCTATATCCAGTTCGGCCTGCAGGCTGTGAAGTTGCTGCAGAATTGCATCCAGCTTTGTCTGATGTCATACCGGTTTCCCTAGCCTGTTCACTTAACCAATGAGATAGATCAACCCGGCGGTCACCAATGCTACCGCCAGACTTTGTAGTCCACTCCAGAGCCAAAAGGTACCGCCGACGCGACCGAGAAAGACGCCAAGGAGGAAGATGATCGCCAGTGCAACAGCCATCGCCGCCGGCAGTGGTCCTGGCGCCAGCACTATGCCACTGCGGGCGAGCCACAGCGGTACGAGGATGATGAGGGCAAATAGCAGAGGGGCAATGCCATTGACCAGGGCAACCAGCCAGGGGACCCAGGTCGCCGCCCGGGCGTGGTGGCTCTCATCGAGAGTGGTAACCATCGCCTTTTCGAGTTCAGCCAGGGTTCGACGCCGCTCGGCGGCCTCACTGATGTAAGCGCTGGAAACTCCGCTTATGCCAAGCGCCAGTGCCGTAGCGAGGCAGGTTGTGATTATCACCGCTAGATCAACATGATCGCTAACGTGGAATCCCATAATCAATCCGAGCATTGTCAATGCGCCATCGAAGCCGTTGACGACAAAGTAGCGGCGCATGATTTCGCCGGAGTCGGAGAGCTCCAGCAGGGTTTTGATTTTCATCAGCGGCATTGTTGCCGCCGGCTGGCTGTATACCATTGGAATATCATTAACCGACGACGGAAACTTCGTCGATACTATGCAGGGATGCACCGCTTTCACTGATCGCGCTGCTGATACGCTCAAAATCAAGTCCATTCCCCTCAATCGCGACCAGCAGTGTCTCGGTCTTGTCATCCACCTCTATAACCCGGATTTCGACCCTGTAGCCATCGCCTAACGCAGCAATGGCATTGGCAAATTCGAGGGCATTGGGCTGGTGCGGTTTGAGTACATCGAGAACGAGGCGTTGGACACTGGCCATGAAATTTCCTTAACCTGGATGGTGAAGATCCTAGTGTCGCCCAGCGCTCAGCAGCTGGCAAGCAGCCTGAAAAAGTCTCCCCGGGTAGGTATAGAAGTCCGAAAAGGGTGTATCCTCGGAGTACAGGAAGCGCCCGGTGGAGACTCAAATGCATCTCTTGGCGAAATGGTTGCTTATCTCTTGCATGTGCTGTGCGGCACTCCCGGCGACAGCCAACGGGATGGCCGTATTGTTGGACGTCGATGGAGCCATCAGTCCCGCCACCAGCGACTTCGTCGAACGCGGTATAGACAGGGCAGAGACAACAGGCGCCTCGCTGCTTGTGCTGCGTATCAATACACCTGGAGGGCTGGATTCCTCCATGCGCAGCATTGTGCAGGCAGTCCTTGGATCATCGATCCCCATCGTAAGTTACGTCGCACCCAGCGGCGCACGCGCAGCCAGCGCCGGGACGTATATTCTTTACGCCAGTCATATCGCAGCCATGGCGCCGGGCACCAATATTGGCGCTGCAACGCCGGTGCAGATAGGCGGGCAGGGCGGGTTGCCGACTCCCGGTGCTCCCCGGTCCGGGGAAGACGGGAATGAGGAAAACATCCCTGCCGATACCGGTGATGCTATGGAAAAGAAGCTGGTCAATGACGCTGCCGCCTATCTGCGTTCGCTCGCCCAGTTACGCGATAGAAACGAAGTATGGGCTGGAAAAGCCGTGCGCGAAGGTGCCAGTCTGGCCGCTGAAGAGGCACTTGCAGAGGGTGTCATAGATCTGCTGGCGCGTGATATCGACGATCTGTTGTCGCAGCTTGACGGTTATACAGTCAAGCTTAAAAACAGCGAGACCGTTCTGAATACCGAGAATATATCCGTAACGCTTATTGAACCTGACTGGCGGACGCGGCTACTGTCGGTGATTGCAGATCCCAATATAGCCTACATATTGATTCTGATCGGGATCTACGGACTCATTTTCGAATTCTATAATCCCGGTTTCGTACTGCCGGGCGTTGTTGGTGCTATCTGCCTGTTGCTGGCCTTGTTCGCATTGCAGTTGCTTCCGGTGAATTACGCTGGTCTGGGACTGTTGATTCTGGGCGTCATCTTTATGGTTTCCGAAGCTTTTGTGCCGAGTTTCGGTGCCCTCGGTATAGGCGGGCTGATCGCGTTTGTGATTGGATCTATTATCCTGATCGACACTGACGTACCCGGCTATGGTGTCTCCCTGCCATTAATCCTTACCTTCAGTGCCATCAGTGGTGTTTTCTTTGTTGGCGTAGTCGGCATGGCTATCAGGGCCAGAGAGCGGCCGGTGGTCAGTGGCCAGGAAGAATTGATAGATGCTACGGGAACTGTTTCCCAGGATTTTGCGGAGGAGGGGCGTATCCAAATCCACGGTGAATCCTGGCTGGCCAGAACCCATACTCCGCTGAAGCGTGGCCAGGATGTCCGGGTCACCCGGGTTGACGGGCTTACGCTGCATGTGGAACCAAAAAAGGAGGACTGATCATGCCCTTAGTTTCTGCTACCGTGATTGCGCTGGTTGTCGCGCTGTTGGTCTGGACGTTCCGGATTCTGCGCGAATACGAGCGCGGTGTTGTCTTTATGCTCGGCCGGTTCTGGAAGGTTAAAGGGCCGGGGCTGGTCATCGTTGTGCCGCTGGTGCAACAAATGGTTCGGGTGGATCTCCGCACCATTGTGATGGATGTTCCCAGCCAGGATGTGATATCGCGTGACAATGTATCGGTGAAGGTGAACGCCGTAATCTATTTCCGTGTCATCGATGCCGAGCGCGCAATCATCCAGGTCGAAGACTACCTCGCTGCTACCAGTCAGCTGGCCCAGACCACGCTGCGCTCGGTGCTGGGTCAGCACGAACTGGATGACATGCTCGCTGAACGCGACAAGTTGAATAAGGATATCCAGCAACTGCTGGACGAAGAGACTGATACCTGGGGCATAAAAGTATCCAACGTCGAAATCAAACACGTTGATATTGATGAAAGCATGATTCGGGCGATCGCCAAGCAGGCTGAAGCAGAGCGCGAACGGCGCGCCAAGATCATTCATGCGGAAGGCGAGCTTCAGGCGTCAGAGAAACTGCTGCAGGCCTCCGAAGTATTGTCGAAAAACCCGGCTTCTTTCCAGCTGCGTTATCTGCAGACGCTGACGGAAATCGCGGGTGAGAAAAATTCGACAGTGGTATTCCCGCTGCCCATGGACCTGATCAGGCCGCTGCTTGACATGATTGAGAAGCGGCGGGAATGAATGTGTTACCAAATTGCTTTTATGTTCGGCAAGTCCGGGTTCACGGGATATGTTCTACACGCTGACGGCGGATGCCATTGTTCTATTGCACCTGGCCTTTGTTATTTTTGTCGTGGCTGGCGGACTGCTGGTATTCAGGTGGCGCCGGGTTGCGCTGTTGCATTTGCCGGCAGTGGTTTGGGCTGTGCTGCTGGAATTCCGTGGCTGGCTGTGTCCACTGACCCCGCTGGAGCTAAAGCTTCGAGCATCCGGGGGACAGGCTGGTTACAGCGGTGGTTTTATAGAGCATTACATCCTGCCCGTACTGTATCCGGCTGAACTCGACAAAGTGATGCAAATTGAGATCGGAAGTCTGGTCATTGCGGTTAATATTGCGGTGTATGGCTGGCTGCTGTGGCGAATAAAAAATCCGCGGTTGAGTGGGTGATTATCGGAATAAAGGGGGATAATAAGCTTTATAAACAAATATATACACAGGTATCCTCTTGTCTCCCCCCGTTATCCGGCCTATGTGCGCTGAATTCCTCTTCCATCTTCGCTAAGATGGTCTTCCCGTTTCACACGGGGCTCATAGGTCGAGTTGGGACAGGGTCAAAAGAAGCGGGGAGAAATTTATGGATTTTGCACACGTCCTGGGCTTGAACAAGGTGTCGGAGAGCCCGGAGGAAGAGCGCGCGAAGCTGCAGCTCTATATCAACCTCAAACTGGCATCATCAGGACAACCTACCTGTGTTTCGGACGAAGCTGCCGACTTTTTCGGTATTTCAAGCGATCTGCTCAAGAGCTACCGGGAAAAAAACCGCCTGCTGGTGGACTATCACTGCTGGGTGGATCAACGGATACAGGATTTTCTGATTCGCTATTTTGGCGATCTCGAACTCGACAAAATTCCGACCCTTCTGACCCAGTCACTGGTTCTTGACCGGCACGGTGTTGCCCGTGAGCTTTCACTGCCGATGGGCGAAGACGAGTTCCATTCGGATATTGTTTCAAGCTACCGCGTAAAGCAGGGCGTGCTGCACAATCCGGCCAGTGACAGGCGCACCACTAAGGGTTCATTCCATATTGCCGAAGGCGGTCTGCCGATACCCGGTGACAAGAAGGCTGTTCCAAAACTCGCTTTCGCGCGCATGCTCGAACATGCACTCAATCCACCGCAGGAGCTGCTCACGATTCCCTTTACCTCGGGACTGCCGAAGCCGGCACGCATGTTTGCATCACTTCTGTTGCGGCCCATCGTGTGTCCCGAAATACCCGGCAAGGATGCGGAAAAATCCATGGAGATCCGTTTTTTTGCGCCCGGTAACCTGGTGAGCAATCTGGATTTCGTGGAGAGTATTTTCGGCAACGGTGGTAACCCGTTTATCGCCGAGTTTGATGCAGCGCTGGACGTCGACCACTGGACCGGTCATACCGGTTGCGTCATTCTCGCACCGCACCTGGTACGGCTCACCAAGAAAGAACTCGGCTTGCCACACTGGGACGACGCCAATGAACGGCAGCTTGCAGAGGGTATGTGCTGGAAACAGGAGGACGAACTCTACAATGATGGCGAAGCCTTCAAGGTAACCGCTCGCGATGAGTCAGGCGTTATCGTTACCCTGCTGGCGGATAACTACTTCGGTTACTGCAAAAAAGAAGTTAAAACCCAGATCAGTTTCTCTGCAAACCTGTTCGGGTTGGCCGAGGAAGAGCACTCAGGTGGTGCGCTGGCATTCCCGCGCCGCAACCACGGTGAGGAGTATGGTGTCGACAGTCGCACTCATAAACCGGGTTATTCCTTTGCGGACATGGCAGAGCGTTACGGCGATATAATGGATCTGCAGCCGGAAGGTTACGGCATAGACAGGGCGTACCCTGATATTATCTATGTTCCACAGCGGGTGCGTATGGATCTTAACGCGCAGACCATTACCTGGCAGAAAGAGGACGAGCAGCAGACCATTCGACTGTGTCCTGGAAAAACCTATATCCAGCCCAGCGGCTATAAAATAGAAATGACGAAGCACCCGGGCGCGCCTTCCTGGCGACTGGTAGGGATGAACCCGGAAGGTACCTTTTGCCACAAACCATCCACGGTATCCGGTGGTGGCAAGTCGGAGATCTCCAAGTCCCTTAACGACGCAGTTATCTATCGACCGCTTTTCGTAGATGATCTGCAAAAGGATCTCGACCAGGTGGAGGCAATCTATGAGCAGGATTACACAAAACGCTTCAAGCCAGGCTTCGAGGAAGAAGACCGCGACCCGACACGCCAGCCGCTGAGTCCCGAGCGAAGCCTGGGTTCGGTAATCAAGTTGCTGACGCCGTCCTCGACCTATACGGATGAATACAATGCCTGGCTGGCTTCTATCTCGCCACGCATTCTGGCGCTCGCATTTCTGATCAAGCGTTTTTACCGCATCGAGTGGGGCGATCGATGGCAGGATCACCTGTCAGTAGATGAAGTGGACGGCGCACCGGCGCACGAACTGAAACTGGATAACAGGAACATAGTCGCTTCGTATTTGCGTGTCGGTTTCGACCGGCAGGGCAAGTGGCGTACCTTCAAGCTTCGCCAGGACTACATTTCAACCGAAAAGATACAGATGGAGGACGATATCAGTGCCTCTGTTGTTGTGCCTTCGAAATGCATCGCCGGCTGCGCGCCAAGTCACAAGCGTGGCCAAAGTATCAAGCTGGTAAAAAACTGCGAGTACCGGCTGTTCCAGCGTCCGGACGATGCCATTATTCCAGGTTTCGACAAGCAGACAGAGAAGGATATGTCGGAACCTGACAACTTCTTCGCTAACTATGAGCCAATTTCGGGCGAAACCCTAAAAAGGCTGGTTGAGGATGTGCATACCTTCCACCGGTTTACGCCACCCATGCAGACACTTCTCAAATCGGCCAATGATGACGGAAGCAGTTTTGTGGTCTCTTCTGCACATCCACGGCTGGTCGATGGCTCACCATCGAAAAATCCGCGCTATCTGCAGGTCCGGCCTGACCTTGTAAATCCGGCGCGCAAGTATGTCGCCGAGATAAGTGCGCGCTTTAATCGTAAACTGCCGCTGGATGGAAAGATCTGCCATCCTGTCGATGCCGTGCTGGCTGGCCGGCGTAATAATCCGCCGGAGCCCGGAATACGTTCGCTGGCGGTGTATAACCCGATCCATTACCAGGAGCTGCCTGAACTGTTCATGGATTTTATCTGCAGTCTGACCGGGAAATCACCGTCCACCACCGGTGCCGGCAGCGAAGGTGCGCTAACCAAAGGGCCTTTCAATGCCCTGCGAACCACAGCAGATCTTAACAACGCGCTGGTGTCATTTATTCTCACCGGCTATGCGGGCTTTTCCAGCTCCGCCGGCTATGTCGGTCCTTATGTGCGGGTCGATCATGATATTAGCCTGCTGGTACCCGAGATATGGGCGCGTATTGAACCGGAAGAGCGCGAGCCTGAGTACCTGATTGAGCATGGTTACCTGGAACCCCTGGAAGATTTTTACTACAAGGGTAAACAGATACTTGCAAGTCGACTGGGTTATCGCATCACCGAACACTTTGTGCACGGATTTTTCGGCAAGATCTTCGATAAACCGAATGCCGTATTCACCGAAGATATACTCAGGCCTGAACTCCAGGGACTGGACGTGTTTGTCGATGGCATTAACAATATTGTAGAGGCACAACAACGCGTCGCGCAGCGCTATCTGGATGACGGCAGTATCGAAGATGCCTGCCCACCCTTGCAGGCGCTGCTGCATATCATGGCGACCGGGGAATACCAGGGGGTGGACGCACATCACCCACAGATACGCGCCATGTTTACTCGTGCGCAATTGCTTGAGTCTGACTGGTATAGTGAAAGATTGCAGCTAAAGCAGTTGCGTGATATCGAGTTATGGAATCGCCACTGCAGCAGTCTGCAACAGTTCCTCGATGATGTCGATTACGCGGATGAAGCGGAACGTCTGGGTATCAGTCAACGCCTGGGCAGGGCCAAAGAAAAACTCAGGCAAGTCCAGAGTGAGGAATATCTCAAGGGGCTGGTTGGGACGCTGGGTGCCGATCCACTGCAACCCGCTGCCTGCATGGCGGATAATCAGCTGGTCAGCTGGAGCAAGTCGAAGCTTTCGCTCTTCAAGGAGAGTGGTGTAGCACCCGAAATGGATCCGGCACACGCTCACAAGGTGCCTTCGCTGTTGCAGAGATTCAAGGACAGATTTAGAAAGAACCGTTTGCAGTAGTTCGTTACAAACTGTCTTTTACAGGCGCGCTTTTGGTAGTCATTGGAATAGGTGGCGTTATTTTTCCGTAGAATGGGTCGGTATTGAAACACCCCGGCAGTTCCACTGCGCTGCATAAAAGCAGGCACTCGTATATTCTGTACTGTCCATGAAGGAAAGAATTGTCAAAATACTGGAGGAGCGCCTTGGACACAGGTATGCCAGGCAACGCCTTGGCATCGAGAATGATCATCATGCACGTGTTTTTGGTGGCGGGCTGAACTTCTTCCATATCGAGAACTGGTACTCCTTCCATTCACTGATTCGCAACACCCTGAAATTTAGCGGTCTCTACTGGCGTGGACTCAAGAACAGCGAGCGCATCCGGATCACGCGCAACAGTGTCAGGCTCCCCGGGCTTCCAGCCGGGTTCGATGGCTTAACACTGCTCCACATCAGTGATATGCATGTAGATATGAATAGCGGTGCCATGCTCCGGCTTATCGAATTGTTACAGGAAATCGACTATGACATCTGCGTCCTTACCGGCGATTACCGTGGCGCGACCTTCGGCTCATTCAGGGAAACCCTGGATGGACTTGCGCAAGTGCGCGCACATCTGAAGGAGCCGGTTTACGGTGTTTTGGGTAACCATGACTCCATTCAGATGGTCCCCGCCATGGAAGACATGGGGATACGTATGTTACTCAACGAATCCGTGATCATCGAACATGGTAACGGGCATTTTCACCTTGTCGGTATAGATGATGCGCACTACTTCCGGGTGGATAATATCGAAAAAGCGACCGCAGAAGTGCCTCATCATGAATGCTCGGTTTTGTTGTCACATACACCGGAGATCTATCGTCTGGCTGCGAATGCTGACTTCGATCTGATGTTGAGCGGACACACTCATGGCGGCCAGATATGCCTGCCCGGAGGTATTCCTATCACCATCGACTCCAGGCTTCCCAGGTCTATGGCGTCAGGACCCTGGAGCTACAAAAATATGGCGGGTTATACATCGGTAGGGGTTGGATCGTCCATTGTGCCGGTGCGTTTCAACTGCCCGCCGGAAATAACGCTGCATCATCTTCAGTCAACAGAGTAGGCATAAGTGCGTTAATACGGATGTTTGCGAATATTTAGCTTATGAAACACAGGTGACAGCACCACGCTGCTGATAAAAAAGATTAAAACAACAGCCAGAATATCCTTGGCACCAAGGTTCAGCATCTGTTGGCAGGCTAGCAGCGGGAGCAACGATTCGGGAATCTGATCAAGCCCCACCGCTCTGCTGCTGGCGGGCATCTTAAACCTCCGCTTTATGAAGCTGGAAAACAGGTCGCCGGCCATGGATGTGCTTCCCACCACAAACCCGATTTTCCATCCCAGCTCCATCAACGACGCCCCCAGGGTGGTAAACATGATTGAGAACGCCAGCCCGCGTATTGTTTTAGAGCTACCAAACAACGGTTGCCCATCGAAAAGCCGGACTCCAGCATCGATTGGCCAGGCAAACCGGTCCTCAAGTATGACTCTCGCAATGACAGGCGCCCCATTCGATACTGCCAACAGTATAAGTAGTTCAAGAATCAGCATATCCAGCCCATCCGGCATTTTTACGGTTGCGTAATTCAGCAACACCAAACCTTCTTGACGCAAGCATAGATTATTTCTGGTACAAAATGTTCAGATTATCTTTCTTGCCGCATGGTTATTCTGCGTTGAATGTCCTGTATTGATTGCGGATATACCAAATCGCAACTACTTTAAGATGATCATGGTCCGGAATAGGTATGCGATATGGAAGGTTAGAGGAACTTATTGTCACCGGGCATATCGAATCAGTTGTTATCAGGAACAGTGACTGAAACCGGTTGAGTCCATGGTCTTCTCTAATCACATTTTGTCAGTGGCTCTGGCAGTCTGCACCCTTTGTATTGCGCCGGTGGTTACCCATGCTGCCCCGTTTGTGGTGCAGGCAGAAAGTGGTCAGGAGAAAGTTGCAGTACTTGAGCTTTATACCTCCGAAGGTTGTAGCAGTTGCCCACCGGCAGATCAGTTTGTCAGCCGGCTTGGCGATTCAGGCTGGTATCCACGGCAGCTGGTCCCATTGAGTTTTCATGTTACCTACTGGGACTATATCGGCTGGCGCGATATGTACGCACAGGAAGTGTTCGAAAAACGGCAGCGTGATATTGCAGCACGTCAACACAGCCGTAGTGTCTATACACCTCAACTGGTGATGGATGGGGTGGATGTTCGTGGTTTTGGCCGCTTTGGTCGGCAGCTTCGCACTATCAATCAGCGTCTGCCGGAGGCAAACATTGGTTTACAGGTACGCTCGGTTGACGGAAAGGCGCTGCAACTGGATCTGCACGTGGATGTGGGGGATGCAAAGCAGAGGGCGGGTTCGGCACTGTATATAGCATTGTATGAAAACGGTTTGAGCAGTCAGGTGAATGCGGGAGAGAATAGCGGAAAAATGCTGACCCACGATTACGTGGTCCGGGAGTTTATCGGACCACTTGAGCTGCCGTTAAATAAAGCTGACAGTCACCACAGGTTATCGATTGATGTACCGAATGGAGTGAATCTTGATAAAGCCGGTGTTGCAGCATTTGTGCAAAACACCAGTGATGGTCGCGTGCTGCAGGCATTGGCTACTCCGCTCGTCAGTTCTTCGGCGATGCCTTGAACACGGTCTGACCCGACGCATTTTTTAACTCCAGCAAGCCCTGAACAGATTCGACGCGGGTGATCTCACCCAGGGCCTCGACGAATCGTTGTTCCTGTTCCATTAGTGCGTCCGGACACATTTTTCGGGTGATGGCGACTTTGCTGATCGACAGAGAACTTCCATTAAGTACGTAGGTACCGGTAAATGCGTTGCAGCTGGCATTTCCGGAAACCTTGTCCGTATTGTCAAATTCCATGTATGCCGGACTGTAGTCGATGACAGGCTTGCCCGATATGTACTCAATAACCCATGCGCCGCCGAGTTCTGCTTGTGGTCCTGTGTCGTGCATGGCGCAACCGGATAAGGTTGCGCAGCCAAGTATTGCCAGAATGGCTTTCATGTTTGACTCCTGTTTACTGTTCGTTAATCAGGGTGCTAGCCAGGTTGTCCATCTACCCTGGGGGTGGTCAGCATGGGGATATAGGTAACGACGAACAGGGTAAAGGCTGCAATCCACAATATCTGCGACAGGCCAATCCACTGGGTATAGCGGGCCACATCTACCAGGGGTAGCAGTACGCGTACCAGGGCAGCGGCAACCAGAAGAAAAAGCGCAAATGCTGCCGCCCTGGGAGGCGATTGCACATTGCGCCCTGTGTGTCCGAGACTAACGCGAGACATCATGCTTAGCGTCATTAAACCAACACCGCCTATGGCAAAGGCGTGCAGGGCTAAAGAAACCGGTACATTTCCATAGACACTGAAGACGAAAAGAAGCAATCCCAGGTCAATAAACACCAGTGAGATATACAGACTCCAAAGCAGAGGTGCTTTCCAGATTCCGGGTGTGTGCCAACCAACAAGCCGGATTGTATGCACAATGAACAGGCCGCCTGCACACCATGCGGACAGGTGTGGAGTATTGAGAAAAACATCACTGGTAAAAAACCCCAGGAATAACACGACACTGGTGATATCCAGCCATTTGGCATTAAACAGGGTAACCGGATAGCCGACACCTCGTTCAATGAAAAACGGTACCACGCGTCGTGCCATGATCAGTATCAGACCAACGATCAGGTAAAGGCCGCCATAGAGACCCCAGTGAACGCCCTGTGCCAGCTGGCCGATGGCGCCAAGATAAAACAGGATATTGCCCGCCGCGAGCAGCAGTAATGTCGAAAGTATGGCCAGTTGTTGCCACTGCTTTGCCTGAATACAGGGAATGCTTACTGACACCAGAAGCATCAGCATAAAGGCGATATCAAGTATCCCGGCAACCTCGATATGCGCCGTTATTGAGAAGGTAATTCGCGCCAGCATCCACAAGGCCAGGAGTATCAGTAGTCCACTGCCGTGCAGCGTTTGAATGCCTGTCCAGTTGCGCACTGCTGTAAGCAGAAAGCCGGCAATGACAGCTACGCTGTAGCCATAAATCATTTCGTGTATATGCCACTCGATGATAGATACACTTTTCAGTGGCAGCGGCACGCTGAACAGGAAAACGGCCATCCACAGGCCTATACTGAGTACGGCGTAGAGGCCTGCGCCGATAAAAAAAGGCCTGAAACCCAGGCTGAGTATTGTCATTGTAAATTCACCAGTTCTTCAGTGTATGTTGTCAGTTTGTTCCGGCTTTCGGGGTAAATGTTTCAGCCAGAAAGGGTGGTTAAAGGTTTTTATCCCGGAGATGCGGATTTGTGGCGGGTGCATTAGTCGTCAAGTGACTCTACCAGCTGAATGATATCTTTTATCGACGACGCGGAAATCTTTTCGATGCAGCAAGCGTTGGCCTGCGCTGCATGGGCACGGACCAGTGTGGCGATATCTTCAAGTGTCAGGATGCGGCTGGCCGGCTCTGGTATTGCACAGCCATTTACTTGAGTCGTCAGGGAGTACAGGCTGCCTGAAGAATCAATCAGCGCGTCGCTGCTTCGATAGCGGAAATGATGGTGCCCGGAATTCTGCTCCCATGCCGTCTGGTCGCGAATAAAGACGAGCTCGGCATCGCCGTCGATTTTTATAATGGCCGGCCAGCTGACAGGGTGCGGTTGCACGGCAGCACTCAATTATCGACGATGCTGAGTTGCTCGACATTTTCGACCGCTACATGGTGGACAGTGCCAGCATCGCGCTTCTTCGGTACCAGTATGGTATCGCTGGCAGGTCTGTCATTATTCTGTTCCGGGTAATCCAGTGTGTAGTGCAATCCGCGGCTTTCCTTGCGCATTTGTGCCGAGCGGATAATCAGTTCAGCCACCTGCACCAGGTTGCGCAGTTCCAGCAGATCACTGGTGACACGGAAATTTCCGTAGTAGTCCTGTATTTCCTGTTGCAACAGTTCCACTCGCCGGCGCGCACGTTGCATGCGCTTGTCGGTACGCACGATGCCGACATAGTCCCACATGAAACGCCTCAGTTCGTCCCAGTTGTGGCTGACAACCACTTCTTCGTCTGAATCGGTGACCTGTGATTCGTCCCATTCGGGGAGTTCCGGCGGCAGACTGGTGGTATCCAGTTTGCTGCTGATATCGGCTGCTGCCGATGTGGCGAAGACCAGGCATTCCAGTAGCGAGTTGCTGGCCATGCGGTTGGCGCCGTGCAGGCCGGTGCAGGCGGACTCGCCAACCACGTACAGGTTATTTACATCAGTGTGCCCTTTCAGGTCGGTAGGGACGCCGCCGCAAGTGTAGTGGGCGGCCGGTACCACCGGTATAGCTTCCCGTGTCAGGTCGAAGCCCAGGTCGAGACAGCGTTGGTAGATAGTAGGAAAGTGCTTCTGGATGAAGTCAGCCGACTTGTGGGAGATATCCAGCAGTACATGGTCGTAGCCGTGGCGTTTCATTTCGTTGTCAATGGCGCGGGCAACGATATCCCTTGGTGCCAGTTCGCCACGCGGGTCGTAACGTTGCATGAACGGTTTGCCGTTGGGCAGTAATAATTTACCGCCTTCACCGCGTACTGCTTCGGTGATAAGAAATGACTTGGCGCGCGGGTGATACAGACAGGTTGGGTGGAACTGGTTGAATTCCATGTTTGCCACCCGGCAGCCAGCGCGCCAGGCCATGGCGATGCCGTCACCGGTACTGGTGTCCGGGTTACTTGTGTAGAGATATACCTTGCTGGCTCCGCCAGTGGCAAGCACGGTAAATTTTGCACGGAAGACTTCTATTTTGCCTTTGCCCCGGTCCAGCACGTAGGCGCCCAGGCAATGATTGTCCTTGCGACCAATCCGGTCCGCCGTGATCAGATCAACAGCGAGGTGTTGTTCCAGCAGGTCAATATTGGGCCGCCCACGAACGGCTTCTACCAGGCTGGTTTCAACAGCCTGGCCGGTGCTGTCAGCCGCGTGGATAACACGGCGGTGCTGGTGGCCGCCTTCACGAGTCAAATGGAATTCGTCCTCGTGTTTTTCATCTTCGCGCCGGGTGAAGGACACGCCAAGGTCAATCAGCCACTGTACCGCTTCCGGCCCGTGTTCGACGGTATGGCGTACCGCTTCAGGGTTGCACAGACCGGCACCGGCACCCATGGTGTCGCTGATATGGGAATCCAGCGAGTCCTTGTGGTCGATTACTGCCGAAATACCTCCCTGGGCATACCAGGTATTGCCTTCCTTGACCGGCCCCTTGGAAAGAACCGCGACACGGGCTCGTTTGGGCAGGCGTAGCGCCAGGCTAAGGCCGGCGGCGCCACTGCCGATAATCAGCACGTCGTACTGGTGTTGGGTATGCATTGCTTGTGGCCAGCTCCCGGAATCGGGTATGGTTCACCCGGTTAACACATTCAGATATAGGGCTTTGTCCATAAACTTTACCCCAATTGGCGCAAGCTGGCGAACTTACCGGGCAGTTATCGGTCTACTGGAAGCATGCAAGCTGTCCAGGAAATCGAAAGGGTAGCCCGGATGGGTGAGCGTAATCTTGACCAGGAACTGGTCGAGCGGGTGCAGCGTGGTGAAAAGGCCGCATTTGATATCCTCGTGCGCAAGTACGAGCACAAGCTGGCCAATGTTATCGGCCGCTATATTCGTGACCCCAGCGAGGTTCTGGACGTGTCTCAGGAGGCCTTCATCAAGGCTTACCGTGCACTGCCGAATTTTCGTGGTGACAGCGCGTTTTATACCTGGATTTACCGCATTGCTATCAACACGGCCAAGAATCACCTTGTGGCTGCCGGCCGGCGCCCGCCACGGGATGATATTGAAGCCCATGAAGCGGAACAATTTGAGTCGGCATCGGGTCTCAAAGAGTATGCCACGCCAGAGCGCCAGGCACTGCAGAAGGAGCTGGCGGGCACTATTCAGGATGCCATTGACGAATTGCCCGAGGAGTTGCGTGTGGCCATCGTTCTGCGCGAACTGGAAGGGTTGAGTTACGAGGAGATTGCCACTGCCATGGATTGCCCGATTGGCACAGTGCGCTCCAGGATATTCAGGGCCAGGGATGCTATTGAAAAGCGGATTCGCCCCCTGATTGATGAAACGGATACGTGAGTATATAGACATGAGTGATGAAATCCGTGAACAGCTGTCGGCTCTCGCCGACGACGAACTGAATGATGTCGAGCAGCCGCTGTTACTAGGGCGCCTGCAGCGTGATGCTGAGTTGCGAGCCTGTCTTGGACGTTACCAGTTAATCGGTGAAGTGATGCGGGGTACGGGTACCACGGCAACACTCGGTATTGCTGGTCGCGTACAGCAGGCGCTTGCCGACGACATGCCAGTGAGTGCCAGGGCAACAGAGCGAATGGCTTTATGGAAGCCTGTCGCCGGTCTGGCGGTGGCAGCATCGGTTGCATTGGTCGCCGTGCTGACAGTGACCTCGGTGAATGAAAATCCCGCAAACAATGTACCTGCGCTGGCGACAGCCGATCTGGCGCCCGTCGTTGCCCCGGTTCGGACAGCCGGCCCGGCAGTTACCCAGGTAAGCGATATAAGTGGCGACCCACGCTGGGACCGGCTGGACCCGAGTATCGACAAACGCCTGTCCGGTTATCTCGTCAACCATAACGAGTACGCTGCAAGCCGTGGTGTTCAGGGTGTTATGCCTTACGTCCGTATAGTCGGCCACGATACCAGCGAGTGATGATCGGTAAAGCGCTTCCTGGTCTACTGACAGTAATATTGCTGGCATTCCATGCCCCGACCCGGGCGGAAGCTGATGTCCAGCAGTGGCTGGAGCGCATGTCGATGGCGGCACGCTCGCTCAATTACGTCGGCACCTTTGTCTACCAGCACGGGGGTCAGCTTGAAGCCATGCAGATTGTCCATGCCATGGACGAAGCCGGTGAGCGTGAGCGCCTGATGTCATTAACCGGGCCGAAGCGCGAAGTCATACGGGACAATCAAATTGTTACCTGTATTCTCGGTGACCGGCAAGCCGTCCATGTCAACAAGAGTCGCCCACGCACGCCTTTTCCGGTTAGCTTTCCCACCGAACTGATGGAACTTGAAAAACATTACGCCTTCAAAGTGCAGGGCGAGGATCGCGTGGCGGGCCACGACTGTCGTGTAGTAGCTGTCAATCCGCGTGACCGCATGCGTTACGGCCGTCGGCTTTGTGTGCATGAAACCAGTCACCTGTTGCTGCGTTCTGAATTGACAGATTCCGGGGGCAAGCCCATTGAGCAGGTGATGTTCACCGATGTGAAATTCCCTGAACACATCGATGAAGCTGCCTTGTTACCCGACTTCAGCAGAGCTGACTTTACCTGGAAGCAGGAGCCCGAGCAGTCGCCTGAAACCGGCGATGTCAATGATGATTCGCGCTGGAAAGTGTTCAAGGTGCCAGACGGCTTCATCCTCACGGACCACAGTTGGCACCAGTTGACGGCTGATGACCCTGGTGTTGAGCACTGGGTATACAGTGATGGACTCGCCAGTGTTTCGGTGTACATAGAAGAAGCACATAACGAGGAAAAATATGGCGGTGTTAGCCACCGCGGCGCGCTGAATGCCTACGGAACAATGGTTGCCGGGCACTATGTCACCGTTGTCGGTGAAGTTCCACGCGAGACTGTGGAAATGATCGGCCAGTCGGTACGGATCAAGTAAAGCCATGCTGGAAGAAACTGCCAGGGTGGTGCGTGTTGAAGGTGGCGAAGTCTGGGTCGAAACGCAACGGCGGTCGACTTGCTCAAGCTGTACGGTTGAAAAGGGTTGCGGTACCGCGACCCTCGCAAAAGTATTGGGCCAGCGCCGTACGCTGGTGCGGGTGCTCAGTGATCTGCCCCTGGTAGTTGGCGATCAGGTAGTCATCGGAATTCGTGAGCAGGCGCTGGTGCGTGGCTCGCTGGCGGTGTATGCCGTGCCTTTGTTACTGTTGCTTGCTGGCGCTATTATCGGTGAACTGGGTGCGGGGCAGGGATTATGGGCCAGCGCCGAAGCGGCCAGTCTGCTGCTGGGATTAGGTGGTCTGGTGGCCGGGTTGTTGTGGTTGAGGTATTTTAGCCGCCGGATTCATCATGACGCATACTATCAACCCGTGGTGTTACGTCGTGCTGCCGACCCCATTATAAATTACGTAGCAATACCCTGATCAGGAGTAGGTATGACCATATTTAGAAGCAAGGGATGGATGATTGCACTGCTGACGCTGATAAGTGTTGGTATTGCCCAGGCTCAGGCGCGTGAGTTGCCCGATTTTACCGGCCTGGTAGAAGAAGCCGGCGTTGCAGTGGTTAATATCAGTACCACGCAAAAAGTAACGTCCGGGGGCATGCAGTTGCCGGAAGGGATGGAGATTCCCGATCTGCCGGAAGGTTCGCCTTTTGGCGACCTGTTCAAACATTTCTTCGGACAGCCAGGTGGACCCGGTGGTGAAGGTGTGCCGCAGGAGCGTGAAGCCAAGTCGCTGGGGTCCGGGTTCATTGTATCCAAAGATGGTTACATCATGACCAATAATCACGTGGTCAAAGATGCCACCGAAATTATTGTGCGACTGGATGATCGTCGTGAACTCAAGGCCGAGGTGATCGGGACTGATGAGCGTAGTGATGTAGCACTGCTGAAAATTGAGGCCGAAAATCTGCCGGTGGCGAAAATCGGTAAATCCGAGGATCTGAAAGTTGGTGAATGGGTGCTGGCTATCGGTTCCCCATTTGGTTTTGACAGTTCGGCTACTGCCGGCATCGTCAGTGCCAAGGGACGGGCGCTGCCGCGCGAGAACTACGTACCGTTTATACAAACCGACGTCGCTATTAACCCCGGTAATTCAGGTGGTCCCCTGTTTAACCTCGATGGTGAAGTTGTTGGTGTGAACTCCCAGATTTACAGCCGGACGGGTGGCTACATGGGTTTGTCGTTCTCCATCCCCATCGAGGTGGCCATGGATGTAGCGCAGCAGCTCAAGGAACACGGCAAGGTCAGTCGTGGCTGGCTGGGCGTGCTGATTCAGGATGTCACCCTGGAACTGGCTGAGTCATTTGATATGAGCAAGCCACAGGGGGCTCTGGTAGCAAAGGTTGTACCGGATAGTCCAGCCGCAGATGCCAAGTTTGAGGTTGGTGATATTGTCGTCGAATTTAATGGCAAGGATATCGAGCGCTCATCCAGTCTGCCGCCAGTGGTTGGTCGTACGCCAGTCGGTAAAAAGGTACCTGTGAAGGTCATCCGTGGCGGGCGCAGCAAAACACTATGGGTCAAGCTGGGCGAGCTGCCGGATCAGGATGCGACGATTGCCAGGGCTGACGAAGCCAAGACGACCAGTGATAATCGATTGAATATCAAGGTGGCAGACCTCACCGATCAGCAGCGTAAGGAGCTGCAACTGGAAGGTGGAATTCTGGTTGAGTCTGTCGGTAATGGTGCTGCGGCGGACGCAGGTGTGCGTGAAGGCGATATCCTGTTGCGTATCGAAAATGAGCTGGTGAAGGATGTTGACGATTTTGAAGCCCGAATCAAAAAACTGCCTGCAGGGAAATCGGTAGCGATCCTGGTGCAACGACGCGGGGGCCCGATTTTCCTCGCCATGAAGGTGCCGAAAGAAGAGTAGTCAGGCCATGCAACTCACCTTGTATTACAGGGAAGGTTGCCACCTCTGTGAGATCATGTTGCAGGCCCTCCGGGGCCTGCAGTCTGATATGGAGTTCGAGATTTCCGTTGTCGACATAGACCGCGAGCCCGACTTGCGCCAACGTTATGATGAGTGGGTACCGGTGCTGTGCCGGGGCGAGCTGGAAATTTGCCATTACCAGTTGGACCTTGATGCCCTGAATCGGGCCTTGCGGTAGAGATAATGATTGCGAAACGAGGCCGAACGGGTGTAATGTTATTTCCCGAACAAACCAACCAGTAGGTATGGAAAATATTATGCAATCAGGCGACTTTGCACCACCTATCCAACTGAGTGCGATCGACGGTAATGCTTTTGACAGTCGTTCGCTGGAAGGTAGACGTTATCTCGTGACTTTCTTTCGTTTTGCGAGCTGTCCATTCTGCAATATGCGCATGGCAGAGCTTGTACGAAGACGCGATGAGCTGGGTGAAGATTTTGAAATCATCGCGATATTCGAGGCTGATCTCAAGCATTTGCAAAAGCACGCCAGCCAGCACCTGGCGGCATTTCCTGTTCTGGCTGACCCCAAAAGAGTCAGCTACCGGGAGTATGGTATTCGCAAATCCCTGTTGGGCGTTATCAAAGGTATTGTTACGCGAATCAACGTAGTCACAATGGGTATGTTGCGCGGGTACGTGCCACGTGAAATCTCTTCGCGCCTGTTGACCATGCCGGCATCATTCCTGGTCGACGAGCAGGGTATCATTCAGCTTGCTTACTACGGTCGTGATGAAGGCGATCATCTGTCTTTCGATAGCATCAAGTCCTTTGCTCTGGGTGTCACACCGTTCGCTGGGTGTACTGCAGTATCAGCTTGATCGCGGTTAACAAAAAACATGAAACGCCCTGTTGCCCGGCCGGGCGTTGCGTGATGTGGTGCTGCTACAATGCACTTCTTGATTTACAGGGAGACCGTTATGAAACACATATTAATGTTTGTATCACTTGTGTTACTGGCCTTTGCAGCGGGCGCTGCAGTGAAAACAGACGAAGTGTCTTATCTGGTCGGCGACAATGAGTTTACCGGTTACCTGACCTACGACGACGCAATAGAAGACAAGCGTCCCGGTGTGCTGGTAGTACATGAGTGGTGGGGGCACAATGCCTATGCCCGCAAGCGGGCAGAGATGCTGGCTGCACAGGGGTACACGGCGTTTGCGCTGGACATGTATGGCACCGGCAAGTTAGCCGAGCACCCCGATGATGCCAAGGCGTTCATGCAGGCGGTGACCGGTAATATGCCGGAGGCCGAAAAACGTTTTGCCATGGCAAAATCTGTGTTGCAGTCGCATCCTACCGTAGATCCGGACCAGGTGGCGGCAATTGGCTATTGCTTTGGCGGTGGCGTGGTCCTGCATATGGCGCGTGCTGGTATGGACCTTGATGGCGTGGTGAGTTTTCACGGCAGCCTGGCGACACAGAGTCCTGCCCAACCTGGCGCTGTCAAGGCTAGGGTACTGGTGTTTAATGGTGCCGCTGATCCTTTTTCACCACCGGACCAGGTGCTGACTTTCAGACAGGAAATGCAGAAGGCAGGCGTAAAGTTAGAGTTCGTTGACTACGAAGGTGTGCAGCACAGTTTTACCAATCCTGATGCGGATGCTGTTGGCAAGAAGTTCAATATGCCACTGGTCTACAATAAACAGGCCGACCTGGAATCCTGGCAACGAACCCAGGCATTCTTTAAAGAAATATTTACAGTTGAGTCGCGTTAAAAGTATCGCAGTCGTCTAGTTGTCCGCCTTTGAAACCGCGGCTGAACCAGCGCATGCGTTGTTCAGATGAGCCATGGGTAAAAGATTCCGGCGTGACGTAACCCTGGGCCTGGTGTTGCAAGCGGTCATCACCGATGGCGCTGGCAGCGTTCAGGCCTTCTTCGATGTCGCCGGTTTCCAGCAGGTCTCTTGAACGATCAGCGTGGTGGGCCCATATTCCAGCCAGACAGTCGGCCTGGAGTTCCTGCTGAACCGAGAGTTTATTGGCGGCTTCGGTGGGCAGCTTGTTACGCGCCTTGTGAGTTTTCTCGGAAATCCCCAGCAGGGTTTGCACATGGTGCCCGACTTCATGGGCAATGACATAGGCCTGGGCAAAATCACCCGGGGCGTTATGACGTTTGCGTAAATCATCGTAGAAGGAAAGATCGATATACACTTTCTCGTCACCGGGACAGTAGAACGGTCCCATGGCCGCTTGTCCCAGCCCACAGGCCGAGCGTGTAGCACCCCTGAAGAGCACCAGGCCAGGTTCGCGATATTGCCGATTGCTCAAGCGGAACAGTTTGGTCCAGGTATCTTCTGTATCGGCCAGCACTATCGAAACAAACTGTGCCGGTTCATCATCGGCAGTCAGGTCAGGATTTGAGTTTTTTGTGCTGGCAGGTACCTCAGACTGCTTCATGGGTGCCGATAAGTCGCCAAGATTGCCGCCAAAATAATTGAAGGCAACCAGGCCGAGTACCACGACAACAGTTCCCTTGATGCCCAGGAATCTGAACAAGACTGGCAGCAGTCGAACCAGGCCGGCACCACCCCGTCCTGTTCTCAGGCCCACGGTGCTGGTGTTGCGTCGATCTTCAATATTGCTGCTCTGTCGTCTGCCTCGCCAGCGCATGGCTGTCTCTCCCATAATGTGCCCGTGGCCCGGTAGGTGCACTTTGAATGACTTCGGCCGTCGGGTAAAGCGTCCTGATGGTGGGCAAAGGCTCGTTTTGTTGGAGTGGGTTGGGTGCAAATTTGGTGTATAATCCGGCGTCAATATTTTGAATCGTCAAGATTTTTGCAGATGGCGGCATTTTGCCGCCATCTTGCTTTTTAGAATCAGGTTGTTAACCATTTGTCAGATCTAAGTCATATACGAAATTTTTCCATCATTGCGCATATCGATCACGGTAAATCCACGCTGGCCGACCGGTTTATCCAGCTATGCGGAGGATTGTCCGAGCGCGAAATGGGAGCGCAGGTTCTTGATTCCATGGACCTTGAACGCGAGCGTGGTATTACCATCAAGGCCCAGAGTGTGTCGCTGGACTACACGACGGCAGATGGTGAAACCTATACCCTGAATTTTATCGATACCCCGGGCCACGTCGACTTCTCCTACGAAGTGTCACGTTCGCTGTCCGCCTGTGAAGGGGCGCTGCTGGTGGTAGACGCTGCTCAGGGTGTTGAGGCGCAGAGTGTCGCCAACTGCTATACGGCCATTGAGCAAGGGCTGGAAGTGGTGCCGGTGTTGAACAAGATCGACCTGCCATCGGCCGAACCTGATCGCGTCAAGCAGGAGATCGAGGAAATCATTGGTATCGAGGCCGTGGATGCCGTGGAAGTCAGTGCCAAGACCGGGCTGGGTATCAAGGAGCTGCTGGAACGCCTGATCACCCAGATCCCTCCGCCGGTAGGCGATGCTGATGCCCCTCTCCAAGCGCTGATTATCGACTCATGGTTTGACAACTACGTGGGCGTTATCTCCCTGGTGCGAGTGATGCAAGGCACCTTGCGCAAGCGGCAGAAGATCCGGGTGATGTCGACGGGACGTGACCATCAGGCAGAGAAAGTCGGTATTTTCACACCGCGCCGTGAGGATAAACTGCTCCTGCAGGCGGGTGACGTTGGTTATATTATTGCCGGCATCAAGGAGATCGATGGCGCCCCGGTGGGTGATACCATCACACTTACGGATAGGCCCTCGGAGGACGTGCTGCCTGGCTTCCAGATGGTACAACCGCGAGTCTTCGCCGGTTTGTATCCGGTTATATCCGACGACTATGAGGATTTGCGCGAAGCGCTGCAGAAGCTCCGCCTCAACGATGCTTCGCTGCACTTCGAACCTGAAACCTCGACCGCTCTTGGTTTTGGGTTTCGCTGCGGGTTCCTCGGCATGCTGCATATGGAAATTATCCAGGAGCGTCTGGAGCGTGAATACCATCTGGACCTGATTACCACGGCACCGACAGTTATCTATGAGATACTCGATACCGCGGGCGATATCATTCAGATTGATAACCCCGCCAGTTTGCCGCCACCTAACAAGATCGAAGAAGTCCGCGAGCCGATCATCATGGCCAATATACTTGTGCCACAGGATTATCTTGGCGCGGTAATTGGCTTGTGCGTCGAAAAACGCGGCGTGCAGCGCAACATGCAGTATATGGGTAACCAGGTGTCGCTCAATTACGAGTTGCCGCTCAGCGAAGTGGTGCTGGACTTCTTTGACAGGCTGAAGTCAGTCAGTCGCGGCTTTGCCTCTTTTGACTATAGCTTCGAGCGTTTTGAACCCGCATCGCTGGTTAAGCTGGACGTGCTCATTAATGGCGAGCGCGTCGATGCGCTATCGGTTATTGTGCATCGCGACCTGGCCCAGAGTCGTGGCCGTGATCTGGCGGATCGTATGCGTGAACTCATACCGAGACAGATGTTCGACGTTGCCATACAGGCTGCTATCGGTAACCAGATCATTGCACGTACCACGGTAAAAGCGCTGCGCAAAAATGTAACAGCCAAGTGTTATGGCGGTGATATTACCCGCAAGCGCAAGTTGCTGGAAAAACAGAAAGCGGGTAAAAAACGTATGAAACAATTTGGCAAGGTGGAAATTCCCCAGGAGGCGTTTCTGGCCGTGCTGCAAGTCGGGAAGAAATAACCATGAATTTCGATTTTCCAACTATTCTTGTTGCTGCAACTTTTGTGACCGGGTTGATATGGGCTATGGATGCGCTTATCTGGGCGCCGAAACGGAAACGGGCGGCCACTGCCCTCGGTGCGGGTGGAGAAGCTGTTGAGACGGGGGAGATAGAAGCGACGTTGAAAGAACCGACCCTGGTGGAGTATGCCAAGTCCTTCTTTCCGGTGATTCTCGCGGTGTTGTTGTTGCGCTCATTCTTGATCGAGCCGTTTCGAATTCCATCAGGCTCGATGATGCCAACCTTGCTGGTTGGAGATTTTATCCTGGTGAATAAATACAAGTACGGAATCCGTTTGCCAGTGCTCAACAAGAAGGTGCATGAGCTGGGCGAACCGGAACGCGGTGATGTGGTGGTGTTCCGTTTTCCCAAAGACCCAAGTGTCGACTATATCAAGCGTGTCGTCGGCGTGCCGGGAGATCATATTGTCTACAGGGACAAGACGTTGCTTGTCAACGGCGAGAAAATTGCGCAGATACCGCAAGGTACCTATATTGGAATGGGTTCCGGCTTATCGATGTCGGGTGCGAATCTTCGGCGCGAAGACCTGACGGGTGTGAAGCATGATATTCTCGTTGTGCCGAAGATTCGTGGTGTAAGCAGTGATGTTGTAGTGCCAGAAGGGCACTACTTTGTCATGGGTGACAATCGTGATAACAGTAACGACAGCCGTTACTGGGGATTTGTGCCGGAAGGAAATCTGGTCGGCAAAGCTTTTATGATCTGGATGAACTGGGACTCGGCGGCCGATGGGGTCGGTTGGGGTCGCATCGGGGATTCCATTCACTAGCAACACTGCGGAGAACAGTATGAATAGATGGCATCGCCAAAACGGTATGACAGCAATCGGCTGGTTGCTGGTGCTCGGCCTGATTGCGTTCTTTACCCTGATTACATTGCGCCTTGTTCCATTCTACCTGGAGTTTGCCAAGGTGGCGTCGGCGCTGGAGTCATTGGAGAATGAGCCCGGTCTTACCAGCAAGTCCAAGGCCGAGATCGTCAAGATGGTGAGGAAGCGTTTCGACGTAAACGACGTGATAAATGTTTCCGCCAAAGAACTCAAGGTAAAAAAAGACAAGGGTATCCTGACTGTGAGTATCGACTACGAGCGTCGAGAACACCTGATTTCCAATCTTGATGTGGTGGCAAAATTTGACAAGAAGATTGAGGTCGTTGCCCATTGAGTCTGACGACGGAAGCTCTGGCCAAATCCGTCGGTTATCAGTTTAAAGATCCCCGGCTGCTCGATATCGCAGTCACTCATCGCAGTGCCGGCAGCGGCAATAACGAGCGGCTCGAATTTCTCGGCGATGCTGTGCTGGGCCAGGTTGTCGCCGAGTGGCTATATCGCAGCTTCCCCGAAGGTGACGAAGGCCAGTTAAGCCGATTGCGCGCCAGTCTGGTAAAGCGTGAGGCTCTTGCCGACATCGCCCGCGGGCTGGCGCTGGGCGATTTTCTGCGCCTTGGCTCGGGCGAGCTCAAAAGTGGTGGATTTCGCCGCGGCTCGATACTGGCCGATGCGCTGGAAGCGGTATTCGGTGCCGTGTTGGTCGACGGAGGCTTCGAGGCTTGCCGTGATTGTATCCACAGGCTCTATGCGCAGCGCTTTGAAAATATATCGGTTGTGGATGAGCTCAAGGATCCAAAAACACGCCTTCAGGAATATCTGCAGTCACGAAAGCTGGCGTTGCCGGAATATGAAATGGTTCGTGTCACAGGCAAAGCGCATAACCAGCTTTTTGATGTCGAATGTCGCGTTATAGCCCTGGATCTGGTGTGTGTGGGACAGGGGAGTAGTCGCCGCAAGGCGGAGCAGGCAGCAGCAGTCCGGATGCTGGAGCAATTTAATGTCAGCACCTGATTTCCGTTGCGGATTCGTTGCGTTGGTCGGTCGACCGAACGTTGGCAAGTCCACGATACTTAATCGCCTTGTAGGGCAGAAAATCAGTATAACCTCACGGCGCCCGCAGACGACACGCCACCGAATTCTGGGTATAAAAACCGACGATCAGTCGCAGATTATATTTGTCGATACGCCTGGGATGCATGCCCGGCAACCGCGCGCTATGAATCGTTACCTCAATCGTGCTGCGTTTGACAGTCTTGCGGATGTTGATGTTGTGGTATTCGTTGTCGAGGGGACGCGCTGGCAGGACGACGACGACTGGATTCTGGAGCGGCTCAAGACGCTTTCCTGCCCGGTAATAGCCGCGGTGAACAAGATAGATCACATCGACAATAAAGAGCGATTGCTACCCGCACTGCAGTCATTGTCGTCGAAATTCGAATTTGCCGAGATTATTCCCTTGAGTGCCAGGACGGGTGACCAGCTTCAGCAACTTGAAGCCGCAGTGCTTGAACGATTGCCTGAATCGCCACCATTTTTCAGCGAAGAGCAAGTAACCGATCGCAGCGAGCGTTTTCTTGCAGCAGAGCTGGTCAGAGAAAAGCTTTTTCGCAAGCTGGGTGAAGAAATTCCCTACAGCCTGACAGTTGAGATAGAAAGTTTCAAAGAGGACAAAAAGGTACTGCATATCCACGCCCTGATATGGGTGGACAAAGCCAGCCAAAAACCTATTGTCATTGGCAACAAGGGGCAGCTTCTCAAGGAAGTTGGACGCGAGGCGCGCGAGGATATGCAGGTGGCGTTCGGCCAGAAGGTGTTTTTGCAGCTCTGGGTCAAGGTCAAGGAAGGCTGGGCAGACGACGAACGGGCGCTGCACAGTCTCGGCTATGATGGAAGCTGAACATTAGCCCTCCCGGTATATGAGCGGCGTGAAACAACGCGTTGAGCTGGTGTCTGGATACTTGCTACACCAGCGGCCCTACCGGGAAAGCAGTGCCCTGCTGGAGATTTTTACAGAGACGCATGGGCGAGTGGGCCTGGTAGCGCGCGGCGTGCGCTCGGCTCGATCCAGACAGCGCGGTGATTTGCAACCGTTCAGGCAGTTACGCTTTTCCTGGCAGTCACGAGGCGAGCTGGGTACGCTGACTTCTGCAGAATCGGATGGTGTCATCATCGCTCTGCGGGGCAAGGCCTTGTATAGCGCCTTCTACCTGAACGAGCTGCTGATGCGGCTGCTGGCGCGCCATGACCCCCATCCTGCCCTGTTTGCGGCTTATAGCTCAAGCTTGCAGGTGCTGGGGCAAAGTCATGATGTTGAAGTGGTATTGCGTTTGTTTGAGATGCATCTGCTGCAGGAGTTGGGCTACGGTCTGCAGCTGGATTGCGATGTGGACACGGGTGAGGCACTGAAGCTGGATACGCTGTACGATTACCATCTCGAATCCGGGCCGGTCCCGACGGGGTCGGATTTGCATGGTGGCTTTATTTTCAGGGGTGCGAGCCTGATAGCTATGGCGCGTGGCGAGCTGGATGATCCGCGTGTGCTGCAGGATGCAAAACGACTGTTGCGTGCTGCGCTGAAACTTTATCTCGGAGATAAGCCGCTCAAATCCCGCGAGCTGTTCCGGCCGGCAAAACAAGGCTAGTTACCTAAATAGATACAACGACTGATATGACTGACTCAATTCTCCTCGGTGTGAATATTGATCACATCGCTACTTTGCGCCAGGCGCGCGGCACACGTTACCCGGACCCGATTCAGGCGGCGATTGAATCGGAACAGGCAGGTGCTGACAGTATTACATTACATTTGCGTGAAGACCGCCGGCACATTCAGGATCGTGATGTGGAAATGCTCAAGGACATTTTGCAGACGCGCATGAACCTGGAAATGGCGGTTACCGACGAAATGCTCGACATTGCCTGTAAGCTGCAGCCGGCCGATTGCTGTCTGGTGCCTGAGCGCCGCGAGGAGTTGACGACTGAAGGCGGCCTTGAGGTCGCGGGTCAGCTTGATCGATTGCGGGATGCCTGTGCGCGTCTTGCCGATGCGGGTGTGCGGGTGTCCCTGTTTATCGATGCTGACCCGTTACAGGTCGAGGCTGCAAAACAGGTCGGAGCGCCCTGTATTGAAATACATACCGGCCAGTTTGCCGATGCAATGACAGCGGAGTCCAGGGCAGCAGAGTTTGAGCGTATACGTGCCGCGGTTGATCAGGGTAACGCTATCGGCCTGCAGGTTAATGCCGGTCATGGACTTCATTACCACAACGTGGGCGCCATCGCGGCATTACCCGCAATCCGGGAGCTGAATATCGGGCATGCGATTGTTGCCCGCGCATTGTTTGTCGGACTGGGTAATGCCGTAGGCGAAATGAAACGTTTGATGCTGGAGGCGCGTCAAACCGGCTGCGTGTGATAGACCGCAGGGCCGTGGCCCAATGCCTTGGCGCGATACATCGCCTGGTCGGAGTGCCTGAGCAGGGCATTGGCATCGTTACCGTGGTCTGGATATACCGCAATACCCATACTGGCCGAAACTGAAATCGGTTGACCAAGAATGCTGAACTGGGCCTTTAAAGCTTCAGCGATCTTTTCCGACGCAGCGATGGCATCCTGTTCGTTCTTGATGTGTTCCAGGCAAATGATAAATTCGTCGCCACCAATGCGCGACACTGTATCAACACGGCGCATGGTGTCGTTCAGCCTTCGAGCCACGGCCTGGAGCAGGCAGTCACCGGTCTCGTGTCCGAATTTATCATTGATGGGTTTAAACCGGTCGAGATCAAGAAAGATAACCCCCAGCTTGCGTCGGTTGCGATCAGCGCGCGCCATGCCGGTGGTGATTCGTTCGTACAGAAGTGTACGATTCGGCAGGTCGGTCAACTGGTCATGTTCTGCCTTGTAGGCCAGCTGGCGCTCCTGATTGAGCCGCTGAGTAGCGTCGCGTACCAGTAGAGTGTAGAGACGGTGTCCAGGTAGCGAACCCTGCGACAGCGATAATTCACAGGGAAAACTTTCGCCATTCTTGCGTTTGCCAACAATCTTTTCGGTTGTGAAGCCAATGTGGCTTTCGCGCGCAATGCGCGTCAGGGCGGCCAGCCGGTGTTTTTCTTCAGAACGGAAGCGCCTGCAGAGAAGCATGGTAACGGGCTTGCCGATAATTTCTTCGCTTTTGTAACCGAACAGCTTTTCCGCACCCTGGTTGAATACGGCAACATTGCAGGCGTCATCGACACAAACAACACCTTCATGGGTGATGTTAAGCAAATGGAGAAAACGATCCAGCTGCTGTATCAGCCGGTGGGCTGCAGCATCGTCTGACGTCCATGTGGCGGATTCATCCTGATGACTGGGCGTCGGTACGCCATGTTCTCTCATAAAGCAGGATTATCGGTGTCTATCAAGTCAGCTAAACAGCTAATAATTCTTACAATCAAAGGCTAGCACAGCACATACCCCAAGCCAGTGCATAGTTATCGTTACTTATGACTAGACACTCTAGCTGGTGACGAATTTCTGACATAGGGCTATTTGTTTAGTTTTTGGTGTAGATTACTGTCTAGTCGGTTTTCAGGGATCGTTTCTTTTACCGCAGATTTCAATACACAATTTGCTTTACAATAGGCCGATTCCCAGCATGAATTTCAAGAAGGTTGTTGATTATATGAGCCTTTCCAGTATTGAGCAGTTTGTCGGCAATACCCCCCTGGTGTGCCTCAAACGCCTGCCCGGGGATACCAGCAACGCTATCCTGGTCAAGCTGGAGGGCAACAATCCGGCGGGCTCGGTTAAAGACAGGCCTGCACTGAGCATGATCGCTCGTGCCGAGGAGCGCGGCGAGATAAAGCCTGGTGATACCTTGATCGAGGCCACCAGCGGCAATACCGGTATTGCGCTGGCAATGGCGGCGGCCATGAAAGGTTATCGCATGGTGCTCATAATGCCGGAAAACATGAGTGTCGAGCGCCGCCAGGTAATGAAGGCTTTTGGCGCTGAAATCATCATGGTGACGCGCGAGCAGAGTATGGAGGGCGCGCGCGATCTGGCCAAGGCGATGGAAGCAGACGGAAAGGGTATTGTGCTTGATCAGTTCTCCAATCCGGATAATCCGCGAGCCCATTACGAAGGCACCGGACCGGAGATCTGGCGGGATACCGAGGGGCGTGTTACTCATTTTGTGAGTGCCATGGGCACTACCGGTACGATCATGGGGACATCGCACTACCTCAAGGAAATGAATCCCGACATCCAGATTGTCGGTGTTCAGCCCAAGGAAGGCGCTTCGATTCCGGGTATCCGGCGTTGGCCGAAGGAATATTTGCCGGCAATCTTTGAAGCCAGTCGTGTCGACCTTACGCTGGATATCGGCCAGGAAGACGCTGAGCAAACAACCCTGGCGCTGGCCTCACAAGAGGGAATTTTCTGCGGTGTTTCCTCGGGCGGTGCAGTAGCTGCGGCATTGCAGCTTAGCAAGCAAGTCGAAAATGCAGTGATAGTCGCCATTATTTGTGACCGTGGCGATCGCTATCTTTCAACGGGCGTGTTTCCCGAATAATTAATGCTCTCATGAATAACGTTTTTGTTTTCGACATCGAAACCATTCCGGATGTTGACAGTGGCCGGCGTCTTTACGACTTGCCGGACCTTTCGGACGAGGATGCCGGCAAGGCTATGCTGCATTTGCGCCAGCAGAAAACCGGTAATGAGTTTTTGCCTCTGCACCTGCACCGCATCTGCGCTATTTCGGTGGTTATGCGCCACGCTGACAAGGTCAAGGTCTGGTCACTGGGCGAACCGGATGCGCCGGAATCTGAGCTGGTACAGCGTTTTTTTGATGGCATCGACAAGTTCATGCCGACGCTGGTGTCTTGGAATGGTGGCGGTTTTGATTTGCCGGTGTTGCATTATCGGGCGTTGCTGCACGGTATTCAGGCACCACGTTACTGGGATAGCGGTAGTGATGATCGTGAGTTCAAGTGGAATAATTATCTCAGCCGTTACCACGAACGTCATACTGACCTGATGGATGTGCTGGCCGGTTATCAGATGCGGGCCAGCGCGAAGCTGGATGAAATTGCTACCATGCTGGGGTTCCCTGGCAAGATGGGTATGAGTGGCGCGAAGGTCTGGGATGCATTCCAGGCTGGTGAGATAGAGGGTATCCGGAACTACTGTGAAACGGATGTGTTGAATACCTATCTTGTTTATTTGCGCTTTGAATTGATGCGTGGGCATCTTACGGAGACGGCTTATCAGCGGGAACTTGATTTGTTGCGTGACACATTGAGTGTTGATGAGCGGGCACATATTTGTGAATTCCTTGGGCATTGGGAGCATTAATTTAAGCTGGCCGTAGCGTTTAGCGTGGTGGAGGTGAAGGCGGTGGTAAAGCATTTGGGGCTTCGGGCGCGAGCGCAGGCGCCACAAATGCTTTACCACCGCCGTCACTTTAGGGGTCTGGCTGTGTGAGCTTTCCGGTGGCATGAATGATAGTGAAAAATTATGAGTAAACGTCGTAGAAAACCTAAACTTCCCAATTACCCGGTTCGCGCCAACATTGAATCCATGAGTCACGACGGACGTGGTGTCACTCATATCGATGGCAAGGCGGTGTTTGTCGATGGTGCTCTGCCGGGTGAGGAAATCAGCTTTTTCTATACTGGGCGCTCGCGCAAGTATGACGAGGGTAAAGTATGCGAGATATTCCAGCTATCCCCTGAAAGGGTTGAGCCGCATTGTGCGCACTTCGAGATCTGCGGGGGATGCAGTCTGCAGCACCAGGCAGCTGATCGACAGATTCATAGCAAGCAACAGACGCTGCTGGATAACCTTGAGCGTATCGGCAGGGTGAGTCCCGGATGTGTGCTGGATCCGTTAACCGGTCCGGTATGGGGTTATCGCAACAAGGCGCGCCTGGGCGTCAAGTTTGTCAAAAAGAAGGGTCGGGTGCTGGTGGGATTTCGTGAGAAGCGTGCGCCTTACCTGGCGGATATCAGGCGTTGTGAGGTGTTGCATCCCTCCGTCGGCGAGCGTATCGAAGAACTTGCTGAAATAATTCAGGGCATGGAGGCACGTGAGCGTATCGCCCAGATTGAGGTGGCAGTTGGCGATGATGTGACGGCGCTGGTTTTCCGCAACCTTGATTTGTTGTCAGATGCGGATAGTGCAATGTTACGCGCCTATGCGCAGGCCAGTGGTCTGCATATCTATTTGCAGCCAAAGGGACCGGACAGTATTCAGCTGTTATGGCCGGAAAGTTCACAGCTTCATTACTGCTTGCCGGAGTACGGCATCGATATGCAGTTTTTGCCGCTGGATTTCACCCAGGTGAACCCGGCGATCAATCAGTCAATGATTCAGCAGGCATTGTCATTGCTCGAGTCGGGCACCGAACATCGAGTGCTGGATCTGTTCTGTGGCCTGGGTAATTTTACTTTACCGATCGCAAAGCAGGTGGGCCATATTACAGGTGTAGAGGGGGAAGCAGGCCTGGTTCAGCGGGCACGGGATAATGCTACCCGTAACGGGATCAGCAATGCGGAGTTCCATGCGGTTGATCTCAGTGAGGATCCCACCGGGCAGGACTGGATGAAGCAAAGCTATGACCGGATTCTGCTGGATCCACCGCGCAGTGGTGCTGAGGAGATGGTCAAGTATATCGGTCAGCTGGGAGCCGAACGGATTGTCTACGTGTCCTGTCATCCCGGTTCACTGGCGCGTGATGCAGGTGTCCTGGTGAATACGCTGGGTTATACGCTGCACGCGGCAGGGGTGATGGATATGTTTCCGCACACCACTCACGTCGAGTCCATGGCTGTTTTTGTGCGTAGTACGTAAGTCGCGTATTTGTGCGGCCTTGCGTTAACAGCAAGCAGTTGGCTGGCGTTGCGCGCTGTTTTCTTCAAGACCGGTTCTGGCCGTTACCATGAAGTTTTCCATGGTCGCTATAACGCTGCTGATTTCCCTTAGACAGCTGCGGTGGCAGATCTTGCCGCCGCCAGTAAGGCGGCATCAGAGACTGCACCTGTGAGTATTTCTTTACCGATGAAAAAAGTTGGCGTGCCGGTCGCACCATTTTGTATCGCAGCAGACAGGTTTTTTTGCAAGGTTTCGGCGTAGCCGGGATCTGTCCATGCCTGTTCGACAGTGTCAGCCGGTACGCCGCATTCATCCGCGATTGATTTTAGTAACGTAGCATCGCCGATGTTTTTGTTTTCCACCAGGAAGCTCTCGAACAGGCGGTGGTGCAGGGGATAGAATACATCGGCGCCGTGTTGCTTGCTGGCTTCGGCGAGCAGTAGTGCCTGGCGCGAGTTGGTGGTGAAGGTATGTGGAGCCAGTGTGACGCCCTCGGCCTGTGCCATGTCACCCAGTTCGCCGAGCATGCCGTCCAGTTTTGTCTGTGGGTAACCCAGGTCTTCAACCGGTTTTCCTTCAACAGGGCTTTCGGGATGGATTTCGACAAGCACCCAGTTGACCGCGAGTTCAAAATGTTCTCGCAGTTTTTCCAGACGCAGATAGCCGATATAGCAGAACGGGCATATATAGTCGCTGAGGACGGCTAATCTGAGTGCGGGTTTGTCCATCCGTAATGCTCCATGGGTCAAGTGGATCACTGCCGGTTATTATAGTACTGAAAGGTGCAGTATGCCGATGCAGATGTGAATTGTGATTTCGAGGCGGTAGAATGGTTGCTGGCCTTTATTAGCCGCTGGCTGGAAGCATTTAAATGTACGATTGGGGAACGGTGATTGGTATTGTGAAGGAGCATCGGCGTGAGCTGATTGCTGCAAATATCATTGCTGTGTTTGCCGTATTGGCCAGTGTGCCATTGCCTCTTATGATGCCCCTGCTGGTGGACGAGGTGTTACTTGAGCAGCCAGGTTCTCTGGTCTACGCCATGGATCACCTGTTTCCGGCAGCCTGGCATGGCCCCGTCCTGTATGTCGGTGCCATTCTCCTGTTGACAGTGGTGCTGCGCTTTATCTCGGTCATGCTCAGTGTCTGGCAGACGCGTCAGTTCAGCCTGATTTCCAAAGACGTAGTGTTCCGGATTCGCCGGGACTTGCTGTTACGCCTGCAGCATATTTCCATGAGCGAGTACGAGGCAATAGGGAGCGGTGAGGTCACTTCCCATTTTGTTACCGACTTGAATGCAGTCGATGATTTTATCGGGATGACCATCGCCAAATTCATTATTGCCGTACTGTCGCTGGTCGGTGCGGCAGCAGTCCTTTTATGGATGCACTGGCAGCTGGCGCTGTTGATCCTGTTTCTGAATCCATTGGTGGTTTATTTCACAGTGGTGCTGGGCAAGCGAGTTAAACACCTGAAGAAGCGTGAGAACCAGGCGTTTGAAATGTTTCAGGGTGCATTGACGGAAACACTGGATGGTATCCAGCAAATCCGCGCCGCCAATCGTGAACAGCACTATCTGCAACGCGTAGTGGACACTGCGCGGCAAATCAAAAAGGATTCGGCGGCCTTTTCCTGGAAGAGCGATGCCGCCAGCCGCTTGTCATTCTTCGTGTTTCTGATGGGGTTTGATCTGTTCCGGGCTGTCAGCATGCTGATGGTGGTTTTTTCCGATCTGAGCATAGGTCAGATGATGGCTGTATTCGCCTACCTTTGGTTCATGATGGGACCTGTTCAGGAGGCACTGAATATCCAGTACGCCTACTACGGCGCGCGAGCTGCACTGGAGCGTATAAACCGGTTGCTGTCCCTGAATCAGGAGCCGCAATACCCGCACCAGGAAAATCCGTTCCGTGACCAACGTGGCGTGGCCGTGCAACTGGATAATCTACGCTTCAGCTACGGGAACGGTGAGCCGGTACTCAATGGAGTAAGCCTGAAAATCAAGGCCGGAGAGCGCGTGGCGCTGGTTGGTGCCAGTGGCGGTGGCAAGTCGACCCTTGTGCAGGTACTGCTTGGTTTATATCCCCCGGATGAAGGCGAAATCCGCTTCAATGGTGTGCGTGTTGAGAATATTGGCCTGGATGTGGTGCGTGACCACGTGGCCACGGTGTTGCAGCATCCCGTGTTGTTCAACGACACAGTACGTAACAACCTGACGCTGGGTCGAGAGTATCCCGAGTCGGCCCTGTGGCAAGCGCTTGAGCGCGCTCAGTTGACCGATATAGTGCAGGATATGCCACAAAGGCTGGAATCTGTACTCGGGCGGCAGGGTGTCCGCCTCTCTGGTGGACAACGCCAGCGCCTGGCCATAGCACGCCTGTTGCTGGGTGATCCGCAGGTGGTGATATTCGACGAGGCCACGTCGGCACTGGATACCGAAACCGAAGCGCGTTTGCATGCGGCCTTGACGGGATTTCTCGAAGACCGCACCGTAGTGATTGTGGCACACCGGCTTAGTGCTGTGAAACAGGCCAACCGGGTTTATGTATTTGAAGACGGGCGAATTGCCGAGGAAGGTACTCATCACGAATTGATACAGGGCGACGGACTTTACAGTCGCCTGTACGGGTAGGCTCTATCAGCTTGTTATTTTTACTCTTCAGAGAACAGTGATAGTGGTTTCAGCACCGGATACTGCGCGGATATTTTTTGATACCGGGCACAGTTTCATGCGTGAAACAATGTAGTCAATGTCTTCCTGATTGGCCGTTCCACTTGCTGCAGTGACAGAGAACGTAACCTTCAAGGTATCCAGGTTCCAGTTTTCATCAGCGCCGACGGAGATGTTGCCTTCGCTGGACGCCAGCTGCAGACCGCGTTCTGCACTATTGACTCGCATATACATGTGCTGACACGTGAATATGGCGTACACGAATATTTCGAATCCTGGTGAAGTGACCTGCAGGGCGAAGTTTTCCCACCGCCCGTTTACGGAATGTTCAACACCCAGACTGGCGACATCATTGCCGCTGCCTGTATAGCTGCATTTCATACGCATTTCAAAGTTTCGCGCACTCACCCTGGGTACCTGTCGAGGTTGATTATTCCTGAGTGAAGCGTACTTAAAGTCGGGGCAGACAGTATTGAGCTGGGTCAATATCGTCCGCCATTTGATTTTATGCGCGGACTCCCGCCAGACGTTCCAGCTTGATAAAGTCCAGAATGCTGATCTGACGTTTATTTACCTGTAGCAGGCCGTCTTGTTGAAAACGCGTGAACAGGCGGCTGACGGTTTCTACCGCAAGGCCCAGGTGGTTGCCGATTTCGCTACGCTTCATGCTCAGCCTGAAATCGCTTGCGGAAAACCCCCGCACACGAAAACGCTGCGACAGATCCAGCAGAAAAATAGCCAGTTTGACTTCAGCATCCTTGCGGGCGATGAGTTCGATGGTTCGGTGGTCGCGTGCAACAGTAGATGACAGTAGTTTGTAAAGGAAATGGTGGCTATCAGGAATCTGCTGCAGGCTGGAGAAAGGGATAACGCAAAGAGATGTGTATTCAAGAGCAAGCGCCGAGGAATCATAGCTATCGACGCCCAGCGCATCCAGGCCCAGCACTTCTCCGGGCATGTAGAAAACAAGCACTTGCTCTTTGCCTGAAGCTGACACGTAGTACAATTTAACCGACCCGGCTCTGACAATGTAGAGTGCGTCCGATCTGTCACCCTGCCGGAACACGTGTTTGTGTGGTGCAAGCGACTGGCTTTGGATTATTGAGTTGTATGGAACAGAATGGCTGGAAGCAGCCAGGTCCGCTCCCAGGCAGCGATCGCGACAGGCGCAGCTTTTGCAGGGTATATCGGTTTCCGGGAAGTCGACGACATGCCGGTTCGGGTTACCGGAAAAATTAACCCCTGCTGTTGGCAGAGGTTCGTTGGCAGATTTATCCAGCATAAGAGCAGAAGCCTTCATGTCTTGTTTCCTCCAGCTTTCCATGGAGTCTCAGGGGTGCCGGCATTGCATCGTGTGGCAGCTGTTTTCGGCCAAGCATGCGGTAGCCTGACGTATCGTCCCATCGGGGAATCCCCTATACCCGCTTGGGGGAAATCCTGTTCTTCTGGCCATGCAGGCCAGTAGATTTTGATTTACACTTTGATTATTCAGCATTTGTTAAATTAAAACCGGCCTGGGAGCAGAGTAGTCCATGAAAGCAGACCTGGAGGGCGGCGCCCGGCAGCGCATATATCTGGTCGATAGCGATAAGTCCTATTGCGACGAGGTTGTGCAGGTTTTCGCGTCCCATAACCAACAGCACCGGTCAACATCGCAAGTGGAGCTTGAGCTGGAAGCTGTTGGTGGACTGGAAGCCGCTATGCAGAGAATCGAATTGGCTGCGCCACGTCTGGTTATCGCGAATTATGTGCTTGCAGATGGCAGCGGGATGGAGCTGTTATCGGCCCACGGGCGTGCAGAGTTCCCAGTGGTAATTACCTCCGATACGAGAGGTGAAGTATTGGCGGTAGAGGCGATAAAAGCGGGTGCAATCAATTATGTCGTCAAGACAGAATTGGCAGTGGACAGGTTGCCGGATTTTGTTAACGAAGTGCTCTTTGAGTGGGCGCTTATGGTGGAGCATGAGCGCCTGCAATTTGAAGTCATCAGCCTGCCGCAACGCGAGCAGCAGCATTTCGGGCGCGAACTGCACGATGGTTTGGGTCAGCAGCTCACAGGTCTCGGTCTGCTTGCCCGGAGTTTGATGCAGCGGGTAACCAGTGTTGAGCAGCGCGAGCTCGACATGTTAGAGCAGCTGGCAACAGGTATTGAACAGGCGCTGGCGGAGGTACGGACGCTTTCGCGTGGACTGATACCGGTACAAACAGATGCTCGCGGTCTGGTTAGCGCTCTGGAGGAATTGGCTGCCCGTGTTGCCCGGCAGAGCGGTATCAAGATCGAACTGGCACACGAAGATCCAATTCTGATTTCTGATAATGAGACTGCTACACACGTCTACCGCATCGTGCAGGAAGCGATAAATAACGCCGTGAAACATGCCCGGGCAGATCGCATTACCCTTATTCTTGAGGCCAACGACAAGGAAGCAGTCATTGAGGTCAGGGATAATGGTCAGGGCCTTCCGTGCGACGTTGGCAAAGGTGATGGTATGGGTTTGCGTACCATGTTCCACCGCTGCAATTTGTTTGGCGGTAGCCTGGATGTCAGTACTCACGAAGAGGGTGGTACCCGCGTGCGCTGTTGTTTTCCCCTGCATCCGGAACAGCAGGGCATCTGAATGAGTCGTGTGCTAATTGTCGATGACCATCCGCTGGTAAGAAGTGGTTTTGTGCAACTGATTTCGGATGAGCCTGATCTTGAGGTTTGTGGTGAAGCCGCCAACGAGAACGAAGCGATGCAGCTGGTGACGACAGCACAGCCGGACCTTGTGATTGTTGATCTCTTCCTGGCGGGTGGTAGTGGTATCAACCTGATCGAGCGTATCAAGGCGCATTGCAGTAACGTGTATATGCTGGTGGTCTCCATGCACGACGAATCGCTGTTTGCAGACCGGGTGCTTGCGGCAGGAGCGCTGGGCTATCTCAACAAGCAGGAAGCACCCAGTAATATAATCAAGGCGATACGAAGAGTACTGCAGGGAAAGGTATACCTGAGCGACGAGATGACAGGGCGTGTACTGGACGGTCTTGCCGGGGGCGTCAACAAATCCGGTCAGTCTCCAATGCAGCGGCTATCGAACCGGGAGCTGGAAGTGTTTGAGCTCATCGGTCGCGGGATGACAACCGGAAAGATTGGTGACCACCTGAAGCTCAGTACCAAGACCATTGAAACCCATCGGGAAAATATCAAGAAAAAACTGGCGCTTGCTTCGGGCCAGGAGCTGACCAGGCGGGCGATGCACTGGTTGATGGAGCGCGATTAGTCTCAGTTCTACTGACTATCGTTTCGGGATTTGACTGGCGTCAATACATTAGTTTCCGGGAGGAATATGCTGTGCCAGTGGTCAGGGTGCGGAAGAATATTTGGCATGGAAAGTAGCGACGCAGTTATAAAAAGCGACATTGTCGAGGCGTTGTCCCGTGATAGCCGCTTTAGTCTCGCCCGCATCACCGTCAGAGCTGATCAGGGTCTCGTGGTGCTTAGTGGCGATGCACCAAACTTGTATACGATTCAGGTGGCAATGGAAGTAACCGGCTGCGTCAGCGGCGTACATGGAGTGCGCAGCGAATTGAGTGTTATGAATCCAGTGAAGAAGCCTGATGATGAATTAATCCGCAAAAATGCGGATCAAATTTTGCGTTGGAGCGCGAGTATAGGTGACGGAAAGGTTGAAGTGCATGTCAAGTCGGGCCTGCTCACCCTGGACGGGGAGGTAGATGCTTACTGGAAGCGTTGCCGTGCAGAAGCGCTCATGCTGGATGTCAGGGGTGTCGTTGCTGTAGTTAATAATATAGGGGTGGTTCCTGATCTCGAGCCACAGGATCAAGTCATTGCAGAAGACGTCAAGTCGGCGATTGAACGTTGTAGCTGTGTTAGCCGTGACACTATTGTGGTTGATGTTCATCACGGACTGGTAACGCTCAGCGGCCAGGTGCCGACGCTATCGAGTAAACGCCAGACACCCTGTCTTGCAGAAGCCGTTCTTGGTGTTAAAGGGGTTATAGACAAGCTGGAAGTTTGTCAGCCAGCGTAATGTTTTCATCAGAGGTTGGAGCTCTCGTTAATGGATGTAAGGAATACGCCTGCTGGTGAGTCACAGGGGTCACGCTTCCATGTAGAGATCAGGCCGCGCTTGCCGGAGCGATTGAAACGTCTGAGTGACCTCGCCAATGATTTGTATTACAGCTGGAACCGTGATGTACGAGGTCTGTTTCGGCATCTTGACGACGAATGCTGGAGTGCTTCCGGTCACAATCCCAAGGTGTTTCTCCGCAGGTTCAGGCAGTCTAATCTTGACAGGGCGGCCACGGACCCGATCCTGTTGGCAGAGTTTCGCAATGTGCTTGCTGCCTATGATACATACCAGGAACAATTACCGGTTACCCGTATTGACACCTATCTGGACCGCGATACGGATCTGGTAGCCTATTTTTCCGCCGAGTTCGGTTTTCATGAAAGCATGCCGATTTATGCCGGTGGTCTGGGGATACTGGCCGCTGACTATTGCAAAGCCATGAGTAATCTGTGGGTGCCATTTGTCGGTGTTGGTTTACTTTATCATCAGGGCTATTTCGCCCAGCGCATTGACGGCAACGGTGATCAGGTTGCGGAATACCCCTATCGGAATCCGGAGGATCTTCCGGTAAAACCTGCTGTGAATGTCGATGGCGAGGAGGTTCGCGTCTATGTGGATCTTTCCGGACGAACAATTGAGCTGAAAGTCTGGGCTGTACAGGTCGGTAAGATACAGCTTTATCTGCTGGATACTGACGTTGAAGCCAATACACCGCAGGATAGAGACATTACCGCACAGCTTTACGGTGGTAACGATGGAATGCGCCTGCAGCAGGAGGTCGTTCTGGGTGTTGGCGGCGTGCGTGCTCTGCGGGCGCTTGGCTTGATGCCGTCTGTTTGGCATATCAATGAAGGACATGCAGCATTTCTGCTGCTTGAACGTTGCCGCGAGTATGTACGCAAGGGAATGGATTTTGACGGTGCCTTTGAGCTGACGGCAGGGAACACGGCTTTTACCACGCATACCCCGGTTGCTGCAGGCCATGACGTATTCAGGTTTGAAGAAGTGCAAAGCCGTCTTGGTGCCTTGATAGCCGAGCTGGGTATATCAGCATCACTTCTTGAAAATATCGGCTCGGTACCTGAGGATTCCGGCGGATTCTCAATGACCAGCCTGGCACTCAGAGGTTCGCGTTTCCGCAACGGTGTAAGTGAGATTCATGGGCACATAGCAGCCCGGATGAGCAGCTATGTCTGGCCCGATGTTCCAGCTACGGAGAATCCGATGGGGTATGTGACCAACGGTGCTGATGTCTCCACCTATCTGGCGGCACCCTGGGAATCACTGTTTGAAATGTATATGGGCGGTGGCTGGCGTTCCGAGCTGACTGATTCGGATTTCTGGTGTGATTTTATCGACAGCATACCCAATCACGTATTTTTGAGTGTACGCCAACTTCTTAAGGTCAGCATGCTCGAAAATGTCAAGCGGCGCGCCATGAAACAGTTGGCACGCTACCCGGCGACGCAGTCAATTTCTGAACGGCTCACAGAAAAACTCGATAGTCGTAATAAAGATACCCTGGTGATCGGGTTCGCAAGACGCTTTGCGACCTATAAACGTGCAACGTTGATCTTCAGCGATCTTCCGCGACTGGCACGCCTGTTGAATGATCCCGATCGCCCGGTGATGCTGGTTTTTGCAGGTAAAGCGCATCCTAATGATAAACCAGGGCAGCAGTTGCTCAAGGAGATATTTGATATCACTCTAATGCCTGAATGTCAGGGCAAAGTGTTTCTTCTGGAAAATTACAACCTGTCGATGGCGCGTGAACTGCTGCCTGGTGTTGACGTCTGGCTGAATAATCCCGAATACCCGCTTGAGGCCTGCGGCACGTCGGGCATGAAAGCGGCGATCAACGGCGCGGCGAACCTTAGTGTTCTCGATGGCTGGTGGGCGGAAGCCTGGGATGGGAACAACGGCTGGGGATTAAAGCCTCATTTGGAACTGTCCTCCGAGGAACGCCGGGAACGCGAGGCTGAGGATCTGTTAAACGTACTCGAGTACCAGGTGATACCGGCTTATTATCAGCGCAACGATGACGGCGAGCCGGATCAGTGGCTGGCAATTGCAAAGGCCTCAATGAAAACCGTGCTACCCCGTTTTAACACTATCCGTATGGCCAAAGACTACCTGGCACAATTGTATGCGCCGGCAGCGAGGCTGGGACGGATATTAAACAGTAGTCAGGCAAACGGTGCGATTGAACTTGCTGCCTGGAAGAGGAAGATAGATTCCAGTTGGCATGGTTTGAGTTGTAAACTGGTTAATCCAGTGCCGGCATCCATTGACTCAGGTCAGGTGCTGCCTCTGGATGTTTGTGTCGAACTTAACGGTTTATCCAGTGAGGATATTGTTGTCGAGTGTGTCGTTGGGGACGCGGGATCTTCAGGACAATTTGCCGGTGTTCACCGTATTCAGTTTGAAGTACAGGCGCCGGTTAGAAATGGCTCGGCGATCTATCATTGTGACCTTTTTCAAACTGATATCCTGTGTTCTGCAAGTGGACTGCAAAACTTCCGGATTCGTCTCTATCCCTATCACACACTTTTAAATCACCGCTTCGAATGTGGCCGAATGCTCTGGCTCTAGAGGTCGAGTGCGGTTGGTCTGTTTTAGTATTCGAAATTCGCTTTAGTTTGGGTGTTCGCCACGCATGTCCAGACAGGCGGCCACCGAGCGCATGCGCCGGTAATCGTTGCAGACAACTGATGTGAGTCTTAAACATTCGGACAGACTCATCACATGTTCGTGTGCCGCAGCAATCAACAAGCCGTCGAAAACGTTCTTGCCATCCCATTGCGGATTTGTGAGCATATCCAGTATGCGGTTGTCACTATCACCTATTTCGCCGAACTTTAGCGCAAAACCACTGTTAGAGGTTCTGATGATACGGGCAGGGAAGCATTGCGTCTGCTGGGCCGGCTTATCCATGGGTGTGACGAACAACGATACCTCCATGCCTGTGTTACCACACGGAGTGCCGGAAACAAAAAGGCCGCCCATGCTGATATTGCGGATACACCTCTGGTGATGTGCCTGGGTGTTCAAGCACACAAGCTCGGTTTTCAACTGTAAGCTGGAACGTGGATGAGCTCGCGCTTCCATACACCGCCTCTTGTTCCTGGAGTTCGCAGAAAGTTGCCAAAAATGCGCCTGGTAACGCTAACGGCTTGAGGGATGACTGTCAATTGACTCACATCAACTGACTGGAAGTCGGCTAAATTACTTGAAAAAATATCAGCTTACGCCGCGAACGATACAACCCTGGAGTATGTCCGGAAGAACGTCATGGTTCGATCTGCATACGGATAAAGCCAGTAGGACATTCATGTGCGCACAGGCCGCAGCCTTTGCAGTAATCATAGTCGAACACATAGTGAGATTTGGTGTATGCGGGATCGGTCGCCATAAGTACGGCACTGTCCGGACACAAGGTCCAGCAATTGTCACAGCTCATGCAACTGCCGCAGGAAAGACATCGCTTTGCTTCGTGTGCGGCTTCGGATTTTTCCAGCCCGGCTTCAATCTCTTCTTCGCCGGCGCGTTGCTCGACCCGCAGCAGTGGCTGCTCGGCGCGCGGTGACGGTTCGAAGTACTCCACATTCAGGGTGCTGTACTCGACTGGTTTGTCCGTGGCGGCAGCCGGAAGAGGTTGATCGGAGAGTTTGTGGACAATGGCTATTGCAGCTATGCGCCCGTTTCCGACTGCTTCGGTAACAGTGCCGGAATTCCCTTCTATGGCATCGCCGCCGGCGTGAACACGATTACTGCCTTCGATCAATCCCCACTCGTCTACTTTAAAGGCGGAACGCCCCTTGATCAGGTTTTCCATGCCGCGAGAATCGACGCGTTGACCGATAGCAGGAATCACCTGATCGACGTGCAGGATACTTTCTGTTCCCTCGAAGGCTATGCGTTGCAGGTGGCCATTTGCGTCAGGCAGTTTCCGCATCCGGGTCATTTCGATGCCGGTGACCTTTTCACCCCTGAGTATCAGACGCTTGATGCCATGATGATCATGAATCTGTACGCCTTCTTCGAGTGCCTGTTCAATTTCACGCGGTATGGCGCGCATGGCATCTTCGGGCGGAGTGTCAGGGCCCGGCATGCCGCTATGGATAACAATATGAGTGTCTACACCGCAACGTCTCAATACGCGTGCGATATCGATAGCGGTGTTGCCGCCACCGACAACCGCTGCACTCTTCATTTCAGGCAGTTCACCAATATCCATCCAGACCTTTAACAGGTTCAATCCGTCGTGCAGATCCTGTGGTGTTACGCCGTCGATATTCCACTCACGGCTTTGCATCATTCCGGGTGCCAAAAAGACGGCATCAAAGTCGGTTTGAAGATCGACAACATCAATGTGTTTGCCAATGCGGTGATTGGGTTTGAACTCAATGCCCGCTTCCAGTAACCGCCCGATTTCATTCTGGACCACGTCTTTGGGCAGGCGGTAACCGGGGATTGTGTACAGGGTGCCGCCGGCCTGCGATAGTTGATCAAAGACGGTGGCATGCAGCCCGAGACGCGTCAGTTGCCAGGCACAGGAAAGACCGGCCGGACCTGCACCCACAATGGCGACGCGTCTGGCTTTCGGGCCCGGGAACGTTCAGCCGGGTACGGCCAGTTCTGCTCGATCGCGAGATCGCCCAGATAGCGCTCGACGCTGTGAATTGCCAGTGCCTGGTCAAATTGCCCCCGATTACAGGCCGATTCGCAAGGGTGTGGGCAGACTCTGCCGGTAATTGCCGGGAGCGGATTGACGTTGACCAGACTCTCCCATGCCTTGCGCGGATTGCCCTCATCAAGTTTGGCCAGCCAGTCCTGCGGGTCTTCTCCCGCCGGGCAGGCGGTATGACAGGGTGCGGGCCTGTGCGTATAGATCGGTCTTTGTGTGCGCCAGCTGCCGGTCTTGTAGCTGATGGTAGTGCCTGGTTCAGCATAGGCGCCGCGAGTCAGTTTTTTCATATCGGCTCCCCAATCAGCCCCAGCGCATGCCGCCGCGCTTGACGGTGTCGGCGCCCTCGGAGTCAAGGGCGTCGGCTCCATCGCCGCACAGCTGATAACGTTTGATGTTGTGGTCAGCCAGCGCCTGAATGTGGGCCAGCTCTTCAATAGCACGGGCATCGTTTTTATTGAACAGATGGCGAAAACGCTGTTGTTTGGACAGGTATTCAGCCACCGGTTTCGACTTGCGGATCGGCATGCTGCCAATCAGCTCGCTACGTTCCAGCTCGATCACCGGGTATAAACCGGTCTGTACTGCAAGGCGTGCTATTTCAATACTCAGGTTACCCTCATGCCCCCAGCCCAACGGGCAGGGGCAGTGAATCTGCAGGAAGGTCGGGCCTTCTATATCAATAGCACGGCGCACCTTTTTACGTATGTCCGATGGATAGGCCACGGAAGTGGTCGCGGCGTAAGGAATATGGTGGGCTGCAACAATGGAAAGAATATCTTTTTTCAAATGACGCTTGCCCATGCGTTCACTGCCCGGTGGTGATGTAGTGGTCATTGCGGCGTGCGGCGTGGAACTCGAACGCTGGATGCCGGTATTCATATAGGCTTCGTTATCGAAACAGACATAGAGCACGTTGTGGCCGCGTTCCAGCATGCCGGATAATGCCTGAAAGCCGATATCAAAGGTGCCGCCATCACCACCGAAGGCCAGCACCTTGGTGTTTCTGCCCTGCGCCTTAAGCGCTGCTTCCATGCCGGAGGCAATGGCACCGGTGTTTTCAAACAACGAGTGTATCCACGGCAGGCGCCAGGCTGACTCCGGCCATGGTGTGGTGAATATCTCCAGGCAGCCGGTGGCGTTGGCGATCATTACGTCAGGACCTGCGGCTTCTGTTACCAGGCGTGCGGCCAGGGCTTCGCCGCAGCCCAGACAGGCGCGGTGCCCCGGCGTGATGCCCTGAAAGCGTGGCGGGTCAGCACGCAGTTCACTGATCGAGGGCAATTTAATTTCGACATCCATGCGTGTCATCCTTTAAGCGGTTATCGCTGTCTGGTCGGGGCCGCCGTCTTCCGGCAACAGTCTTTCGGTATCAACATCAAGAATGGAAAACCCGCCCGGTTCGTCATCCCTGATGCGCGCATGCATGCGCTGATACAGATCGAGCGGGATATCGCGGCCACCAAGTCCGACAGCATAGCTGTAAATGCGCGGGCTGTCCGGGAGACTCGACAGGGCTGAGTGAACTTCAGCGTGATACGATGCCGCCTGATCCCAGCGAGATGGCTCTTTCAAGTATCACCAGGTCGGTCAAGTCCTTGCAGATTTCGCGTAGGCCGCCGCCGGGAAAGGACGATAGGCGCGCAGGTTTATCAGCCTGGTGTTCGGCAGTTCGCTGTAGGTTTCGCGGGCTTCATACAGTGTGCCATAGATTGATCCCAGGGTGATGACGCCAATACGCGCATTGTCTGGCCCATTGACACTGACAAGGCCGCCCGAGCTGCGCCCGCTGATAGCTTGCCAGTCAGCATCGGCAGCAATGATCGCTTGCTCGCTATCCAGCAAGGCTTGATGGTGTGAATAGCGCGCCTCAGTGTAATAGTCTGGTGATACCAGAGTGCCGATACTGGTGGGGTTGGCAGGATCGAGTGCGCGGTTGAATTTAAAAGCGGGCAGAAATTCGTCAACCTGGGCCTGATCCGGAATGTCGATTGGCTCCAGTGTATGTGTCAGCGTAAACCCATCGACACACACCATCACCGGCAATTCAGTGCTTTCGGCAATCCGGTAGGCCTGTATGGTGGTGTCCACGGCCTCCTGGTTATCGGCACAGTACAGCTGTATCCAGCCGGCATCGCGCACTGCCATTGAATCCTGCTGATCGTTCCAGATCGAAAGCGGTGCCGAGATTGCGCGGTTCGCGCAGGTCATTACCATGGGTACACGCAGACCGGCGATGTTATAGAGCACCTCACTCATTAGCAGGATGCCTTGAGAGGCACTTGCCGTATAGGTGCGTGAACCGGCGCAAGCCGCACCCAGTACCAGGGAAGCGGCAGAGAATTCGCTTTCGACGCTGACCAGTTCACACTGCATGCTGCCGTCAGCGACCAGCCGGGCAATGTTTTCCACTATATGGGTCTGGGGTGTGATCGGATACGCTGCAACTACCTGCGGCCGGCAAAGCGCGACTGTTTGTGCAATGGCTTGTGAACCTTCCAGGGCTTTAAGCATTGGCCTCGTCCTTCCAAAGGTCTGCGTCTATTGATTCTGCGGCAGCATCGACCAGACGGTTGTTTTTCTCCAGTATATCGCCGCTGAAACGCTCCTCAAGCGCGTGACTCAAGGCTGATCGAGGTAACAGGCCAGTCAGTGTCAGGAACGCGGACAGCAAGGCAGTGTTGGGCACTGGTCTGCCCAGGTGCTCCTGTGCCAGCCGCGTTGCCGGCAGCGTAATCAGGTGTTCGCCATCCAGGTCAAAGGTATCAGCTTCGACTACTTGAGTTCAGCAGGATGCGGCCGGATGGTTTCAAGCCGTCGGTAATGCCTGCGACATGCATCAGGGCTTCGTCCTGGATGATAAGAAAATCCGGTTCCGCCACCTGGCAGCGACGACGTATCGGTTTGTCGTTAATGCGCACAAAGGCAACCACCGGCGCACCACGACGTTCAGCACCAAAGGCTGGAAAAGCCTGCGCGTGCCAGCCTTCAGTGAAGGCCGCCGTGGCCAGCAGATAGGCGGCGACCACGTTACCCTGTCCGCCGCGTCCGTGTATGCGTACTTCTATCATTCGCCGTTCCCCGGTTTCACAGTGACTGTGTGCCGGATTGTTTGGAACCGTCTGTCAATGCGGCTTGTGCCGCTGCGAGCCGGGCTACCGGAACGCGTGGACCTGAACAGGAGACATAGTCCAGGCCGATGCAATGACAGAAACGGATCGAAGCCGGATGACCGCCGTGCTCGCCGCAGATACCTACCCGGATATCCGGCCGGGTCTCCTTGCCCCCACTGTACCGCCAGCTCCATGAGTTTACCGACACCTTTGACGTCCAGGACTTCAAACGGGTTGTCCTGGAGGATGCCGTGTTCGTTATACAGGGGCAGAAACTTGTTTTCCGCATCTTCGCGGGAAAACGAGAATGACGCCTGGGTCAGATCGTTGGTGCCGAATGAGAAAAACTCGGCTTCCTCTGCCAGGCTGCCGGCGCGCATGCACGCGCGTACTACTTCCATCATGGAACCGAACTTCAGATTGATCGGTACGCCGTACTGTTTTTCTACCGCCGAGTGTACCGCATCGATAGAGGTCTTTACCCGGCTGAGTTCCTGTGCGGTACACACCTGGGGCACCATGACTTCAGGATGGACATCAAAGCCTTCCTTGATACATTCAGCCGCTGCTTCAAGTATGGCGCGTATCTGCATGGAATAGATTTCCGGGAATGAAATACCCAAACGTACGCCTCGATGACCCAGCATGGGATTGACTTCATGTAACGAGCGCACTTTTTTCAGCATAATTTCTTTGCGGCTGATGGCCTCGTCGACCAGGTGTGGATCGGTCGGTCGGTCGATATATGGCTGTTCGCCATCACGGTACAGCACCGCTACAGTGTCACGCAGAATATTCATGCCCAGAACGGTATCTTTAAGCTGCCTGAGCTGGTCGACTTCTTCCATCAACTGTAGCTCACTCGGCAGAAATTCATGGATAGGCGGGTCGAGCAGTCGTATGGTCACCGGCCGCGGAGACATGGCCTTGAATATGCCCTTGAAGTCATTGCGCTGGATGGGCAACAGTTTGTCTAATGCCTTTTGCCGCTCTGCAGTTGATTCGGCCACAATCATTTCAATCACCACGGGTAAGCGGTCGCTGGCATTGAACATACGCTCGGTGCGACACAGGCCGATACCCATGGCGCCGTATTTCAGCGCGCGCTCGGCATCGTTGGGCGTATCGGCATTGGCCATGACTTTCAGGGTTGACGCCTCATCGGCCCATTGCAGCAGTGTTTCCAGTTCTGAGGAGAATTCAGCCTCTATCATCGGCACTTCCCCAAGGTAGACGTCGCCGCTGGTGCCATCGACAGTAATCAGGTCACCTTCGCTGATGAGGTGTTCGCCGACCGTTGCCTCGCGTTTACTGACATCGACATGAATGCCTTCGGCACCCGCAACACAGGGCTTCCCCATACCGCGGGCGACTACAGCGGCGTGTGATGTTTTGCCGCCGCGCGCAGTGAGAATGCCCTGGGAGGCAAAAAAGCCATGAATGTCCTCGGGCTTGGTTTCTTCGCGCACCAGAATGACGCGTTCGCCGTGCCGGCCGAGCGATTCCGCCCGGTCGGCATCAAACACCGCATTGCCGACAGCGGCACCTGGTGAAGCGGGCAGGCCACGTGCAACCGGCGAGGCCTTGGCCTTGGGGTCGAGGCGCGGGAATAACAGTTGTTCCAGAGACTCGGGTTGTATACGCAGCAGTGCCTGTTGTTTGTCGATCAGTCCGTCACGAACCATGTCGACTGAACTGCGCACCAGGGCAGCGGCGTTCATTTTGCCGTTACGTGTTTGCAGGCAATAGAAGCGGCCGTTTTCTATGGTGAATTCGAAGTCCTGTACTTCTTTATAATGGGATTCCAGGCGCTCGCACAGGGTAAGCAGTTCCTGATACATGGCCGGCATTTCCTCTTCCAGCACATCGATCGTTCGCGGCGTGCGGATGCCGGCGACCACGTCCTCGCCCTGGGCGTTAATCAGGTATTCGCCGAACAGCTTGTTTGCCCCGGTATCCGGGTAGCGGGTGAAACCCACGCCGGTGGCGCTGTCATCACCCAGATTTCCGAATACCATGGTCTGTACATTAACGGCAGTACCGTTCGCCATGTCAGGGGTGATGTTGAACTCGCGCCGGTAATCTATCGCGCGTTTGCCGAGCCAGGAGTTGAACACCGCCTTGATGGCAAGTTCCAGTTGCTCCATTGGGTCATCGGGGAAGGGGTTGCCTGTTTCCCGTTCCACGACCTCCAGGAACCGGTCTGAAATTTCGCGCAGATCGCGGGCCGTGAGCGCCATATCTTCCTTTACGCCGGCCTTTTCCTTGACGGCCTCGAATTCAGTATCGAATACCTCATCGCTGATACCGAGCGCTACTTTGCCAAAAAGCTGAACAAAGCGCCGGTAGGCGTCCCAGCCGAAGCGCTCATTCCGGGTCTGCTTGATGAGGCCTTTCAAGGTTTCGATGTTCAGGCCAAGATTCAAAATAGTATCCATCATGCCGGGCATCGACATGGCAGAGCCTGAGCGCACCGAGACCAAAAGCGGGCTGTCCCCTCCACCGAAGATCTTGCCTGTCCTGTTTTCAAGGTCCTGCATCTGTACGCGAACCTCGTCCATTACCCCGGCGGGCAGCTCGCGGTCCTTGTTCTGGAGGTAATCAAGACAACTCCTGGTGGAAATGACAAAGCCGGGAGGGACGTTGATGCCGATCTGGGTCATTTCGCAAAGGTTTGCACCTTTTCCGCCCAGCAGCATCTTGTCTTTGCCGTCTCCGTGCTGAAATGAGAATACGTAATTACCCGGGGTTGTCATAGAAAGCCTCTCCTGGCGAACGGCAGCATCGTATATTGAAAATACAGGATGTAGTGGTATGTGTTAAATCTGGTCTGGATCTCAATGCAACATTCTAGTTCAGGAAGAAAAGTTAATTTTTGATCTGGCTCAGGTAAACGGTTTGCATGACATGCTTCGTGTGGTATTTAGCCGGATCACTCTTGCTCCATAGCCGGTTTCAAGGTGCAGTGGTTCGGTCCATAATAGTGCGCAAACCATGGAGTACAGGCGATGCAGGATCGGACCCTGATTAAAAGTATGCTCAGACCTGAGGTCTATGCACACGAGACTGACAATATCCGCCTGGTTGAAACCCATTGCGCCTGGGTGGTTTTGACCGGGGACTTTGTGTACAAAATCAAGAAACCGGTAAATTTCGGTTTTCTGGATTTTTCCACGCTGCAGAAAAGGCGACATTTCTGTGAAGAGGAAGTCCGTCTTAATCGCCGCTTTGCCCCCGACATTTATCTAAACGTTATTACCATCACCGGAACGGCCAAACACCCCGAACTTTCGGGACAGGGCAAAGTGCTCGATTACGCAGTGCGTATGCGTCAGTTCCCTGATAACGGGCTGCTAAGCGATCTTGCAGCGAATGGCCAGCTGCAGGCCTGGCATATTGATCAGTTAGTGCAGTGCATTGCCGGGTTTCATGAACAGGCAGCCCGCGCTCAAGCCACTGATCCCTTTGGTGAGCCGTCTGGCGTTCATCACTGGGTTCTGGAAAATTACCAGCATATACAGCCATTATTACGATCGGATGACGATCACGCCCGGGTAGAGCAGATGCGTTCATGGTCGGAGAATGAATATCGGCATCTCGCCCCACTATTGGGCAGACGCAAGCGTGACGGGGCGGTTCGCGAATGTCACGGGGATTTGCACCTCGGCAATATCACCCTGATAGAGGGGCAGGTGACGCCCTTCGATTGCATTGAGTTTAACCCTCAATTGCGCTGGATCGATGTCATCAGTGAAGTGGCTTTCCTGTTAATGGACCTCGATGGTTGCGGGCAGAGCGGTTTTGCCTCGCGTTTTCTGAACGGATATCTTCAGCATGGTGGCGACTACACAGGGTTGCGTGTTCTTCGCTATTACCTGGTGTACCGGGCAATGGTGAGAGCCAAGGTGGCGGTGCTGCGTCGCCGGCAACTGGCTGAAGCCGGGGATGCCTTTTCAAGGGCAGCTGACGAGTATCTTCAGTATCTTCATCTGGCAGAAACCTACGTGTCGAGCGGCCCGGTTAGCCTGATAATTACCCATGGTCTGTCCGGCTCAGGGAAATCGACTGTTGCGCGAGAGCTTGCCGAGCGCATGGGTTTTATTCAGCTGCGCTCGGATGTCGAGCGTAAACGGCTGGCTGGCCTCGGGAGTAATGATAGCAGTCGGTCTGGTACGGGAACGGGATTGTATACCGCTGACCGGACCAGTATGACTTATAACCGTTTGCGCGAATTGGCGGAGACAGTGCTTGAAGCGGGTTACAGTGTGATTGTCGATGCGACCTTCCTGAAGCGTGAATATCGTGACCACTTCCGTGGCCTGGCGGAAAAACTTGATGTGCCATTTCTGGTGCTTGATTGCGCCGCAGAAGAGCACGAGCTTGAACGAAGAGTCCAGTCACGGGCAGACCGCAAGACTGATGTCTCGGAGGCAACCATTGAGGTCTTGCGCGCGCAGAGAACAAGCCAGGAAGCGTTGACCGAGAGCGAGAATCAATGTGCTGTTCGGGTAGATACCGGCCGGATGGTTATGGAAGAAGTCGAGGCAGCGTTGACACATAGACTCGGTGGATTCCCTGCTACCTGAGGGTGCTGGATACCTGAAAGCGCCCGGTAGCGAATGTGTTACTCGTCACCGGGCCCTCTTTTATAGCAACGCTTTAAACTTTAAACTCGTTGACCAGCGACTGTAGCTGGCGCGCAACCTGCAGCAACTCGTGGCTGCTTGAGGCTGTCTGCTGGATGCTTGTTGCAGAGTCGCTGGAAATATCCCGAATTGCTACCACGTTGCGGTTGATCTCGTCGGCGACCGCACTTTGTTCTTCTGCGGCGCTGGCAATCTGGGTGTTCATGTCGTTAATTTCCACTACGGCAGAATCAATCGCATTAAGTGCTTCCCGGGCTTCCCCTGACCTGGCCACACTGTCTTCCGACTTGCTCTGCCCGGCTTCCATCGCAGCCACGGCGTTACGGCTGCCCTGCTGCAGCCGGTCGATCATGGAATGTATCTCCTCGGTTGACTGTTGTGTACGGCTCGCCAGGGTGCGGACTTCGTCAGCAACTACAGCAAAACCACGGCCCTGCTCGCCCGCACGTGCGGCCTCGATGGCAGCGTTGAGCGCCAGCAGGTTGGTCTGTTCGGCGATGCCACGTATGACATCCAGCACGGTACCGATATTTTCACTTTCACTTTCCAGTTCACGGATGATGTCTGTCGCCTGGTTGACTTCGCCGGAGAGGCTCTGTATCGAACTGGCAACTTCACGGACCACAGCGCCACCATTGTTTGTGGCGCTGTTGGCACGCTCGGCAGCGTCGGCCGCAGCAGCCGCATTACGCGCAACTTCCTGCACGGTAGCCGACATCTCTTCGATAGCGGTGGCGACCTGATCAATTTCCTGGTTCTGCTGTTGAATGCCGCTATTCGACTGGTTCATGGTGACCGCTGATTGTTCCGCATTATTGCTGACCTGGGTGGTCGCGCTGATGACTTGTGAAACCAGGGCGTTCATTTTCTCGATCATCAGGGCAGTCTGATTGGTGATCGCACCGAGCTCGTCCTTGCTGGAGCTGCTGGGCTGTTCAGTCAGGTCACCATCCGCAAAATGCGCTATAGAATCGCCGAGTTGCTCCAGGGCGGTTCGCGTCGAGAAATAGAAGCCGGCAAACAGATAGGCGAGCGTGCCGATTGCCAGCGTTGCCAGCAGAATCAGCTCCAGTTCCTCGTATCTGGTATGCGCAATGCGGTCCTCAAGCTGCGTGGCCAACTCGGTTGTGAGACGGTCGTGTAGTTGGAAAACCTGGTTGATAGCTGCGCTGCCATTCTCAAAGTAGGTGCTGGCATCCAGTGACAACTGCCCGGTGTCGGTGATGCCTGTACGGGCGACGTTCAGATATTCGCTGATAGCGTGATCCATGGCTTCGAAGGATGATGAGAGTTGATTCTTCAGCACGTTGTCAGCGGCAAAGATTTCATGGAAATTGATTTCCAGGCGATGCAGATCGCTGGCAACGCGCCCTGCAGATACCTGAAGTAAAGTCTGTTGACGCTCGTCAGCATGGCCGGCCGTCAGAATGTCAGCTCCCTGGTCGCGCATGTGGCCAAGCGATTCGGCAAGATCCGGAAGGCGAAGGGCGAGGCTGTCGACAAAGTAAAAATTACCAGCGTCGCTATACAGGCCGGTTTTTTGTCCGGTGCGTTCCATCAGGCCGATCAGTTCATCGACAATAGCCGTATATTTATCGAACACGCTGGACGCGGGGCCGTCAAAGGCTGAAGCGTTGGTGTCGTTCCACGCGTCCTGCAAGTGTCCTGTCGACAGGCCGTCGAACTCCGAAGCCAGTGTGCTTTCCAGCTGAGCCAGTTGTTTGAACGACTGATCGACCAGCTTGCGTGCCGACATAATCCGGCTTTCGACTTCCGTGTTGCCGTTCAAAAACATGCCCGTCAGACCGCGTGTTTTGGCGACATTCTCGATCATGGGCCGGATGGCGGTAAGATAATTTAGTCCGACATGTTCCTGTTCGGAATGGCGAACCATTTCAGCGCGCTCCATATAGAGGACGCCGGTTAGAAATAGTAGCGGGATCGAAATGATGGTTCCGATTAGTATGAACTTCTTGCTGAAATTCATGCGGTTGAGGAGTGTGGCAGCTGGAATCATCAGCGCAGGTATTGATTTTGTCATTGTCGCTTCCTTTGGTGTAGCGCCGGGCAAACTGCCAATTTCTTGGCCGCTGTATTTTGCCTTTTTTTTCAGTCAGTTATTCCTTTTGCTCATCTCTGGCCCCACCCATGGAGCGGATGTACGGAAAGGAAGCAAATTACGAGCCAGCGGAGGGCTACTGTCGATACCAGCGTTTACCCAGGGCTTTGTAGACCCGCTGCGGGTACCACACTTTGCCAACGCTGCCGTTGTAGCGGGCCAGGGCCTTGGTGCGGTTACCGCGTTCGCGGTCCAGGTAGAGTTTGAGTATGGTGCAGCCGAAGCGCAGGTTGGTGTGAATATCGAACAGGTCGTCGCCCGGTCGGCCGATTTCGTCCAGCCAGAATGGCATGACTTGCATCAGGCCACGGGCGCCTGCATAAGAGATGGCAAAGCGGTCAAAGTTGCTTTCGACGTCAATCAGCGCGAGCACCAGCTCGGGGGGCAGCTCGGCACGGGCGGCTTCGTAGTGCGCGGTCTTCAGGATAAGGAACCGTTCCCCAGGATCTTTTACTTTTCTTTTCAGTCTGTTAGACATGTCTGTCAGCCAGACTTCTGCTTCAAACCGGTCGTTGAAGCTGTCTGAGGCGCTTATGGCTTCAAGCAACAGTTCGCGCATTTCGGAGTCAGGTCGCTCGGTTGTTGCGGCCTGCAGGCTGGTGGGAACTATGAATCCGCCCATCAATAAAATGAAAGAAAGGGAGCGGAGGGCTTTTAAAACCCCTCCGTTCCCTTCTTGTCTACTGATTCTGCAGGAAGGCGATAATCTCGCCACGGGCGATATCCTGGTTCTCGCCACCGCGGCGAGCC
>CAVWAK010000023.1:0-137383 GCA_963752745.1 uncultured Gammaproteobacteria bacterium
GCGTGGCCTCGGTTCTCTGATCGGGAATGTAAAGCAGGTTACTGAGGCGAGTGATGATGAGATTGCTTCCGGGCTGAGATTGCTGCCCATCGACAAGATACAGCGTGGAGATTATCAGCCGCGTAAATATTTCGATGAAGAGTCACTGCAGGAACTGGCGAATTCAATCGCTGCACAGGGCGTGATTCAACCTATCGTGGTGCGAAAAGAAGGTTCGCATTTCGAGTTGATTGCCGGTGAGCGGCGCTGGCGTGCAGCCCAGCTTGCGGGTTTGCAGTCTATTCCGGCCGTGATCAAGCAGATTGATACGCAGTCTGCAGCGGCCATTGCACTGATTGAGAATATTCAGCGCGAAGATTTAAATCCGTTGGAGGAGTCAGCCGCGTTACAGCGCCTGATCGATGATTTTCAACTCACTCATATGCAGGTCGCTGAAGCCGTCGGGCGCTCCCGGGTGGCGGTGAGTAATCTGTTGCGCCTGCTCGAGCTGGCGCAACCGGTCAAGGAACTGGTGAATAAAGAGTTGTTGAGTATGGGGCATGCGCGCCGATACTGGCATTAGCTGAACACGATCAGCCTGAGATAGCACATGTTGTCGTAAACCGTGGATTATCTGTTCGAGAAACAGAGGCACTGGTTAAAAAAACACTTTCTCCTGCGCCGAAAAAGGTAAAAGTTGAGGTTGACCCTGATGTGGAGCGACTTGAACAGAAGATTAGCGATAGCCTGTGTACCGAGGTAAAGATAAAGACCGGTCAGAAAGGGGCGGGGCAACTGGTGATTAATTTTCATAGCAATGATGAGCTGGACGGGATTTTGCAGCATTTACTGAATTAGTGCCCAAAAAATAATAAAAACAGACGACTTATATATTTATATTTATTTGATGCATAAAGATTTTGATTGACTGATTGATTCTTACCGGTCAACTCCTTATAATTCGCTGCGCATTAATGGGGAACGAAGTTTTTCGCGCAGTAATATAAGAGCAGTGAAAACTCAAATCCAATATTTGCTGACGGTTCAGCTGTTAATGATGCTGTTCTACCTCCTTCTGGTGTTTTTTTTGGGGCTCGGGAGTGAGTTATCTGCATTAACGGGATGCCTGGCAAGTCTGCTTCCTAACATTTATTTTTATTTTAAAATGTTGCGTCAGGCCGAGAATGATAATGCAGCGGAATGGCTGGGTTATGCGTATCGTTCTGATGTTGGTAAATGGATCATGGCTGTAATCCTGTTTTTGTTGATATTCAGCATAGATTATGCATGGGACCCGTTGTTATTATTTGTCGGTTATTTGCTAGTTCAAATGTCCGGTCTGTTTTTGCCATTTATACAAAAAGGTAGTTAGTAGAAAATGTCTTACGAAACCTCAGGCGAATACATTAAGCATCATTTGACTAATCTTACGTTTGGTCATACAGAGCAGCATGGTTGGGGTATAGCGCAAGGATCTAGCCCTGAGGAACATGCTGAAATTATCGCTGAGATGGGTTTCTGGTCGATCAACCTGGATTCGATGTTTTTTTCAATTGGATTAGGTGTCCTGTTTTTATGGTTTTTTCACAAGGTTGCGAAGACTGCTACTACTGGAGTGCCGACTGGTTGGCAGAATTTCATCGAAATGCTGTGTGAATTTATTGATGAATCCGTACGGGGTTCATTCTCCGGAAGGAATAATCTAATTGCTCCGCTTGCCCTGACTATTTTTGTCTGGGTATTCCTGATGAACGCGATGGATCTGCTCGCGGTGGACCATGTACCCGGCCTGGCCAGCCTGATTGGTATACCCTATTTAAAGATCGTGCCCTCTACCGATCCAAATATAACCTTTGGTCTGTCGCTGTCGGTGTTTGCCCTGGTGCTTTATTACAGCTTTAAAATTAAAGGTGCCGGTGGTTTTTTCGCCGAGCTGGCGTTCCATCCTTTTCCAAAATTTATGATGCCAATCAATCTGTTGCTTGAAGGGGTAACCCTGATTGCCAAGCCGATTTCTCTGGCACTGCGTTTATTCGGCAATATGTATGCCGGCGAAATGATATTCATACTGATAGCGTTGATGTACAGCGGTGGCTGGGTGTTAGGGCTGTTTGGTGGAGTTTTACAATTGGGCTGGGCCATTTTCCACATCCTGATCATTACTTTGCAGGCGTTTATTTTTATGACGCTGACCATCGTATATCTGGATATGGCATCCCAGGAATCACACTAGTTTTTAAATTTACATTCTATTAGGAGACATTCATGGAATCTGCACTGCTTTATATTGCTGGCGCTTTAATGATGGGACTTGGTGCGTTAGGCGCTGCGGTAGGTATCGGTGTTTTAGGTGGGCGCTTTCTGGAAGGTGCCGCGCGTCAGCCTGAACTTATTCCCATGCTTCGTACACAATTTTTCATCGTGATGGGTCTCGTTGAAACCAAACTATGAGGTCGGTCACAGTTTTTGCACCTGTGCCATAATTCACGCTTTGAATGCCCGGTATTGAAAAAACGGAAACCAGCACGTATCGATCAGAAGCAATAAAAAATCCTGCCCCGGTGGGCCGTACCAGAGCACTGGCGGTGTGATCAGTTTCTAACGGTATTTTGGTGGTTGTTAGACCGGGTTTCCGGGTTGGTGGTAAACCGCTACTGGTTATCGAGGTTTTCCTGCCCGCTGTCGAAGCTGCGTCTTGATTTCCAGTCGGCCAGCGTCTGGATATAAGGTGGCTTTCCGTTGTCGAGAAACCATGAGTCCACGACATAGCGTTCGCCACCGTCTCTTTCCCTGATAACCGCGCTCCAGTGGGAGAAAATCAGCAGGGTGCGCACTTCCCGGGCTTCAACAGAATGCCATCTCAGCAGCTTGTCTGCTTCCAGCAGGCGCAGGTAGGTGGTGGTATTCATTGACTCCGAAATGCAGTCGAGCTGTCCTGGCAGGCCGGCGCCAGCCACGTTTTCACCGAGATCACGCCAGGTTCCGGTGATCCCGCCGACCTCGGTTTCCAGCGTGGCAATTGCCTGGCGGATTTGTATGCGCTCGTCTTCCGGTGACGCGGCGGGTTCGAGAAACAGATTGCGTACTGTTTGCCATTGCCTGCTGCTGAGATGGACCGTCTGTCCCTCGTCACAATGATAATCAGTGCAGCTGAAAAATGGCGCCGGTGTGGCAGCGGTTACCGTTGCGACCGACAAGCAGGTAAGATAGAGGCTACCGGCGAGAGCGTGTTTTATACGTAACATTTGTACAACATAGAAAATATCTGACATAAATGCCAGTGTTCTGAATGATGGATAAACTTCGTCAATATGCCCACCTGATGCGCTTGCACAAGCCCATCGGTATTCTGCTGCTGATGTGGCCAACGGCATGGGCGCTGTGGGTCGCGGGTGAGGGCTATCCAAATCCACTGGTGGTATTAGTATTTGCCGGTGGGGTTGTACTGATGCGTTCGGCCGGCTGTGTGATTAACGATTTTGCCGATCGAGATATAGATCCTCACGTTACGCGCACCCGGGATCGGCCTATTGCGGCGGGCAAGGTGACTCCGAAAGAGGCGCTCGTATTGTGTGCCGTGCTATGCCTGGCAGCGTTCGGACTGGTGCTGTTGATGAACAGCCTGACCGTCTGGTTGTCGCTGGGCGGCGGCTTTCTGGCGGCGACATATCCGTTTATGAAGCGCTATACGCATCTGCCGCAGGTTTATCTGGGTGCTGCGTTTGGCTGGGCAGTGCCGATGGCCTTTGCGGCGCAAACCGGTGGCGTGCCCAAGACAGCATGGTTGCTGTTTGTTGCAACTATTCTATGGGCTACGGCCTATGACACCATGTACGGTATGGTTGACCGGGAAGACGATTTAAAGATTGGTGTTAAATCGACGGCCATTCTGTTTGGCGAGTCAGACCGCTTGATTATAGGCGTTATCCAGGTGCTGTTTTTGTTGGCGCTGGTGTTGTCCGGACAGAGTGCCGGGCTGGGAGGCTATTATTATTTCGGTTTGCTATTGGCTGCGGGATTGTTGCTTTATCAGCAATATCTCATTCGTGAACGCAAACCTTCGGCCTGTTTCCAGGCTTTTTTAAATAATAACTGGGTTGGTGCCGCGGTGTTCGGTGGGATCGTGCTGGACTATCTGGCCAGCCTTAACGGCTAGCCAGACAGCCGCCATCAGGCGGGCAGGAAATCGATGGGGTAGGTAATTGTTACGCTGTCTACCGGCTTGGCGCCGAAGTTGATCATCTTGATGCGGGCCAGTAGTTTGCGTTCAAGGGCCTGGTCACTTAGCTCGCTGGACACCAGTGTAATGCTGGTGACTTTTCCGGACGGTGCGATGCTTAGCTGGACAACCAGTTTGCCTTGCAATGTTGGGTCTTTGCGCAGAGCACGATTATAAATATTGAATATGGCGCTCTTGTTCTTGTCGAATACGATCTGAATATCTTCCTGGCTACGCGATGCACCGCGTGCGTTCTTGGGTTTTTTCTTCAGTGACGTTTTGACAATCGAGCTCTTTACCTCGGTGGCTGTGCGTGCTGCCAGTTGGGTTGATCCGGTGTTACGGCTCATCCTGGAAGTGTTAATACCGGCACTGCCACTGCCTACCCTGGATGTAACCAGGGCGCGTTCGGTTTTCTTCGCGGTCGAGCCGCTGTCGTCCAGACGACGCGCACCTTTCAGTTCATCAACCGATTGATCGCGCAGGTCGGCGAGCGAATCCTGTAATGCCAGCAGGCCAGCCGATGAGGCTTTCTTGCGAGCTTGTTCAAGCGCATCGACCGGCGGTTTCTTCGGTTTCGGTTCCGGCTTCTTTGCTACCTTGGGCGGTGCTTTTTTCTTCGGCAGCGGCTTCTTCTTGGCAACCGGTTTCGGTTCCGGTTTCTTTTCCACTACCTTCGGCTTGGGTTTCGGCTTCGGTGCAGTGCGTTTTTCGAAAATCAGTTTGGCGACCCGTGGTGGTAGCTGAACTTCCTCCTCAGCAGACTTTTTGAATGTCGGCAGAATCGGGATGGCGATACCCAGCGCAACGGTCAGTACCAGGACGATCGTCACTATCTTGCGGAAGCGGCGTTCATCCTCGACCGAAATCGACCAGGGCAGTGAGAGTGAGTGCGAATAGACCATTGTTGTCCTAGCTCTCCTGCGCGGCGGCTTTTTGCATGACCGCCAGTGAAATCTTGCCGTAACCGGCTTCGGTACAGCTGAGCATGACTTTTTTCAGCAGCTGATAGGGAATGTCCTTGCTGCCCATGATCGTGACCTCGGGCGCCTTTTCATTCGGTGTGTTGGCAGCCAGCAGGCGACGCTGATTTTGCTGTTCAAGTGCATTTTTCAGGGCATCGATCTGCAGTGCACCGCCGGTCTGCAGGTCAGCAACCAGAGCGACACGAGTGCCCTGAACCAGGATGTCGCGCTCGGTGACCATGACGACGACATTCTGCCGGGGTTTTTCCTCGGCAATGGATTCCGGCAGATCGACATTCTTGGTGCTGGGCAGCACTTCACCTTCCCCGGAGTTAACCAGGAGAAAAAACACCAGGATGGTGAAGATATCCATCAGCGATACCAGGTTGAAGCCCGGTGCACCTTTGTGGCGCTTGTGGTGGCGCTGCATTCGTTTGGCGCGACGCGACATTTTCATTTTATTTGTCCTTGCCCGCGGCGGTTCGAAGCTTTCCCGGCGGTGCATCTCCTATCGAGATAGCCGGAAACAGCTCAGCAGTAATCATTTCATCGCCCTGTTTGACCTGGGCGACGCGCAGCGTATCCATCATTTCCACCAGTCGCTGGTAAGGAATATCCGTTTCCAGCAGCAGAGTGATATCGGTCTTTTCGGGCATGCGTGCCTTGATCTGCTGCAGCATGTCAGAGACTTCAGTCAGGTGGCTGCCATCATCACTGAGCGTTATCAATTTCAGGCGGCCGCGCTTGCGGTCACCGATTTCAATGACGTCCTGACGCACGATGACTTCGAGGTGCAGCTGTTCCTTCTCGTCTTTGGCCGCCTGACTGGGATCGCCCGGGACCGGCAGGTTAAGGTTGAGAATAGTGATACGCGAGAACACTGCCGTAATCAGCAGAAACGGCACGAGGATAACCATCAGGTTCATAAAGGCCGTGATATTGACCTCGGCCGGTTCGGCCAGAACGTTCTTGCGCCAGCGACGTTTCATCAGGCAGAGGCTCCGTTGCGCTCGGTCATGATGTTAAGGAACTTGACCGAGGCCATTTCCAGACTGTCGACCAGTTCGGTCGTTTTGGTCTGCAGCACGGTGTAGATCAGCAGCAGCGGGATAGCTGCCATCAGGCCGAAGGCCGTGGTGTTCATGGCTACCGAGATACTGGCAGACAGCATGTCGGCTTTCTCGGCAGGGTTGGCGTTGGCAACCGCGGTGAATGCCTGGATCAGGCCCATGATGGTGCCCAGCAGGCCCAGCAGGGTGGCGATGTTGGCAAAGGTGGCCAGGTAGTGAGTGCGTTTTTCCAGCCGGGGCACGGTTTCCATCAAGCCCTCTTCCATGGCGACTTCGACGTCGTCACGGCGAACATGATCACCGGTGCGATCGAGGCCGTAACGCAGGATGCGACCCAGTGCGGCTTTGGATTTTTCGGCAACGGCCGACGCCTGGCGGTAATTACCGTCCATAATCAACGGCATAACCTTCTTCCAGACGCGTTGGTTAGTGGCGCGTGCTGCCGTGAGGTAGATATACCGCTCCACAGCGATGGCTACGCCTAGCGCCAGTACCACCACGATGGGGTACATAAACAGGCCGCCTGACTGGAAGAAAGTCACGATACTTGGATAGATGTCCATGGTTAACTCCTTAGAAGTTCCTGATATTTTTCGGGAATTGGGTCAAGTTCTTTAGTCCATTTTGCGAACTGTGTCGAAATAATCGAGTTTTCGTCTGAAAACATCGGGATCTACGGGCTGCAAGGCCTCGTCAACCAGGCTGTTGACCGGTCGACCGGGTACCTGGCCGGCGTCCGGATCTTTCCAGGGCACGATAAACAGGGCTTTGGGTAATTCGCGGTTGCCAAAAACCGACATGCCGTCGAGTTCCAGCTGCTGCTGGGCGAAAGCCGGCAAGGCGGCGGATAACAGCAGGGTGGCGGCAATCGTGTTTCGAAATGTGATCTTCATGGTGTTGCGCTCGCCTGTGCCGAGCCACTGCGGCGCTCAAGGTCGACAACCCAGCGGTTAACGTCCTCGTCACTGTCGCCTTCCAGTTCCAGGAAACGTTTGTAGTGCTGCAGCGCCGGGCCGGGCTGTTGCAGGTATAAATCGTAGAGAATACCGATATTGCGGTGTGCCAGACCGTAGTTGGGGTCAAGCTTCAATGCCTGGTTATAGGCATCCAGTGCAGCATCAAACTCACCCTGTTCGCGGTACAGAATGCCGAGTTGATGGTGTGCTTCGGCGCTGGAAGGGTTGAGCTCGATGGCTTTGCTGAATGCTGCTTGTGCGGCTTCATTGTCGCCCGCGTGCCGGTGGGCGATGCCGAGATTGATATAGGGGCCGGCATGTTTGGGTCGCTTGGCAATGAAGTCATTAAGCACGGGAATCGCTGCCTGGTAGTCACCGCTCTGCATCAGCACCAGCGCCTTGTCGTAATTGCGTGGCAGCTTTTCGGCCGGTTTGGCCTCTGTTGCTTCGGCACCTGGAGGGCGCACTGATTTACCACTGCAGCCAATTAGCAGCAGCGAGGCGAGGCACGCGATTAACAGCTTATTGCAGTACGGCAACAAAATTCTCACCCTTTTCCTGTTTGGCATAGCGGACTGGCATCAGTTCGGCCAGGGTTGCCAGGCTCTTCTTGACCCATTCGTCGTACACGCCGTCGGTGGTGCGCTGAATGTTGGTTTCATGCACGACAATGGCTTTTTCCTCGAAAGGATAGGCTTGTTCCTCGAGCAGAATCTCGTACTGTTCTAGCTCCTCGGCGTTCAGGTTGCGAGGCCGCTGGGATGCCATCAGTGACTGGCCGAAATTGGTATAAATTTCACCGATACGGTACGTGGATTCAGTCGTCACACCTGCTACCTCGTAGGCCGCAGCCAGTTTGTATCCCTTGATAGCGGCCTGCATGTACTTTTTCTTGCGCGCCAGATTTTTCTTTAGCGGCTCTTTCAGCTGCACCTGTTTGTAGGCCAGATAGCTGTCGCTGACCAGTGCCAGTTGAGCGTGTGCAGCCAGGTAGCGGGTACGCTGATTGCGTTGTCTGCCAGCGCTGCTGTCAGCTTCGACCAGCTGTTTTTGCCAGTAACGCTGTTTGTCGGTTTGCTGCCCTTTGCCATACAGCAGGACCAGCTGGTAACGCGCTTCCATGGCTGATTCGACCGGCTGCGGATAGCGCTCGATAAAGCGTTGGTAAGCTTCAATGGCCTGGCCGTCACGTCCGGCTTGCTGGTAGAGCGTGGCAGTGGTCAGTGTCGCCTCGCGTTTCAGCTGCGGATCTGTTTCCGTGTCAGCTATGCGCGCAAATTCACCTGCGGCCTGGAGTGGCTGATTGTTCTCCTGGTAGAGTACGGCGAGTTTACGTGTTACGTCTGGCTGTAGTTTGTTGTTGGGATTATCGCGGCGCCAGCGTTCCAGGATCTTGATCGCATTGGGCCACTGTTTAAGGGCGATGTACGCTGCCGCAGCATCGTACTGGGCAGTTACGTTGATAGTTGATCCCGGTACCGCGTCGGCAATGCGCAGGAAGTGTTCGGCAGCACCGGCCATATTACCCGCGGCCCGTTCCTGTTCACCCTGTTTATAAATGGCGGCGGCGAGTTTTTCCTGTAGCTTGCCACGTTGTTCATCATTGCGAGGCGTGCGCGCCAATACTTGCTGGTAGGCCAGTTCAGCATGCAGGAAATCGGCCTGATCGAATTCAGCGTGGGCGATAACAGTCCATGCAGACAGCTGCAGTTTTTGCGGAGCATTCGGGTGATCGACAATCGGTTTTGCCGCCGCTACAGCAGCACTGTATTCCTTGAGGGCATAGAGTTGTTGCGAGGCGAGAGTGCGTGCCGGCATTGCCTGTTTGTGATCAGGGAAAGATTCGGCAAAGCGCAAGCTGTTGCTGATACCTCTACGGTGCCAGTCGGCTTGTTCACGCCCACGCAAGGTCGGCTCATGTTTCTGGTATGCCAGTAGTGCCGCATAACCGGCTTCCGAGGCTTTCTTGTGGTCGCCGTAGTTATAGGCTGTGGCTTCGTACTGGACTGCAGCGAGGCCGTGCTGACCGGAGCTGGTCAGTAGTTCAGCGTAAAGGAAGTTCATATACGGTGCCTGTTCGCTTTTCGGGAAAGCGCGCAGGTAGAGGCGGTACCAGTGTCCTGCATCTGCGTAGGCCTTCGGCTTTTTCTCAGCCTGGGCAACGGCGTGATAGTGGCGAGCCACATCACGCAGATGACGCTGCACTTGCGCCAGCACCTCAGGTGATTCGGCAGGGTCATGTTGCTGCCAGTACGCTGCCGAGGGTTCGTAGCGTTCGATGAAAGCCTGTTTTTCTTCCAGTACCCGTTCGCTGAAGCCGGCTTGTTTGTAGACATCAATTACACGTGACTGGAACAGCGGCGCTTCAGGGTGGTTTGGATGAGCGACGGCAAACAGGCTGTAGGTTTCAGCAGCATCTGTATAGCGTTCCTTGGTCAGATGCAGGGCGGCCAGTTTGGCGTAAATCAGTGGCTCATAGGTGCGCGTGCCGCGAGAGGCATAGTAGTCGCGGATCTCGGTATTGGTGCCGAGATAAGAGAAACTCAGGCTGACGGCACGCAGTGTATCGTTGATGCGCTCGCTGTCGGTGCGGCTGAGTGATTCAGGCAGACTGGCACTGCCGTGACCGCCAATGGTTTCATCGAGTAACTGCATGTATGCGTGCAGAGCTTCTTCATAATTGTTCTGCTTGAAGCGGGTCCAGCCAATTTTATACAGGGCCTGTTGATGGAAATCAGATTCCTCTCCATAGTCAAGAACCGCCTGGTAAGCGGTTTCGGCCTTGCTGTAGTCGCGTCTCACGAACAGGTATTCACCGCGACGGAATTGAACCTCGTCGTATTTATTGCCTTCCTTGTATTTTCCGGAGTAGCTGGTGAGTGCCTCCATTGAAGGCTCGATTTCACCGGTCTGCTCGTTGGCCCGAGCCAGCTGGTAGAGTGCGCTGTCGTTGCGATCGTGGTCGGGGAAACGTTCCAGTAGCTCAGCGTATAACCGTGCTGCTTTTGATTCACCCGGTGCCAGGGTGCCTTCCATCAAGGCATCCTGTTCGGTTTCCAGGTGAAGATCGGCGAGCCGGCGCATAGCCTCGGGGACAAAGGTGTTATCTGGAGACTCTTCCAGATACGCTTCGTAGTGTTGCATGGCGGAAGCTCTGTTCTTGTCCGGATCGCCCGGTGGAATAACGGGCAACTCTTCCTGATGCAGATTAGCAATTGTTGGCTGTGCATCATTATCTGTGAAGCGGTCGGGAAGAACTGAACAGCCGGCCAGCGCGACCGCCACAGCGAGCGACAGTAATTGCTGTCTGTGACGCGTCATGGCTGATCATCTCCGCCGGTGGCAAGCTGGTCGTAGCTGCGTGCCAGCGCATAGCGCGCCTGATTGCGATAGCTGATAAGGCGTTGTTTACGCACTTCGAGTTCATCGAGGGCCAGTTGCTGCAGGCGGCCACTGGCGTTGCCGCGGGCTGCGTCAATCGCCGGTAGCAAACCGAGTATGCGTGACCGGAGGGCTTCTATCCGTTCATCGTACCCTGTGAAACCATCCTGAATACTCCCCAGCGCAGTTTCAACCTGCTGATGCATGCGTACGGATTCTTCAACCGGCGTCTGAAGTTCGGCCAGCTGTTTCTCTATTTCCCAAAGCCGGGACTTGTAGTCGGCCTGTATCTGCCAGTAAAGCACGCCCTGCAACCATTCTGCCTTGGCTTTCATGAGGCGATAACGGGGTTCATCCGGCAGCGCGGCGAGCTTTTCTCCGGCCGCCTTCAGTGTCTTCCACTGCTGCTTTTCCTTGCCAGTCGCAAGATTTAGCGGACTGCCTTCACGCCGCTCGGTAGTGACCAGGTCGCGGTAATATTGCCAGCGTTCCTGCAGGGCAATCGCTTCCTGGTTTTCGAGGCGTTTTCGCACTGCCGGTGCCCGTACTTCGTAGGCCTGGCGACGGGTGTCGACCATGTCATAGTAGATGTCTATATTGTCCAGCCAGTCGTTCAACAGCTCGGTCAGGTAACCCAGGTCTCGATAGTCTTTGAGCGACTCCTGGAAGTTGTGGCCGGACAGCACGTCTACCAGGTAATGTCCGGATGGTACGCCTTTCAGTGTCGGGTTCTGTTGTAACCAGCCGCCGGAAGTTCCGGTTTCGGCCTGGCTTAACAGAGACAGCATGGTGCCGTTTGCGGCTGTCTGGATGGCGGATTCGAGGAGTTGTTGTTCTGTTTCGAAGTAGTCGATCGCTTGTTCGTAGTAGTAAACCGAACGTGCCTGATCGCCCAGTTGTCCAAACGCATAAGGTACTGCAAGGCGTGCTTCATGGGTTGCAGGTTGATGGCTGGACGTTTTTAATAAATGTAACCAGGGCGTTAATGCCTGTTGGTAGTCGCCGCGTTCGACGTCTGACCAGCCTGCACCGAGGAGGGCGGATTGCATGAACGGGCCCTGTAGACGTACACGGTTGAGGTATTTGCGTGCCTGCTCGGCATCACCGGCTCGCAGCAGTTCATAACCCAGCCCGAGGTTGGCGCGATCGCGCAAGGCACGCAGCTCCTCATTGGCAGCTCTGTCTTTGCCAAGCTTGTCCAGCGTTTTTCGGCCCTGCTCAATATTGCCGGCGCGTAGTTCAGCTATGCCGCGATTGATGAGCAGATACTCTTCCCAACCTTCCGGTGCGCGGGCTTCTTTCAGTGCTTCGGCAGCGGCTGCATTATTGCCGAGTGCCATATTAATATTGGCATCAAGGACAGCAAGCTCCGCGCGGATGCGCTTGTCGCCCGGGTCATTGATTTCGATCAGGGTCTTGTAGGCTTTTTCGTACTTGCCGCGCTGGTAATTGATTTTGGTAAGGTAGTACCAGACACGGTCATGCAATTCGGCATCGGTTTTGGTTTCGGTATTCAGCAATGCGTCAAACTGTTGTTCGGCCTGATCGAGCATGCCGTAGGAAAGTTGTAGTCCACCCAGTAGCAGCTCGGACTCGTCACGGTGGTGCTGAAGCACATCCTGGTGCTGGGCTACCATGAGATGGCTGATGGCCGTGAAGTAATCTTCCTGATAAAAGTGGAACAGGACCTCGCCATAGTGGAGGTCCTGTACCTGCTGGGGTTTATCCCTCGCAGCTTGTCCGGGAGTGGCGGTTAGCCACGCGGACAACAGCAGCAGCTGAAGTGTGCGCAGCGGCATCACCATTCCTTGATATCAAATTCCGGTTGGTAGTTCTTGGTCCGGTCGACGATTTTGAGCTCAACATACTTGGGGCCAAGGCCTTTTTTGAAAGTCGCTGTGGCACCACGTTTGTAGTCGCGGCCTTTGGGGCCTTTGCCGATAAAGAGTGCAACCAGCTCATGCTCGCCGGTGGGCAGATTGCCGATGTGGATACGCTGCACGCCACCGCGAATCAGGGCATCGAGTTCCCGCTTGGTATAGAGATAGTCGGCTACCTGTTTGCCATCGATTTTGACTTCTACCGAGTCGAGCTGAAAAAATTCTCCGACATCCATGGAAACGAAAACCGATACCTGGGTATTGGATGGAAACAGGAGTTCTTCTTCAAGCAGGAACAGGTCGCGGTTGAGTTCCAGAACTTGTTGTTTCAGGGTCTGAACTTCTTCCTTGACGCCGGTTTCGCTTTCTTTTGTCTGCTCAGCAGACAACAGCAACGGCCAGACCAGCAGTCCGGCCAACAGGCCTCTGAATAACACGTTCATACGCCCTCCTGCGGCGTTTCGGGTCGTCGTAACCCTGTCAAAGTATCCCCGTCCGGCATGTTGTCTTCCGGGACATGCTTCACATTCTGTTTGAGAAGTGCGTCACACCTGGATGACATCGGCACCGGCAGGTGTCCGTTTTAGCTTTTTCTGCAATGAGTTAGGCAATCTCCATGCCATGCACCACAAATCGCGGTGCACACTTCGTCAGTCTGCGCCATAGTGCGGGAATGTCTGGAATTCTGTGGTGAAAAGGCGACAGCGTGGGAGGGATTAAACGTGCCGAGTGCTTGTGAAGCCCAACGGCGTCGTCAGTGGGGGACAGATTCTGTCGTGGCTTTGACGCTGTCGTCCGGTTTTTTGGCGGGTAGCAGCTCATTGGAGTAATGCAGCCGGCCGTGGGCATCAACCAGAATGGCGTCAATCCCGGGTAGTCGATTGACCAGATCCATGCCTTTTTTCAGGCCAAGCACGAACACACTCGTCGACAGCGCATCTGTGGTGGTGGCGTCGGGGCCAATAATGGTGGCGCTGCGCAGCCCGCGCGCTGAATCACCGGACTCGGGGTTGATAATATGGTGATATCGAACGCCATCCTCATCGAAGTAACGCTGATAGTCACCGGAGGTTGATACAGCCACGTCCTGAAGCGGTATGACGGCGACCAGTTTATCGGCATCATCGGGATGACGTACGCCGATATTCCAGGGGCGTCCCCAGCGTTCACCTACCGTACGGCTGTCGCCACCTGCAGTCACCAGCGCTTGTTCTATACCAAGCGACTGGAGCAGCGCTATGCTGCGGTCCACGGCGTGTCCCTTGGCGATACCGCCAAGATCGATGCGTACCCCGGGCTTGCTGTAATGGATGGTGCTATCAGTGTGGTCAAGTTGCAGGTTGAGGTAGTTGATCAAGGCGGTGGCCTGTTGCCGCTGCCGGTCATCAGGGCGGATCCCCTCGCGGTAGTCGTAAAGAAAGCCGACACTTGCAAAGGTGATGTCGAATGCACCGCCGGTCATCCTGGAGAAACTCAATGATCTTTCGATGAGGTCGAAGAATTCGCGGCTGACTGTCACGGGTTTTTCGGCGGCATCGCGATTCAGCCGGGCCAGTTCGCTGGCTTCGATCCACGGACTCATATTGTTGTCGATGCGGTGCATTTCGGCGATGACGGCATCAACACCCTGTTGTGCAACAGATGCATCAGGGTGGAAGAGCTCTACACTGATGCGGGTACCCATGACGTCAGCGTCTTCGTGCAGCCATGCAGCATGGCTTGCTGTCATGCCAAGCAGCATGACAGCGCCCGTAATGAGGATATGCAGCAGGGTGTTTCTAGTACCAGATTGAGCCGAAAACCTGGACGACGTCTGCTGTGAAGTCATATTCCGAGGCAGCAGGCGGGATGACGCCACCGCGAACATCAGAGAAATCTTCATACTGGAACCAGATGCGATCATAACTGAAATTCAGTGTTGCCCTGTCGATGTATCCCCAGCCCTTGTCGAGCAGGTCGTAAGTTAACGCGAGGCCCACGGTGTAGTCGTGGAACTCGCTGAGTTCCTTATCGCGCCCCACGAAGTTCTGCTGATCAGGACGCTCTAACAGGTCGGCATAGAAATCCGCGTGTGTTTGCTGATAGTACCGGAACCCGACATCCAGAATCCAGCGGTCCCAGAGTGGGTGGGTGTAGCCGACTTCCGCCGTATGTCCATCGATGCCCCAGTCATCATTGAAATATCGATAACTCAGCTTGAGTGCTGCACGGTAGGGCAGGTGGTAGAGTAAGTTAGCAGATACAGCATTACTGGTACGTGTGTCCGGATAACGCTCCGGGGTGTTGAAATTGGCGCCCGCTGAAGGATCATTGGGATCATTGAGTACCAGCACATTGCGGTACGGGTTCTGCAGGTAGCCGCTGTCGGTGACGCCGTCATAGTTCAGACTGAGTAAAAGATTCTTTGTCAGTATCTGCGTCATGGAAATATGGTAGTTCTTGTGGTCGGCGTGCTCCTCGAAAGCTGAATCGACCGTGCTTGTAATCGTGTCGTCGCCGTAAGAATAACCAAGGGTGACGTTAGTCAGGTCACCAAACATGCTCTGGCTGATGCTGAAGCCATAGGTGTCCGATTTGTAATCGCTCTCGTCACTGTTACTGTAGTTCGCTGACATGGTGGTATTGGCATGCAGGTAATCGAGGCTGCCGGACCACTGGGTGCGCTGTTCGTTATATGGACTGCCCTGGGTGACTACGTCAATAGACGCGCTACTGATGCTGTCAACATAATAGTTGACCGTGCCCGATACGCGTTTGTTGTCACCCTTGCGAATCAGGTATGACGGGCCGGTAATTTCAACGCCGCCGCCATTGTAGGAGTGATACAGCGCATCTGCCCGATCTTCCGGCAGCACACCCGCGCGTAGCGCGGGTACCACCAGTAAGCAGCTGACGAGAAGTAAGACTAGCCGTCTAGTTGCACCCACAGCCGCCTCCATGTCCGCCTTCCGCTCCGCGGGCGCCTTCCCTGACCAGGTAAACATGGCTCATAAAGGTATCTGCTACCGGGTCTCGGCTGAAACTCATAATGGGATCAGACAAGTTTGCCCGTTCATAGGGCTTGACCCATGGTTCTACGCTGCTGCATCCACTTAGCAGCAGTAGAGCCATTGATAGCATAAGACGTCCCTGATATTTCACATCTATTCCCTTATCAGTGCCCGAACCTGCTGTTGGTAGGCTTCTTCATAGCCGGGCTTATAGCCCTGGTGCAGGTAGCGAACGTTGCCATTGCGGTCGACCAGCACAGTGCTGGGCATCGCGACCACGTTATAGAGTTTGCTGACTTCACTGTCGTTATCGAACAGTACCGGGAAATTAACCGGAGCGTCCCCCAGCATTTTCCTGGCCTTGGTTGAATCTTCCTCGACGTTGACGCCGAGAATGGTGAATCCCATGGGCTGGTACTGGGCGTAGAGTTCGTCAAGCAGGGGCATTTCCTGGCGGCAGGGACCGCACCAGGAGGCCCAGAAATTAATCATCACTACCTCTCCGCGGAATTCGCTGAGGCGCAGATTTTCTCCGCTATCGCTCTTCAGGGCGAAGTCAGGAGCCGGACCGTCGCTGTTGATATCGGCGCTGGCCGGGCTGCCAGCCAGCAGTGCTGCCAGGCTCAGGGCGTATACCCCTCGCTGCATATTTTTCAGAACCTGTTTCATGTTTGTTCTCCGGTTGCTGTGTATATCGATGCCCCGTCCTTGTGCACCATGTCCTGCGGATTGTCGGCAGGGTTGTGTCCGAATAATGGGAAACCGGTCACAATTCAGAAAAAGATCGACACTCCGGCGGTAAACTCAAGGTTATTGTTGGTTTGTGATTCGCCCAGCAGGTCGATATCGAATATGTGGTCGCGGGCATCTACACGAAATGCCAGCCAGTCGGTCGCCAAAACCTTGTAGCCAAATCCGAAGTTCCAGGTAAATTCATCCTCGCCGGCAAAGCTGGTGCTGCCGACACCGGCGATAACAAAGAAGTCGGAAGTGAACGCCCATTTGCTGGCAACAAACGACTCACCTGGAAACAGATTGAATCCGAATGACAGGTTGTAATAGTCAAGTTCACGGTCATTGTCATCCAGCAACTGGGCTCCACCACTGAGGCGCTCGAAGCTGGTTTCGTCAGTATCGGTGTGGCCGTAGGCGCCTTCCACAAAGACGTATTCGGTCACGTGGTAGGTCAGGCGTGCGCCATATACTGCGTTGGTGCCAAAGTCCTCGACGTTCATAAGACCGTAAAAGACACCGGCTTCAAAGTCTTCGGTGTCTATATCCGCTTCATTAATATCACGGCGTTCAATTTCCGGCCGGACGACCTGTTCAGGCTGGTCTGCCGCCAGTGAGGGCGTCATCGGGAAGATCGCCAGCAGGCATAGTGCTGCCAGAGTCCTCAGAAAAATACAGCAAACCCTGCTTTCCATTCGTCAATCTCCTGATTGTCATCCGTGCTTTGAAAAATCACATAATTCTTGTACTGGGCACGGAATATGAAGCGTCGTGCCAGGTAGATGCGTAAACCTGCACCGACGTGAGCCAGTTGGTCGGTGCGATCCGATTCCTGTACCAGTGTGGTGTCCGGGTCTGAGAAGATAACGCCCGTGCCCACTGTAAAGAACGGCGAGATACGCCACGCGGGAAACGGGTGTATCAGAACACTGGCATCAAACATGTCAGCATCGGAAAAATCGGCAAATATTTTTGAGGCCGACAGTTCGACTGACAGCTTGGGTGTCAGGAAAAAGCCGCCGTAAGCCGTCATTACATCAGCATTTTCAAAGTCGCCACCCATGGCGCCCATTTCCCAGCGGTGGAAGGCGAACTCTTTAAGCGTGGCATCACGAATTTCCATTTGTTCGCCAGCCGGTGTCAGCGTGCGTTCCAGTTGTTCGCGCGCAACCCAGCCTTCCTTGCCATTGATTGTGCGTACCTTGAACCAGTCGGTCTTGCGCTTCAGTATCTCGATACTGGCGCCCTGTTCTTCGACGTGGAAAACAGGGTAACCCTGCCCGTCTCCGGTGTGCATCTCGATGTAAGGATCGGCGATTTCCACGTTCAACGGGACGTCTTCGGAAAACAGGTCAAAAATGCCGGCGTATGCATCGGGCACTATCGTGCCCAGGTAAATAAATGCCAGAAGCATGACGAACGGGAGTGTGCGAGCCGGCTTACCCACGGTAGTTGCGCATCCTTTCACTTTGTTTATTAAGTCCATTTTGTCTTCAGTTTATGGCGGAACGTCGAACGGGTTGTTGTAGTACTGTCCACCAATATCCAACCATTCGGCCAGAAGCTTCAATTCTGCAGTGCTAAGTAAGGAGACATGGTTGGTCACGGCGTTACGGGGATCGCCAGCGTCGGAAAACATATCAAAGAACCTGTCGCTAAAGCGGGCGCCGGCGATATTCATTGAGCGTGTAACCGGAAAGCGAACCATTATGGGTATCGGATTACCCATGCCATCAAGAACCGGATCTCCATTGACATCCGTTTCAAACAGCGGGTTGCCCATAGCGTCGGTAGCCTGTTCCTCGCGATCGACAAGCAGCCCGGAGCCGATGTCGATGATCAATTCAAAATCATTGGATACCAGTTCGCGGTATGACTTGAAGTGATTGGCATTCAGATCGGACTGCCCGTCGGTGAGATCAAGCTGGCCATCCGGCACCATGGGATTGGACATGGCATCGGTATCAGTGTGACAACCAGTGCAGGTATCTGCGTCCGCCACGCCACGTGGCAGCGCCCACAGTGGATGAATGTGGGTTTCGTAGTTGATGACAATGCGGCAGAGATTGTCCCAGTTGGTCTGACAGTCGGTACTAACCGGTGCAGTCAGGGTCGGGTCCAGTGCGCCATAGATATAGTCAAAGGGATCGTCCTTGGGGCGTCCTGCAGCCGCAACGTCTGTCCAGACATCGGTATAGTGAATGTCTACGCTGAGATCGCGGGTAGTGGGTGTGTCGCGTGTGAGTGCTTCGGCCATGGTATCACCCGCATTCACGAGCAACCCTTCGGTATTGGGGAATGTATAGCCATTAAAGGGTGCGCCGGCGTAAAGATTGTCAAAGGCGTCGCTGCGCCCATGTGAAGAGCCGGTGCCGGCGTCGTGACAGCCAGCGCAATTCATAACTTCACCCGCCCTTAACTGCAACCAGTTCTGGTGACGGTCGGTAAGGCGCTTGCCGTCCTTGTCCAGGACGCTTATGGCAAATGGTATGTTTGCCGGTACTTTTACGCGGACTGAACCATCAGGTTCAATGGGTGCATAGCCGATGATTTCACGCATCAGCTGCTGGGTGCTGATGCCAAAATCTGCGCCATTCAGGTCAACCAGGTCATCATCCGGGATGCTTACGGCTTTGACGATGCGCAGGAAGCGAGCCGGGCGCTCGTCAGCCAGTGTTTGTTGCGGGTCAGCGAGCGTGGCAATGTCTGCAGCAGCAGCGCCCAGTGGATCGAATGAGCCGTCGAAATCGTAAACGCTGCGGATATTGAGAATACCAACTGCCTCGTCTACCAGTGAGGGATCGAAGTCGTAGCCTGTAGTTGCTGTGCCTTCACCGTCAAAGTAGATAGGCGGTAATGGCCTGGGCTGTGCAGCAATCACGTCGCGATACAACAAACCTTCCTGTGGAATAAATATTGGCAGCTGGGTTTGCTGGGCCGGGTCATAGAGATACACGCTGTAAAGCGGCGGCGCTTCTACCGCGTTAGGGTCAGCCAGCCGGTCATCGGTACACGGTACGATGTTGCCATTCTCCATTAAGCGACATTGGCTCCAGGTAATCAGCGCCCGGTCGGTGCCGTCCCAGAGGGGGAAATAGCCATTGAAACGCCCGGAAGGTGACGGCAGGTCGTCAGTGCGTACGTCACCAAATGCCTCTGAGACCTGCGCCGGGCCTGTCAGAATCCCGTTATTAACGGCCGTTGGCTGCTGGATTTCGATGTAGTTATTGGTTTCGATCGAGACAACGTCACCACCCTGAAAGTTGCCATTGGATTGTTTGATCAGCGCCAGTATCCGGTTATCGAGAGTCTCTCGAACTTCAACAAATTCAATAACTTCACCGTTGGTGCCGGTGTCATGACTGTTGGCGCCGTAAACAAGCCGCAGGTTGGTGCCATCCGGATACATTTTGTAGAGGTGAATGCCATCGCGGTTGGCGGTGTTATCCCAGCGGGAAAACAGAATCTCGCCGCTCGCCAGTAATGTCGGGTCCAGGTCGTGGCTCTGATTGAAAGAAATCTGGGTGATGTCGCTGGTTTGTACCGGACCGTTGCGGGCATCCACTACGTGCAGCACATAGGCAAAATCGTTTTCATTCTCGGCCCGGGACGGGAACTGAGGTTTGCCTTCATCGGTGAGTAAGGCTTTGGAGGTGCGCTGTCTGGTTGACGAAAAAACGATTCGGCCATCAGCCAGATAGTGTGGTGCGATATCCTGGCCGTCCTCGGCAATAATGTTGGATTCAATCACCCGAGTCAGGCTGTCGGTGGCAATTTCGTATTCCCACAGGTTCCAGGTTGGCTGATCCTCCGGATCGGCACCTTCGATTTCAGGAAGACGCAGTGAAAACAATAACTTGCTGCCATCGTAGGCGGCTTCTACATCGCGTACATCACCCATTCCACCGGTAACACTGAAGGTTACGTTACGTTCCGCGGCGTCCGGTGCTGCCAGATCGCGAAAAATCAGATCGCCACCAGCACTGAAGAACCCGGGCTCGCGCAGATCTTCGTCGTCATCCATGGGAACCGGTTGTCGTACATAGGCGATACCGAAATCTGCAACCAGGGGGTCGAGCCCCCCACTGCCGCCGGTACCGGCGCCTCCGCCACAGGCAGATAACAGCAGGCTGAATAGTGTTATCAGCGTCGCGAAAGGTAGCAACGGACATATTGTCCATGACCGAAGATTTCGAGCTAAGTCTCTGTTGTCTGGTTTCATTTTTCTCATGCAGCCGTAAGCAACGTCTTTTCCCCGTTTGTCCAGATGTTTAAGCAAGGATCGGGCCCGCCCAACATCTGTCGCCTTGAGTTGCCGGACACACCTTATATATGGGGCGCATCCCTGTGCTTCTGTCGCCACTGGCAGACAGTGAGGGGGTGAATGACGGTAAACCGGCAACTTTGTGCCACAGACTATAAAAGCCTTGCGGGCCGCCGGCTGTGACACAGTTCACAAAAATCGTGAGCGGCTGAATAAATCGCTTACAGAGTAACTTCAAGAACATAGCTTCGTGCCGCTAATTTGTGAACTGGTTCACGGAATCCGGGGGGCAGCTGTTCTACAGTCGCTATCAACTCGAGCGGGGTGTGGCTGGACTGGATTTTGCAACCGGCGACTGAACCGAAGATAAAACAAGATAAGAGGCGTCCCATGTATATGACGTGCACACGAACAAAACAGCAGGCCTGGGGAAGAACGATTGGCATGGGATTGCGCAAACTGGTGAGTGTCACAGTGCTGTCTGCATTGGCGGCAAACGCCTGGTGCGGTGACACTGAGCGCCGCCAGGCCAAACGAATCCACGACAGGTTGACGGGTGTACCGCCGAGCGAGGCAGTGCTTGATCTGATGGAGATTGAGCTGAACGGCGGTGATCCGATTGCCGCAGCCATGATTGCCATTGACGGACCACCTGGAGGTCCGGTCAATCCGGCTTCAAAATATTTCTACAATGTCACGCTGAAGAATTTTGCCTCACCCTGGACCAATCGTGACCAGGATGTATTTGTTCCCCTGAACGACTACTCGGCCACCGTTATCGGCATGGTGCGCGACGACGTATCTTTCGATCAGGTCCTGTACGGAGATATTCTGTACAAGGGGGTTGACGGGCTGACCGGCGTTACTCCGTATTCGGCTGCTAATAATACGCACTACCAGGATCTTGAAGATCTGAACCTTGATCTTAGTGATACCGGTGTGCTCGAAAGCAATGTGCAGTCCACCCTGAACGGTATCCCCTCGAATGCGACTGCCGGAGTCATGACGTCCAGGGCGGCGTCTGAGGCATTTTTTGTTGCGGGTACCAATCGGGCGATGTTCCGTTTTACCTTGATGAACCATATGTGCACGGATCTGGAGCCTTTGAAGGACACCAGCTTGCCGCCTGATCGTATTCGGCAGGATGTCAGTCGCAGCCCGGGTGGAGACAGTCGCATTTTTCTCAACCGGTGTGTCGGTTGCCACACCGGCATGGATCCCATGGCACAGGCGTTTGCTTACTATAATTTTGATGAAGCATCTGGTCGGTTGGTCTACTCAGGCGGACAGGTTCAGCCGGTTCAGCCCAAGTACCTGATCAATGCCGACAACTTCCGTCCTGGTTATGTGACAACGGATGACAGTTGGGACAACTACTGGCGTACCGGACAGAACTCGGTGCTGGGTTGGGGGCCGGAAATCCCGGAAGGCAGCCGTAATGGTGCTAAAACCCTTGGGCAGGAGTTTGCCGGCAGTCAGGCGTTCGCGCGCTGCCAGGGTATCAAAGTGTATCGCTCGGTCTGTCTGTCCGAGCCCTCGGAAGGTGATTTAACGAGCTTGTTGTCCGCCAGCAATTTCACCACCAATTTCAATATGAAAGACCTATTTGCGCATGCAGCAAATGCCTGCAAGGGTAGCTGAGAAGAAGTCCGGGAGCTAAAATTATGAATAATATTATCAGCCATTGCTTTTTCTCTGTAACCAGAATTTTCGGGCGCGGTGCCATGCGTACCATCGCTATGGTAACTGTCGCCGGATTGCTGCATGCCTGTGGTGGTGGCGCTTCGACAGAGTCCAATCCGGTTACAAACAATAGTGGTTCAGTCGGTACATCCCAATACACCGGTCCGAATCCGGTTACCGAGGATGTGCGCGCATACCAGACTAATGTCTGGCAAAACATAAACTCATCGAGCCGCTGTGGTGCTTGTCACGTTGCCAGCGGTCAGTCACCAGAGTTTGTCCGGGGCGATGACATCAACCTGGCTTACACGGCTGTTCTTCCCCTGGTTGATCTGGAAAACCCGGCTAATTCGCGATTGGTTACCAAAGTCGCGGGCGGGCATAACTGCTGGGATAGCAGCGATGCTGCCTGCAGGGAACTTATGATTTCCTACATCGAAAGATGGGCGGCGGCCAGTGGTGGTTCAACTGGCGGTCGTCAAATCCAGTTGGTGGCACCAACGCCTGTTCCGCCAGGCAACACCAAGACATTGCCTGCAGATGTGAATGATACTCTGTTCGAGACTACCGTATGGCCGGTCTTGACAGCAAATTGTGCGGGTTGTCATGCTGATACGGCGCAGACGCCGCAATCGCCTTTCTTCGCAAGTTCAGATGTCAACGATGCGTATACAGCAGCACAGTCGAAGATCAACCTCAATAATCCCGCAGCGTCGCGAATGGTAGTGCGCCTGCGCAGCGAGTTCCACAATTGTTGGACCAACTGCACGGATGACTCCCAGGAGATGCAGGATGAAATTACTGCGATGGCAGGTGCAATTGTCGTTACTCCTGTAGCGTCACCGACGGTGTTTAGTGATGCCCTGTCTATCCCGAATGGTGTTATAGCTGCCGGGGGTAACAGGTACGAGGACGATGTTATTGCACTGTACGAGTTCCGCGAGGGGGTCGGTAGTACCATATCCGATCTGAGTGGCATCTCACCTGAGCTGCAGCTTACCATTAGCGGCGATGTCGATTGGGTAGGTGGCTACGGGATTCAGATTAATAACGGTAAAGCCCAGGGATCAACGACAAATAGCAAGAAGCTGCACGACAGGCTTAAATTTTCAGGTGAATACAGTATTGAAGCCTGGGTTGTGCCGGCAAACGTAGTACAGGAAGGCCCGGCTCGCATAGTCAGTTATTCAGCCGGTACGGCCGCACGAAACTTCACGCTGGGCCAGACAATGTACAACTACGATTATTTGCACCGTTCAAGTACTACAGATGGGAATGGTGAGGCAGCCTTGTCGACCGCGGATGGTGACGAAGATCTTCAGGCATCTTTGCAGCACGTAGTGGTTACCTTCGATCCGATTAACGGCAGACAGATATATGTGAACGGCGTTTTCACGGATGATGTCGACAATACTGCACCGGGTAACTTGGCTGACTGGGATGATACTTTTGCCCTGGTGCTGGGCAACGAGGTCTCAAATGACCGCTTATGGCAGGGAATTATCAGGCTGGTGGCCATACATGAACGTGCACTGACGCCAGCGCAGATACAGCAGAACTTCGACGCCGGTGTGGGAGCAAAATTCTTCCTGCTGTTCGGTATCGGGGGTATCGGTGGCGTGCCTGCGGACAGTTACATTATGTTCGAGGTGGAAGAGTACGATAACTACAGTTACCTGTTTAACAATCCGACATTCGTTAATCTTGGTGCCGGCGTCACGTTGGGTAGCATTGCTATCGAAGGCATGCGTATCGGGATAAACAGCAAAGAAGCCAGTGTTGGTCAGGCTTTTGCGAATCTAAGCGTTACCGTAGACGACGCCAGTTATGATCCGGCGACCGGGCAGTTGCTGTCACCGCTGGGTACCATCATCAGTAAGGAAAATGGCGCGGATTCGGACGAATTCTACTTGACGTTTGAAATGCTCGGTACGCAGCCAGGCGTAGTATCTAACCCGGGTGTTTTGTCAATGCTTCCGTTACCAGCTCCAGGCGCAGCATCGGAAATTGGCCTGCGTACCTTTGATGAGATAAACGCAGCCATGGCAGCCATGACAGGTGTTGATCCTGCCGATGTGCAGGCCAGTTACCTGGTGATGCGCCAATCGCTCCCTTCCGTGGAAACAATAGAAGGCTTCCTGGCGGCGCAGCAGATGTCAATTACTCAGTTGGCTATCGAATACTGTGATGCGTTGGTGGAGAGTGCAAGCCTAAGAGATGCATTCTTTAACGCCGCGGTGAGTCCACCAACAAGCTTTAATTTCGACGCGCCGGTTGGAACGGCCTTTGCTGGAGGTAAAGCGACGGTGATCGTCGATGATTTGTACAGCAAAATGATTGGCCTGCCTGGCGCCGGGGCGGATTTGAGTGATGCGCCAACCAGAGCCGAGATCCAGGAAGTGCTTGTGGATGGATATATTGATGGCCCCAATACAGTCGCAAGTCTGCTTGGCACCATGACTGCAAATTGTGCGGCATGTGATACCAAGGCAATTGTAAAAGGGCTGTGTGGTGCGGTACTGGGCAGCTCAGCAATGTTGGTGCAATAGGAGAACAGAGTCATGAGAAAATCGAAGAAACCGCTGCATCCAAATGCACCGCTGAAACATCAGGATCACGCGCGACCGGTAACACGACGTGATTTTGTCCGCCAGGGTTTTCTGTCCGGAACCGGTATGGTGATGGGGGGCTCCATCTTCAGCCTGTTTGCAAATCCTCGCCTGGCGCGGGCTGCTCTATCCGATGACCTGCAGGCGCTCGCAGCCAGTCTGGACATTGATGCGGATCCAGGTGTGATTATGCCGTGCGATATCAACAGGACGTCTGCCGGTTTGCCATTTATCTGTTTCGACCTGGCTGGAGGCGCGAACTTCGCGGGCTCCAATGTGTTGGTGGGAAGGGACAGCCCGCTTGATGTGTTGACGACCGCTGGATACAGCAAGCTGGGTTTGCCGGGTGATCAGATTCCGGGGCAGCCAGAAACCAACCCGACTGCGACCAGCGAAGGTGATCACACCGATTTAACTTTGGGCCTGCCTTTTCATTCCGACAGCTCGATTTTGCGCGGCATTCTCGAGAAAGCGGGCGCCGCAATTGGCAATATAAATGGCGCTGTTATTCCTGCTCGTTCCGAAAACGATTCCGGTAACAATCCACACAATCCAATGTACGGTATCGCCAAGGCAGGTGCGGATGGCTCTGTGGTTACTCTCATCGGTTCACGCAATTCGGATTCTGGTGGTAACTCCATGGCGCCAGCCGGGTTAATTGACCCGACCATTCGCCCGACCAAGGTTGATCGCCCGACTGATGTGACGGGCATGATCGATACGGGAAATCTGACGGGTATTCTGGACGCTGATGCAGTGGTTCCTGTTATGGAGTCGGTTAGTCGCGTCAGTCATCGTAAGTTAAATCGTGTCGCAACCGGACTGTCTACCGATGCAGTCGTCAAGGACCTGGTTCGCTGTGGCTACTTAAGCGCCGCCAGCATTGCCGACCGTCTTGCCGACCGGGAAGTGGATCCTTCAGCGGATTCGGTTATTGTCGGCCCTCCGGGCACAGGTATTTTCACCGACGACGAGTTCAATAACAGTGGCGATAGAGGTGAATTCCGCAAGACTGCCTCAGTAATGAAAATGGTGCTGGATGGGTATGCAGGTGCTGGCACGATAACAATGGGTGGCTTCGACTACCATACCGGTGATCGCTCCACTGGAGAGTTGAGGGATTTACGTGCCGGTCGCTGTATCGGTGCCTGCCTGGCTTATGCTGAGGCGGTTAGTCAGCCATTGATGATATATGTGTGTAGCGATGGTTCTGTTGCCAGCAACGGTATGATCGACAATTCAAACGATGGTCGGGGCAAAGGTGTGTGGACGGGTGACAATTCGTCAACGGCTTCGTCTTTTTTCCTGGTCTATAATCCAGGGTCTCCGCCGCAGATAATCGATGACGGTTTGGTGACCATATCTCAGCGGCAGCAGATAGGGCAATTTCGTGGTGACGGGTCTGTTGATACCACCGGGTCACCGGCGGCCAATAACGTTAACCTGCTTGTGAATACGTTGTTGCTTAACTACATGGCGTTAAGTAGTGGTACGGGTATCACCGATTTTGCAGCACTGTTCCCGAATCATGGGCTTGGCAGCAATCTGGATAGATGGGCGGTATTCAATGCTTTGTCATAACAAAGGCTTTGGATCGGGTCAGGCTTAAACAGTTACTCCCGGGCAATTGTACGTGCAACGACAATAGCTTCCACCCGGCTGGCACCGACACGTTTAAGGTCGGTTGCCAGTTCGTTCAGTGTTGCGCCCGTAGTCATTACGTCATCGACCAATAGCACTTGCTGATTTTTCAATGACGTAGTGACTCTAAAACTTCCCCGCAAGTTTCTGCTACGTTGTTTCCTGTCGAGTGTCGACTGCGCTTCTGTATGTCGCACACGACGGCAGTCGCAGTGCATCTCCGGACTGCCGGTTTTCAGAAGAGGTCGCGCGAGTTCTTTTGCCTGATTGTAACCACGCTGCGCCAGGCGTCTTGGGTGCAGGGGGACCGGCAACACCTGGAGTCTGTTACTGCGAGATGCGATAGACGCGTGTTCAGAAATCATATTTCCAAGTAGCCGGGCAACAGAAAGATCGTGTCGGAACTTGAGCGCGTGAATCCAGTCGTCAATCGGTGACCGGTAGGCAAACAGGGCATGGCAGGCGTCCAGTACGGGTGGCGCGTTCAGGCAGCGGGTACACTGATCGATGAGCACTCCGCCCAGCGGTGATGCGCAGGTTCTGCAGGTGCTGCCGAGCCAGGGCAGTTCTGCGCGGCAGCCTTCACAGAGATCCTGACCCTGCGCACCCTGCGCCAGGCACAGACGACACTGTGCCGGAAACAGTCTGTTTCGTGTATTATCAAGCCAGTTGTAAACCATTCGTCACCTTCCTTGGTTGACAGTGGTTATTTTGGGTCGCATAGTGCGGCTCCGCTGGATAGTGTAACCCACTGAGTTTTATGTCTGAATCAGAACTTTCCATGGATCGCGGACCTGCTGTCCGCCAGCTCTCAGGCCGCAAGGCTCGACGGGCAGCGGCTGTATTCAACATTGGCAACATTGTTGCCATTCTGGTGCCTGTCCCGTTGGGTATGTTGTGGTTTGGTTTGTCGATGCTGATCTATGCCATGAACCGCCACCACCCCAATCACAGGGTAGGGCATTACACCCAGCAGGCGGCGTACCGCTTTTATGCCATAACCGGCTTTTTTGTCGCGGCAGCTACTTTCATACCGGGCGGCGGCTGGACTTACTACCTGATCGCCTGGGGTCTGGCGGCTGTCATTCTAGTTCCCTGGTCAATTTATGACCTTGTCTGCATCCAGCGTGAGCGCTGGGACGATATACAGGTGCCTGTAGAAGAATGAAGCCACATACTACTGAATCCACTTCGGCTCCATCGACCGTGCAGCTACGTTTCGATTGGGCAACTGACGAGATCGAGGCACTGTTTGAACTGCCTTTTAATGACTTGCTGTTTCGGGCGCAATCGGTGCACCGGGAGCACTTTGATCCTAATGCTGTGCAAATCAGTACGCTGCTTAGTATTAAAACCGGTGGCTGTCCCGAGGATTGTGGTTACTGTCCTCAAAGCGTGCACCATGAAGCCGCTGTTGAAGCCGAAAAACTCATGGATGTTGAGGCGGTCGTTACAGCGGCTCGCGCCGCAAAGCAGGCTGGCGCGAGCCGCTTCTGCATGGGAGCGGCGTGGCGCAACCCGCGTGGGCGTAACTTCGAGCGGGTCGTTGAAATGGTTGAACGGGTGCGCGCCGAGGGTCTCGAAACCTGTATGACGCTTGGCATGCTGGATGCAGAGCAGTCAGAACGATTGAAAGCTGCCGGGCTTGATTACTACAACCACAACCTCGATACGTCGCCGGAGTTTTACGGTGACATTATCAGTACCCGTACCTACCAGGACAGGCTGGACACGCTGCAGCATGTACGCGACGCCGGCATGCATGTCTGCTGTGGCGGCATAGTAGGGATGGGTGAGTCACGCCACGACCGCGCTTCATTGATGCAGCAGCTGGCCAGCCAGAAGCCCCATCCCGAAAGTGTGCCAGTCAATCTGCTGGTACGTGTGGAAGGTACGCCACTGGAGGAGCAGGCCGATCTGGACCCGTTTGAGTTTGTGCGCAGCATTGCCGTCGCTCGCATTTTGATGCCGCAGTCGCACGTTCGGTTATCCGCCGGCCGTGAACAGATGAGTGACGAGTTACAGGCGCTGTGTTTCTTCGCCGGTGCCAATTCCATTTTCTATGGCGAAAAGCTGCTAACCACACCCAACCCGGAAGCGAACCACGATCGTCAGCTTTTCGATCGCCTGGGGCTGCGCCCGGCCTGAAGCCAAATGCAGGATCTTTCCGCAGCGCTGGCCGAACGCCAACAGCAACAGCTTTATCGCCGCCGGCAGACCCTGGAAGGGCCGCAGGGTGTCGAGGTGCAGATTGATGGGCAAACATACCTGTCATTTTGCAGTAATGACTATCTCGGTTTGGCCAGCCACCCTGCTGTTATTGATGCGCTTAAAGCGGGCGCTGATCGTTTCGGGGTTGGCAGCGGCGCTGCACACCTGATTACCGGCCACAGTTATGCCCACCAGGTGCTGGAGGAAGAGCTGGCCGATTTTGTTGGTCGGCCACGAGCGTTGCTGTTTTCCACTGGTTACATGGCGAACCTCGGCATAGTGAGTGCGCTGACGGGGCGCGGCGACAGTGTCTTTGAAGACCGCCTAAACCATGCGTCATTGCTGGACGCGGCCGCACTCAGCGGTGCGCGCCTGGTGCGCTATGCGCATGCAGACTCTGTTGCCTTGCAGCATAAAATTGAAAACACAGCAACACGCCAGCGTTTGATTGCCACCGATAGCGTGTTCAGTATGGATGGCGATTATGCACCGTTGGGTCAGCTGCAGGATGTTGCGCTAGCTAATGACAGTTGGCTGCTGGCTGATGATGCGCATGGTTTTGGTGTATTGGGGCCACAAGGTCGTGGTTATTGTGTGGATCAACTCGGCTCCGGCGCCGAAAATATTATTTTAATGGCGACCCTTGGCAAAGCGCTGGGAACCGGTGGTGCTTTTGTGGCTGGCAGTGACGAGCTGATTGAGACGCTGATCCAGCAGGCCAGAACCTTCATCTATACCACGGCTACTTCACCCGCCATGGCCTGGGCAACGCGCACTGCCTTGCAGTTGGTACGCGAGGACAGCGACTTGAGGGAAAGTCTGTTCGACAACATCACCTATTTCCGTGAGGGCGCCAGGCAGTTGGGTCTGCCGCTTATGAATTCAGTTTCTGCAATTCAACCACTGCTGGTCGGCGATACTGCGATGGCAATGGGTTTGAGTGATGCGTTACGCAGCCATGGCATTCTGGTGACAGCAATTCGGCCGCCAACTGTACCCCAGGGCACCGCCCGTCTGCGGATCACGCTGTGTGCCAGGCATTCCAGACAGCAGCTGGATCGTCTGCTGGAAGTTCTGAAAATCATTTTTCAGGAGCGCATCGATGCTACAGGTTGATGTACAAGGCAGCGGTCCAGACCTGGTGATGCTGCATGGCTGGGGTATGCATTCAGGTATCTGGTCAGATTGGGCGGAGACGCTGGCGAGTGAGTTTCGTGTTCATTGTGTTGACCTGCCCGGTCATGGAAGCAGTTGCGTTACGGCGGAGGATACACTGGAAGCATGGACATCAGAGGTGATGCAGGTAGTGCCTGAAGGCGCCTGGTGGCTGGGCTGGTCATTAGGTGGTTTGCTGGCGCAACAGGCGGCTTATATGTTTCCAAACGCAATGAGAGGCCTGGTTATGGTTGCCGGCACGCCGCGTTTTGTGAAGGCGGATGATTGGCTGCACGGCGTCGATAGTGAGGTGTTCGAACAGTTTGCTTTACAGCTTGAAGAAGATCCGGAGCGTACTCTTACGCGTTTTCTTGCCTTGCAGGTACGCGGCGCACAAGACAGCGCCGCGACATTGCGGCACTTGCGCTCCAGGCTGCGGCAGCGACCGCTGGCTCAGGCGGCAGCGTTGCGTTCCGGGCTGGATATACTGAGCGGCAGCGATTTGCGCGAGCTCACTGCGGTCTCGAAGTTGCCAATGCACTGGTTGCTGGGTGAGCGTGACACCCTGATTTCGCCTGCCATGGCAGCTGATCTGGGAGGAGTTTTTCATGTGCTGCCCGGTGCGGGGCATGCACCTTTTTTGTCGCATCCGGAAGACTGCGCCAACTGTCTGCATGACTGGTTGCTCGATAGAGGGATGCAACATGCAGCTGGCTGATCAGTTACCTGAGAAACGGCTGGCGCGTCGCAGCTTTGAGCAGGCGGCACAGAGCTATGATGCCGCAGCGGTATTGCAGCAGGAAGTTGCGCAACGGTTGCTGGAACGACTGGACCTGATGAAGCTCGAGCCTGCACGGGTACTGGATCTTGGCTGTGGTACCGGATACTGTATTCCAGAGCTGATGTCCCGTTACAAACGCGCGGACATCGTTGCATTGGATATTGCGCGCCCGATGCTGGAGCAGGCGCGCAGACGTGGACGCTGGTTACACCGTCCTCGCTGTGTTTGTGGGGACGCAGAGCGTTTGCCTTTTGAGGACGAATCATTCGACCTGGTGTTCTCCAATTTGATGTTGCAGTGGTGTGTTGATCTCGACGCTGCCTTTGCCGAGCTACAGAGGGTATTGCGACCTGGCGGTCTGCTGTTGTTTACCAGCTTCGGGCCGGATACCCTGAAGGAATTACGTGATAGCTGGGCGCAGGTGGATGGCGATACGCATGTGAATGCTTTCCTGGATATGCACGATGTTGGCGATGCATTGGTGAAGACTCGGTTTGCAGATCCGGTCATGGACGTCGAGCGGATCACCGTGACTTATCCGGACGTGTGGAAGTTAATGCGCGAACTCAAGCAGATTGGAGCCCATAATGTCACCGCGGGTCGGCCACGTGGCCTTACAGGCAAGTCACATATGCAACAATTGGTAAATGCCTATGAACGCTATCGGCAGGCAGATGTATTGCCAGCGAGTTACGAAATCGTTAACGGTCATGCCTGGGCGACTTCTATGGGTGGTGAAGCGATGGTGTCGCTCGAGAGTCTGAAAGCGCCATGACGCACGGTTATTTTGTGACGGGTACCGATACGGGTGTTGGCAAGACATCTGTCTGTCTTGAGCTAATGCGTTTGCTGCAGGCCCAGGGTCATGTTGTGACCGGTATGAAGCCGGTAGCCAGTGGTTGCCAGCGCAAGTCATCCGGGTTAGTTAACGAAGATGCGTTACGATTACAGACGCAAGCCTCGTTTACCGTGCCTTACGCCCAGGTCAATCCCTATGCCTTCGAGGCTGCCATCGCGCCACACATTGCGGCAGCTGCAGAAGGGGTTAGTATCGATCTGGATTTGATTGAAACTGCATTGGCCGCTCTCGCCAGGGAGGCTGACCGGGTCGTGGTAGAAGGTGTGGGCGGTTGGGCGGTGCCAGTTAATGCCAATCAGACTATGGCAGATGTTGCCGTGGCGCTGGGAATGCCGGTTATTCTGGTGGTGGGAATTCGGCTCGGCTGTATCAATCACGCTTTACTGACAGAGCAGGCGATCACGACATCTGGTTTGAGGTTTTCCGGCTGGGTGGCAAACCGTGTTGACCCTACCTGCCAGGTGCAGGATGAAATTGTGGCTGCCCTGCAGGAGCGTTTGACGGCTCTGTGTCTGGGCGACTTGCCTTATCTGACTGATGGAGAGTTGTCGGGGCGACTAAGCTTGCCCGCCTAGCTAGTTGAGCTTGCGTTTGACCTTGCTGATTTCTCCGGTCGCCGGCCCGTAACCATTATCCTGGGCTTTCTGCAACCACACCAGCGCAGTGCTGTAATCTGCGTTGCGTTTGCTGGCCAGCAGTTTGCCCAGCTGATACTGGGCAGGTGGATAGCCCTGATCTGCTGCTTTCTCCAGCCAGACTTTGGCGACCTCCAGGTCTTTGTCGACGCTGTTACCTTTGAGGTAAAAAACACCGACCTTGTACTGTCCTTTATCAATGCCTTGCCCGGCAGATTTTCTGTACCAGTCTAAGGCTGCATCTTCATCTTCATCAACCCCGCGACCTTTCTCGTAGCGGTAGCCGATATCGTACTGAGCTTCGGCGTCGCCATTCTGAGCGTGTTCCAGCTTGCGATTGAATGCGGCTTCGCTGGACGATGCCATAGTGTGTGATGTGAGAACCAGGGTAAATATCGCCAGGACAGTCTTTAGAATTGTGTTCATTTGTCACCCTTACCTTGCCCGTCCTTTGGCTTGTAGCCCCTTTAATGAGGCGAAAAATGTGATGCATATCCCATAATTTCGGCCATTTGAGTGTTGACTTGAATGTCGGATGCCCAATATCTGCTGGGTTGAGCGGTAATTAGGATGGCGCTTCTTCATCCAGGGTGCGGTCGTTGCGAAGCAAATTAGTGGTGACGGCAAGAGTTGTCCTGAGGTCGCATTGTCCAAAATAAGAGAGGTCAATAAATAGTATATATTACAGTTGGTTGAGATTTACTGCATGGGTCAGGTCAAGGTCGTCGCGGGAGACTTTGATATCTTCCTGATGGCGTCGGTTGCCGGATTCTGCCCCGCTTGCGCAAATCTGTTGCTGGCTTCAGCGAGCGCGAGTTGATGACAGGCCAGTTGTCAGGTGCCGTTCCTGATGGCTAATAGCTGGTTTGATGTTGAGTTCAAGAATCATATTGGGTGCTGGTGAGTCTAATCCTGCCCATTTCTATGGATCTTTTAATTTGAGCCGAATGCTGCTCGAGCAATATAAATAAGAAAATTACTAAATAAGAACATAATGATTAACTAAGCATTGGATATAGTTAAAATTTATAGCTATAAATTTTAATTTTTTTTGCACCGCTTTCGAACGATGCTGTAGCATGCGCTGGTCCCGGGGGGTTGAGGTATCGCCTGGAGTGCAGGGTGCCAGTTACAGAGGTGCGCATTGGTCGCAACCCAGTTAGATAGCTTTGATTGCCCCCACCGGTTTCTCATCCGGCCGAATTGTTCGATGCCCTGGCGCGACGTCGTTCGTTTTTATGCCGGTATTGCAATCGTGTCCATGGGTATCGCCGTTGCGTTTGCCATGAAAGGCGCCTGGCTGATCCTGCCATTTGCCGGCCTGGAAATGCTGGTGCTGGGTGTTGCGCTGTACGTTGTCGCGCAGCGTGCAGCAAACTGGCAGGAGATTGCGATTGAAGCGGACAATATCCGCGTGATCAATCACTCGCCAAAACAGGAAAAGAAGCTGTCCTTTCAACGCGCCTGGGTACGGGTAGTGTTGGAAGATGCCACGATCACGGGGCACCCATCCAGACTGCTGCTGGGATCACATGGGTGTAACGTGGAAATCGGCAGTTGTTTGAATGAAGAAGAAAAACATGAGCTGGCGCTACAGTTGCGGCGTGCCGTGCAAACATAAATTTAACAGGGGTGTGGGCAGGCAGGTGGCCCTCACTTAGTGAACGAAGTTTTAAGGTGTTGGAAGGAGAAATCTTGGCATGTTGGTAAAAACTGTAAAACGAGCGCTGGCGATTATCGCCGGGTTCGCCGGCTCGATAACAGCGACGTCGGCATTTGCCGAATACGCACTCAATCTACCCCGTGGTGTTTCGCCTATCAGCCAGGAAGCCTACGACCTGCACATGCTTATCTTGTGGGTCTGTGTGGCGATCGGTGTTGTGGTTTTCGGCGCCATGTTTATATCTATAGTTAAACACCGAAAATCCAAAGGCGCCCAACCTGCCCAGTTTCATGAAAGTACTGCGGTGGAAATTGTCTGGACCATCGTGCCCTTCCTTATATTAGTCGGTATGGCAATTCCTGCTACCAAGGCATTGGTTGCCATGGAAGATACCAGTAACGCCGATCTGAGCATCAAGGTTACCGGTTATCAGTGGAAATGGGGCTATGATTACATGGATGAAGGTGTGAGTTTTATCAGCACACTGTCCACACCTAAAGAAGAAATCTATAACCAGGCAGACAAGGGTGAGAACTACTTGCTTGAAGTGGACAATCCGATTGTTGTCCCGGTAAACAAGAAGGTTCGACTACTTATCACTTCTGATGATGTGATTCATGCCTGGTGGGTGCCAAAGCTGGGTATGAAAAAAGACGCTATTCCAGGTTTCATCAACGAGATGTGGTTCAAGGCGGATAAAGAAGGTACCTACCGCGGCCAGTGTGCCGAGCTTTGCGGTAAGGATCATGGCTTTATGCCTATCGTGGTTGTTGCCAAGAACGAGAGTGATTACAACCAGTGGGTTGCCGACCAGAAAGGTGCTGCGGCTGCGGACGAAGCAGCGGCTGAGCGTGACTGGGGCATGGATGAGCTGATGGCTCGTGGTGAAAAAGTCTACGGTACAAGCTGTGCGGCCTGCCACCAGGCCAGTGGTGAAGGTGTTCCGGGTGCTTTTCCACCAATCAAGGGTGGCGCGATTTCCACCGGTCCCAAAGCGGCACATATCGGTATTGTGATGAATGGCAAGCCTGGTACTGCCATGGCCGCTTTTGCCGGTCAGTTGAGCGACATTGATCTGGCGGCTGTGATCACCTATGAACGTAATGCCTGGGGCAACAATGCAGGCGACCTGATTCAACCTTCTGAAGTTAAGGCTACCCGTTAAGGGTTGTGGAGGAGTAAGTATAATGAGTAGCGCAACGACACACGACGCACATCACGAAGAACACCCAAGCGGACTAATGCGCTGGGTAACCACAACCAATCATAAGGATATCGGAACCCTGTATCTGCTGTTTGCACTGACGATGTTCATTGTTGGTGGTGCGATGGCAATGATCATTCGCCTGGAGTTGTTCCAGCCGGGACTACAGTTCGTTGAACCGCAGTTCTTTAACTCCATGACCACCATGCATGCGCTGATCATGATTTTTGGCGCGGTCATGCCAGCCTTCGTAGGGCTGGCAAACTGGCTGATCCCGATGATGATCGGTGCGCCGGACATGGCGCTGCCACGTTTGAATAACTGGAGTTTCTGGATCCTGCCTTTCGCCGGCTTGATGCTGTTGAGCACGCTGTTCATGGAGGGCGGTGCGCCGGCCGGTGGCTGGACCATGTACCCGCCGCTGGTGCTGCAGACGGGTGATGCCTTCCCGTTCCTGATCTTCTCGGTCCACCTGCTGGGTATCTCTTCCATCATGGGCGCCATCAACGTCATCGTGACTATCGTCAATATGCGTGCGCCAACCATGACTATGATGAAGATGCCGCTGTTCGTCTGGACCTGGCTGATCACTGCCTATCTGCTGATTGCCACCATGCCGGTGCTGGCAGGTGCAGTGACAATGCTGTTGACCGACCGCTTCTTTGATACGTCGTTCTTCAATGCTGCAGGTGGTGGTGACCCGGTTATGTTCCAGCATATCTTCTGGTTCTTTGGTCATCCCGAGGTGTATATCCTGATTTTGCCAGCCTTCGGTATTGTGTCTCAGATCATCCCGACCTTTGCGCGCAAGCCTTTGTTTGGTTACAGCTCCATGGTGTATGCAACGGCCTCGATTGCCTTCCTGTCATTCATTGTCTGGGCACACCACATGTTCACGGTGGGTATGCCCTTAACCGCTGAACTCTTCTTCATGTATGCCACCATGTTGATTGCCGTGCCTACCGGCGTGAAAGTGTTCAACTGGGTGTCGACCATGTGGAAAGGATCCATGACCTTTGAAACGCCCATGCTGTTCGCCCTGGGTTTTGTGTTCATGTTTACCATTGGTGGTTTTTCCGGGCTGATGCTTGCTATCGCTCCGGTTGATTTCCAGTATCACGATACCTATTTCGTGGTGGCGCACTTCCACTACGTACTGGTCACGGGTGCTGTGTATGCCATCATCGCGGCAGGTTATTACTGGTTGCCAAAGTGGACAGGGCATATGTACAACGAGAAACTCGGCAAACTGCACTTCTGGGTTTCGACAATATCAGTGAACGTTCTGTTCTTCCCGCAGCACTTCCTTGGGCTGGCGGGTATGCCACGACGCATCCCTGACTACTCGGTGCAATTTACCGAGTTCAACCAGATCTCCACTATTGGTGGTTTGGTGTTCGGTGTGTCACAGCTGCTGTTCGTGTATATCGTTATCAAAACGATCAAGGGCGGCGAAAAAGCGACTGATCAGGTATGGGAAGGCGCGCACGGTCTGGAATGGACGCTGCCATCGCCGCCTCCGTATCACACCTTTACCACTGCGCCAATCGTCAAGTAGTGGAAGTGATGTCGATAACAACGCAAAGAAAACGTGCGCGCAACATGGCTGCAATTCTGGCCATGGTTGCGGTCGCTTTTTACCTGGTTTTTATCTTCGCCACGGCGAACGGGCTCTGAGTGTATGACTGACGACCGGCAACATGGAAAGAAGCGTACGCTGCGGCAGACGTTGATTATCGTTGCCCTGATGTCAGGTTTCGTGTTCGCACTGGTGCCCCTGTACGGGCTATTGTGTGACGTTACCGGGTTGAATGGTAAAACCCGCAACGAGCGAGCCGAAGCAATCAGTATTGAGCCAGACCTGTCGCGCACGGTTACGGTTGAGTTCATTGCCAGTGTCAATGAATCCATGCCCTGGGATTTCAGGCCTGAAGTAACGCGCATGGAGGTCCACCCGGGCCAGATGTACAAGACATCATTCCATGCGCGTAACCGCACAGAGAATGATATGGTCGGTCAGGCAATTCCCAGTGTGACGCCGGGACTGGCGGCCCTGCATTTTAAAAAGACGGAATGCTTCTGTTTTACCGAGCAACAGTTTGGCGCCGGCGAAGGCCGGGATATGCCCCTGCTGTTTATGGTCGACAAGGAACTACCCGAAGAAATTGGTACGGTGACCCTGGCCTATACATTTTTTGATAAACAGAAGTTAGTGAATTAAAACACCTAAAGATGAGGATGTTGGAATGAGTGAAGCACATGGCGGTTATTACGTGCCCCACGGTACGCACTGGCCGATCGTTGGCTCTATCGGGCTGACGGCGCTGGTTGGAGGATTTGCCCATTTCCTGAACGGTGGTAGCGGCGGCATGACCATCATGATGGTCGGGCTGGGTATTGTGATCTTTATGATGTTCGGCTGGTTCGGTCAGGTAATCCGCGAAAGCCAATCCGGGATGTATAACGAGCAGGTGGACAAGTCATTCCGTTGGGGGATGAGCTGGTTCATTTTTTCAGAGGTCATGTTCTTCGCCGCTTTCTTTGGCGCGTTGTTCTACGCCCGGGTGCTCTCGGTGCCCTGGTTGGGTGGTGCAGATGCGGTAACCAATGAAGTGCTCTGGAACGGTTGGGAGGCGATGTGGCCAACCAATGGTCCAGCCGATCTCGGTGGTGAGTTCACTACACTTGACCCGTGGAAGATTCCGGCACTGAATACACTGTTGTTATTGAGCAGTGGTGTCACCATTACCTTTGCCCACTGGGCGTTGAAGAAGGGTAACCGGGGTCCGCTGGTGCTGTGGATGCTGGCTACCGTTCTGCTGGGCGCAACCTTCCTGGGCTTTCAGGCATACGAATATATTGAGGCTTACGGCGATCATCACAACCTGACTCTGGGTTCAGGTGTATATGGGTCGACTTTCTTCATGCTGACAGGTTTCCATGGTATGCACGTGACTATCGGTACCATTATGCTGATAGTGATAACGTTGCGGTGCATGAAGGGACACTTTACACCGGGGCAGCATTTTGCCTTTGAAGGTGTGGCATGGTACTGGCACTTTGTTGACGTGGTCTGGCTAGGACTGTTTATCTTCGTCTATATCATCTAGGCAGACGATGATCCAAACAAAAAAGCGCCGCATTGCGGCGCTTTTTTGTTTACTGCAGGTTTTAGTTTATTTTTGATCCGTGGGTGTCTGCTCCGGGGCGTCGGGATAGATGCCATGTGGTTTGATATGCCCGGTAAAGATACCCAGCATAATCAGGGCAAACAGGGATACGGACAACGCAATGCGCACAGTGAGTGCCTTCGCTGTCCGGTCAGTCTTGCCCCGATCTTTTAACAGGAAAACAATGCCGCTACCCAGGCTGACAATGATTGCCAGTATGGTCACAACGATAAGTATTTTGATAATCATTTTTAGTTTCTACGTGGTCGTTTGGGCGAGTATAGGGGAATGTTGCCGTGATCACCAAGCCGGACTCACGTCTACACATCACGCAGTTTATAACGCTATAGCAGAATTAACTTGCGGCCTGAAGAGCGGCTGCGTAGGCTGACCAAATGCGATTCGGTAGCATTGAATTTTCTCCCAGTCGCTGGCCAAGCCTGATTACCCTTATCATGCTCGGGATTTTGATGTCGCTGGGCTTTTGGCAGCTGGATCGTGCCGAGCAAAAACAGCTGCTGCTGGCTGAGTTTCAGGGTGGAGGTGATGGTTCGCCTTTCAGGTTGGACGAGACCATTAAGTCTTTTGACGACTTGCAGTACCAGTTTGCGAGTGCTGTCGGTAGCTACGACGCAAAACGACAAATCCTGCATGATAACCGGACGCATAATGGCGTCGCGGGTTACCATGTCTTGACGCCGTTGCGCCTGGTGGGCAGTGATATGGCAGTGCTGGTTAATCGTGGATGGATTCCGTTGGGCGTTAGTCGTGACCAACTACCCGAGCTGCCAGTATCCGGCGATGAGCGCGAAGTGACCGGGCGAATCAAGAGGGCTTTGCTGGATGATTTTCGTCTCGGAGACGAAGAGCTGCGTCAGGGTTGGCCCTACCGGATCCAGCACATTGATACCGATACGCTGGGTGACGAATTGGGATACCGCCTGATGCCGGTAGTCTTGTTGCTCGAGCCGGATGCGAGTGACGGGTTTGTCAGGAATTGGCATCCAATGACCTTTGGCCCGGAACGTAATGTGGGATATGCCGTTCAGTGGTTTGGGCTGGCGCTGGCATTGGCGATTATTTATCTGGCTGTGAATATACGTAGAGTGAAATAACCATGACGACCGATACTATAGATCCTCCGCAGCGGCGACGCTCACGTGCTTCACTGCTGATTGTACTTGCCTTGTTTGCAGCGCCGGTGCTGGTTGCCTGGTCGTTATTTTATATTTTTCCAGAATGGATGCCGTCCTCGACCAGCAATCATGGTGACCTGGTTGAACCCGCCCGGTCGTTGCCGGACTTCAATCTCGATACGGTATTGGGCGATGCCGTGGATCAGACCTTCCTGCGTGGCAAATGGAACTATGTCTATCTTCATGAGGGAGAGTGCGACAGTGTCTGTGTTGAGCGACTCTATAAAGTTCGTCAGTTGCGGCTTGCACATGGTAAGGATATTGACCGTATGCAGCGCTTGATGCTGTGGCGGGCTGATGCCGTGAGCACGGACGCCCGTGCCGAGCTCCAGGCCCATTTCCCGGGACAGGTTATTGCTCTGGTACCTGAAAATTCTGAGTTGGTCTCCGCATTCTCGACCGATGCCGCCGATCCGCTACTTGCCGGTCGGATTTATCTGGTTGATCCGCTTGGAAATCTTATGATGAGCTATCAGCCGGACGCCGAGCCACGCGGTATTATCAAGGATATGCACAGGCTCTTAAAATATTCCGGATTAGGGTAAAATACCCTGCTCTGGCGGGTGGCCAGAGTATAAAAACTACATGCATCGGGAGCATGATGAGCCTTTCAATAGCAGCGAACGCCACGCTTCATTGGCGTGATTATCTGGGTGTCTGCAAACTCAAAGTGGTCGCTTTGATTGTGTTTACGGCCCTGGTCGGCATGTTTCTGTCAGTTCCCGGGATGGTGCCCTGGCAGCCACTGATTTTCGGCACGCTGGGAATCGGCATGGCCGCAGCTTCGGCCGCAGCTATCAATCACGTGGTCGACCAGTACGCGGACGCACGCATGGAGCGAACCGCGGATCGTCCAGTTGCCAGCGGGCATCTTACCAGCCGTAGCTGTCTGGTATTTGCGCTGGTGCTTGGTGCGGTGGCGATGTGGATACTGGTTCAATTTGTGAATACGCTGACCGCGTTACTTACCTTTGCGTCACTGATCGGCTATGCGGTGATCTACACGCTGTATCTCAAGCGTGCGACCCCGCAAAATATTGTTATTGGCGGAGCTGCCGGTGCTGCACCACCGGTACTGGGCTGGACTGCAGTCACTGGCCACATCGATCCGAACGCATTGCTGCTGTTCCTGATTATTTTCGTCTGGACACCACCGCACTTCTGGGCGCTGGCGATCCATCGCCGCCACGAGTATGCAAAGGTCGATATTCCCATGTTGCCGGTAACACACGGTGTCGATTTTACCCGACTGCAGATTATGCTCTATACCATCTTGCTGCTGGCTGTCACGGTGATGCCATATGCAACCGGTATGAGCGGTTTGTTGTACCTTGCGGGCGCGCTGGCTCTTGGCGCCGGCTTCCTTTATCACGCCTGGGCATTGATGCGCGATGAAAGTGGCAAGCAAGCCATGAAGACCTTCGGCTATTCCATTACCTATCTCATGGTCCTGTTCGCTCTGTTGCTGGTTGATCATTACGTGCCTTACCGCTGGATTCCCTGATATCTGATTGGCCTGGTCTTTAAACGGCGCACCTGAAACCGGGTGCGCCGTTTTTCATTGCTTTCCTTGATATATATCAACCCCGGGGGACGATTTTATTGGGTTTTTGATTTGCTAGACTGCGGGTGTTTGCTGGATAGTATTTAGCCGTTTATACAGTTAAATGGAGCGCTGTTGTGTTAGATGAATCCTTGCGGGCAAGTCGTATAGCGGTATGTGTTAAAAGCGAAAACAAGGAAGTACTTGAGCAGAATGATCTCTGCAGGCAGATTTGCGGTGACTGTCTGGGCGAAGTGTGTGATCGGGGTTGCATGACCCTGTATGCAGAAGACGATGCCTCGCAGTGGAAAGACTGGGGAACTCGCGTCTACAAGAACAGCCATATTCACGATGCTTTCTTCGATGTGACGCTGCTGCTGAGTGGTAAAAATATCATTACATTTTTACAGCCACTAAAAGACAAATATGAACAGGCTCTCGCGTACTACCAGGGGAAAGGGTTGACTCGACGTGAAACCGAGGTGGTTTCCCTGACCATCCGTGGAGTTACCAATATCGATATCTGCCAGTCCTTATCGATTTCAAAGGCAACACTGAGAACGCATTTGAACAATATTTATCGTAAGTTACGTGAGCTGGGAGAAGAGCCGGCATTTATTCCGGCGAATCGGGTTTCAGTCTAGCTAGCTGCGGGGCGTTGTTGGTGAAAATAAAATTGAACGGTCGGGGGCTATGATCGAATGGCGTGCTAATTTTCAGGGTGTTCCCATGTGCGGGAGATTAAAAAGGAATTGTTTATGAAACCATGTGTTTTTATTCACACCAATCACAAGCAGATTGTCGGCGCCCATGTGGCGGAACGTGCGCTACGTAGATATTCGAAGCACAATGATAAATTCGACGTCAGCTTCATACAGCTCAAAGACCATTCGTTTTTTAACGATCGTGAAGGTCAGTTATACCTGCGCGATGGTATGCAACGCCCGTGGCTGAATAATGATTTGCAGTCATTTACACCGTTGCGCTTTATGCCGCCTGAGATAATGGGTTACGAAGGCCGGTCAGTGGTTATTGATCCGGATATATTTGCGGTATCCGATATCTGGGACCTGCTGTCACGTGATATGCACGGTAAGGCGATCATGTGCCGTGCCCGTACCGGTACAAAAGGCAAGTTTGATCGCTGCCTGGCCAGCAGTGTCATGCTGCTGGATAACGCAAAGCTTCGTCACTGGGAAGTCGAAGAAAATTTCAACGATATGTTTGAAGGCAAGCGTGATTACATGAACTGGATTTGTTTGAAGACAGAACCGCGTGAATCTATCGGCATATTTGAAAGTGAATGGAATGATTTCGACAAGCTCACGCCCGCAACAAAATTGCTGCACACTACCAAGCGAAAAACCCAGCCCTGGAAAACGGGTTTGCAGATCGATCATCGCCCGCGTGAAAAGTTTCCCTACTTCCCGCCACTGGCCTGGGTGATGAAGGCCAGACGAAAGCTGTTCGGTGAGTATGCATTTCTGGGGCATTACAAGCCACATCCGGATCCCAATCAGCAGAACCTGTTCTTCGGCTTGTTGAAGGAATGTATTGACGAAGGGGCAGTCAGTGAAGAGATGATTCGGGAACAGATGAACCAGAACAATGTGCGGCATGATGCCTTTGAGGTACTGGATCACACGCCGCCACTGGCGCCGGTTTAATCGGGAGTCAGACTGATGGAATACTGCGTATTCATTCACACTAACCATAAACAGATTGTTGGTGCGCTGGTTGCAGAGTATGCGTTACGGCGGAACTCGAAAAATAACGACAAGTTTGACGTAAAAATCATCAATCAGAATGACTACCCGTACTTTCAGGCTCATGAAGGGCAATTGTATTTGCGTGACGGTATAAAACGTCCCTGGTTCAATGAAGATTTGCAGTCATTTACCCCGACACGATTCATGCCACCGGAACTGATGGGGTATCAAGGTCGTTCAGTGGTTATTGATCCGGATATTTTTGCAGTAGGTGATGTCTGGGAATTGCTGACACGGGATATGCAGGGCAAGGCGATTATGTGCAGGCGCAGGGCGGGGCCTAAAGGTATCGTTGACCGTTGTCTGGCAAGCAGTGTTATGTTGCTGGATAACGCGCGGCTCAGGCATTGGGACGTCGAAGACAAGTTTGAAAAGATGTTTACCTTCGAACAGGATTACCAGCCATGGATCTGTTTGAAGGACGAACCTCGAGAGACTATCGGACTCATAGAAAACGAGTGGAATGATTTCGATAAGCTCGACGATAACACCAAGATGATCCATAACACACGGCGCCGGACACAGCCGTGGAAGGCAGGGCTTCCAATCGACTGGCGACCGGCGGAAAATTTTCGCCTGTTTCCACCGCTCGGGTGGCTGATGCGCGCGAGGCGTAAATTGTTTGGTGAATATGCTTTACTGGGGCGCTACAAGTCACACCCTGATCCCAACCAGGAGCGCTTCTTTTTCGGACTGCTAAAAGAATGCCTGGAAAAAGGTATCGTCACTGACGACATGATTCGTGACGAAATGGTTCAAAACCATGTCCGGCATGATGCTTTCGATGTGATAGACCGGACGCCCAGACTTGTGGGTGCCTGGCGATAAAGCCGATGTCGGCTGACCAACGCGCCGGTTAGCCGACACCACCTGGGACGCAGCACCTGGAAATCCGGCGCCTCGGATTTCTGCCAGCTGGCGCGTCTTCATTCCTGCACTAAACTTGTACCGTTTATCCCCGGAAACATTGGGCTTTACCTTTGGCTTAAAAGTAAGAATTTTGCCTTCAGTACTTCCGTATATTAGAATATCATGTTTTTGTCGCCCCGCAGGGGCAACCCAGCCAGCTCGCGCACTACGAGGCAGAAATAATGGCACATACCGGTATCGCCAGTACAGAACAGTACAATTACGAAATAATTAAAAAATTCAGCGTGATGGCATTGATCTGGGGGGTCCTGGGGATGGCTACCGGGGTCTATATTGCGGCTGAACTGGCCTGGCCTGCGCTGAACTTTGATATCCCGGCGATAACATTTGGGCGCTTGCGGCCAGTCCACACGACGCTGGTAATCTTCGGATTCGGGGGCAGCGCCTTGTTCGCGACCTCTTACTACGTGGTACAGCGTACCGGTCAAACCCGTCTTTACAGCGACTGGATGGCGACTTTCACGTTCTGGGGTTGGCAGGTTGCCGTAGCCGCAGGTGCCGTCAGCTATATGTTTGGTATTACCCAGGCGCGCGAATACGCCGAATTCGAGTGGCCGATCGACCTGCTGATTGCCGTGACCTGGGTGGTGTACTTTCTGCTGTATGTCCTGACGCTGAAACGCCGATCCCAGCCGCATATCTATGTCGCCAACTGGTTCTACCTGGCGTTTATTCTGGCGACAGCGATTCTGCACATTTTCAATAATCTGGCTGTGCCAATCGGACTGTTCAGCCTTAAATCCTATAGCCTGTTCTCCGGTGTCCAGGACGCCATGACGCAGTGGTGGTACGGACATAACGCCGTGGGTTTCTTCCTGACGGCGGCGTTCCTCGGCATGATGTATTATTTCGTGCCCAAGCAGGCAGGACGACCGGTGTATTCGTACCGGCTGTCCATTATCCATTTCTGGGCGCTGTCGTTTCTCTATATGTGGGTCGGTGGTCACCACCTGCACTGGACCGCGCTGCCTGACTGGACTTCAACGCTGGCGGCAACGTTCTCCATTATGCTGCTGTTGCCATCATGGGGCGGCATGATCAACGGCATTATGACTTTATCCGGCGCGTGGGAAAAGCTGCGTACTGATCCAATCATGCTGTTCCTGATCACGGCGCTGTCGTTTTATGGCATGTCGACCTTTGAAGGTCCGCTCATGTCGCTGAAGAGCGTGAATGCCCTGTCGCATTACACTGACTGGACTATCGGGCATGTGCACTCGGGTGCCCTGGGCTGGGTGGCCATGGTGTCCTTCGGTTCTTTCTATCATCTGATACCGCGCCTGTGGGATACCAGAATCTACAGCACGAAACTCATTTACGTACATTTCTGGCTGGCGACCATCGGCATCCTGCTTTACATCACTGCCCTGTGGGTAGCGGGTATCGTGCAGGGCCTGATGCTGCGCAGCTTTGATGACTACGGCAACCTGGCTTATACCTTTGTCGAAACTGTGACCTTCCTGCACAAACCCTACGTGGTGCGAGCGTTGGGTGGTGCCTTCTTTGTTCTTGGTATCCTGGTGATGAGCTATAACGTCTACTTGACGGTCCGCCGGTCGCATTTGGAAGCAGCTGCCATTGAAGCCAAATTGGCTGCCAAGATGGCGAAAGCCTGAGTCAGGTTGCAGACGGAGTAAACACAAGTGATTAAGCACGAAAGTATCGAAACAAATGCCGGTCTGCTGATCGTCCTGACCATGATCGTCATCAGTATCGGCGGCCTGGTGGAAATTGTCCCGCTGTTCTTTATTAATGACACGGTAGAGAAGGTCGAGGGCGTACGCCCCTACACTGCACTGGAGCTGCGGGGTCGGGACATCTATCAGCGCGAAGGCTGTTACCTGTGTCACTCGCAGATGATCCGCCCGTTCCGCGACGAGTGGTTGCGTTATGGGCATTATTCACTGGCCGCCGAGTCCAAGTTTGATCACCCTTTCCAGTGGGGTTCCAAGCGTACCGGTCCTGATCTGGCTCGTGTCGGCAACAAGTATTCAAATGAATGGCATGTTGCTCACATGGTCAATCCACGCGATGTGGTTCCGCAGTCAATTATGCCGAATTATCCCTGGCTCCTGGAGACCGATCTTGATTTCTCTGATGTTCAGAATCGCATGCGCGCCCTGAAAATGACCGGCGTTCCATACTCCGAGAGCCAGGAAGAATACGACAGTAATGTTACCGAGTTTGGTCCTGATGTGGCTGACCAGCTGGATATTCTTCAGGCTGAAGAGAACCTCATGGAACAGGCGCTGGCCAATGACTACGATGGTCAGCGTGACCGTATTACCGAGATGGATGCCATGATCGCCTACCTGCAGATGTTGGGCACCATGGTGGATTTCAGTCAGTACGAAGAAGGGTATTTTGCCGAGTTCCGTTAATCACTCACGTATGACTGGCGTGGCTGGAGATTGCTGATATGCCGGAATGGTTGCTCTGGTTCAGCCGCTTTGAGAACAGCAAGATTGTTGCGTTACTGCTGTTCTTCTTTACCTTCTGCGGAATCATTATTTATGTCTACACGGGGAAGAAGCGTTCCAGGAGACTGGAATCCTACAAATACATCCCCCTGCAGGACGATGAACGAGATTTGAACGCCAGCAGTGGCGAGGAAACGAGCGATGAGCGAAAAGAAGAGTAGTTCACAGTCTGCTGTGCAGACTACCGGCCATGCATGGGACGGTGATTTGCAGGAATTTAACAACCCATTGCCAAACTGGTGGCTGTGGTCTTTTTATGCCACCGTGGTATTCGCCATACTTTACTGGCTTATATATCCTGCCTGGCCTGTTGGTGGTAGTTACACCAAGGGCATTATGAACAACATCACGTTTGTTGATGGCGAAGGCCAGGAAGTTACCATGCACTGGAATACGCGTGCGTTGTTACTTAAGGATCTTCAGGAAGGCAAGGGCGCGCTTCTGAGTCAGGAGTACATGAACAAGGTTGCCGAAGCGAGCTACACGGATATTCTGGGTGATGCTGAAATGATGGCTTTTACGCGATCTGTGGCCAACGGGCTGTTTGGCGATAACTGTGCGGCCTGTCACGGCGCCGGCGGTACTGGAGTGATGGCGCTGTTCCCCAATATCGCGGACGATGACTGGCTGTGGGGCGGATCTGTACAGGATATAGAGAATAGTATTGCCAACGGCCATCTGGGCTTCATGCCGGGTTTTGATGGCGTGTTTGACGAGCAGCAGCTGGATGACGTCGCAACTTTTGTTCTTGGCCTGTCCGGGCACGAAGTAGATTCTGTTGCCAATTCACGTGGTGAGCATATATTCAATACGGAAGCCGGTGGTTGTTATTACTGCCATACCAAGGCGGGTAGTGGTTTGAAGTCCCAGGGTTCGGCAAATCTGACCGACAAGATCTGGACGATTGTTGACGTCAATGCGACAGAAGGCCTTGAGGCAAAGAAGGCGTTGGTCAAACAAGTGGTTACCAGGGGTGTGAAACGCGAAATGCCGCACTGGTCCGATCGCTTGAGCGCCACGCAGATCAAGTTGCTGACCGTCTATGTACATGAGCTAAGTGGCGGTCAGTAGCGGAACAGCTCGGGTTCCATAAGGAATTTTCCGGACCTGCCATCATGGCTGCTGGTTCACAAACGCTGTACGAAAAGCGGGTATCCATCTACCCGCGTTCAGTGCAGGGGCGCTTCAGGACAATCAAATGGGGCATCCTTGCCCTCGCCTATGGTGTCTATTTTCTTCTTCCCTGGCTGCGTTGGGAGCGTAACGTCGGTCCTGACCAGGCAGTTCTGTTTGATATAGGCGCGCGCAAATTCTATCTTTTTGATCTGGTCGTACATGCACAGGATTTATTCTGGCTGGCTGGATTACTGATGATTGCCGCGCTGCTACTGTTCTTTGTGACCGGAATTGCAGGGCGCGTTTTTTGCGGTTACTTTTGTTTCCAGACGCTGTGGACTGATCTGTTCATGCTGATCGAGCGTCAGGTGCAGGGTGACCGTGTTGCGCGCATCCGGCTGGACAAAGGCCCGTGGAGCCTTAACAAGATTTCGCGCAAAGGTCTGACGCATCTGCTCTGGTTTATGTCTGCCTTCTGGACCGGTTTGACGTTTACACTCTACTGGGAAAACGCACCACAGCTACTGATAGACTGGTTTAGCGGTACCGCGCCTTTTGCTGCCTATGCGACAACTTTGTTTCTTACGGCTACAACCTATGTCATGGCGGGTCTTGCGCGTGAACAGGTGTGTACCTACATGTGTCCTTATGCGCGTTTTCAGTCTGTCATGTTCGACGCGGATACGCGTATTGTTGCCTATGATGTGGAGCGAGGTGAGGGGGCGAACGGTCGGCATAAAGTTACCCGTGACCTGAAACGCCAGGAGCAACGGCAACAGACGGGCGCCGGTGATTGTATAGACTGCGGTTACTGTGTGCAGGTGTGCCCGACCGGAATTGATATCCGCAACGGGTTGCAGGTTCAGTGCATCAGTTGTGCTTTATGTATTGATGCCTGCGATACCATTATGAAATCACTGGGCTGGGGCGAAAGTCTGATTGGCTACACGTCGGAAAAGCAGGCCGCGGGTCAATCCAGTCGAATCTGGAAACCAAAGACGGTTGGCTATGGGCTGGTGCTGTTGGCGGCCATCGCCAGTCTGGGTTGGAGTGTCAGTCATCAGGCGCCGCTGGAGATGAGCGTAGTGCAGGTGCGACAACCTCTTTTCGTGCGGCTGTCGGACGGCCGCGTGCAAAACAGTTACGAACTTCACCTGGAAAACAAGACAGACCGGCCTGTTAAATTGGTGATCATGATGCGTGGCCTTAGCGGTGCCGAGCTGGATGTGGGGCGTTTGCAATCGGTGAGTTTGCAGCCTCAACGGAGTCTGCGCGTGCTTGCGCGTGTGCGCTGGCAGTCAGGACATGATGTTAAGGGTTCGCGCAGCTTTGTGTTCAATATCGTTCCCCAGCAGCGCAGTGAACTCGGGATGATCAGTTCGCCGGCAACATTTTATCTCCCGGGACTGGAGTACTGATGCTGGAGTCTATGCTGGCATTGCCACTGAGTGCAGCAGCAGCGGTGTTGCTGTTCGCGCTGCTGTATGGGTTGTCGCCGATGAATGGCAGGCAAGTGGCAGTTGTCGTGGCGCTGGTATCGCTGGCTACGTTGCTGATGTACAGTCTGGTCGACTGGCCGGGTGGTGATGTACTGGCGATGTATGTGGCCGTGTTGATGGTGACAGCCTACCTGCTGGGGATTGTCAGTCACGCACGGGAAACCCGCGGCGCAGGTGCAAGGGGGCGCTGGTTCCACTGGGGACCAGCCGTCATCGTCATATTTTTTGCACTGCTTTTTGCGCTTGATGGTGTCCTGGTCGTAGTGTCGAAGCAGGGGCTGCCAGATTCCATAGCTAACCTTATACTGCCAGAGCACGCGCAGCAAAACAGGGTGCGCTCGGTATTTCCGGGAACAGTGGCCAATGATTTTCAGAAAAAAGAAGGTCTGTATAACGAATATCTCCAGCAAGTCGAGCGCCAGCAACAGCGAGGCTGGCAGGTCAACAAGGGTTGGTTGCAGGCACCTGTGGCTGATCGCCCCGCCGCGTTTCAGGTGCAGGTATTGGAACCGGACGGTGCGGCAGTGCAATATGCAGAAATAAGTGGTCAGTTCCAGCGTCCGTCCGATAGCAAACAGGATACGGCGTTCGATATGCGTGAGGTCGAGCCAGGTGTGTACCGCGTGGTACTGACGCTTCCGGAACCAGGCGTCTGGGCGCTGGTTCTGAAAATCAGGCGAGGCCAACAGTTACATGAAGTACATGCCAGTACTTCGGTGAAAGCACCCGCAGTATTGCTTGAGTGAACAACAGGACGCGCGATCGTTTGAACGACTCCGTACAACAAGAAGAATGTTATCACTGCGGTTTACCTGTTCCTGCCACGGCTCGCTACCGGGTAGACATAGAGGGTGAGTCGCATCCCATGTGTTGCCGGGGTTGTCAGGCAGTCGCGCAGGCTATCGTCGATAGTGGTCTGACTGACTTCTACCGCTACCGCACAGAGAAGTCTCCACAGGCCAAGGACCTGGTCCCCGAACAGCTGGAAGAGCTGGCGCTCTACAATCGCGAAGATTTACAAAAATCATTTGTGACAGAACAATCGGACGACAGTCGGGAAACATCCTTGATACTGGAAGGCATTGTTTGTGCTGCCTGCGTCTGGTTGAACGAACGTCATGTGCGTGCTTTGCCTGGCGTGCAGGAATTTGCCGTCAACTACTCTACTCATCGTGCCCGCGTTCGCTGGGATAACGAGCGCATCAGGCTCAGCGATATTCTCGAAGCCATCAGTGCTATCGGATACCATGCCCATCCCTTCGATCCCGGTCGTCAGGAGCAGGTTTATCGCGACGAACGACGTGCTGCCATGCGGCGACTGGCAGTGGCAGGTCTTGGCATGATGCAGGTAATGATGCTTGCAGTGGCCCTGTATGCGGGTGAGCACGAAGGCATGGATGCCGGTCTGAAGAATTTTCTACGCTGGGTCAGCATGCTGTTGACGGTGCCGGTCATCCTTTATTCAGGCAAGTCTTTCTTCACCAGTGCCTGGCGTGATCTACGCAGGCACCAGCTGGGGATGGATGTGCCGGTTTCACTTGCTATCGGTGGTGCCTTCGCTGCAAGTGTGTGGGCGACATTGCATGGCAGCGGTGAAATCTATTTTGACTCGGTTACGATGTTTACTTTTTTCCTGCTTACCGGACGATTCCTTGAAATGGGTGCGCGTCACCGCGCCGGGCAGGCCGCAGAGGAGCTGGTTAAGTTGCTGCCGGCAACCGCATCGCGTCTGAACGATGGCAACGAAGAACGTGTTCCTGTGACAGATCTGGGGCCCGGTGACACGGTGCTGATACGTCCCGGGGAGAGTGTGCCGGCGGATGGCCGGGTAACTGAAGGCAGCAGTTCGGTGGATGAGTCATTGTTAACCGGAGAAAGTCTGCCGCAATTGCGCAAGCCGGGTGATTTGCTGGTCGGTGGTACGGTCAACAATGAAAGTCCTTTACTGATGCAGGTTGATAGCGTGGGTGAAGAGACCGTGCTATCAGCCATTGTGCGGTTGCTGGATCGTGCCCAGATGGAAAAGCCGGGTATTGCGCGTCTGGCCGATCGTGTTGCCGGGTGGTTTGTGGCCGGCTTGCTGGTGCTTGCCGCTGGTGTTGCCTGGTGGTGGTGGCAACATGAGCCGGCGCATGCCTTTGCAGTTACGCTCTCGGTTTTGGTGGTGACCTGCCCCTGTGCATTGTCGCTGGCGACACCTGCGGCGCTGACTGCGGCAACGGGTGCGCTCACCCGGCTGGGTGTGTTGACCACGCGTGGACATGCGCTGGAGACGCTGGCGCATGCTACGCACATGATTTTTGATAAAACCGGCACCCTGACAGAGGGTCGGTTGCGTCTCGATAGTGTTGAAACATTCACTACGCTGGATCGAAACGAATGCCTGCGGATTGCGGCCGCCCTGGAACAGGGATCCGAACATCCAATAGCCCGGGCATTGATTGCCGAAGCGCCTGAATCACCGAGCGCTGAAGCCATGCTGGCCAGTCCGGGTCAGGGTATCGAGGGGGTTGTCGATGGAGATCGTTACCGTATTGGTGTTTCTGCATACGTGAGTGAGCTTTGTATGGATGATGTCAGCATTTCGGGGAACACGCTCAGCAGTGTCGTGCTGGGTAATGCACATGGTGCTCTTGCGCACTTTTGTTTCGCAGATCACCTGCGTGCTGGAGCAGAGGTGACTATCAGGCAGCTGCAGCAACTGGGTCTGGAAGTCGAACTGTTAAGTGGCGACGAATTGAATGCAGTGCAGTCTGTGGCCAGTACTTTGGGAATTGCCAGGTTTCAGGCACGCAGCCGTCCTGAAGACAAGCTGGCGCGCATACGGGAATTACAGTCGGCAGGTGCGGTGGTGGCCATGATTGGCGACGGGGTCAACGATGCACCGGTGCTGGCCGGTGCGCAGGTGTCACTGGCCATGGGTGGCGGTACCCAGCTGGCTCATGCCAGTGCAGACATGGTGCTGTTGTCAGAGCAGCTGCCACATCTGGTCGATGCGGTTCGCACCAGCAGGCGCACGTTGGCGGTGATTCGCCAGAACCTGGCCTGGGCGCTGGTTTATAATGTAGTTGCCTTGCCGCTCGCTGCTGTTGGCTGGGTCGCACCCTGGATGGCGGCCATTGGCATGTCAACCAGCTCGCTGGTAGTGGTGCTGAATGCGCTGCGGCTCAGAAATAAGGGTATTTCGTGATATGGATATTCTCTACCTGCTCATACCTATCAGTTTGATTATTATGGGGATTGCTATATGGGTGTTCCTCTGGGCTATCCGTTCCGGTCAGTTCGAAGACCTCGAAGGGCCGGCTCACCAGATTCTCATGGACGACGATGACCCGCGCATTCCGCGCAAGCCAAAATTGAACGAAGACAAAGACTAAGATAAGATAACGCTAATATTGAGCGAGGCTTCAGGTATGTTTACTTTCCAGAATTTCCCCATGTTCATCGTTATTGCGCTGGTTACAATGTCCTGGTTGAGCTTTCTGTCGGTTGTATTCTTCGCCTGAGTTTTCAGATATATCAGCATAAAAAAACGGCCCATTTGGGCCGTTTTTTTATTACATGCGGGGACAGAGTTGAAATCTGTCCCGGAACGTTTAAGCCATCAGTCCTTTCAGCTTGTTAATTGCGTTTTTCTCCAGTTGCCGAATGCGTTCAGCGGACACGCCAAACTGAGAGGCCAGATTCTGCAGCGTGGTTTTTTCCTCGCTCAGCCAACGTTGTTCAAGTATTACCCGGTCACGTTCACCGAGCTTCTCAAGAGCGCTATACAGCTGGTTATTACTTTGTTCTTCCCAGTCACTGCTTTCCAGGGAATGGGCCGGATCGCTATGGGCGGGCGCGCTAAGGTATGCCGCCGGTGTCCATGCGGCATCATCTTCGTCACCAGGCACTGCCGGGTCGAAGGATAGATCCTGACCATTCAACCGTGATTCCATCTCCAGGACGTTTTCCGGGCTCACACCGAGATCTTCCGCCACGGATTCGACTTCCTCGCGGCTGAACCAGCCGAGACGTTTTTTCGAACTGCGCAGGTTAAAGAACAGTTTGCGCTGCGCCTTGGTGGTAGCCACTTTGACGATGCGCCAGTTGCGCAGAACGTACTCATGGATCTCGGCTTTGACCCAGTGCACCGCAAACGAGACCAGGCGCACGCCAACATCCGGGTTGAAGCGACGCACGGCTTTCATCAAACCGATACCGCCTTCCTGAATTAGATCAGAGAGGGGCAGGCCATAGCCGCTATAGCCACGGGCAACTTTCACCACGAATCGCAGGTGCGAGACCACCAGTTCCCGAGCCGCATCAAGGTCATCATGGTCGCGCAGACGCAACGAAAGTTCGCGCTCGCGTTCGGCGCTCAACACCGGTACCCGATAGACTTCGCGCAAATAGCTGTCCAGCTGTTCGCCGGGAACGGGCAGATTCATGGTGTTACTGGCGACTAAGGCATTACTCATCCAGGTAGACCTCCATCTCATTGGCCTGCAATTTTAGCACTCGAATCGTAAGAGTGCTAATCGCGCCAAAAGTTCCTTTTAGTGCCGATAATTACTATTGATTCCTGTCAAGATTAGTTGAAATATCAGGCGCATACCTTGTTCCTGCCCTGCGCTTTGGCCGCGTACAGTAGTTCGTCAGCCTGGTTTAGCAGCTGGGTAAGGGTCATATTCGGGTGCTGCTGATTGCTGGCCAGGCCTATGCTTACCGTGACAGTGACACCGTCCGGGTGCAGCGTTTCGATCTGGCGGCGCAGTTCTTCGGCACATTCGTGCGCGTGGCTGGCGCTGCAGCGCGGTAACAATAGAGCAAATTCTTCGCCGCCAAAACGCACTGCCATGGTGTTTTCGGGCAATTGTTCAAGCAACAGACTGCCGATGGCTTTTAGTACCCGGTCGCCGGTGATATGTCCGAGGTTGTCATTGATTTTTTTGAAGTGATCAATATCAAGCAGCACGGTGGCTACCGGGTGATTATTGCGGTTGGCAAGAAACTGGTCGCCGTGGTCAAGCAGATAGCGGCGATTATAGACACGCGTCAGGCTGTCCGTAATCGCAAGATGGTGCATTGCCTCGGTCTGGCGTTTAAGTGCAGAAAACTGCTGCTTGATCAGCAGTAGAGAGCGGATACGCGCCATCAGCACTTCTTCAATAATGGGCTTGGCGACGAAATCATTGCCGCCGGCATGGAACACCTCGACCTGCTTCTCATCAGATTCCGCCCCGGTCAGAACCAGCACTGGCATTTCCTGTGACGAATAGTGAAATTTTGCCCGAATGGCGTGCAGCAGGTCGCCACCTGTCATGTGCCCCTGGAGGAAAAAATCCGTAATAACGATGTCGAAGCTCTCGTCTTCACACGGTCCGCCAGGAGCAGTTTCCCCCAGCAACTGCAACGCTTCTTCGGCGTGAGTGGTATGCACCACTTGCAGGCCGTGGCGTTCCATGAGGGACATCAATACGGTGGCAGCCAGCTGGCTGTCCTCAACGTAGAGGATACGCCCCACCAGACCGCTATTGCGCTGCATGAAGTCCTTGATGAACTCGGCGAATGCACGATAGCCGAGTGACTTGTCGAAGTAATCAGTGACTCCCGCTGCAAAGCCTTCGCGCAGCAGTCTTGCATCAGCGTCGCCGGAGACAACAATGGTCGGTGTGTAATGGTGGTTACCGGATGCCCGGACGTAGCGAATGAGTTCCAGACCATCCTTGTCGGGCAGCATCAGCGCTGTAGTAATCAGGTCGAAGTGACTGCGCTCCAGCCAGGCACAGGCTTCCTGCACCGTGCCGCAGGTGACGAGTTCAGTGTCAGGCATCTCTTCATTGAGAATCCGCACAATAATCGTGCGGGCGACTTCCGAACTGTCTACCACGAGGATGCGATTGAGTTTTCGGGGCATTAATTTTGGAGCCTTTGGTTTTGGGGTTTTTTTCTAGTTACGTTTTTCCCGCATCCCCTTCTGATCGGCCAATCGACAGAAAACCTTTAAGAATTTGTGAGATAAGTTTGGTTTTTCAATGCTGACAGCGGGTTAGGCTAGGTTCTATGGCTGACATGTGACGCCCGACGGCCAGCCAGGCACCGAGCAGGCCCAGCAGGGCCCCGGACAGAAGTAGCAGCAGGGTATCGCTGAAAGCCAGTGTCTGCAGGCTGAAGCCACTCTGGTACAGTCCGGCCAGCTGTCCCACCGGTGTGGCTAGTTGCAAAAATGCCAGTTCAACCAGCAGGGTGGCAAGTAGCGCTCCAATTACGCCGTACCACAGGCCGCTATAAAGGAAGGGACGACGAATGAATGCGTTGGTAGCACCAATCAGTTTGGTGACCTCGATTTCCTCGCGCCTGCTTTGAATTTCCAGTCGGATTGTGTTGCCGGTGATCAGCAGTACTGCCAGCCCCAGCAGGGTGGCCATGACCCAAATGGAGCGCTGCACGATATCGACAATGGCGTTGAAGCGTTTTACCCACTGTAAGTCCAGTTGTGCCAGCTCGATTTCGGGAAGTTTGCGCAGGCGCTCGAGCAAGCGACTGATGGACTCGCTGTCGGTCGATTCAGCGGCTGGTTTTACTGCCAGCACTGCTGGTAACGGATTTTCTTCGAGAGCATCCAGGGCATCGCCAAAGCCGGAAAGTTCGCGGAATTCAGAGAGAGCCTGCTCCGGGCTGATCAAGTCAATGTGCTCGATCTCTGGCCAGCTCAGCAGTTTGTCCCTGAGTGTCTGTGTCTGGAGCTCAGATGCGGTGTGTTGCAGGAACAGCGACAGGCTGGCAGCCCCATCCCAGCGGGTGCTGAGTTGCTGGAGATTGCCGGTGAGCAGGTACAGGCCCGCGGGCAATGCCAGGGCGATGCCTATGACCGCGGCAGTCATCAGGGATGCCAATGGTGCGCGGTAGAGCCTGCCCAGGCTGTTTAGTGCCACTTGCATGTGGCGCAACAGATAGACTTGCAGGAAGTGCGGCAACCTCATGTGCTTTCCAGTACCTCAGCATTCAGCAGTCGTCCCTGATCCAGCTGCAGTTGCGGGTACGGCAGGCGGGAAATCAGGTCGAGGTCGTGGCTGGCAATGAGCACCGTAACCCCCACCTGGTTGAACTGTTCGAACAGCCGCATGATATCGCGTGACAATTCCGGATCCAGGTTGCCTGTGGGTTCATCGGCGAGCAGCAATGGTGGCTTGTTGACAACGGCGCGGGCGATACCGACACGCTGTTGTTCACCGCCGGAGAGCGTAATGGGCAGGGCGCGTTCCCTGCCAAGCAGGTCGACCTTGTCGAGTGCAGCGCGTACCCGGCGGACAATATCCTGGTGTCGGTAGCCGGCGATGACCAGTGGCAGGGCGACATTATCGAACACTGTGCGGTCAAACAGCAGCCGGTGATTCTGGAAAATAATGCCAATCTTGCGGCGTATAAAGGGAATTTTGCCCTTGCGCGTGCGCGTCAGGTTCTCCCCGTCGAGGAACAGCTGGCCGCGGCTGGTACGTTCCAGCACGGCGATGAGCTTAAGCAGGGTGCTTTTGCCGGCCCCTGAGTGGCCGGTGAGGAATGCCATGGCGCCCGACCGCAGATGGAAACTGACAGCCTGCAGGGCATCTTTTCCTTCCGGGTAACGCTTGCTGACGTTATCAAAGCGGATCATTTAGTTAGCGTTATCGAACAGCGCATCGACGAAATCTTGCGCGTCAAAGGGGCGCAGGTCCTCAATAGCCTCACCTACGCCGACGAAGCGTATGGGTATGCCGAGTTGCTTGGCAATCGCGAAAATGATGCCTCCCTTGGCAGTACCATCCAGCTTGGTCAGCGTGATGCCTGTTAAACCTACGGCCTGGTTGAATTCGCGGGCCTGATTGAGTGCATTCTGGCCAGTGCCGGCATCAACCACCAGCATTACCTCATGGGGCGCGGTTGCATCCAGTTTACCGAGCACGCGCTTGATTTTTTTCAGCTCTTCCATGAGGTTGGATTGAGTGTGCAGGCGACCGGCGGTATCGGCTATCAGTACATCGATGCTGCGTGCCTGGGCAGCCTGTAGTGCATCGAAAATCACCGAGGCCGAGTCGGCACCCTGCTGCTGCGCGATGACCGGGACGTCGTTGCGTTCACCCCAGGCCTGGAGTTGCTCTACCGCGGCTGCCCGGAAGGTGTCACCCGCAGCCAGCATCACGGAGTGGCCCTCGGATTGCAGTCTGCGGGCGATTTTCCCTATGGTGGTGGTTTTGCCGGCACCGTTAATACCGACCATGAGCAGCACAAATGGTTGGTCGGATTGCGGGATTTCCAGCGGCGCGTTTACCGGCGCAAGCATGCCGCTCATATCCTCGCGTAGCGCTGTCATCAAGGCTTCGGCATCGCTGAGCTGTTTGCGTGCAACGCGCCCGGTGAGGTCGCCAATAATGCTCTGGGTTGCCTCGACACCGAGATCGGCTGTCAGTAGCTGGGTTTCAAGGTCTTCGAGCAGTTCGTCATCGATCTGCTTGCGGCCGACAACCAGATTGGCGATGCTCTCGGTCAGGCCGCTGCGAGTTTTCGACAGGCCAGTCTTCAGTCGACCAAGCAGGCCAGCCTTTTTTTCAGCGCCATCTTCAGCCTGTTCACCTTGCGGAGTGTCCTGTAAATTTTTTTTGCCGAAACCAAACATCATTGTTGCTGTCTAGAGAAGTCCGCGTATCCTATCATCCCCGCAGTTGGGACGAAAATAAAAGGAGCACAGAATGCGAGGAATGCTCGCGCTGATACTGGGGCTGGGTATAACCGGTGCCAATGCGGCGAACGCCGTGCACGAATACAAACTGGATAATGGGCTGAAACTCATTGTGAAAGAAGACCACCGGGCACCGGTGATGGTGTCACAGGTCTGGTACAAAGTAGGCTCCAGTTACGAACATGATGGTATTACCGGCGTGTCACACGTGCTGGAACATATGATGTTCAAGGGGACGGATGCTTATCCGACCGGCCAGTTCTCACAGATCATTTCCGAAAACGGCGGGCGTGAAAATGCCTTTACCAGCCGCGATTACACCGCCTATTTCCAGACCATGGAGTCCGGGCGGTTGCCCGTCAGTTTCGAGCTGGAAGCAGATCGCATGCGCAATCTCATGCTTCCGAACGAAGAATTTCTCAAGGAAGTGCAGGTGGTTATGGAAGAGCGGCGCATGCGCACGGAAGATAATCCGCAGTCACTGACTTACGAGCAATTCAATGCCACTGCCTATGTCAGTAGCGCGTATCGGATACCGGTTATCGGCTGGATGGATGACCTGGAGAACATGGAAATCAATGATCTACGTGTCTGGTATGAGAAATGGTATGCGCCTAACAATGCAACTGTGGTTGTGGTCGGCGATGTCGATCCCGAAGATGTCTACAAACAGGCAAAAAAATACTTTGGCCCCCTGAAGCCCAGTGAAGTCACGCCGCCCAAGCCACGCGTGGAAATCAAGCAACTCGGGCGCAAGCGCATCGACGTGGAAGCGCCCGCCAAGCTGCCTTACCTGATGATGGGCTACAAGACGCCGGTCGTATTGACCACCGATGAAGATTGGGAGCCCTATGCGCTTGAAGTGCTGGCGAATGTGCTTGATGGTGGCGACAGCGCCCGTCTGACAAATGAGCTGGTGCGCGGCAGCGAGATCGCAGTCAGTGCCGGCGTTGGCTACGATGCCTTTGATCGCATGGAAGGCCTGTTCCTGTTCTCTGGCACGCCGTCCAGCGGTCATAGTATAGAAACGCTGGAGACCGCGTTGCTGGCACAGGTTAAAAAACTGCAGGACGAAAAGGTTAGCCAGGCAGAGCTCGATCGTGTCAAGGCGCAGATTCGTGCGGAAAAAGTTTACGAGCAGGATTCGATTTTCTATCAGGGTATGCAGATCGGTATTCTGGAAACTATTGGCCTTGACTGGAAAGAGGCCGACAAGTATTTGCCAGGGATCGAGGCGGTTACTGCTGAACAGGTTCAGGCGGTGGCGAAAAAATATCTGGTCGATGAGCGTTTGACAGTTGCACAGCTGGTGCCCCAGCCAATTGATCCGAACAAACCGCGGCGATCCGGAGGTTCTGGGCATGCACACTGAAAAAACTTTATTGATGTTTGTGCGTGGCTTGTTGTTGCTGGCGGCGGGGTTATTTGCTGCTGTTGCGCAGGCGTTACCGGAAATACAGAGCTGGACGACCAAAAATGGTACGCGCGTACTGTTTGTCGAAGCTCATGAGTTGGCTATGGTGGATATGCGCGTGGTGTTTGATGGCGGCAGCGCACGTGACGCGGGTAAGCCAGGAGTAGCCAGTTTGACCAACGCGTTGCTTGATCAGGGTGCGGCTGGACTGGATGCGGGTGCTATCGCTCGTGGTTTCGAGCAGCATGGGGCCAAGCTGAGTGGAGGTATCGGTCGCGATATGGCGTGGTTGTCACTGCGTAGCCTTAGCGATAAAAAATTATTGACGCCTTCTTTCGAGCTGTTTGGCAAGGTGCTGTCGCGTCCGGACTTTCCCGCAGGTGATTTCCAGCGCGAACAAAGCCGTACGCTGACGGGTCTGGAATATAAAAAGCAGAAGCCCGGTTCAATTGCCGACGAGGCATTTTACCTCAATGTTTACGGTGAGCATCCCTATGCAGGGGAGCCGTCAGGTACTGAGGACAGTGTCGCGGCGTTGAAAGTCGCCGACCTGAAATCGTTTTACAAGCGCTACTACGTTGCCCACAACGCGCTCATCGTCATGGTGGGCGACCTGTCTGTCCGGCAGGCCAGAGCAATGTCTGATGCTCTTTCGGACGCACTGCCTGAAGGTGAAAAGGCCGAGCCGTTGCGCGCGGTCGCGCCGCTGGATACCGGAGAAACCGTTTTTATTGATTTTCCTTCCAGCCAGAGTCACGTGCTGATGGGGGCGCCCGGTGTGCGCCGTGGGGATCCGGACTATTTTACCTTGTACGTCGGTAATCATGTGCTTGGTGGTAGCGGTCTGGTTTCAAGGATTAGTCAGGAGATCCGGGACAAGCGTGGTTTGTCGTACAGCGCCTACAGTTATTTTGTGCCGATGAAGGAGTTGGGGCCTTACACGCTGGGGTTCCAGACGCGCAATACCCAGCGAGACGAGGCATTGAAAGTATTGCGTGATACGTTGCAGGACTTTATCGATAAAGGGCCAACAACGAAAGAGCTCAAGGCATCGAAAAGCAATATAACGGGTGGGTTCCCATTACGCGTGGCCAGTAACAGCAAGATTATTGAATATCTGGCGGTCATTGGTTTTTATGACTTGCCACTGGATTATCTGTCCACCTTCAATGCCAATATCGAGGCTGTTACCGTCGAGCAGATACGTGATGCTTACAAGCGGCGCGTAAAAGTCGACGATATGATTACCATTACCGTCGGTGGTGAAGTCAAGCCCGATTCCTGAGCTGTTAGCGGGATTTTCTTACAACCGTATCAGATACGGCTTACAACCATTTCAGAAAATATCTCCTGAATCCGTCTCACCGGGCTGCTAGTTTGCAGTCCGGTGTGTCTGTTTGTGAATAGCTGGCAGACTGATAACAAGGACGTTAATTGCATTCATGGAGGATATTATGAAAACTGCTTGTCTAAAGCATTTTGTTTCGTGTTCGATTTTTTCAGCGGTGCTGACCGGGTCGTATGCCCAGGCTGCGCCGGTGATTTCTGAACTGTTCTACGATGCCAGTGGCAGTGATGCCGGCCTGGTGTTTCTGGAGCTGTTTGGTTCACCTGGAGAAAGTCTCGATGGGCTGGTGCTGGAAGGTATCAACGGCGGTACTGGTGATGTTTATTCGAGTATTGCATTAAGTGGTGTGATGCCCGGTGATGGTGTATTTGTCATAGGTGATGATAGTGGTGGTGGAACCTCGGTGGCCAATGCCGATCTGATTGCCGATATCGATTACCAGAACGGGCCGGACTCGGTGGTGTTGCGAGGGTTAAGCGGGGTGCTGGATGCCGTCGGCTACGGTGTATTTGGTGCCACCGACATTTTTGCCGGTGAGGGAGGTGCGGCGCCAGACCCGTCGGCTGGCAGCAGCATTGCGCGTTTGAATGCGCTGTTCGATAGCGGTGATAACAGCGTTGATTTCAGTGTGCTCGATACGCCAACACCGGGTAGCGTGCCGTTAGCCAGCGCAGTCCCCCTGCCTGCCAGCGCCTGGCTACTTGGTTCCGGTCTTATGACGCTGGTGTCGCTGCGGCGTAATCGCTGAACTCCTGATCATGGTGATGCCCGGCGGCTCACACCGCCGGGTTGACCTGTCGTCGACGGCTGCGCACCATGTCGATCTATGGTGGCCAAATCCAATCAAGTCAGAATTATCGCGGGTCAGTGGCGCGGGCGTAAGCTCGAATTCCCGGATAGTCAGGGTTTGCGGCCCACTTCGGACAGGGTGCGCGAAACCTTGTTCAACTGGCTGGCACCTGTACTGCCAGGTGCGGTGTGTCTGGATTTGTTCGCGGGCAGTGGCGCATTGGGTTTTGAGGCAGCATCACGTGATGCATCGCGCGTAGTGATGGTTGAACAGAATAGTGCCGTGTTCAAGCATCTGCAGGCACAATCGAGAACGCTGTCAGCGCAGGCTGTTGAGTTGGTCAATGCCGATGCGAATGACTATCTGGCTGGTGTCGATACCGCGTTCGACATCGTGTTTCTCGATCCGCCGTTTGGCAACGCGGAATTGCGCCAGACTGCTATCCGGCGCATTTACGAGCGGCATCTGGTTAAACCCGGGGGATTAATTTACCTGGAAACCGAAAAAGGCGATATCGGTCCTGAACTCCCGGATAGCTGGCAGACCTATCGGCATAAACAGGCCGGGCAGGTAGACTATCAGCTGTTAAGCTATACCACTGATTGTATCCAGGATAGATAAGCACTATGCGCACAGCTGTTTACCCGGGGACCTTTGATCCCATTACCAACGGTCACACTGACCTTATTGACCGGGCGGCCCGCCAGTTCGACCGGGTGGTCGTGGCTATTCACCGCAGGACACCAAAACAGCCGGCATTCAATTGGGAGGAGCGCATCAACCTGGCTCGCCAGGTACTGGAAGGTCATGAAAACGTCGTGGTGGAAGGATTTGATGGATTGTTGGTCGACTTCGTGCGAGAACAGTCAGCGCAGGTGATTCTACGCGGCCTGCGCGCCGTGTCCGACTTTGAGTACGAATTCCAGCTGGCTAGTATGAATCGCCAGCTGGCGCCGGATATCGAGACCCTGTTTATGACGCCTGCAGAGCATTATGCGTATGTATCTTCCAGCCTTGTTCGCGAAATTGCAGGACTTGGTGGCGATGTAACGTCTTTTGTCCATAAAGACGTAGTGGCTGCATTGGTAAAGCGATTGGGGTAGTATTACCAGATACTTATATATCGGCTGGATTCAGGAGATTCGATATGGCGTTGATGATCACTGATGAATGTATCAATTGTGATGTCTGTGAGCCAGAGTGCCCCAACGGTGCAATCTATCAGGGCGAAGAGATTTACGAGATTGACCCGGATCTGTGTACGGAATGCGTGGGTCACTACGAAACCTCGCAGTGCGTGGATGTTTGCCCTGTGGACTGCATACCGCTGAACCCGGACCGCGAGGAAACACGTGACGAGCTGATGGAGAAATACCAGCGCATCACTGACGAGAACGCTGCCTGATGATTGCTCTGACCGCTCACCTGGAAAGGCCCCTGTACGGGGCTTTTTTATTGTTTGTCTTATGGGCTTACGCTGCTGCCGGTATGACAGCCGATGCGCCAGAGCATCCACCAGCCCAGGCAATTGCCAGTGCTCACCCTCTGGCTACCCATGCAGGTATGGCAATCCTTGATGACGGCGGGAATGCCTTTGATGCCGCCGTTGCGGTAAGTGCTGCGCTGGCGGTCGTCGAACCGTACAGTTCCGGCATCGGTGGCGGTGGTTTCTGGCTGTTGCACCGCGCTGTCGATGGCAAGCGGGTCATGCTCGATGGCCGCGAGCGCGCACCTCTGGCGGCGCACCGTGATATGTACCTGGATAAGAAGGGCGAGGTGGTGCCCGGGCTATCGATGGATGGCCCATTATCCGCCGGGATTCCGGGCGAACCAGCTGCACTGGTGCATCTCGCTGAGCACTATGGCCGGTTGCCTCTGGCTCGCACACTGGCGCCAGCTATTGAGATCGCGGCAAACGGATTCAAGGTTGATGACTATTATCGGCGCATGGCGCGCTTCCGGCTTAAGGCATTACAGCGCTTTCCTGAGTCACGGCGAATTTTTCTTGGTGATGGCGAAGTGCCGGATGTCGGGGCTGTCATCCGGCAGCCGGAACTCGCCTTGACCCTGAAAGCATTGGCAGAACAGGGGGTGTCCGGTTTCTACGACGGGCCAATTGCCGAGAAGCTGGTAGCGGGCGTGCGCGCCGCCGGTGGTATCTGGAGCCGGAAAGATTTAACCGATTACCGCGTGATAGAGCGCGAACCCGTGCGCTTCAGTTATCGCGACATGCTTATTACCTCCGCACCACCCCCATCCTCTGGCGGTGTGGCGCTAGCAACCATGCTGAATATCCTGGAAGGCTATTCTTTGCCGTCGCTGGATGAAGCTGAACGTGTGCACCTGATAGTTGAGGCGATGCGCCGTGCATATCGCGACCGTGCCGATTATCTGGGTGACCCCGATTTTGTTGAAGTGCCCGTAGAAAAGCTAATTCACCCGCTGTATGCAGACGGGTTGCGCGCTTCCATCCGCAATGATCGCGCCACGTCGAGTGCGGCACTACCGGGCAGTCAATCAATGAACAGTGGATTTCACACCAGTCATTTTTCGGTGCTCGACAGACAAGGTAACCGGGTCTCGGCTACGCTTACCGTCAACTATCCTTTTGGCTCCGCGTTTGTCGTACCGGGTACAGGTGTGTTGCTGAATGATGAAATGGATGATTTCTCCGCCAAACCCGGGGTTCCCAACGCTTATGGCCTGGTTGGCGCCGAAGCCAATGCCATTGCACCGGGCAAGCGGCCGCTATCGAGCATGTCTCCCAGCTTTGTCGACAGTGAACGTGGTGCTGCAATCCTTGGAACACCTGGCGGCAGTCGCATCATCACTATGGTGTTGTTGGGTATTCTGGATCTTGAAGCAGGCGGCGGGGCCGAGTCATGGGTTTCAGTGCCGAGGTTTCATCACCAGTATCTGCCAGACGTGATCCAGTATGAGCCGGAAACGTTTAATGAGGGCTTGCTTGAATCCCTGTCTGCTAAAGGGCATGAATTGAAGTTACTGGGCAGCGAGTACGGGAATATGCAGGCAATTTACTGGGACTTCTCAACTGGAAAGGTTAGTGCAGCATCAGATCCACGCGCTATCGGGGCAGCGGAAGTTCGTTAACCGGTAACGTAAAGGCTGGAAGGTGCGGCAGATAAAAAATCCTGCCATGGCGTATTGCTTTGGCATGAGGAAACGGTGTAAAGCCTAAATACAAGCGGGTAAAAATGATGTCGAGTTTATCGAAAGTGCTATTTATTGGCATTGATGCTGGAGATAAGGATCTCATCCTGCAATGGGCAAAGTCGGGTTCCGGGGTGTCTCCCGCAAGGCATGGTAGAAATTGATATCGTCAGTTGCAGTCAGGCAGCTACGGTATTCAAAGGATTTTCCGCGTCTATCCAATAGGCATCAGCGCTGGCACTTATTGCAGTAAAATGTTGAGCGCTGACCAAGACGTTTTTCCCTGATTGGTGCTCCGCAGTTCTTGCAAGGGGAACCTGTACGCCCATATGCCAGTAGTTGCTGTTTGAAATACCCTGGATTACCTTCCCCGCCGACGAAATCGCGCAGTGTGGTGCCGCCCTGTTCGATGGCCGCCTGTAGCACCTGCTTGATGCTTGCGACGAGTAACTCATAGCGTTGCAGACTGATGCGGCCAGCGGCGCGCGTTGGAAGAATGCCGGCGCGGAAGAGGGCTTCGTTGGCGTAGATATTGCCGACGCCGACGACGATGTGGCCGTTCATAATGAAGGATTTTATGGCGAGCTTGCGTTTTCGTGCGCTACGGTGCAGATATTCGGCATTGAAATCGTCGCTCAGGGGTTCGGGACCCAGGTTTGCAAGCAATGGATGATTCTCAACAACACCCGAAGTCCACAGCCAGGCACCGAAGCGTCGAGGGTCTGTAAAGCGCAGTAGTGTGCCGCCGGTCAGCAGTAGATCTACATGGTCGTGTGGACCGGGTGGCTTCAGATGTTCAAGAATACGCAGGCTACCGGACATGCCCAGGTGGATAATCAGTGTGCCACCTTCGACAGAAACTAACAGATACTTGCCGCGTCGTGCGACGTGCCGGATACGTTTACCTGCAAGATGAATAGCAAGTTGCCCAGGGATAGGCCAGCGAAGGCGTGGTTGACGCACATCGAGTTGCTGTATGGTTTTTCCAAGAACATGTGGTTCGATACCACGCCTTGTGGTTTCGACTTCAGGTAATTCTGGCATGTGTTGGCAAGCAGTCTAGTCTTTGGCGTCTGCGTCTGGCGTCTGCGTCGGCGTCGGCGTCTGCAGTGTCAAGGGTGAGCATGGCTTCGCTGCGGCTGCCCATGCGGTACTGGATACCATAATCCGGGCGGGCCAGAATGAGCTCGGGGTCGTTTGAAATTATCAAAAACCGTACCGGTGATGTTTCGTTAGCAAGGTTGATTTCGACTGGTTCACCATCCTGTTCGGCGTTGGCTGGCTGTATGTGCAGGCTGCTGGCCTGTTGCCAGATATCGAGGAATTGCTCCAGTACATCTGTGCTTACAGATTGTGGTGGTTGTGTCTCCCAGGCATTGTCGGTTTTTCGAACCAGCAAGTCAGGTAGCTGAACGGAGGTAATGCGCTCGTTCTTGCTGAACAGCCCGGGGCGGACAAACTGGGAAAAACCGGTTTCCATAAGTTGCAGATTGGTATCCGGAATCAGGTGGACCTGGTCGGTGACGCGTACGTAACGCAAGTCGTTGATGGGCTCGAGAATGCCAAACTCTATTGATGTGTCGTTAATGATGGCGCTCGCGTAAGGCGGGTCGAGTTGCAGGTCGACCAGATTCATTTCATCGACAGAGTAGCTGCGCACCGGTTCCTGTTCTGCCAGACGGGCGAGTGCTCTTACTTTGAAGCTATCGGCTGGTAATGGCTCGGGGCGTTCGATGATCCACTGTTTGTCAGCCTGTTTTACGAATACCAGGTCGTTGCGAATCGGCCGGTTGATATGAATGCGATGAACCTGGTCTGCTTTGATGCCGGTGATAGCCTGTGCGTTCGCGGGCGTGTCTATGCCCGGCTCATATCTGGCGACCAGGCCAAGAATGACGATGGCCAGTAGCAGCAGAAGGTTAACAATCGTGCGAGATGACATGGTTGATTTCCCCGGCTGTCGGATGACTAGCGATTACGGCGCCGCCACCAGATGAAAAACCCGGCGCCGAGCAGTATTAGTGGTAAAACAACGAGGAAGCCAAAGCCAATAATCAGTTGTTCTGCTTTGCTGAGTTCAAGATTGACATCGCCGGCAGTGCGCGCGGTGATGGAAATGAACTGGTCGTCATGGTTCAGCCAGTTAAACAGATTCAGTCCCAGTTCAACATTACCAGCGTTGCCCAGATAGGCGTTGGACAGGAAGTCATTGTCACCGATGACAATCACGCGCTGCTCGCCGTCGTCAGTCTCGCTACCACCGGATTTGTTCTGGCGCGGACGGATAAACACGAAACCGATATCCAGCGGACCCATCCGCTCGTCGCTGTCTTCGTCAAACCGTATCGTGCCGCTTATCGGGCCAATTTCGGTCCAGGCACGATCGAGGGTGGTAAGCAGAGGCTCGGCCTGCCAGTCATCAGGTGCCTCGATTTCGATGGCTGTCGCTTCCGGGTACAGTGTAAGGCTGCTTATCTCCCGTGTAATCGGGTGCATTGGATAGTTGGGAATGATGGCAAACGCAGGATTGTCGATTCCAAACAGCTGGGTAGTGGCATCGACGATGATGCCGGGTAGGAACTCAACACCCAGGGTCTCGGCCAACGGCGCCAGACCGGGGTCACTACCGGGTTCGCTTAGCCAGAGAAGATTTCTTCCCTGTTTTACATAGTTGTTGAGTAGATTAACTTCGCCGCTAAGCAGCGGCACTCGCGGGTCGGCGATTACCAGCAAATTGGTGTCATTCGGAATCGACCCGGTTTCAGCCAGGTTGAGACGATTCAGCTCTATACCCTTCTGAACCAGCAGTTTACCGAACTGACCAAAGTCATGATTCGCTTCTCCAAGCAAATCACGCTCTCCATGTCCGCTCAGATAGCTGACCCTGCGCTCTTTCTGGCGTGCAATACGCAACAGGGCATTGGTGAGACTCTGTTCGGAAAGGGACTGGATATTTTCGCTGCGGCCTTCGTAAGCGATCAGCAACTCACCGTCCAGGGTGATTCCGAGGTCGCGGGTGTGTTCCGGTTCGGCATCCGGATTAACGAATGTCAGCTCAATTTGTGGCTGGTAACGCTGGTAACGACCAATCAGGTCCCGGATGTGCTCGCGGACTACACTGCCTTCGGTTGCAAATGCAGTAATGCGGACAGTATCGGGCATTTCATCAAGTAGCTGGCGGCTGTCGAGTGACAGGGTATTACGTCCACCGCGAGTCCAGTCAGCTTCGACAGTATAGCGTGTGCTCAGCCAGGCCAGCAGGCCGACCATCACCAGCAGGCCGGCGACGAAAATCAGGTTTTGCAGCTGCAGTTGGCGCCGCGAAGTCCGGGTGACTTGCATACGGTTAGCCTGTCAGCCGTTGCTGGTCGAGGCGGCGGATGCCGAGAATCAAAAAGGTGGCGATCAGCAGCAGGTAGTAAGCGACATCTGCGCTACTGAACAGGCCTTTCAGGAAAGATTGCAAATGGCTTTGCAGTGACAGGTAGCGAAATAGCTCGGACACCTGCGCCTCTCCGCCGCCGGTCCAGTCGACGATCCACAGCAGCAGTAACAGGCCAAAAGTACTGACGGCGGCGACTACGGGCTGCTCTGTCAGGGACGACATGAACACGCCGATAGCGGCAAAGCTGGCGAACAACAGGGCAAGACCGAGCACGCCTGCCGCCAGCTTGCCCAGGTCGAGGGTTGTTCCTGCTGACAGTGACAAGGGCATTGCCATCAGCATTAATAGCAGAAGGAAAAAGAACAGTGTCACGCCCAGAAATTTTCCAACCACGATATCGGTCATGGAAACGGGGGCAGACAGCAACAGGCTCAGCGTGCGGTTGCGTTTTTCATCGCTGAATACGCGCATGGTAATTGCCGGTGCAATCAACAACAGCAGGAAGCCGACAGTCTGCAGCAATGGGGCAGCGACGATGTCGGTGACCCCCGGGGCCCCCTCAATACCGGCAAGCCGGGGCTGTAGCAGCATGTAGGTATCCAGCTGGGTGAGAAACAGGTAGGCGATGATCAACTGTAAAACTGCCAGGATCGCCCAGGCCAGTGGTGACAGGAACAGGTTTTTGAGTTCTCTTGTTGCAATCGTCCAGATCATGCTGCTTCCTCGTCTCCGGCGTTCTGCTCTGAGCAGGTCAGGTCGACAAATACCTGTTCCAGCGTCTGTCGGTCCAGTGCCAGTTCCACCAGGCCCCAGCCGTGTGTCGCGACGCAGGCGGCTATGGTGCCAGCCGGATTGTCGCCGTTGAAGTGCAGGCGTATACGGTGGTCGGTGAGGGTGTCGATATCATCGATACCGTCAATTTGAAGCAGTTCGTCGGTGTTCAGTGGCTTGAGGGTTTCCAGCACCAGAATCTGGCTGGTTAGCTGTTTCTCAAGCGACTGCATCGTTTCGGAAAACACCAGTTTGCCCCGATTGATAATCTGAACGCGAGAACAGGTAGCCTGTACTTCGGGCAGTATGTGGGTTGAGAGAATGATGCCATGGTGTTCGCCGAGCTCACGAATCAGGCCGCGAATATCGCGGATCTGGTTGGGATCCAGGCCTACAGTGGGCTCGTCGAGGATCACCACCGTGGGGTCATGGAGTATCGCCTGCGCGATGCCGACGCGTTGCTGGTAACCCTTGGACAGGTTGCCGATCAGTCGTCGGCTGACCTGCTCGAGGCCACAGCGCTGTTTGGCGCGGGCCATCGCCTTGCCACGCTGCCTGCTGCTGACGCGGTGCAGTTTGGCGCAATATAAGAGGTACTCGTCTACGGTCAGGTCCACGTAGACTGGCGGCTGCTCCGGCAGATAGCCGATCTCCGCCTTGGCGAGACGAGGCCGATCGAGCAGGTCGATGCCGTTGATGGTGATGCGTCCGGCGCTGGGGGCCAGGTTGCCGGTAATCATCTGCATGGTGGTCGATTTGCCTGCGCCATTCGGACCGAGGAAGCCCAGAACTTCCCCCTGCGACAGTTCAAAACTGATAGCATCAACAGCCAGGTGGTGGCCGTAGTAGCGATACAGCTGTTCCACCTCGATCAGTATTTTGGTATCCATGCGCTTTATGTTTAAATCACCGGTGATGCGATATTATTCAAACGGTGCACAAGCATAACCGAAACACCCGCGGATTTGGATAGTTCACTGATGCCAGCCGGAAAACCTGCTACGCCCCTGTGTGACCAGTTCGGTTTCGATGCCGACTGGCGTGACGCGCAGCTGTCGCTGGTCGGACTTGATGGCTTCAGTCGTGACGATGTGCGCCTGTTGCACGAGAAGGTTCTGAGTCGCGGGACCACCGAAGCTATTGTTGACCGGTTTTACGGGCAAATTCTGCGGCACCCGCAGATCAGTGAGTTGTTGGCCAGTTTCGACATTGGTCATCTCAAGGAACGCCAGGTACAGTTTTTTACCGACTTCGGTATACGTTTCAGAGACCCCGGCTATTTTGAAAGCAGGGCGCGTGTTGGCGTCGCGCACGCTCGGGTGGGCGTGCCCTTGAGCCTCTACCTTGCAGCCTTCGGCCTGCTGCAGAGTCTGGTACTCGAAGAGATATCTGAACGGGTGGAGTCTCCTGCGGAGAGGCGGACCCTGGAACTGCTGGTGGTCCGATTGACCAGCCTGGACATCGCTTTGGCCACAGAAGTCTTCCACGGCGCGCGTCTGGAAGTGATGGATCGCTCCCTGAAGCACCTGGAAAGCGAACGGCAAAGCCTGCGTCAGCAGCTGGAGGAGGATGCTCTGACAGGCGCCTCAAGCCGCACCAGTTTGTTGCGCGAGTTAGAGGGGGGGATCGAGCGCGCAAGCAAGACGGGGCAACCGCTGGTCGTCATTATGGCTGACCTGGACCATTTCAAGGACGTAAACGACACCTACGGCCACCTGGTTGGCGACAAGGTGCTGAGGGAGGTTGCGGCCAGGATAAAGGCCGCATTGCGTGAATTTGATCTGGTGGGGCGCTATGGTGGAGAAGAGTTCGTCATTCTGCTGGAAAATACATCGACGCACACGGCGAACCAGGTTGCCGAGCGTATCCGTCAGCGTATTGCGGGTGAGCCGATTCATGTCGGGAAGCAGGGTGTGAAGCTGACGCTGAGCCAGGGGCTTGCCCTGCGCAGGGACGGCGAGGACAGTCAGGCGCTGCTGAAACGTGCCGACCAGGCCATGTACAAAGCCAAGCAGGCTGGCCGCAACTGCGTCGCCGAAGCCGAAACCTGACCCTGACAAGGCGCAGGCAACCAGCCGATGTTACTGGGTGTGGATACCGGGGGCACGTTCACAGATTTCGTCTGTTTCGACGGCAGCGCTTTGCGCGTTCACAAGGTGCTCTCAACGCCGGCCGCACCCGAGCAGGCCATCCTTCAGGGTATTCGCGAACTTGGTCTGGAGGGCCAGGATTTTTATCTCGTACACGGTTCTACAGTGGCAACTAATGCTGTTCTGGAAGGCAAGGGTGTGGCGACAGCCTATGTCACCAACCGTGGTCTGGGTGACGTGCTTACCATCGGCCGCCAGGCGCGTCGTGAACTCTACAACCTGCAGCCGCAGGCAGATGCGCCACCTGTACCAATGGAGCGCTGCCTGGAAACCGGTGGCCGCCTGGATGCCGAGGGCGGCATCGTTGAGCCACTTACAGAGGCTGAAATTGAAACATTGCTTGAGCAGCTGGCTTCGCTCGGTGTACAGGCGGTGGCCATCAATCTGCTGTTTTCCTACCTTGATGACCGCTTTGAGAAGCGTATTGAACAGGCCTTGCCTGACCATCTGTTCGTATCCCGATCCTCTAACGTATTGCCTGAGCAGGGTGAGTACGAGCGTGGTATCGCGACCTGGCTGAATGCCTGGGTTGGGCCGCTGGTTCAGGGATACCTGCAGCGGCTGAAACAGGCCGTGGCGCCGTCACCAGTGCATGTTATGCAGAGCTCGGCGCTGACTATCGATGCCCAGCAGGCCGCCCAGCGGACCGTCAATCTGCTGCTATCCGGGCCAGCGGGCGGGCTGATGGGTGCGCTGCACATGGGGCGCAAGCTGGACCGCAGCCAGTTGTTGACCTTTGATATGGGAGGTACTTCAACAGATGTTGCGTTACTGAACGGCGGGGTCAGCCTCACCTCAGAAGGCCATGTTGGACACTACCCGGTAGCGGTACCGATGGTGGATATGCATACCATTGGCGCTGGCGGTGGCTCGATAGCGCATGTTGACGCCGGTGGCATGCTGGTTGTCGGTCCTGAATCCGCGGGTGCCGATCCAGGGCCAGCCTGTTATGGCAGGGATGGAAAGCTTCCCACGGTGACCGATGCCAATCTGGTGCTCGGACGCTTGCGCGCCAGCGCTTTTCTGGGCGGCGGCATGCAACTTGACGAACCGGCTGCGCGAGCAGCTCTACAGCCGCTGGCACGGCGCATGGACTTGTCCGTAGAGCAGGCAGCACGCGGTGTTGTTGAGCTGGCCAATGAGCACATGGCGCAGGCGCTGCGGGTGATTTCTGTGGAGCGGGGCATTGATCCTGTGGCCTACACCCTGACGGCATTTGGTGGCGCAGGCGGACTGCATGTGTGCGCGCTGGCCGAGGCCCTTTCGATGCGGCATGCGTTGGTACCAATCCATGCTGGCGTGTTATCGGCGCTGGGCATGCTGGCGGCGCCACGCGGCAGGCAATTGTCACATACCCTGTGTCTGCCGGCCGCAATGCTGGCAGATGAAGACGTAGCGAAATATATGCAGACGCTGGTCGAACAGGGGTGCGAGGAGTTGCTTGCCGAGGGTGTGGATGGTGATGCCATACGCACAGATTTCAGCCTTGACCTGCGCTATCAGGGGCAGAGTTTCACCTTGAATGTACCCTATACACGTTTGCTAGAAGCGCTGGACGATTTTCACCGGGCGCACTACCAGCGTTTTGGTCACAGGCTGGAGGCACCGGTAGAGCTGGTGAATGTGCGTGCCTCACTGCATGTTGCCGTGGCGGAGCTGCCCCTGAAAGGCATCGAGTTGGAAGTGGGCCGTGACACCGTTGAGAGAGTAATTCTCGACGCGGAGGTGCAACCAGTACCGGTGCTGCAGCGCAACAATCTGGAGGCTGGGCGATCTTATCCCGGGCCCATACTGGTGATTGATCTGGTGGCTACGACCCTGGTCGCTGCCGGCTGGTGTGCCGTGCTACACGACAATGGTTGCCTGATGCTGGAAAGGACGGCATAGTTCGGTTGTAGCGATCGCTTGTGATCACGTTACGCTGTTGAACAATGGATACTATTAATCTTTCCCAGCCAGAGCTGTACATTAACCGTGAACTGAGTATGTTGCAGTTCAATCGGCGTGTACTGGAGCAGGCCAAGGACCCTTCTACACCGTTGCTTGAGCGCTTGAAGTTCCTGTGTATTTCAAGCACAAATCTCGATGAGTTTTTTGAGATTCGGGTATCAGGTCTGAAGCAGAAAATCGCCTCGGGTTCGGTACAGGCAGGCGCTGATAATTTCTCGCCTGCAGAAGTAATGAGTCATATAAGCGTGGAAGCGCATCGACTGGTTGACGAGCAGTATCGGGTGTTGAACGATGAGCTGATACCGGAGCTGGAAAAGCATCGCATCCGCTTTGTGCGCCGAACCCATTGGAATGATGCTGCGGAAGCATGGCTGCATGATTTCTTTTCCCAGGAATTGTTGCCGGTACTGAGCCCGTTGGGTCTTGACCCGGCCCACCCGTTCCCGCGCATTCTCAACAAGAGCCTGAACTTTGTCGTGTCGCTTGAAGGCAAGGATGCATTCGGCCGTTCCAGTGGAACGGCCATCGTGCAGGCGCCGCGTTCGTTGCCAAGGCTGATCCGCTTGCCGACTGAATACGGTGGTGGCGAGTACGATTTTGTTTTTCTGTCGTCCATTATCCATGCGCACGTTGGCGACCTGTTTCCCGGTATGGAAGTCACCGGCTGCTATCAGTTTCGGGTGACACGGAACAGTGATCTGTTTGTCGATGAAGAGGAAATAGACGATTTGTTGCACGCTGTCGAAGGTGAGTTGCTGTCGCGTCGCTACGGTGACTGTGTGCGGCTCGAGGTGGCAGACAATTGTTCTACGGAAATGGAGGAGTTCCTGCTAGCGACATTTCGTCTTGGACAGGATGATTTGTACCGCGATAACGGTCCGGTGAATCTGAATCGTCTTTTCGCTATCAGTGACCTGGTGGAAATGCCGGAGCTCAAGTTTCCGCCCTTTAGTCCGCGTCGACCAAAGGGGTTGGCCAGCGACCAGAATATATTCGAGGCAATTCGTGCCGGCGATATACTGCTGCACCATCCGTTTGATTCTTTCCTGCCGGTGATCGACCTGCTAAAGCAGGCGTCGCAGGACCGCCAGGTGCTGGCTATCAAGCAGACGCTCTATCGGACGGGACCGGATTCGGCGATTGTCGATGCCCTGGTGGAGGCAGCGCGTTCAGGCAAGGAAGTGACTGTCGTTATCGAGTTGCGTGCGCGGTTCGACGAAGCGGCTAACATCAAGCTGGCCAACCGCTTGCAGGAAGCGGGTGCCCACGTGGTATACGGTGTGGTGGGGTACAAAACGCATGCGAAAATGTTGCTGGTGACGCGGCGTGAAACCAGAAAACTGTGTCAGTATGTACATCTTGGTACAGGTAATTACCATGCACGCACGGCGCGACTGTATACCGACTACGGGCTGTTGACCTGTGCTCCTGCCATGGGGCGGGATGTGCATCGCGTTTTCCAGCTTCTCACCAGTCTCGGCAAGAGCAAGGCGCTATCAAAGATATTGCAGGCGCCCTTCACTCTGCACAAAAAGATGCTCGAAAAGATCGAACGTGAGGCGACCAATGCGCGCGCAGGCAAGCCGGCGCGAATCATCGTCAAGTGTAATGCCCTGATCGAACCTCAATCGATACGTGCCTTGTATGCTGCATCACAGGCAGGTGTCAAGATTGATCTGATTGTGCGCGGAATTTGTTGCCTGCGTCCCGGTATCGCCGGTGTGTCGGACAACATTCAGGTGCGATCTATTGTCGGACGATTTCTGGAGCATACGCGGGTGTTCTATTTTCATAATGATGGGGATGAGGAGTTATACCTGTCGAGCGCCGACTGGATGGGGCGTAATTTTTTCCAGCGCGTCGAAACGGCATTTCCCATCGAGGATGAAAAATTGCGACGGCGTATTATAAAGGATGGCCTGGAAATCTATCTTTCGGATAATAAAGAGGCCTGGGTGTTACAGAAAGATGGTGAATACAAACGCCGCAGGCCGGCTGCAAATCAGCGCATTCGTAGTGCGCAAACCAGTTTACTTGAGCGGTCCTGATAATGGCTGTCAGGCGATTTTCAGTTTTATGCCGACAGCGGCCAGGTTCTTCTTCTCTGCATTGAGGTCCGCGGTGGTGAGCGGGTGTTCCTCGATCCAGCCATCGGGAAAGATCAGTTTAATACTGTCATTAGTGGCAGTTACGCGAATGTCACGGGTGTTACGGTCACTGCGGCTACGGTGTAGTAGAACGGACAGGCGCAGCAGTGCTACCAGGTGGATTGAGTAATCAGCCTGGTTAGCGGGCATGTTTTCAAATATTGATTTGCGAAGTTTTCGTCTATGGTGACGTACCAGGAGGGCGAGAATCCGCTGGTCACGTTGCGTAAATCCGGGTAGGTCAGCGTATTCGAGCAGGTAGCCACCGTGCTTGTGGTACTGGCTATGGGCAATCACCAGGCCAATTTCATGTGTCAGCGCCGCCCAGCGTAACCACTGGGAGGTGCTGGCTTGTTCCATGTTCCAGGCATCAGCGCATTGTTTGGCTAGCGACAACGCAGTTTCTTCAACGCGTTTTGCCTGCTCCAGGTCGACATGATAGCGCTCCGCGATGGATTGTAGTGTCGCTTCACGAATATCCTGGTGCTGGATGCGGCCGAGCAGGTCGTAGAGCAGGCCCTCGCGCAGTGCGCCCGACGAATGCAGCATGCGATCAATTTTCAGTGCATGGAACACAGCACTGAGTACCGCTACACCACCGGCAAACACTGGCCGGCGGTCAGCGCTTATTGCCTCGAAGCCTATTTTATCAGTATGGCCGAATTCGACCAGCGCACTGCGTAATTTTTTCAGTGACTCTGCAGTGATGCCGTTGTCGCTCCATCCGGCTTCGCGCACAACGTCGCGTATCGCACGTATAGTGCCGGACGAGCCTGTTGCCGTTGTCCAGCCTATGCGTTTGAAAGTCTGTTTGCTGGCTTGCAACTCCAGCCGGGCGGCGAGAATTGCATTTTTCATCGCCGATTTTTCGATGCTGCCATCGGCAAAAAAGCGTTGGCTCATGCCTACGCAGCCCATGTACAGACTTTCCAGCTGGATAGGCTGAAAACCTTCGCCAATGATAATTTCGGTGCTGCCGCCGCCGATATCGACCACCAGGCGCCGGCCGCCGGGATCCGCCAGACTGTGTGCTACACCGAGGTGTACCAGTCGCGCTTCCTCGATACCGGAAATAATATCGATGCGCTGCCCAAGCGCTTCCTGCGCCTGGTCGAGGAAACCGCTGGCAGCCTGCGCCCGGCGCAGGGTATTGGTCCCCACCGCGCGCACGTTTCCAACAGGCAGGTCGCGGATGCGTTGGCCGAAACGCTGCAGACAGTCGAGCGCGCGTTCAGCCACGTGGGCTTCGAGGTTATGATCAGCGGTCAGCCCTTCTGCCAGTCGCACAGGTTCGCGCAACCGATCGATAAGCTGGACCTGGTCATTCTGCAGCCGCCCGACGATCATATGGAAACTGTTTGATCCCAGATCGATGGCGGCCAGCGAGTGTGCGTCTTCGGTTTGGCTCAATGGGGCACGCTGTCTTTGGTCGAGCGGGCATTGTTTCGTAGTCGCCTGACTGGTGCAACTCAAAAAAAATGCCGCAGCGTGTGGGCTACGGCAAGGACGGGAAGGGAAGACAAATTCGGGGCGTCTGCCCCGCCTTTATCTAACCAGTGGTTAAGACTACGTGGCCTCTGGGGTTCAGTCTTTGACCTGGGTCAACAGTCGCCAGGCCTGGCGTGGGTGAATGTCTATGTGTCGACCAGTTGCCGGCATGCGGTATTGGCCCATTGCACTGCCTCCAGGTAACAGGTGCGAAGTCGATGGGTGCCGAGCTGGCTGCAGCCCAGGTTTTCCCATTCGCCACGTTCATAGGCCAACACGCAGTTTAGTACTTCACCGTGTAGTCCGCCGCCCTTGTGCAGCAGGGCCTGGGCAATGTGGTCGGCGAGCGGAAGCTGGGTGAGGATTTCTTCCATGCTGTTATCCATCAGCGCGTCCAGTGCGGAGAACAGGCCGACGGTAAAAAAGGAATCCGGCTGTTCGGCATCCAGTGCCCGGGCCATCTGTTCGGCCATTTTGCCGCGTATCATGGCGGTTACCACCAGTTCGGTGGGCTTGTCGTCCACTTGGGACATGGCCAGCAGAGCTGTCCAGGATCTAATGGTTTGCAGGCCGAGTCGCACAACTGCCTGATGGATCGATTCTATCTTGCGCGGTGGCGCATAGGCGGCTGAATTTACATAGCGCAGAATGCGATAGCTGAACGCCACGTCCTGGGCGATTAGCTCTTCGAGTTGCTTTGAAGTGATTTCCGGATCCTGCAGACGGCTGAGCAGTTTCAGGATTGCCAGTCGGTTGTTCGGCAGGCGTCGTCCCTGGATCACCTTGGGCTGGGCCAGGAAGTAGCCCTGGAAATAGTCAAAGCCCAGTTCCATGCAGTAGTCGTGTTCTTCCTGCGTCTCGACTTTTTCTGCCACCAGGCGCAGTGGGTGCTGGCGCAGGGCTTCAACGTGTTTACGGATCTCGTCACGGCTCATCGCCATAATATCTATTTTGACAATGTCAGCCAGTTGCACCAGTGGTTGCAGTGATTCGTGGTAGATAAAATCGTCCAGTGCTATGCTATATCCCTGCTCGGACAGCCGTTTAACGCTGTTAACGACTTCTTCATCGGCTTCGATATCTTCCAGTAACTCCAGCACGACACGATCCTTGGGTAGCGAAATCGTGTGTTCGCCGACGAAGAATGCGCGTGTCAGGTTGATGAAGGCGAGCCGGTCACCAACAATGTTATCGAGACCGATTTCGAGGAAAGTATTGACGATAACATCAGAGGTTGCCTGGTCGCCGTCAGTGAATTTGGCGCTGTTATCCGATGCGGCGCGGAACAGCAGCTCATACGCATAGACACCGAGCTTGCGGTCATAGATGGGCTGGCGACCAATGTAAATTTCACTCATGTGTCTTAATCTTCTGAGGGGTTGTTTTTACTGGATTTTAACAGCTTTCTATGGCTGTGCGTGGAGTCTTTTTGCGACTCTACATACGAAAATCAGTGGGCTCAACCCATATGTTATTATCAAGCATACGATGTAGCGGTTTGAGGTTGAAATGCACGAGTTAATATCCTCTTTTTCCTGGTATGCAGGACTGTATTCGATCCCCTGGTGGGGGTATCTGCTGGTCGGTTTTGTCATGACTCACATTACTATCGTCAGTGTGACACTTTTCCTGCACCGTTATCAGGCACACCGGGCGCTGGATCTGCACCCCGCGGTTAGCCATTTTTTCCGTTTCTGGCTGTGGTTGACCACGGGTATGGTGACGCGCGAGTGGGTCGCCATACACCGTAAGCACCACGCCAAATGCGAGACACCGGATGATCCGCATAGCCCGCAGACACGAGGTATCTCCAAGGTCTTGTGGGAGGGCGCCGAGCTGTATCGGGCTGAGAGTCTGCGTGAGGACACCATTGAGTCGTATGGACACAATACCCCTGACGACTGGCTGGAGCACCATATATATGATGCTCACCGAATACTCGGTGTCGCCATTATGTTAATTATAGATTATTTGTTGTTCGGTTTTGCTGGTGTCGCGATTTGGGCGGTACAAATGTTGTGGATTCCGTTCTGGGCCGCCGGGGTGATTAACGGCATTGGTCACTGGTGGGGATACCGCAATTTTGAGACGTCGGACGCCTCGCGCAATATCTCCTGGCTGGGTTTCCTGATCGGTGGTGAGGAATTGCACAATAATCACCATGCGTTCGCCAGTTCGGCCAAATTTTCCAGTAAATGGTGGGAGTTCGACGCTGGCTGGGGATATATCTTGCTGTTACGTGCCCTGGGTTTGGCGCGGGTGAAGAAGTTGGCGCCACGCACCCGCATCGTGACCGGTAAGGAGCGGGTCGATATGGACACGCTGCGTGCCGTGTTTGCAAGTCGCCTGAACGTCATGGCGAACTATGCTCGAGAAGTGTTGATGCCGGTACTGCGCCAGGAATATCGTTGCCGTGACGGCGCCTGCCGCAAAAATCTGCGCCGTGCGCGCCGTTTGCTGGTGCGGAACCCGGAGGCAATGGATGAGACCAGCCGTGGCGTACTGGAGAGTGTGCTCGAGCGGTTTACCAACTTGCGTACAGTTTACCAATACCGCCAACGATTGCAGGACATCTGGAATCGTTCGGCAACCAGTCACGAGAACCTTATGCAGGCGCTGCAGGAATGGTGTCAGCAGGCTGAGGCTACTGGCGTGCATGCATTACAGGAGTTTGCCCGGCGGCTTAAGGGGTATAGTCTTCAGCCTGTTTGATTATCAGGCATTCAATAAAAAAGCCCGGCAAAGCCGGGCTTTTTTATTGAATGCCTGATAATAATTACTTGATCTTGGTTTCCTTGTACGTCACGTGCTTACGTACCACAGGGTCGTATTTTTTCATTTCCAGCTTGTCTGGTGTGGTGCGCTTATTCTTGGTCGTAGTGTAGAAATGACCGGTACCGGCACTGGAAACCATCTTGATTTTGTCACGCATGCTTGTTGCTCCTAGACTTTTTCGCCACGGGCGCGAATGTCAGACAGCACGGTGTCGATGCCCTGCTTGTCGATAATGCGCATGCCTTTGCAAGACACGCGCAGTTTCACCCAGCGCTTTTCGCTTTCCACCCAGAAACGGTGGGTATGCAGGTTCGGCAGGAACCGGCGACGGGTTTTGTTATGCGCATGAGAAACGTTGTTCCCCGTGACCGGGCGTTTCCCGGTAACCTGACACACTTTGGACATTGCTCAATCCCTCAAAATTCTGGCACCGCCCGCGCTGGGCGGACTACGAGAACCGCGCTTTATACCAGAGTACCCAATCACGAACAAGTCCGGGAGTATTAAGGTGGCATAATCAGGGTCGATTGATATCCTGGTAGAGAACCAGTTAAATCTATTAATATCAATAGTATGAGGCTGATTGGCGCGGCCGGTTTGGTGGCTGGCCTATAGCAGTCCGTGTTCCGCAAAAGACATGGCAGTACGGTCACCAACCACCAGGTGGTCGAGTACCCGAATGTCCACCAGCTGAAGTGCCTGTTTTAGCCGCCGTGTAATGCGCTGATCCGCATCGCTGGGTTCGGCTACGCCTGATGGATGGTTGTGCGCCAGTATCACGGCAGCGGCATTGTGGTGCAGGGCACGCCGTACGACTTCCCGTGGGTGGACGCTGGCTCCATCTATGGTGCCCTGGAACAGTTCTTCGTAACAGATAAGGCGGTGGCGCGTATCCAGAAACAGGCAACAGAATACCTCGTGTGGCAAATCGCCCAGCGTAGTGATCAGGTAACGCCGCGTAGCCTCTGGATTCAGTAGTAGATCGCCGCGCTGCAGGCGTTCGCCGAGGTGGCGACGAGCGAGCTCCAGAACTGCCTGCAACTGGGCGAATTTGGCTGGCCCCAGCCCACGGGCTGCACACAGCTGTTGCTGGTTAGCCTGGAGGAGGCCGCGCAGGCTGCCAAACTCGCCCAATAGCTCACGTGCCAGTTCCACGGCTGTCTGGCCGGGCGTGCCGGTACGCAGGAAAATGGCCAGCAATTCGGCATCGGACAGGGCCGTGGGCCCTTGCGACAGTAGTTTTTCCCGGGGGCGTTCCGCCTCCGGCCAGTCAGTCATGCTCATTTGCGCACCTCCGTGTGCACTGAGTTGATACGGTAATACCGGTGAATCTGGAACCGATTGTGTAAGCCTATGACGACACTGTAAAGATGCACTCTGACAGCTTCCAGGAGAGGGCGCTTCTGGTACACTCTAACGGGTATGAATTTTCTCTCTGGCAAACGCATTCTGGTTGGCGTAACTGGCGGCATCGCAGCGTATAAGAGTGCCGAGTTGGTGCGGCAGCTGCGCACGGCGGGTGCCTGTGTGCGCGTGATGATGACATCGACCGCCAGAGACTTCGTTGGAGCGCGCACTTTTCAGGCGCTTAGCGGTGAGCCGGTGTGGGCAGACTGGTCGGACGATCAAACCGGTATGGATCATATCGCCCTGGCTCGCTGGGCAGATTGTATCGTGATTGCACCGGCCAGTGCCGATACGCTGTCCCGTCTGACCAGCGGTCGTGCAGATGATTTATTGGCCGCTGTCTGTCTGGCGTGTCAGTCACCTTTGCTGCTTGCACCAGCGATGAACCAGGCGATGTGGTCTCACCCGGCGACCCAGGCTAATGTTGCGTTGCTGTTGGAGCGCGGTGTTCGGATACTTGGGCCGGCGGAAGGCGAACAGGCCTGTGGTGAGACGGGGCCGGGGCGCATGCTGGAGCCATTCGCGCTGGTTGAGGCGGTGTCTGCAACTTTTGCAAATGGTTTGTTGGCAGGTCTAAAGGTATTGGTGACCGCCGGACCGACGCGTGAAGCGCTCGACCCGGTACGTTTTCTGAGTAACCGCAGTTCCGGAAAAATGGGCTATGCTGTGGCTGCCGCCGCGCGCGAGGCCGGCGCCGAAGTGGTGCTGGTCAGTGGTCCGGTGGCGCTGGATGTGCCTGCGGGTGTCCGTTGCGTCGCCATAGAAACGGCGGCCGAAATGTTTGATGCAGTTATGTCGGAAGTTATCGCTTGCGATATTCTGATTGCGGCTGCGGCAGTGGCTGATTACCGGCCGACGGATATTGCCACAGAGAAGATCAAGAAACAGTCTGCTGACTGGACGCTGCCTTTGACCCCTGTGAAGGATATCCTGGCAACAGCGGCTGCATTGCAGCCCCGGCCTTTTTGCGTCGGTTTCGCAGCAGAGACCGGGCAGCTGGAGGAAAATGCGCAGAAGAAATGTCGCGATAAGAATGTCGATATGATCGCGGCTAATCAGGTCGGGACAGGTCTCGGTTTTGACAGCGATGACAACGAGTTGTTACTGGTCTGGCAGGAGGGGCAATTACTTCTGCCCAGGGACGGCAAGAGGCGCCTGGCAGTGGCGTTGATCGAGCAGATCGCTAATCACTACAGGAAATCAATCAGTACTACTTCATCAGTGGAGCACCATGCAAAGCATTCAGCTTAAAATTCTCGACAGCCGTATTGGTTCGACATATCCAATGCCCGACTATGCAACCGGTGGTTCTGCAGGTATGGACCTGCGAGCCTGTCTGGACACCGAACTTCAGTTGCAGCCGGGGCAGACAGAATTGTTGCCTACCGGTATCGCAATACATATTTCCGATCCGTCACTGGCGGCAGTATTGCTGCCACGCTCCGGTCTGGGGCATAAACATGGCATTGTGCTGGGTAATCTGGTTGGCTTGATCGATTCGGACTATCAGGGGCAGCTGTACGTCTCCTGCTGGAATCGGGGTCATGGTGTTTTTACGGTTGAGCCAGGGGAGAGGATCGCGCAAATGGTGTTCGTGCCGGTAGTGCGAGCCGGGTTTGAGATCGTCGAAGAATTTGTCGATAGTGTGCGTGGAGCCGGCGGCTTTGGGCATACTGGCCGCGGCTAGATGATCACGGCATACAACGTGTAAGTATTTAATTCAGGGATTGAGATGAAATTACCCTTCCGGTCTGGCAAAGAGCAGCCAACCAAATCGGAACCGGCAAAACCGGACTCCGCTTCTTCGCTCAATACAAGCCTTGGTAGTCAGAAACTGCTACTCATGATTGTTGGTGTGTTGCTGGTTGCCGTAGCGCCACTGGTTGTGTACCTGCAGACTGTTTTGCAACTCAAGGCGGCAGAGCAGCAACAGGCAGAACTCGCGGCGGCATTGTTTTCCACCAGTTATCGGCAGTGGGTGGCCACTCAGGTAGCGACAGCCGAAATGGTCAGCAAAGACCCGGAGATTGCCCGCCTGATGTCCGGCGGGGACACAAAAGCGGTCGAGCAGAAAATTGACGCACTGGCGTACCTGTTCCCCAACGCAATTCGCGTGCGTTTGCTGGCGCCCGGTACCGAGGAAGTCGATTTGCAGGTCAGTCCGCCAATCAGTTACGCGGCGCTGGAGATGCTGAAGCACGCCGAGACTAAAGATACGCCGCCACCGTTGGAAGTCCACATGTCGGGTACTCCGCAGCAGCACATCAATCTGGTGCGAAGAATTCTTGATCCAGCGGGCCGTCGCATTGTCGGTCATCTGATGGTTAGTTATCCACTACAGGAGTTGCAGGGCCTGTTGAGTCAATCGCAGGTCGATGGATATGCCGAGTTTCAGCAGGTCGCTGGTGGTGCGGTAAATGTGTTGGGCAGCCGGGGTGATGCGAGCTTCAAACAGGGTACCGCTAACAGTGAATTGCCGGTATCGGGCAGTCGCTGGCGGGTCGCATACTGGTCTTCGGTTAGTCGATCGTCAGGGGACAGGGAACTGTTAACCATGGCCGGTGGTGCTGCCGCCGTGGCGGCAATATTGCTGGTGCTGGTGCTGTGGCTGGTATTCCGTAAGTTAGCTGCAGCATTGAAAAGCGATCAGGCGATTTTACTGACTATCGTCAAGGATATGCGCGACGGTCTTGCCAAACCATCCTATGCAGTGGCACTCACCGATATGAATGACACTATTGAATTAATGACGCGCACCGCAGCTGCCGGAATTCCTGCAGCTTCGCCCGGCATGGCGGAATCGCCAGCGCCAGTGGCGGATGCTGCCGTGGTTGATGACGTCGAAGGTGACCTTTTATTTGATCAAAGCGCGCTGGAAATCAGCAATACCGAGCTCGGTGAGAGCAAGATCAATGGCAGTATATTCAGGGCCTACGATATACGCGGTATTGTCGGTGAAACCCTGTCTGACGATGTGGCCTATGAGATTGGACGGGCCATTGGCAGTGAAGCCTATTTTCGTGGTGAGCAGACTGTTGTGGTTGGCCGGGACGGACGACTTTCAGGTCCGGGGCTGAGTGCTGAGCTGATTCGCGGGCTGAAGGCAACAGGGCGTGATGTTAAAGATGTTGGCCAGGTGCCGACGCCGGTGCTTTATTTCGCTGCCCATTACCTGGGGGGGGGAACCGGTGTCATGGTGACAGGTAGCCATAACCCCGCTGATTACAACGGTTTCAAAATAATGCTTGGCGGCGACACATTGGCTAACGAAGCGATTGACGGTATCAGGCAGCGTATCGAGTCCGGCGACATGCTCACTGGTGAGGGTAGTGTCGATGAAGTTGATGTGCTGCCCGACTACATGGAACGGGTCAAATCGGATGTGCAGATTGTCCGCCCCATGAAAGTGGTGGTGGATTGCGGAAACGGTGTGGCTGGCGCAGCTGTGCCTCAGTTGTTGCGAGAGCTGGGCTGTGAGGTCGCAGAGCTGTTTTGTGACGTGGATGGTAATTTCCCGAATCATCATCCGGACCCCAGCAGGCCCGAGAATCTTGCGACATTGATTCAGACAGTACAGGAACAGGGTGCCGATCTGGGATTTGCCTTCGACGGTGATGGTGATCGTCTCGGGGTAGTCAGTTCCCTGGGAGAGATCATCTGGCCTGATCGCCTGTTAATGTTGCTGGCAATAGATGTGTTGGCGCGCAATCCCGGTGCATTGATTATCTATGATGTCAAAAGTTCGCGTCATGTAGCGGCTGTGGTTTCCGAGCATGGCGGCGAACCGCTGATGTGGGCAACCGGGCATTCGTTGATCAAAGCCAAAATGAAGGAAACAGGGGCACTCCTGGCTGGAGAGATGAGTGGTCATATCTTCTTCAAGGAGCGCTGGTTTGGGTTTGATGACGCTTTGTATTCTGCTGCTCGTTTGCTGGAGATTCTTGCCAAGGATGTGCGCAGTTCGAGTGATGTGTTTGCCGAGTTGCCTGACAGTCTTAATACGCCGGAACTGAATGTACCTATGGCCGAGGGTGAGCCCAACGTGTTTATGGAGAAACTGCTTAATGGCGCGCACTTTGAGAACGCCCAGGTCGCAACAATCGATGGTCTTCGGGTTGAATTTGATCGCGGCTGGGGGCTGGTGCGTGCGTCGAATACCACGCCTTGCCTTGTGCTGCGCTTCGAGGCTGAAGACGAGTTGGCGCTGAGCGCGATCCAGGATGAGTTCCGGCGGGTTATGTTGCAGGCGGACCCTGGCCTGTTGCTGCCCTTCTGATTATGAGTCTTACTTCCAAACAAGCAACTGACGTCGCCCACGTTCTGGGCGAGGCACTGCCTTATATTCGCCGTTTCCGTGGCAAGACTGTGGTGGTCAAGTATGGCGGTAACGCCATGGTGGATGAAAACCTGAAGAGTGGGTTTGCCCGCGATATCGTGTTGATGCGACTGGTTGGTATTAACCCTGTCGTGGTACATGGCGGTGGCCCCCAGATCGGACGGGTGCTTGAGAAGATCGGTAAGCAGAGTGAATTTGTCCAGGGCATGCGTGTTACTGACAGTGAAACCATGGATGTTGTCGAGATGGTTCTCGGTGGATTGGTTAACAAGGATATTGTGAGTTTGATTACCGGCCACGGTGGCCGGGCTGTTGGATTGACGGGCAAGGACGGTGACCTGATACGAGCACGTAAGTTGACCTTGACACGTGATGCCAGCGAACTGGATGTACCGGAAATTATCGACATCGGTCATGTCGGTGAAGTGGCGAGCATTGACGCAGCGGTGGTAGACATGATGGTTGCCGGTGGTTTTATACCGGTGATCGCGCCAATCGGCGTCGGTGAAGATGGCTGTTCCTACAATATAAACGCTGATCTGGTGGCCGGCAGGGTGGCAGAAGTGCTGGGTGCGGAGAAACTTATTCTGTTGACCAACACCATCGGTTTGCTCGACAAGGAAGGCAAGTTGTTAACCGGGTTGAGTGCCCTGGAGGTTGATGCACTTATCGATGATGGCACCATCCATGGCGGTATGCTGCCAAAAATTCGTTGCGCCCTGTCGGCTGTGAAATCGGGTGTGCGCAGTGCGCATATTATCGACGGTCGTGTCGAACATGCAGTGCTGGTGGAGCTGTTTACCGATGAAGGTGTCGGTACCCTGATACGCGGCTAGCGTTATTTGGCAGCGGCCTGTTCTAGTTTGAATTTTTCAGCCTGAAGTTCACGAAAGCGCGCGATATCCACTTCATACTGTTCACGTATCAGCTGCTGGTCACTGTTGCGGCTTTTCAAGTAGATAAAATTCTGCGCAATCTGCTGGCGGGTTTCTCTGATCTCTGCATTGAGCTTGTCGGACACAGGTTTGCCGGAGCGCTCGATGTTGGCGGCGCGGGTTTTCAGCTTGCTCAGTCGTAATTTGAGTTTTTCGGTGCGTCCATTAGTGACGCGGATAATAGCTTCAATAGCTTCAATCTTGCCATCCCGGGTAAGGACCATTTCATCCTCGTTGGTGAAAGTGTCCAGTAGAATTCGATCTTTGAGGTCCTTTTCCTGCTGTACCCGTTCAGCTGCTTCCCTGGCTTCTTCCAGACGCTGCGCTGCGGCAATCTGTTCGGGTGTTTTCGCTGCTTCCTGGCGGTCTACGGTTATACCCTGTTGGTTCAGGGTCTCGTTGCTTTTGCGCGCATACTGAGGTGGAATGCGGTCTCCATAGCGAATCTGACCGTTTTCATCCACCCACTTGTAGAGTTTGCCAGCCTGTGTAGCAGGAAGCATAAACGCACTGCTCAGTGCCAGTGCCAAACAAGGAATTAAGTGTTTCATGAGCATCATTCGAATCTGCGTGTTCCGGGTTGTGCGCTGATGGACCTACTCGACCAGCTGTTACTGTTTATGATTGCCTTGGTGGCCAACCTGTTTTCCGCCTTTTCCGGCGGCGGTGCCGGCCTGGTTCAGCTGCCGGCATTGATTTTCCTGGGTTTGCCTTTCGTGGTTGCGTTGGCGACCCATAAAGTAGCCAGTATTGCTCTAGGTATCGGCGCGACAGTGCGCCACTTGAGGGAGGGAGGCCTGGAAAAAAGCCTTTCTTTATTTATACTTGCGACCGGTCTTCCGGGGGTGGTGGTAGGTGCTCACCTGATCGTCGATATTCCCGGTCGTACAGCCGAGATTGCTCTGGGTGTGCTCACCGCGGGTTTGGGGCTGTATTCCTGGTTAAATCCTGGTCTGGGGCAGAGCCAGATCGAAAAACATCGCGACCGGGCGGGGTTTGCGGTGGGCGGATCAGTGTTGTTCCTGATTGGTGTGTTGAATGGCTCGCTGACTTCCGGCACAGGATTATTTGTTACTTTGTGGCTGGTACGGTGGTTTGGTTTCGATTACAAGCGTGCTATTGCTTACACGCTGGTACTGGTAGGGATTTTCTGGAACGGTGTCGGGGCATTGACACTGGGGTTACTGGCCGAGATTCGCTGGAATTGGCTGCCTGCGCTGCTGTTAGGGTCTTTGCTGGGCGGGTACGCGGGTGCTCATTTGGCGATCAAGAAGGGCAACCGGTTGATCAAGCGTGCGTTTGAGGTAATTACGCTGGTTATTGGGGTTAAGTTGATTGTTGGTTAGGCGTCACCACCAGACCATGCGCTTTGGGGATGGGCTAAACGCCGTACTGTTCCCTGTATGTGCTTATATTTTCCAGTGCTGACTGGTATTCCGGTTTGTCACCGAGATAGTCCTGTAGTTCCGCCAGCGTGACTATGCTGGTCACTTTCAATCCGAGATCCTGTTCGACTTCCTGTATGGCGGAGCGGTCACCCTGGCCGCGTTCCTGGCGGTCGAGTGCGATGACTACGCCGGTGGCGTTTGTGCCAGCCGCGTCGATCAGGGAAAGAGACTCGCGAATGGCTGTTCCAGCTGTAATGACGTCATCGATTATCAGTACCCGGCCTTGTAGCGGCGCGCCTACCAGGTTGCCACCTTCGCCGTGATCTTTGGCTTCTTTGCGGTTGAAGCAGTAGGGCATATCACAATCATGATGATCAGCCAGGGCGATGCTGGCAGCAGCGGCCAGCGGGATGCCTTTGTAGGCGGGGCCGAACAGGACGTCGAACCGGATTTTTGCGTCGATGATGGCTTGTGCATAGAAGCGCCCCAGACGCGCCAGATGGCTGCCTGTGTTGAACAGGCCGGCGTTGAAAAAGTAGGGACTGGTACGGCCGGATTTCAGGGTGAACTCGCCAAAACGCATGACGCCTACGTCAATGGCGAAGTCGAGAAAGTCTTTTTTGTACTGCTGCATGATGTTTCCACGGCGGTTTGAAAGCTCCGGTATGATACACGCGCAGGTCACACAGGAGAACGCATGCGCATTATTACCGCCAACGTCAATGGAATTCGGGCGGCGGCCCGGAAAGGGTTTTTCAGCTGGATGGCGCGGCAGCGCGCTGATGTTATCTGTATTCAGGAAACCAAGGCGCAGGTCCATCAGCTGGAGGATCGGGTGTTCTGGCCGCGCCACTACCATGCGTATTTTCACGATGCGGAAAAGAAAGGATATAGCGGGGTGGCGATTTACAGCCGCCAAAAGCCAAGCAAGGTGATTACCGGCCTGGGCTGGCCAGATGTCGATGCCGAGGGCCGCTATCTGGAGGTCCGGTTCGGCGCGCTTAGCGTGGTTTCCCTGTACCTGCATTCCGGGTCTTCCAGTGAAGAGCGTCAGCAGATCAAGTTCGACATGCTGGATCGCTTCATGCCGTATCTTCGCAAGTTGAGGCGCAAGCGTCGCGAGTACGTGATTTGCGGCGACTGGAATATTGCGCACAAGCAAATCGATTTAAAGAACTGGCGGGGTAATGTGAAGAATTCGGGCTTCCTGCCAGAGGAGCGCGCCTGGATGGACGAGTTGTTTGGTCCGGCGGGATTTGTGGATGCGTTCAGGGTTGTTGATCCACGTCCGGACCAGTACACCTGGTGGTCAAACCGCGGTCAGGCCTGGGACAAGAATGTGGGTTGGCGTATCGATTACCAGGTTGTGACGCCAGGTATTGCGAAAACAGTTCAAGCGGCAAGAATCTATAAGGAGAAGCGTTTCTCCGATCATGCGCCGCTGATTATGGATTATGACTACAGTTTGGCGTAGTCAGGAGTTTAGTCGTGCTGACCGAAGTCTTTTTGCTGTGAGGCATAGTTCATCATACGCTTTGCCCAAGGTAGTAGTAAATAAGCGGGGAATGCAAGAAAGAAGGTCAGTAAAAAATAATCTGCATAACCCATGGCTTCAGCTCCAAATCCGCCGGCCCACCCAGCTAGCGATCGACTGAGCGCAAAGATCGAAGACAGGATAGCGTACTCGGTTGCGGAATGATTTTTATTGACTATGGACATTAGAAACGCGAGAAATGCGGCGGTGCCTAACCCACCCGTAAACGATTCAATGGCACTTGCTGAATACATAATCCATCTCTGGTGTTCGGTTAATGCCGTGCCAACTTCGGCCAGTGGTAAAGCCGAGGCGGCATAGGCATAGCCCAGATTAGAAATTGCCTGCCATAGGCCCAATATCCACAGCGATTTGAATATACCAGATCGATCGGTATACCAGCCGCCAGCTACTCCGCCGGCAATGGACAACGCAAGCCCGATATTGACCGATACCAGCCCGATTTCTCCAGCGGTAAAGCCGGCATCGACCCAGAAAGGTTTGATCATGAAACCCATAGAGCTATCGCCGAGTTTGAATATCAAGATAAACAAAATTGTTGGGTAGATGTAGGGTCGCTTGAGCATCTCCAGCAAAGTTCCAAATATCGGCCCTTCGGCGAGGCGAGTATTTTTTTCCCGAGCTTTGACCTTGTGAGAAGTGCGCGCGAATGTGGTGGCTGAAAAAATCAATACGCCAGCGACGGTAAGCGCGATCGGCCAGAATAATGGATAGTCTGCCGACCAGTGGATTGCATTATTGGCCAACCAGAGTGCACCCAGCAGAAACATAACCACTAGGGAGAAAGAGGCGGGGTGCACTAGCAATGCACCGATCTCGTGCCTTATGCTCAGGGTCCCGCTTCCAGACTTATGGGTTTCTCTAGGCGCGAACAGGCAGGCAAGGCCGTTGGCTATAAAAATTGCCATGGCGGCCAGATAGGTGCCTGCCCAACCCCAGATGTCAGCCAACATCAAGGCAAACCCGGACGCAAGCATGCCAACCCGGTAGAATCCAATTCTGAAACCGTTTGCCAAACCAAGTTCGCGCTTATTCAGCATTTCGATGGTGTAACCGTCGATGGCAATGTCATTAGTTGCTGACATCAGCGTAAACAGGCCAATGACCCACCATACCCAGGGGCCAAAATCGGCATGCATGGCGAATATCAGCATAACGATTGCCATCACAAGATCGACGCCGAACATCCATCGGCGGTGATGGCGATAGTGGTCTATTGCGGGTGCCCAGAGAAATTTGAGTGTCCAGGCTAGCCCAAGCAGGCTCATGAAACCGATTTTCCAGAGCTCTACGCCTTGGGCGCGAAAATGCACTGGAAAGATATCGTAGAATACGCCGAGCGGAAAACCCTCAGCAAAATACAGAATGCCAACCCAGAACAGTTTCGAGCGGAGTAGTTTTTGGTTTGCGGATTGAGTATGGGTAGTGGTCATCGGCTTGAGTGTTGGAGTTTGACGGATTTAACTCGACATGAAAACAAATTTAAATCCAACTTGAATTCGTCCAGGATATATTGTGATGCCAATTGATGTTTCATTGTTATCGGCGTTTATTGTGGGCCTGCTGGGGGGCGTGCATTGCGTTGGGATGTGTGGCGGTATTGTAACCGCGCTGTCGCTGGGTTTGCCGGAAGGTCAGCGTGCGGCGCGCTGGCGTTATTTGCTGGCCTATAATCTGGCCAGAGTAAGCAGTTATGCCATTGCCGGCGCGCTATTCGGGGGTGTTGGTTGGCTGGCATCCCACTGGAGCGGTTTGCATCAGGTGCAGATAGTCCTGCAAGGGGTAGCCGCGCTATTCATGATTGCGCTGGGACTTTATCTTGCTGGATGGTGGCAGGGGCTGGCACAAGTGGAAAATATCGGTGGCCGTCTGTGGACGCATCTCGAACCACTTGGCCGGCGTTTTCTTCCCGTGCGAACTCCTGCCCAGGCATTTCTGTTAGGAATGATATGGGGTTGGTTGCCCTGCGGGCTGGTTTACAGTGTTCTGGTCTGGTCGATATCGACCGCCGATCCGCTTTATGGCGCCGCCTTGTTGCTGAGTTTCGGGCTTGGAACCTTGCCCAATCTACTGGCAATGGGCTTTGTCGCCGAACGCCTGTCAGCACGGGTCAGAGACCCGCGCGTCCGGCGCTCGGCGGGGTTGCTGGTGATGGGGTTCGGGTTGTACGCCCTGTATCAGCTCATTCAGTATAGAACTGCTGCTTGAATTTTACCTCGTAGGTATCAGCCTGCCCGTCGGGCTTTATGGTGACCGTGAAGCGCAGGGTCTCCTCGTGGGTGATGGGAAAGTCACCAATGTAATATATAGCTGTACCCTCGCGTACTTCGCGCAGGTTTATGTCACGTTTCTGCCCGGTCAGGTTGCTGGCCTCAGCTGCAACATCTGCAGCCACCGGCTTGCCGGCAGTGCCCATAATTTTATTGAGCACTGCAACGTTTATCATACCGCGGTTCTTGCTGCGCTTGATGCCATACTCGCGCGTGGCTCCCGGCGGCAGGTGGTTGGTGTTCAGTGCATTGAAATGCACCACATAGTCACCGAAGTCCTGTGAGTTCTCGGCGGTGGCAACTCCGCTGAGCACCAGCATGAGGCTTAACAGGAAGAGTATTATGTTTTTCTTATGCATTCGGCATCTCCTTTGGGTGGTCTGATAACTACATTGAAACTATAGACCATACTCGAGCGTATGAGTTGCCCCGGAGGAAAATTGCGGGCCAGCTCCCCGACATCGGGGAGCTGCAGATCTAGCTGATGACTTCGAGAGGATGAGAGGTTTCCGATTCGGGAGCTACCATTTCAGGGCCTGCACTGTGCAGTGAATGGCGCAGCTGCTGCAGGGTGTCCAGTTGTTTTTTTATTTCCTGCAAGCTGGTATCGAGTTCCTTGATGCGTGTATCAATCGTATCACGGGATTCGCTGATTCGTCGCAAGGTCTCCAGGCGCTTCTCCATGATTGCCTTGTGTTCCTTTATTTGCCGTACCAGTGGATTCATGACTTCCTTGAGCCAGTGGTCGGCATCCTGATTGGCCTTGAAGAACAGGCTGCGGGCGTGACTGACGAGCGAAATGAAGAATTTCTTGACGACGAAAGATTGTTCGGTAGCGGTCGTCACCGGGCTGCGCCGGAATGCTTCGGCTTCCTGGTAGAGACGTTCAAGCTCCGTAGAAAACGGCGCTACGGAAAACTGCTTGGGCATGATTTGTGGAAGGCCGTGTTCTTCGTGAAATTTCTTGTAGGTGGCACGGATCAACATGCGCGTCTGCTCGGCATGGCCGCTGACCTGTTCCATGGTGTCGCGTGCGCCGTCAAAGAAGGTTTCCATACCGCGTTTCATTCCAGCGGTCGTCCAGCTCTTGGTCATGGACTCCCTGGTTTTGTTGATCAAGCGGTCCAGGTTGTCCATGCTCAGGGTGTCCAGCATGTTGCGTGCCTGGTTCTGCAGCAGGCGTCGACTGTTCTGGAAGCTTTCGACATTGCGCAGGTAGGCAGTCTGTTCTTCTCGCGACTTGCTCATCAGGTGCATGATGACATCCGCGTTCTTACCTCGCAGCGAGCGCAGTTCGGCAAGCTGTTCGTCGGTTTTTGTCTTGCGGGTTTCCAGTATGGCGAGGTTGTCGTCGATCAAACCACCGATCTGGCTGACGAGTGTTTCGCGCACAATTTCCTGTTTTCCTGGTAATACCTGTTCGGCCAGAAAATCTTCCAGTGTATGCAGGCGGCTTTTTTGCAACAGGTGTTCATCGTTGCGAATTTTGGCGAGCAAACCTTTCTGGGCAGAAATCGGGAAGACGCGGCTGACGTCGACCTGCAGCTGTTCTGCCGTAGACTGGCGCTGTGATTCTATACTGGCGTTGACGCTGGACGAGTCTTTGAGTTCGTCCCAAAGGGTGTCTATTTTGTTGAGCACCACAACCAGGTTGTTGTCTGAGCGGTCGCTTATTTTGCGAATATGATGCTGCCACATTTCCATGTCACTGCGAGTTACACCGGTATCAGCGCCGAGCAAGAACAGTATCGCCTGGGCAGCGGGAAGCATGTTCAGGGTCAGCTCTGGTTCGTGACCCATGGCATTCAGCCCGGGGGTATCCAGTACCACCAGGCCCTGCTTTAGCAGTTCGTGAGGGAAGCTGATCAGCGCATGGCGCCAGTGTGGAATCTCGACCTGTGCCGGTGGCTGTTTGTGTGCCTGAAAATAAGGGTCAGTTTGCTCGTCGTAAAGCCCCAGTTCGCGAGCACGGGCGACCGGAACCTGCTTGGTTTTGATTACTTCGTGCAGTGCCTCGGCAACCTGGTCAGTGTTGTTTACGTCGAGTGTGATCTGTGTCCAGTGAATCGGTTCATGTCGAAAATCCGCGATGCTCTGATCCTGTAACCGGGTTTCAATAGGTAGCAGGTGTATGTATGCCTGCTCGTTGTCGCGGTCGTAAAACAGTTCCGTTGGACACATCGTGGTGCGTCCGGCATCGGAAGGTAGCAGGCGCTGACCATAGTGAGAAAAGAACAACGCATTGATCAGCTCGGTTTTGCCGCGCGAGAACTCAGCGACAAAGGCAACGGTCAGGCTGTCTTTGCGTAATGCGTCTATGGCTTCAAATATTGTGAATTCCTGGTCCGGCGTGGCCAGGTTGTGGCTTTCCAGCCAGGATTGAAACTGTCCAACGGTCTCAATGAGACGTTCGCGCCAGGAGTTGTAGCTGTGTATGCGTTTATCAAGTTGGTCTTGCTTCATGCAACGAATTCCCGCTGTTTATTTTTTACACGCCGATGTATGCCACTGCACCTTTAGTGCACCTGGCTATGTAACGGCCGTTGGATACGAGGCTTTAAGTTGATTTATGAACAAGTTAGCGAATGCCCGGTTACTGCCGGGAGGTTATGCGGGAAGTCGCGGTGGCGATCAGGTTTCAGGGGGTGTGACGCCTTCCGGCAGGCGACAGGGGGCGTTGATTCCAATGAGTTTGTCGCGGCAGGTCGCGCCGCCGAGGAGGCTGACCTGTCGTAATGGTACCTGGCAAATTTTCGCCATAAATTTCAATAAGCTCTTGTTAGCCTGGCCATCAACTGGCGGTGCCGCAAGGCGAATTTTCAGGCGTCCGGCATATTCCCCGATAATTTCGTCCTTGCTTGCGCGTGGCTGCAGGCGGATGTCCAGCATCAGCGTGTCATGCTGCCAGCGATACCAGCCCAACGTATTATTGAGCTAGCGCGTACAAGGGGGGTAACAGCAACAGCTTGATCAGCTGGATAGCAATCAGTGCTACGAGGGGTGACAAGTCCATACCTGAAATCGGCGGGATCAGGCGTCGACAGGGTCTTAGCACCGGTTCGGTCAGGCTGTAGAGCAGTGAGACGGCGGGATTATAGGTGCCGGGATTGATCCAGCTGATAATGACCTGGATAAGGATCGAGAACAGCAATACATTAAGAAATAACGAAAACAGTTCGGCAACAGAGAGTATCAACAGCGCTCCAATGGAGAAGGAGCCGCCACGCAGTAACGCGATCAGGGTAAAGGACAGCATCTGCAGCGCCAGCATTAAAAACAATGTGCTGGTATCCAGTTTGCCAACGCTGGGTAGAATGCGACGCAGCGGTTTCAGTGGCGGATCGGTGGCCTTGACTATGAACTGGCTGACCGGGTTATAGAAATCGGCGCGTACAACTGCGAGTAAAAAACGCAGCATGACCAGTAGAATATACAGCCCAAACAGGGTGTTAATCAGAAAATCGATGGGGTTGGTGACGTAGTTGCTGCCCATCATTCGCCCCCCAGTTGATCTGCCAGTTCGCGCGACCGGTCGCGCGCTGCGGTTAACGCGTCAACGAACAGCGCCCTGAGCTTGCCGTCTTCGAAAACTTCGAGGGCCCGCTCAGTGGTGCCGCCTGGCGAGGTCACCCGCTGGCGCAGGACAGCTGTATCGTCGTTACTTTCCAGGGCCATTTTGGCAGCGCCGAGTGCTGTCTGCAGCGTCAGCAACCGGGAAGTCTGGCGACCGAGGCCGAGTGTGATGCCGGCTTCCTCAAGCGCTTCCATAACCAGGAAAAAATACGCCGGGCCACTGCCGGATAATGCGGTTACCGCGTCAAGAAGTTCTTCATCATCAACCCATACTGTGAGGCCGGCGGCTCTCAGAATGCTCTCGGCCAGATCTTTTTGCTCGTTTGATACTTTCCGGGTCGCAAACAGTGCGGTTGCGCCGGTCTGCACCAGTGCCGGGGTATTCGGCATGCAGCGTACAACGGCACAGTTTCCACCGAGCCAGCGCTCCAGGTCGCTGCTGCGTACCCCGGCTGCTATAGAAATTACCAGTGGACACGATTGTTGTATTTGATCAGCGATGCTGCTCGCTACTTCGCGCAGAATCTGGGGTTTGACGGCCAGTACTACGACATCCCGTCCAGCCAGTATCGCCCGGTTGTCGGTATCGGTACTGACCTTGCAGTGGGCCGTCAGAACGCCTAGTTGGTGGGCATCGGGATCGGATACGCCGATTACGGCAGGATCCCAGCCGTCTGCGATCAGGCCACCCACCAGGCTGCGTGCCATGTTACCTGCGCCGATGAAGGCGAGTCGTTGCTGTGTCATGACGGAAACGATACAGGATCATAAATGCCTGATTCAAGCAGTTATTTATGATCTCTGCTGTTGCAGGCGACGAGCAGGTACACTAGTGCTGTTGTGGCTGTGAAAGGGTCAAGTTCTGATCGCAGCTGACGATAAGGAACCCGGAACTACTAAAGGGAAAGCGCATGGATATTGCCGAGTTACTCGCCTTCAGCGTCAAAAATAATGCCTCCGATCTGCATATTTCCGCGGGTATGCCACCGATGATCCGCGTTGATGGCGATATTCGCCGAATCAATGTGCCATCTCTGGACCATAAAACTGTCCACGGCCTGATCTACGACATCATGAACGATAAGCAGCGTAAGGATTTCGAAGAGTTCCTGGAAACAGATTTCTCGTTCGAAATCCCTAATTTAGCGCGCTTCCGTGTCAACGCTTTTAACCACAATCGTGGTGCGGGCGGGGTGTTCCGAACCATTCCATCGACAATTCTGTCGCTTGAGGAACTGGGCTGCCCGGTTGGCTTCAAGGAGATTGCCGACCAGCCACGCGGCATTGTGCTGGTGACCGGACCGACCGGTTCTGGTAAGTCAACGACGTTGGCCGCAATGATGGATCACGTCAACAATGAGCGGTTCGAGCATATCCTGACTATCGAGGATCCCATCGAATTCGTCCATGAAAGTAAAAAATGCCTCGTCAACCAGCGTGAGGTCCATCGCGATACACATGGTTTTAACGAAGCACTGCGCTCCGCATTGCGTGAAGACCCGGACATTATTCTGGTCGGCGAATTGCGTGACCTGGAGACCATTCGTCTTGCTCTGACGGCAGCCGAAACCGGTCACCTGGTGTTCGGTACCCTGCATACCAGTTCCGCGGCCAAGACCATCGACCGTATTATCGACGTATTCCCGGCTGCAGAAAAAACCATGGTGCGCTCCATGCTGTCCGAATCGTTACGAGCAGTTATTTCGCAGACACTATTGAAGAAAACCGGCGGCGGACGTATCGCTGCACACGAAATCATGATTGGCACACCGGCCATTCGTAACCTTATTCGTGAGGACAAGGTAGCGCAGATGTATTCAGCCATCCAGACGGGCCAGTCCGTTGGCATGCAGACGCTCGACCAGAACTTGCAGGAACTGGTGGCTCGCAACCTGATTAGTCGAATTGACGCCAGGTCCAAGGCTATGAATAAAGAAATGTTCCGTTAATTACAGCTTAGGAAACAGCATGGATTTTAACTCCTTACTGAAGATGATGGTTCACAAGGGCGCTTCTGACCTGTTTATCACCGCAGGTATGCCGCCCAGCATGAAAATAAACGGGCGTCTTAAGCCGGTTTCCCAGTCGACGCTGACACCGGAGCAGGCTCGCGAAGTGGTGCTTAGCGTGATGACTGCCGACCAGCGCAAGGAATACGATACCAAGCACGAATGTAACTTTGCTATCAGTGCCTCGGGTGTGGGGCGCTTCCGCGTCAGTGCTTTTTACCAGCGCAATCACTGCGGTATGGTTTTGCGCCGCATAGAGACAAAAATTCCGTCAATCGAAGACCTGAGTCTGCCACCTATTATCAAGAACCTGGCCATGACCAAGCGTGGCCTGATTGTATTTGTCGGCGCAACCGGCACGGGTAAATCAACTTCGTTGGCTTCCATGATCGGTTACCGCAATCACAACAGTACCGGGCACATTATTACTATCGAAGACCCTATCGAGTTCGTGCACCAGCACGCCGGCTGCATCGTCACCCAACGTGAGGTAGGTATCGATACTGATTCTTTTGATACAGCATTAAAGAATACCTTGCGTCAGGCTCCGGATATCATTTTGATCGGCGAGATTCGTACCCGCGAAACCATGGATCATGCTATTGCCTTTGCTGAAACCGGGCATTTGTGTCTGGCCACGCTGCATGCCAACAATGCTAACCAGGCAATGGACCGTATTATCAACTTTTTCCCGGAAGAGCGCCGCGGTCAGTTGTTAATGGATTTGTCGCTAAATCTTAAGGCCATTCTGGCGCAGCAGTTGATTCCCACACCGGATGGTAAAGGGCGCTGCGTTGCGGTGGAGGTGCTGATCAATACACCGCTGATGGCAGACTTGATCCGTAAGGGTGAGGTCCACAATCTCAAGGATTTGATGAAGCGCTCTAGCCAGCAGGGGATGAAAACCTTTGACCAGGCACTCTACGCACTTTATCGTGAAGGCGAAATCACGCAGGACGATGCGCTTCAATACGCTGATTCAGCCAACGAGGTTCGCCTGATGATCAAGCTGAAAGATAACGAAGTGGATTCGAATAGCGCGCTCGAAGGCGTGACACTGGTTGAAACGCCCTAGCTGCTAAAGAGTCAACTACAGTTATTCACTGAAATACAGTATAGGCATCGAATACAGGGCCATCTACACAGACTCGCTTCATCGCCGGGCCGGCATCGGTGCTAACCTTTACAACACAGCCAGCACAGCCGCCAACGGCGCAGGCCATGTATTCTTCCAGGGATACCTGGCATGGTAAATTGTACTCGCGTGCCAATGCCGCAACTGCTTCCAGCATGGGGTGCGGGCCACAGCTGAAAATCTCCACCTGCATGCGCTGTTCATCGTTGAGAGCGTTGAGCCAGGTTCGCGCCAGGTCGGTGATATAGCCTTCGTAACAACCCGGGTAACCCTGCAGGCTGGCGAGTCGACTGGGAATTCCCCAGTCCTCAAGCAAAGGCATGCTGCCGATTACGCCATCGGGTATGCCGGGCAGCATAATCCTGGAAGGTTGATGCCGAAATGGAAATGGTACTTCAGAGCCTAGAAGCACCAATGGCTTGAAGTCACTGGTTTGTTTCAGGTGTTCGGCCAGAAAAAGCATCGGCGGCATACCGACTCCGCCGCCCAGCAGAAGGCTGCGAGGGCGTTCCGGATGAGGCGTGAACGGATGCCCGATTGGTCCCAGTACACTTATGGTTTGTCCAGTCTGACGACGTGACAGTAAGCGGGTGCCTTCACCAACCGCCTTGTAAAGAAAATCTACCCAGCCGCTGTCGGGATCAACGCGCATGATCGATAGCGGTCGGCGCATCGCCAGCGCGGGATCACAATTCAGGTGTGCGAACTGGCCGGCGCGCGCTGTTGCAGCACAGGCTGGAGCCTGAAGTCTAAGTATGTATTGGTCACCGTCGAACGCTTGCTGCGAGATGATCTCGGCCTCTTCCAGTTCGATGGTGTCACGATGCGGCTTGTGCATGCGCAGGTTCAGTCCTTACGGTAAATTATTTCGCCATCCAGCAGGGTATAGCGCACCTGCCCCTGCATCTCCCAGCCACGGAACGGTGTATTTTTGCCCTGGCTATGCATGCTGTCCGCGTTGAGTTGCCAGGTAGCCGCAGGATCGTAGATGCAGATGTCGGCTGCACGGCCAACACTGAGCTCACCGTAGGGCAGGTTTAGAATTTTCGCCGGACCGCTGGTGATTCGGGCAATAGCATCTTGCAGCAGAAGGTGGTTTTCTTCTGCAAGTTTCAGCGTCAGCGGTAGTAGTGAATCGAGGCCGGATGCACCAGGCTCGGTAGCCGGGAAGGGGGCTAGTTTGGCATCACTGTCGTGAGGCTGGTGGTCAGAACATATCGCTGAGAGTGTGCCGCTGGACAGGCTTTCGCGCAATCCGTCCCTGTCTGCCTGGGTCCGCAATGGCGGGATAAAGTGGTAGTCGGCACTGAAATCGATGGTATCCAGCTCACTGAGGTACAGGTTGGGGACGGCGACATCGGCACTGACCGGGATATTGTCGAACTGGGCGCGTGCCACCATGCGGACAGCGCGTTGGGTGGTTAGTCTGCAGAAGTGGGCGCGTACACCGGTTTGCTGAATAAGCGCCAAATCACGTGCCACTGCTACAGTCTCGGCAGCCTCCGGTATTCCGGGCAAACCAAGCCGGGTCGATATATGACCCTCATGCATACAGCCATTTGCAGACAGTGAGGCATCGTTTGCATGCAGAAAGACGGTCAGGTCGAAGGTGGCTGCATACTCGAATGCATGGCGCTGGACCAGTGTTGATGCCAGTGGTTTGAGAGCATTACTGACGCCGATGCAGCCCGCCGATTTTAGCGCGTACATTTCGCTCAGGTGTTCGCCATCCAGGTCGCGGGTCAGGGCTCCGAGGCTGAATATGCGCGCTGCACCCACCTGTCGGGCGCGGTAGCGGATCAGTTCGATGACTGCCGGTGTATCAATGACCGGGTCAGTGTCCGGCGGGCAGCAGAGTGTGGTAATGCCGCTGGCCGCCGCGGCACGGCACTCGCTGTCGATGCTGGCCTTGTATTCCTGGCCAGGCTCTCGAAGCCGGGTGCTCAGATCAATCAGGCCGGGGATCGCCACCAGGCCAGTGGCATCCACCTCGATGTCGCTTTGGAAGCCGTCCGGCGCTTCTCCGATTGCGATCATGCAGCCATTGGCAATATACAGATCCAGCGTGTCGTTGATCCGGTTTTCCGGGTCTATCAGTCTGCTACCGGAGATTCTTATTCTCGGCTTAGGCATGGTTATCCTGCGTAGTCGACTGTTGCATCGCCATCGACATGACAGCCATGCGTATGGCGATACCGGAAGTCACCTGCTGAAGTATGACCGAGCGAGGGCCATCCGCTACCTGTGAATCAATCTCTACGCCGCGGTTAATCGGACCGGGGTGCATAACAGTGACGTCTGGCCTGGCCATAGACAGCTTTTCCTCGGTCAAACCATACAACTGGTAATATTCGTGCTCACTTGGCAGGAGAGCACCTTCCATGCGTTCATTTTGCAGGCGCAGCATGATAACGACATCCACGTCCCGAAGGCCTTCGCGCATGTCATGAAAAACACGTACTCCCAGGGATTCGACATGTGCAGGCACGAGGGTGCGTGGTGCGATAACCCGTACGTCGCCAGTGTTCAGCATATTCAGTCCATGAATTTGTGAGCGGGCTACCCGGGAGTGAGCGATGTCGCCAACGATCGCCACAGACAGGCGCCCAAAGTCAGCGCCTTTTTCCCGGCGAATGGTGAATATATCAAGCATGGCCTGGGTGGGGTGTGCATGACGGCCATCGCCAGCATTGATAACGCTGACGTGTGGTTGTACCTGCCGGGCAATAAAGTGTGCGGTGCCGCTATCGCTGTGTCGTACCACAAACATATCAACGTGCATGGCTTCGAGATTGCGCAGGGTATCCAGCAACGTTTCCCCTTTTACGGTTGCCGATGAGTTTACGTTGATGTTTAGAACGTCGGCCGAAAGCCGTTTGGCGGCCAGTTCGAATGTGGTACGTGTGCGGGTGCTGGCTTCGAAAAACAGATTTACGATGGTCTTGCCACGTAGCAGGGGCACTTTCTTGACCGACTGCTCGGTGACACCGGCAAAAGATTCTGCGGTGTCGAGAATTTCTGTCAGCAGTTCCCTGGACAGGCCCTCGGTAGACAGAAAATGCCGCAGGCGTCCGTCTTTGCGTACCTGGATATTGGTGTTACTCATGACACATCCCTGACTTCGAGGCTGAGCGGTTCCGGCCCGCTCAGCTTGACATGTTCATTCTCGGCCAGCTTGATTTTAACGCCTGTGACTTGTGCCTCGACTGGTAGTTCGCGTCCTCCCCTCTCTACCAGTACCGCGAGCGAGATTGAAGCCGGGCGGCCATAGTCAAACAGCTCGTTCATGGCGGCACGGATGGTACGCCCGGTATGCAGAACGTCATCAACGAGGATGATATGGCGGCCTTCCAGGCTGAATGGCAGCTGCGAGGGTTTGACCTGTGGATTCATGCCGATGCGTGTGAAATCGTCTCTGTAGAAGGAGATATCCAGCGCGCCAAGAGGTTCCTGAATACCCAGCAAATTATGCAATACTTCGGCGACCCAGACACCACCAGTGTGAATGCCGACCATGACTGTTTGCGCATCAATACTGATCTGTTGCTGTAATTCATCGGCCATGCGTTCGATAAGGGCCGGTATATTGTAGTTATTGCTCATGTGGGTTGGGCGTTGTGTTGTAACCAGTCCTGCAATATTACCTGCGCGGATAGCGGGTCAATGGCTGTTTTGCCTGTTTTGTCGTTGAGGCCGGACTCTACCACGTATGAGGTCAGTCGCTCCTCAGCACAATGGACCGGTAGCTTGTAGCGGCCTTCCAGCTGCCGGCTAAAGCGCTGCGCGGCGTGTGTCATGTCCTGTTCGGTACCGTCCATATGATACGGTATTCCGACCACCAGCGCGTCTGGTTTCCACTCTTCCAGCAAGCGAGTGATTGCTGACCAGTCGGGCTTGCCGTCGCGTGCCTGTACGGTTGTTAAAGCGGTCGCTGAGCAGGTCAGTTGCTGTCCCACGGCAACACCGATGCGCTTGCGGCCATAGTCGAAGCCCAGCAACGTTTGTGTGGGCTTTGGCATGATGTTGTCAGCCATTACGCGTGACCGGTATCTCCAGACAGGCGGTCCAGGTCTACACCAAGCGAGGCAGCGGCTGCTCTCCAGCGCTCCTCGTCGGGAGTGTGGAACAGAATGTTGGGGTCTGCAGGACCGCTAAGCCAGGCATTGTCGGCCATTTCCTGCTCCAGTTGACCAGCGCCCCAGCCAGCGTAACCCAGCGTTATGAGGGAATGTTCCGGACCTTCGTTTTTCGCAATCGCATGGAGGATGTCCAGAGAAGATGTAATGCCAATACGGTCTGTCACCTGCATAGTGGCCTCCCATTCGCCCAGCGGTTCATGCAGCACAAAACCGCGGTCCTGCTGTACCGGGCCGCCCAGATGCACCGGCATCTGCCTGGCTTCCAGTTCGGCGTGTTCGAGGTTTATATGATGCAGGATTTCGCCCAGTTGCATGTCCAGAGGGCGGTTGACTACCAGTCCGAGGGCGCCCTCGGCATTGTGTTCGCAAATATAAGTTACCGAATGGAAAAAATTGGGGTCTTCCAGACCGGGCATGGCGATCAGGAATTGGTTGGTCAGGTGCTGAGAGTCTGCCATGGCAATAGTATCCTGTAGCTCAATGCTTTTCACAAGCATTTGGACCGGATGTTTACGTCAGGATTTAGTGGCTCTTCAGGCGATTGCCGCTGGTAAATATCCAGGTGCGGGTAATGTACAGAACGTCGGTCTCCTTCCTGATGTTCTCCGGGAAGGGCGCGAATGGTGCTGCCAGTTTGACAATACGCACAGCCGCATCGTCCAGAATTTTATGGCCTGACGGTTTGCGAATGGTGATCTCGCGGACTGTGCCATCGGGATAAACTGCAACCTGGACAATCAGTTTGCCGGACAGGTGCTGTCGACGGGCGGCGTCAGGGTAGTTGAGTTCTCCTACCCGTTCCACTTTGGTGACCCAATCGCGCATGTAGCTGGCGTACTTGAATTCCTTGGTACGTGCGGAAATGAATTTGCTCTTGGGCGTCTTGGAATAGGCCTGCAGAGTCTGGTTGATCTGCTGGTTTAGCGTCAGCATTTCCATGCTGCGATTGATCAGCTCGGTAGCACTGTCTTGTGCTTCATCTTCCTGGGGCGGGTTTTCCTCAGGCTTGTCGACTTTTTGCTGGCTGGTGTCTCGAGTCAGTACCTGGGTGGTGTCGGGTTTTATCTCCTGGGCGGCTGCCGGTGGCGGTGCCTGTTCGACGACTTGTTGCTGTGGCTGGACCTTTTCTTCAGTATTCCCGGCCCCATCCTGGCTGGTTTCTGCGAGATAGTCATAGTCTTCCGGTGGCTTTGTCTGGTTGGGGTTTACGACCGTGATGTCCAGAGTTGGTGCGTCCGATTCTGGTGGATCCTGGTCGAAAGCGTCAAAACCTATGCCCAGGATGATCAGGGCATGAAGGGCGGTAGCGATAAACAGCGTTAGCGCCAACCGGTCGGCAGTGGGAGCCTCGAAGGGAACTTGTGTTGATGCAGTCACAGTGGGTCTTGAAGTGTGTCGATGGCTGAAATTACGCACAGAGTATACCGGACTCAGACATGGTTGGGTGCTTACAGTTCAATCTCCTCAATGCGCTGGGGCACTTCCTCGAAGTGAATGCGTCCGGATAGTGCGGGTGTGATGTAAGCGGTGCCCCGGGAATCAATCAGTAGCACCTCGTTGATGCCCATTTGTCGGGCAATAGCAGCCCATTCTTGTGGGCCCGCAATGAATAGCGCAGTTGCCGCGGCATCTGCGAGGGCTGCATCGTTACTTAAAACAGTTACAGATCGGGTCGATTTGGCCGGATAGCCGCTGCGGGGGTCCAGGATGTGATGGTAACGTTGACCATCTGCTTCGAAATAGCGTTGGTAGTCGCCCGAGGTAAATACACACTGAGGTCCTTCCAGATCGATGCTGGCTAGCACGCCAGTTCCCTCTGGAGAGCGGATGCCAATGCGCCAGGGCCGGTCGCCGTACCGGCCGCGCAGGCACAGGTCACCGCCGGTGTTGACGATAAGGTTGTGGATGCCGCGCTGTTCCAGCAACGCTACCGCTTTGCCGACCGAATACCCTTTGGCGAAACCGCCAAAATCCAGTTTGACGCGTGGATTGCGGCTGTGAATGCGCTGCTTGTCGATATCGATTTGCAGGCTACTGGGTTTGTTGTTCAGCCAGGCGGTAATGGCGGCAGGGTCAGGTGCTGTAGTTGCCGGTTCGTCCTGTTGAAAACCCCAGAGTCCCAACAGCTGGCCAATGGCCGGGTTGAACAGTCCGTTGCTGGATCTTTCAAACTGCTGGCCAAGGCGTATCAACCGCACAATTGATGTATCTGTCTCGATCGAGTGTCCGCGGGCAATTGCCTGGTTCAGGGTATCCAGCGCGCCACGCTGCCAGGCATGCCAATCGTTGTGCTGTTTCTGAAACAGGGCGTCGACGGCTTGTACGGCTTGCCGGGCCTCATCTGGCGGCACGCCGTAAAAAGAAATATCGATCAGTGTGCCGAAAGCGAACAGCTGCTCATTGTAGGATTCGTCGCGGGCAGGTTGGCAGCCCATGAACCACAGGCAGCCCAGCAGTACCGGCAAGACCCGGAGGTACATTAGCGGCGTGACGTGAGTTTGGCCTGGATACTGTCCATCAGTTGGCCGGCGATATCCAGGTCGTAGAGGTGATCAAGTTCGCGGATGCAGGTCGGACTGGTGACATTGATTTCGGTGAGGTAGTCGCCAATAACGTCCAGCCCAACAAACAACAGCCCCCGGGCTCGCAGTTCCGGGCCCACCTGGCTGCATATCCAGCGATCACGTTCACTGAGTTCTATACCTTCGCCACGGCCACCGGCCGCGAGGTTGCCGCGTGTCTCTCCCTTGGCCGGTATGCGAGCCAGTGCGTAGGGCACGGGTTCGCCGTCGATCATTAATATGCGCTTGTCACCGGCGCTGATCTCGGGAATAAATTGCTGTGCCATGGCGGTACGTTGGCCAAGTGCTGTGAGTGTTTCCAGGATTACACTGATATTGGGGTCATCTGCCTGAATACGGAAGACAGAGGCGCCGCCCATACCATCCAGTGGTTTAAGGATGATATCGCTATATTCGTCCAGAAAGCTGCGCAGGCGTGCCGGATCGCGGCTCACCAGGTTTGGTGCGCAGCAGTCCGGAAACTGTGTGGCGAACAGTTTCTCATTACAGTTGCGCAAGGCTGACGGGCGGTTAACCACCAGGGCTCCGGCGTGCTCCGCCTGTTCCAGCAGGTGGGTAGTGTAGATGAACTCCATGTCCAGTGGTGGATCCTTGCGCATCAGGATGACATCCAGCTCGCCAAGCCGCATTTCCTGAGGCTCGCCCAGCTTGAACCAGTCGCCGTCCTGATCCCTGACCTCCACCCTGCGTGTCATGGCAAATGCTTCGCCGTCCCGTAGAAACAGGTCCTGCTGCTCCATATATAACAGTGTCCAGCCGCGGGCCTGCGCCGCCAGGAGCATCGCAAAGCTGCTGTCCTTGTGGATTTTGATTGACCCGATAGGGTCCATGACGATAGCCAGTTGTATGCTCATCAGGTGCCTGCACGCTGCTGATTAATTTCTGGGTTTGTGAACAAATTCATAGATGTAAAGTTTACTTGCTAGCGGACGATAGAAGCTTGTAGCCGCCATTGTAACGTAAAAATGCCGGCAAATCGGGTGCTTGGGAAGATAGGCGGGTCACCGGCAAAAGCAGGTGAAACGCTCCGAAGTGCAAAACAGGATATTAATTGGGTCAGGTAAGAGCCATATGCAAACCATTGTAGATCCAGAAGAAATGGAAAAAATGGAATTGACATCCGATGATGCCGAGGGTGCTGACGCTTCCACGGAGGAAGTGGCTATGGATAGCCTCAAGGTGATGGTTATCGATGACTCCAAAACTATTCGTCGTACCGCGGAAACCTTGTTGAAGAAAGAAGGTTGCACTGTGGTCACGGCGACCGATGGTTTCGAGGCGCTGGCCAAAATTGCGGATGAGAAACCAGACATCATTTTTGTCGACATCATGATGCCACGTCTGGACGGTTATCAGACCTGTGCGCTGATCAAGAACAACCAGGTCTTCAAAGAGACGCCGGTCATTATGTTGTCCAGTAAAGACGGATTGTTCGATCGTGCGCGAGGGCGCATTGTCGGTTCAGATAAATATCTGACAAAACCGTTTACCAAAGACGAACTACTGGGGGCGATTCGCGAGCACGTACAACGCTAGCGTTCGCGCCCTGGGGCACCGCAAATGAACGCGGTTTCCAGAGGGAGCAGTAACTAACCACGGGGTAATACCAAAATGGCACAGATTCTTATCGTAGATGATTCACCAACCGAAGCGCATGTGCTTAAGGGCATGCTGGAAAAAAACGGATTTGAGGTCGAGACGGCCGAAAATGGTACCGAAGGTATCGAGCGAGCCAAGGAACTCAAGCCGGACCTCATTTTGATGGATGTGGTCATGCCAGGACTTAACGGTTTTCAGGCAACCCGGCAGCTGACCAAGGATCCAGAGACCAAACATATCCCGGTCATAATAGTCACCACCAAGGACCAGGAAACTGACCGTGTCTGGGGTATGCGACAGGGTGCGCGGGATTTTCTGACCAAGCCGGTAGCCGAAAAAACCCTGATGGACAAGATAAACGCTGCAATGGAAGTTGCATAAGGGATTTACAGGACATAAAGGACAATTGTCATGCCTGAGAACGCAGGTCAATCGCCATTAGAGCTGTTAGCGCGGCTTGAGCATCTCTGTCTGGATCATGCTCATGGTTTGCCGCAGCAACAACAGACTGACGAAGAGTGGGTCGGAATTGGTTTCCGGTTAGGCGGGCTCAACCTGGTTGCGCCGCTTGGTGAGGTTTCTGAAATTCTAACACCGCCCAGCCTTTCGAAAGTGCCAAGAACCAAGTCGTGGGTTTGTGGTATTGCAAACGTACGCGGCAACCTTATGCCGATAATGGATCTTCAGGGCTACCTGCATGATCGACCTGCTTCGCTGAATCGCCGTAGCCGGATCCTGGTAGTCAATCACAACGGTGTGTATTCGGGCCTGGTGGTTGATGCTGTCATGGGTCTCAGACATTTCCGTGAAGACCAGCGTTGCGAAGACCTGCCGGGTGAAGATGCCGGTATCCATACATATATGACACATGCTTTTAAAAGCGATGAAGAACACTGGGGCGTATTCAGCATGCACGAGCTTGCTGACACGCCACAATTTCTGAAGGCGGCTGTTTAGGCCGTTGTTTGGTTGAAGTTGAAATTAAGTTGGTTATCCCTGGAAAGAACATAGCTGATTAGGTCAGGAGACAAGAAATGAGTACAGCGAATCAGGCTCACGGCAAGGTGGGTTCACATAAACGGACAATGTACCTGATTGCAGCCTTGCTGCTTTCATTGGGCACCATGGTAGGTGTGTTCTGGTACGTTGGTATCGAAGCAGACTACGATAAAGAGTATATCGGCTATACCAGCGAGCAGCAGGTCTTGTCGCAGCAGATAGCGAAATATGCCCTGGAAGCCTCGTCCGGTGTTGAGGCGGCATTTGACCAGCTGACGCACTACCGTGATCGTTTCGACGAAACCATTTCCCATGAGCGTAACGGTAACGTTTCTACCAACCTTCCGCCAAGTCGGAAGGCAGTAGAAAAAGATCTCGTGAAGCTTGAGGAGAACTGGGGGACCTTCCGTGAAAGCGTGGATTTCGTCCTGTCCTCAAGGGAAACGGTGGCGGTCGTGGTAGCGGAAATCGGTGATGTTATTAACGGCCTGATTCCAAAACTGCAGGCGTACGACGAAGAGGTCGTCGAAATCCTTATGGAGCGCAAGGTCAGCCGGGAATCTATTAATCTGGCGACCCGCCAGTTGATGCTCAGTCAGCGTATCGTAAACAATGTTAATCTGGCGCTGAGTGGCGAGAATGTCGAAATGGCCATCGAGCGATTCTCCGAGGACGTTGAGGCATACGGTACGGTGCTGGATGGCATGGTTCGAGGCAACGATGTTATCGGCATGATTAAAAGCGAAGACGTGCAGGCCAAGTTGTTCGAAACCTCGATGCTGTTCAAAACCGTGGCGGACAACGTGGAAGAACTGCTTGATATGTCGGACGACCTGCTCGAGGTGCAGTTGGCGGCAAGTAGTATAGCTGTGCAGTCTGATGACCTGTTTGCCACAGCACTTCGCTTGCAGAACAGTTACTCGCTGGCTGCTGACCTTCGTCCGGTTCAGCCCGAGATGGCATATATGTTCGGTGGTATCGGTCTTCTGATCCTGTTCCTGCTGGGTATGCAGGTGTACCGCGATCAGGAAAATCGTCGCAAGCATGCAGAGCTGGAGAACAGGAATAACCAGGAGGCAATCCTGCGTTTGCTCGATGAAATGGGCAATCTTGCAGACGGTGACTTGACCACGTATGCGACAGTTACCGAGGATTTCACCGGTGCTATTGCGGACTCGGTTAACTACACAATCGACGCCCTGCGCGATATGGTAACAACCATCAACGCCACCTCTGGCCAGGTATCGTCTGCTGCTCATCAAACGCAGGATACAGCTCAGCATCTTACTGAAGCCAGTTCCCACCAGGCCGAAGAAATCACATCAGCGACAACCGCTATTAACGAGATGGCAGTGTCTATCGATGAAGTCTCCAGGAACTCTGATGAGACGACTACCAAGGCGCTGCGCTCTGTGGAATACGCGAAGACCGGTGGTGATACGGTGCGCAGAAATATCGAAGGTATGGATCGCATTCGTGAGACGATTCAGGAAACGTCAAAACGTATCAAGCGCCTGGGTGAAAGCTCACAGGAAATTGGCGATATCGTTGAGCTGATTAACGACATCGCGGAGCAGACCAATATCCTCGCCCTGAACGCCGCTATTCAGGCTGCCATGGCCGGAGAAGCCGGTCGCGGTTTCGCGGTGGTTGCTGACGAAGTCCAGCGTCTTGCTGAACGTTCATCTAACGCTACCAAGCAGATTGAGGCGCTGGTTAAGACAATCCAGACCGATACCAATGAGGCTGTTATCTCCATGGAGCAAAGTACCGCGGGTGTGGTAAATGGTGCGCGCCTGGCTGAGGAATCCGGTTCAGCGCTGGAGGAAATCATGAATGTGTCCGAGGATCTTTCCGGACTGATTCAGAATATTTCTTCTTCAGCTCGTCAGCAGTCCAAGGCGGCAGCCAACATTTCGGAGACCATGCACGTCATCCAGGAGATCACTACCCAGACATCTGCAGGTACTAACGAAACCTCGGCCTCTATCGGTAATCTGGCTGGCCTCGCCGAAGAAATGGGTAAATCGGTAGACGGCTTCAAGTTGCCGGAGTAACCAGGACGCCGAACAATGGCAAGCTCCGCGAGTAATTCTCATGCGCCAGAGCAGGCCCCGGTTATACCCGGACCTGCTCTGGATATCGATGACCGGCAGTTCGTCGAGTGGACGACGCTGCTGGAGCATCGTATGGGTTTGTTCATTGCTCCCGAAAGACGTTCGTTTCTTGCAAGCGGGATAAAAGCGCGTATGCGCGAAACCGGTTGCGACGATTCTCGCCAGTACTATCACCGTTTAATGAGTGGTGGGGTACAGGCAGAGGAATGGTCTTTGCTGGTGGATCAGCTTACTGTGCACGAAACCTGTTTCTTTCGGCACGAATCATCCATGCGGCTGGTAAGGGATGTGTTAATCCCTGCCGTTCTGGAGCGCCGTGATCAGTTTCTTGCCTGGAGTGTTGGATGTGCGACCGGGGAAGAGGCATATAGCCTGGCGATGATTATTGACGATTGTATTCATCGCCTTGGTGGGCGGCGCCAGTATGGTGTTAACGGGACCGATATTAGCCTGCCCTCGTTACAGCGTGCGCGCGAAGGCGTTTATTTAATGCGTCGCCTGAACGATATATCGGATGACTTTCAGCAGAAATACTGTACGCGGGTTTCGGAAAAACGGTTTCAGATTAATGCCGCCCTGCGGAAACGGGTTTGCTTTAGTCAGTTGAATCTCAGGGACCTGAGGTCAGCGCCGTTGGCAAAAGTGGATCTCGTATATTGCCAGAACCTGCTGATCTACTTCGATCGTGAACGGCGACTGGAGATAGTTAACGAGTTGAGTGATTTTTTGCGACCGGGCGGAATGATGGTAATAGGTCCCGGAGAGCTGCTGGATTGGCGGCATTCGAAAATGGAAAAAGTATGCTACGCAGATACGCTTGCCTATCAGCGTACAGACTAAAAGCACCCGGTGCGGGATGAAAGGAATTACAATGAATCAAGTCATCGACTTCAGCACTCTGACATGGGTTAAAAATGAGCTGGATGCCACTCTCAAGGAGGCCAGGCAGTCTCTTGAAGCACATGTGGAGGATCCGCAGGATGAAGCCCAGCTGGGCTTTCTGGCGGCACACCTGCACCAGGTGTATGGCACCTTGCAAATGGTTGAACTGTATGGCGCGTCACTGCTGGCCGAAGAGATGGAGCAGGTCGCAAAGGCGATAGCAGACGAATCAGTCAGTCAGCACGACGATGCCTGCGAGGTATTGATGCGGGCGATACTGCAGTTGCCGGATTACCTCGAGCGGCTGATTGCCGGTTATCAGGATATTCCTTTAGTATTGTTGCCATTATTGAATGATCTGCGCGCGGTGCGCGGAGATAATCTGCTTTCAGCTAACGCAATGTTCTCCCCTGATCTGGGTGCGACTCTCCCTGAGTCGCTTCGTGGTGATACCAGTGGTAGTGACCTCCAGGTCCAGGCGCGTAGTTTGCGGCATCGTTTCCAGCTGGGACTGCTTGGCTGGTTCCGTGAGAAAGATGTTGAGAATTCACTGAATGCACTTAGCGAAGTGCTTGATTCACTACAGGCGCATAGCGGCGATGCTCGCGCATTGCGCCTTTGGTGGGTTGCGGCTGGTCTGGCTGAGGCGCTGTGTGCGGAAGAATTTGAGAGCGGAGTTGCCGTCAAGCGGTTGATGGGCCAGGTGGATCGCAACATCAAGCGTCTCATAGACGAGGGTGAGGCGGCAATGGCCGCAGAAGTCGGGGATGACCTGTTAAAGAATCTGCTGTTTTATGTGGCGCAGGCACCAGCAAGTGCCAGTGAACGAATCTTGTCTATCCAGTCAACTTTTCGGCTGAAGGAACTTCTGCCCAGCGAGGATGAACTTACAGCAGCTCGAGAAAGTCTTACGGGGCAGAATGCGGACCTGTTCGCAACCGTCGGTACTGCAATTCGTGAAGAATTAACGCGTCTTAAGGATAAGCTGGATATTGCCTTGCGCAGTGGTTGCAAGGACAGCCAGGAAATAACTCCGCTGATCGAATCTTTGCGTTCACTTGGAGATACCCTTGGTATGCTCAGTCTTGGTGCTGCAAGAAGTGCAGTTATTGCCAAGGCAGAAGACCTGCAAGATCATGTCGATTCGGAGACCGTTCCGCCGGAAACTTCGTTGATGGACGTTGCCAGTACACTCCTGTTTGTCGAATCTTCTGTTGACGGTATGGGTAGTGGCCGTTCCGTGAGCGCCAATGGTGCCAAGGTTGAAGATCAATTGGCAGCCAATGAATATGATCAGGTGATGGACGTTGTGTTGCAGGAAGCGCTGACAGACCTCAGGAATGCCAAAGAGGCAATTGTCACCTATACGAAGGAAGATTCTACTATAGACGAACTCCAGCAAGTGCCGCAGTGGTTTAATCAGGTTAAAGGCGGTCTGCTGCTGCTTAACGAGGTGCGTGCAGGAGCGCTGGTGGAATCAATTTCACGCTATATTGAGTCTGAGCTTATTGAAGGAAACAAGGTTGCTGATCAGCACGAGCTGGATTCTCTGGCAGATGCAGTTTGTGGTCTCGAGTATTTTCTTGAAAGCCGCAAGGAACAGCGCATGTACGGTAACTCGGCTATGGATGTCGCTGAGCAGGGCGTGGATCGCCTGGGTTATCCGGCTGATACCCGCGACGACGATGAAGGTGTCGTTCAAGCTGAAGATATTTCCTCATCCCCGGATACGGGAGAGATTTCGCTATCCAATAAATCAGATTCCGCTGCAGACGAAGTAGAGCAGGCTGCTGGCGACGAGGGGTTCGAGTTTGACTTCTCTATGCTCGACGAAGATACAGCCGCAGATATTGAGGGCCCTGAAGTATTAGAAGTGGATGAGCCAGTTGCAAGTGAATCATTATCCGGTATTGAAGATTCGCTAGTTGACGGTGTTCAGATCGCAGAAACAGATTCAGCCGAAGCCGAAGCCGAAGCCGAAGCCGAAGCCGAAGCCGAAGCCGAAGCCGAAGCCGAAGCCGAAGCCGAAGCCGAAGCCGAAGCCGAAGCCGAAGCCGAAGCCGAAGCCGAAGCCGAAGCCGAAGCCGAAGCCGAAGCCGAAGCCGAAGCCGAAGCCGAAGCCGAAGCCGAAGCCGAAGCCGAAGCCGAAGCCGAAGCCGAAGCCGAAGTTGAAGCCGCGCTTGTTGTTGCAGAAGAAGACGATGGGCTGGCTATAATCGGTGAAGAAGTGGATGAGGAAATTCTGGAGATCTTCATCGAGGAAATAGAAGAAGAGCTGGCAAGCATCCAGGAGCAACTGCCGGTGTGGCTGGGAAACTCCGACGATAGCGAATCGCTAGCTACTATGCGACGCTCGTTTCATACCTTAAAAGGTAGTGGCCGACTCATGGGCGCCATGCGTATCGGAGAATTTGCCTGGTCCTTCGAGAGTATGCTCAATCGCCTGATTGATGGAACAGTCGATGCCAGTGCTGATATGCAGAACTTGATGAAGTCAGCGCTGGAAGCGTTGCCGGAACTGATTGCACAGATCAAGGAAGGGACACCAACTACGGCGCCTATTTCCTATCTGGCGAAGTGTGCAGATGCGCTGAGCCAGGGAGAGACATTGCCTGTTATGGGCGAATCTGTCCAGGCAGAAAATCAGATGCCTGGTGATACAGGCGATCAGTCTACTGCTGAAGAGACGGACTTTGTCATTGAGCCCCTGCTGGATGAAACGACACTGCCAATCGATGAGGCTTCTGAAGAAATTGAGGCCACGTTTGATGAGCCAGGACCGGATTCATCCAATGAATCCGATAATGATTCAGATGATGTGATGGATGCGATGCTCTACAGCATCTTCAATACCGAAACGCAAGGCCATCTTGAAGTTGTCAGGGATTTTCTGAGCCGGGTAGATGGTAGTGAGGCCCAGATTGAAGAGGCTCTGGCGCGTGCTCTGCATACCTTGCATGGCAGTGCCCACATGGCTGGAGCCACTGCAATTGCTGAATTATCCGGCGCCATGGAGCGCGTTCTCAAGCGCATGATGGGTGCCGGACTTCCTTTGAGTGCCGACGCTTGTGAGGTGCTGCGTGCTACTGCTGTTGTCGTAGAAAGCATGATGGGTGAGTTGCCGGCCGAGGATACTGTTCCAGGTGCTTACGAAGAAACGCTGTTCCAGATTCGTGAGCTGGATGCGGCCATCCCAGAAGGAAGTTACGACACTGCTCCCAGCGCAGAAGTATATGAAGGCGAGGCATCTGTTGTCGAGGTCGATGAATCACCGCAGGAGCATCACGAAGAGCTTGGCGAACAGGTCGACAATACTGCCGCTGCTGAAGGCGACTATTACGCCAACTGCGATGACGAGCTGCTGGATATTTTTCTCGAAGAGAGCGCGGAAAACCTTGAAACCAGTGATTCAGCCCTGCATCGCTGGCGCGAATCTTCCGACGATAGCGAAGCGCTTGCAGAGCTGCAGCGCGCTCTGCATACCTTGAAGGGCGGCGCACGAATGGCAGATCTGGCCGAGATCGGCGATGTCGCGCACGCCGCAGAATCGCTCATACTCGGTATGGTGGAAGGCCAGACAAACCCTGGCGCGATGGCGATGGATGGTTTGCAGGAAGCCCATGATGTGCTGTCCGTTATGCTGGACAGTGTCCGTAATCGACATGCTGTCGATCCGGCGCAGGATCTAATCGACAGCCTGAACGCGCTACGTCAACAATCACCACAGTCTGACGACCCGGTTATAGAAGAGCCATCGGTCAGCGCTGCAGACGACCCTTATGCCGAGGCCGATCCGGAATTGCTGGAAGTATTTTTGGAAGAGGCTGCCGATATCCTGGAGCACAGTGAACAGACACTGCAGAACTGGAAGCATGCCCCTGACGATCAGGAACTGATGGCTGAATTTCAGCGTGAGCTGCACACCTTGAAGGGCGGTGCGCGTATGGCTGATATCACTGCTATCGGGGATCTTGCGCACGCAGTCGAATCATTGATGGTCAAGGCTGGTGAAAGCGGGTTTGCCGCTGGAGACGGCATGTTTTCTGTGCTTGAGCAGGCGCAGGATGCGCTCGCTTCAATGGTGGAACATGTACGCGACCGTGTGGACATCAAAGACGCGGCTGAGCTTGTCGAAAATCTTGAAAGATTGCGTGATGGCAAGGAAGTAAAGCAGTCAAAAGTCAGTAAAAAGTCCGACAAAAAAGCTGTTCCGGTTGCGATGGCTGAAGAAACAGAGAAAGAGGATCGACGCAAGCATACTCGCAATAGCCAGGAGCTTGTCCGGGTTAAGGCCGGGCTCCTTGATAATATGGTGAACTATGCCGGTGAGGTAAGTATCTATCGATCACGTCTCGAGCAGCAGGTTGGTGCCTACCGTTTTAACCTTGTAGAAATGGACCAGACGGTGTCACGTGTGCGGGATCAGCTGCGTAAGCTGGAGATAGAAACAGAGGCGCAGGTGTTATACCGGTACGAGCGGGAAGAAGAAGTGATCAATGAAGCTGATGGTAGTGCCTCGGCGGATAATGAAGACTTCGACCCTCTGGAAATGGACCGCTATTCCCATATGCAGCAGTTGTCGCGTTCACTGGTGGAGAGTGTCAGTGACCTGGGTAGTATTCAGAATCTGCTGGAAAGCATTACTCGGGAATCTGAAACATTGCTGTTGCAGCAGTCACGCGTCAATACAGAGTTGCAGGAAGGTCTGATGCGTACCCGCATGGTTCCGTTCCTGGGGCTGGCAGCGCGTATGCGCCGTATTGTGCGCCAGACAGCGCAGGAGCTGAACAAAAAGGCAGATCTTGAATTGTCTGGTGCCGAAGGTGAAATGGACAGAACTGTGGTTGACCGGATCATCGCGCCGCTCGAGCATATGCTGAGAAATGCTATCTCCCATGGTATCGAGTTACCAGATCAGCGTGTTGCCAGCGGCAAGCCGGAAGCCGGAACTATTCGGATCACTCTGGAGCGCGAATCATCAGATGTAGTATTGAGAATTGCGGATGACGGTGCCGGTATCAGTATGGACGCCGTGCGTAGCAAGGCCATAGAACGTGGCCTGATGCCAGCCGATACGGAACTGAGCGACCATGAGATCCTGCAGTTCATTCTTGAAACCGGTTTCAGCACCGCGGCAAAAGTCACCCAGGTTGCTGGCCGAGGCGTCGGCATGGATGTTGTCAGTAACGAAGTGAAACAGTTGGGTGGTTCACTGCAGATTGATTCTGATTCTGGCAAGGGTACGACATTTACAGTACGTTTGCCGTTCACACTGGCTTTGAACCAGGCACTGCTGATAGAGGTTGGCGAGGATACCTACGCCATTCCGTTGTCCAGTATTGAAGGTATTGTGCGTATGCGCCGCGAAGATCTGAAAGCGCATTATGACGATCCTTCAAGTCGTTTCGAATACGGTGGTTTCGAGTATGAAGTGCGCCATCTGGGCACTGTGCTGGGTAGCGGCAGCCCCCACATCGACAGTGGACCCAAGCGTATCCCGGTGTTACTGGCGCGCGTGGGCGAGCATTGCATGGGCTTCCAGGTCGAGAACCTCCTCGGCAGCCGTGAGATTGTCGTAAAGTCGGTTGGCCCGCAGATAAGCACTGTGCGCGGTGTATCCGGTGCCACGATTCTGGGCGACGGGCGTGTTGTCATGATCCTGGATGTTGCAGCACTGCTGCGCGGTGGTGCCAATGTACTGGATCAGGTGAACGATATTGTCCAGCAGTCGGTCCGTACGGAAGGGCTGACTGTAATGGTAGTCGATGATTCAATTACCGTACGTAAAGTCACCACCCGTGTGCTTGAGCGAAACGAGATGACCGTTATTACCGCCAAAGACGGTGTCGATGCGGTATCCAAGCTACAGGAACACATCCCTGATATAATGCTCCTTGATATCGAAATGCCGCGTATGGATGGTTTTGAACTGGCTACCCACGTACGTAATGAGGCGCGGTTGCGCGATATCCCGATCATCATGATTACCTCGCGAACCGGCGACAAGCATCGTCAGCGAGCCATGCAGATCGGTGTCAACCGCTACCTGGGCAAGCCGTTCCAGGAAAGTGACTTACTGGAAAATATCAGAGCATTGCTCGAGGAAAGTTAGCTAGATGGTTGAAACTCCACAGGCAGCACTGCGCGTTGCCTTGCTCGCTCGGGACTGCCGGCGTGGTCAATTTCGTGCGCTGTTGGAGAGCGAAGGAATAGAAGTCGTGCTTGATGGCGGCTTAAATTTTCCGCTGCCCCAATCCTGGAATGGTGCGGAGGTCCTGCTTGTGGATATGGATAGCGCTCCGAATCGTCATGAGGTGGAGAGTGTATTGCAGCAGGCCCCGGTACCGGTTCTGCTAAATGCCGGTGGTGTTGGTGAGAGCAGTATCTGGCACAGGCGACTGCTGGGCAAGTTGCAGACTCTGGCCAATCGCGCGATACCCAGCGCCCATATCAATAAAGATCGACAGCGACCGGATCTGCATCTGGTTAAGGAAGGTGGTGCGGGTGACGAAGAGGCAATGTGGCTCGTCGTGCTGGGTGCTTCCATCGGTGGCCCAAAAGCTGTGGCGCGTTTTCTTCAGGCGCTGCCGCCGGATCTGCCCGTAGTGTTATTGCTGGCCCAGCATATTTCCGAGTCGTTTCAGGATTTGCTGGTTGAACAGCTGGATCGCTGCAGTCAGTGGCCGGTGGCACTGCTGGGTGAAAACCAGGTAATTGATAGTGGGCAGGTTTGGCTGGTGCCCTCTGAGCGGCGTATAGAGATGGATGGCAGTGGCGAAGTCAGGCGCGCTGCAGATGGTTGGTTATCTACCCAGAAACCAGACATTGATAACGTTCTGCAAACTGCCGCTTCTGCATTTGGCTCACGTTGCGGTGCGATTATGTTCAGTGGATTGGGCAAAGACGGGACACGCGGTTGTGAGTCGGTTTCAGAGCAGGGCGGCTTTATCTGGGCGCAGAGTGCTGAAAGTTGCGTTATCCCCAATATGCCGGAAGCGACACGTCGTTGCTGTCGGGTTGAATTTAGCGGCACGCCAGAGGAACTGGCTAAAGCCCTGGTCGGGCAGTGCCGGTTTGAGCAGGTTAGCATTAACTAGTTTCTAAACGGAGTTGTTATTATGAATGCGGTCGTTGAATCTGTACGAAGCCTGTGGGTTCCTCTGAATGGGGTTAACCTGCTGGTGCCCAATGTCGCCATCGCGGAGGTGATTAACTATCAGCCGCTGGATCTCATACAGGACGGCCCGGAATGGTTGCTTGGCTGCTTACGCTGGCGTGACCAGGAGTTACCTGTAATCTCCATGGAATCACTTTGTGGTCATAGCCTGCCACAGGCAGAGAACAGTGCGCGTATTTCGGTGCTTAACTCCGTGCAGGCGCACAGCGATATGCCGTTTTACGCTATGGTGACTTCTGATATTCCGCGATTGATACATGCTGATGCAGATGCGCTGGGTGAATCCCTGGCATCCATTCGCACGCTACCGAACAGTGTTACTGACTGTGTGCAGATCGGTAGTGAAGAAGCACTGATACCGGACCTGGATATTGTCCAGACTGTTGTTGCTTCTGCCTGGAAAAAATTACGCCGCTAGAGCCGGATCAGTTCAGGACAGGTCGCCCCATAGCGTCTGCATCGCTGCCAGTATTGCAAGGGTGGCGGTTTCAGTTCGCAATATGCGCGGACCAAGTTTCACGCGACTAAATCCAGCTTCCACAGCTTGTTCTATTTCGCTTGCTTCGAGGCCGCCTTCCGGGCCGATCAATACACGCGCTTGCTGCACGGGCCTGATATCGGTCAAAACCTTTTCCGCATCAGGATCAAGGACGAGACGGGTTTCGTTTTCAGTGCGAGTGCTCAGCCATTCCGGCAGGCTGCAGGCGGGATCTAGCGATGGTAGCTGTGAACGACCGGACTGCTCACAGGCTGATACTACAATCCCTTCCCAGTGTGAAAGACGCTTGGCAAGGCGCTTTCCATCCAGTTGAACCTGTGACCGTCTGGTCCATAACGGCGTTATGGCTTGTACGCCGAGTTCGACAGATTTCTGCATAACCAGGTCCATGCGCTCACCGCGGGAAATGCCCTGGCCGATATGGATGCGCAGGCGGGATTCCCGGAGTGGCTCTTGTGCGCTTGCAATATGTACGCGTGCTAACTTGCCTTCGTTACCCTCATACACGGCCTGGTATTCCCGGCCGTCACCATTGAATAGCAAAACCGTGCTGCCGGGCTTGCTACGTAGTACGCGTATCAGGTGGTGGCTTGGCGTCTGTTCCAGCAGCACCAACTGATCCTTGTGCAACGCCTGGTTTGTATAAAAACGGGGGGTGCGCATGGACTAATCGTTCGGCAGCTTGTTGTAGCCTGGTGAGTTAGTCGGCATCCAGGCCGAGGTTTTGCCAAAGCGCCGTAGTGGGCCCCGCCTGATTCATGGTGTAGAAATGCAGGCCGGGTGCACCGGCATCAAGCAGGGTGCGGCACATCTGGGTGATCACGTCTTCACCAAATGCGCGGATCGATGCACGGTCATCGCCGAACCCCTCCAGTCGTTTGCGAATCCAGCGAGGTATTTCAGCGCCACACATATCAGAAAATCTTGCCAGTTGGGTGTAATTGGTAATGGGCATGATGCCGGGAACAATTGGCAGGGATAAGCCTCGCTTTTCGATTTGTTCGACAAACTTGAAGTAGGCGTCAGCATTAAAGAAATACTGTGTAATAGCACTATCAGCTCCAGCTTCGACTTTTTTCTGGAAGTTGTCCATATCTGCTTCAGCGCTGATTGCCTGGGGATGAAATTCCGGATAGGCAGCCACTTCAATATGAAAGTGGTCGCCGGTTTCTTCGCGGATGAATTCAACCAGCTCATTGGCATAACGGAATTCACCCGGTTGAACCATGCCGGACGGAATGTCGCCACGTAATGCTACGATATGCCGGATCCCTTCATTTTTGTAGAGCGACAGAATGTCACGAATGCTGTCACGAGTGGATGCTACGCACGACAGGTGCGGTGCGGCTTCGATACCGGAATTGCGCTGAATTTCGCTGACGGTGTCAAAGGTACGCTCCCGGGTGGAGCCGCCTGCGCCGAAAGTTACCGAGAAGAAGCGTGGTTTTAGTCTGGCCAGCTGATCACGTGTAGTACGAAGTTTTTCTGCACCCTCATCAGTTTTGGGTGGAAAAAATTCACAGCTGTAGACAGGTGAGTATTGTTTTTGTGTTTCCATAACAGTGTGCTGTATCCAGGGTGTGCCAGAATTATACTACACGCAGTACGCCGGCGACCCGTTGGATTTTCCTCCGGGTCGCCGATCCTGGTCTTTACCTAGTAGCGGTAGTGATCCGGCTTGTAAGGGCCGTCTATCTTGAGGCCGAGGTAGTCAGCCTGTTCCGGGGTAAGTGTTGTCAGCTGGGCGCCGATTTTTGTCAGGTGCAGTCGCGCGACCTTTTCATCCAGGTGTTTGGGCAGTACAAAAACTTCGTTCTTGTAGGCGCCCGAGTTGGCGAACAGTTCCATCTGTGCCATTACCTGGTTGGTGAACGAAGCGGACATGACAAAGCTTGGGTGACCGGTAGCACAGCCCAGGTTAACGAGGCGCCCCTTTGCCAGCACGATAATTTTCTTGCCGTCGGGAAAGATGACGTGATCGACCTGTGGTTTGATTTCTTCCCACTGATATTTCTCGAGCGAAGCGATATCGATTTCGGAATCAAAGTGGCCGATGTTGCAGACAATGGCCTCATTTTTCATGGCGGCCATGTGGTCGTGGTTGATGACGGATAAGTTGCCGGTAGTGGTGACAAAAATATCACCAACAGCAGCAGCTTCTTCCATGGTGACAACACGGTAGCCCTCCATGGAGGCCTGCAGTGCACAGATGGGATCAATTTCTGTCACCAGTACCGTGGCGCCCATGCCGCGATACGCCTGTGCGCAACCCTTGCCGACATCACCATAACCGAGGACGACGCAGATCTTGCCGGCAATCATGACGTCGGTTGCACGCTTGATGCCGTCAAGCAGTGATTCGCGGCAGCCGTACAGGTTGTCGAACTTGGACTTGGTTACCGAATCGTTGACATTCATGGCGGGGAACAGCAGCTCACCGTCTTCCTGCATCTGGTAGAGGCGGTGCACGCCGGTGGTGGTTTCCTCGGTAACACCTTTAACACTGTCTGCCATCTTCTGCCAGTAACCGGGGTTGGATTCCAGTGTGCGCTTCAAGACATCGAGTATGGCTACCCATTCTTCGTTGTCACCGGCTTTGGCAGCCGGAACAGCACCGGCTTTTTCGAATTCGACGCCCTTGTGCAGTAACAGGGTGGCGTCGCCGCCATCGTCGAGGATCATGTTAGGCATACCACCGTCCGGCCAGCTCAGTGCCTGTTCGGTGCACCACCAGTATTCTTCGATGGTTTCACCCTTCCAGGCAAATACGGGGACGCCGGAAGCGGCAATGGCTGCAGCGGCATGATCCTGGGTTGAGAAGATATTGCAGGACGCCCAGCGGACTTCAGCGCCCAGCTCGACCAGTGTTTCTATCAGTACAGCCGTCTGGATGGTCATGTGCAGACTGCCGGTAATGCGCGCGCCCTTGAGTGGCTTCTGCGTACCGAACTCTTCGCGCAGCGCCATCAGGCCGGGCATTTCGACTTCGGCAATAGCGATTTCCTTGCGGCCCCAATCGGCCAGGTTAATATCTGCGATTTTGTAATCGGCGGAAGAATCTAGAACAGCGTTCATGGTTCATCTCCAGTAAAACAAAGATGAGCGCCGTTGTTTTGAAGCGCTGGTTTCTCTGAGCCTGACGGGTCGATCCCGCTGCAGCGCCCCTCAGAGAACACAGCAAATTTGTTAGCTGCGATTATCTCCGATTCGACAGCTGACGCCAAGTTTGAATAACCCCTGGGCACCTGCCTGCGGGGTTAAACTTACACTAAACGCCAGCGTCAGCCCGAAGCGTTTCGGCTTTGTCGGTTTTTTCCCAGGTAAAGCCTTCGTGTTCGCGGCCAAAATGCCCGTAAGCAGCGGTTTTCCGGTACTTAATCTTGTCTGTGTTGAGCAGGTCCAGCATTTTCAGGATGCCGTAGGGACGCAGATCGAAATGTTCGCGGACCAGTTCGGTGATGCGGCCATCGTCGATTTTCCCGGTGCCGAAGGTGTCTACCATGATGGAGGTCGGTTCCGCCACGCCAATGGCGTAGGACACCTGTATTTCGCAACGCTCTGCCAGACCTGCAGCGACAATATTCTTGGCCACATAACGGCCTGCATAGGCGGCCGAGCGATCCACCTTGGACGGATCCTTGCCGGAAAAAGCACCGCCGCCGTGACGTGCTGCACCGCCGTAGGTGTCGACAATGATTTTTCGTCCGGTGAGGCCGGCATCGCCCATCGGGCCGCCAATCACAAAGGCGCCGGTCGGGTTTATGTGATACTTGGTGTTGCTGTCAAGCCATTCGCTGGGCAGTACGGGTTTAATAATGTGTTCCATCACGGCTTCTTCCAGTTCATTGTGATCAATATCAGGCGCGTGCTGGGTGGAGAGCACCACGGCGTCGATACCGACCGGCTTGTTATCCTTATAGCGGAACGTGACCTGGCTCTTTGCGTCTGGACGCAACCAGCTGAGCGTTCCATCGCGGCGCATTTCAGACTGGCGGTGCACCAGTCGGTGTGAATAAGTGATCGGAGCAGGCATCAGCACATCTGTTTCGCTGGTGGCGTAGCCAAACATCAATCCCTGGTCGCCGGCACCCTGGTCTTCGGGTTTGGCTCGGTCTACACCCTGGTTGATATCCGGTGACTGCACGCCCAACGCGGTCAGTACTGCGCAGGTTTCATAGTCAAAACCCATCTCTGAACTGGTATAGCCAATGTCCTTGATGGTCTCGCGCATCACGGCTTCATAATCCGGCTTGGCGGTGGTGGTAATTTCGCCAGCTACCATCACCATGCCGGTTTTGAATAGCGTTTCACAGGCGACACGGGCGTGGGGATCTTCGGCAAGTATTGCGTCGAGTACGGCATCCGAGACCTGGTCGGCCATTTTGTCCGGGTGTCCCTCTGAGACAGATTCTGAAGTAAACAGGTGTTCGTTCATTGTTGCGTCCTCGAAAATAAAAAAACCCGCCTGAACAGAGCCCAGGCGGGTTTATATAAATCGATTGCCTCGCTTTAGCCGTATTTATTGAGCGCCCGCAATCTGAACTCAAATCGGCGCTATCCGTGCATTCTAGGGCAGTCATCACCTGGCAGTCAATAAATGCGAAATGTAACCCTGGGCTGATTGAGCTAAAAACTACCTGAGCAACAGCATTGAAAATAATATATTACTTCATATTCAATTGCTTGTGATAATTTCTGCGTCTTGGTGTTTCAGTTAATCGGCATCTTCTGGGCCGCCGGCATACATAAGCAGTAGTTAATCGACAGAATGCGCTTAAACTACGCGCTTTCTGACTTCCTGAAATAAAGGCTAGTGTTATGGTTTCTCTGGAAACACCGGTGTGTGACTTTGGTGTAGCGGCAGTTGATTTTGAATTGCCCGGCGTCGATGGGCGTGTATGGACTCTGGAGCAATGTCGCGGTGACAAGGGACTGCTGGTGATGTTTATCTGCAATCACTGTCCCTACGTCAAGGCCATTCTGGATCGTCTGGTGCGCGATACCCGTGAGTTGCAGGACTTCGGTATAAATAGCGTTGCGATTATGTCGAATGATCCCAGTGAGTACGCCGAGGATTCGTTCGAGAATATGCAGCGCGTGGCTGAGCGGGCCGAATTTGGCTTCCCCTATCTGTTGGACGAGACCCAGCAGATCGCCAAAGCTTACGGCGCAGTTTGTACCCCCGATTTTTTTGGTTATAACTCGGACCTGCAACTACAGTACCGCGGGCGACTGGATGCCAGCCACAAGCAGGCGGCGCCTGCCGATGCCCGTCGGGAGCTTTTCGAGGCAATGAGTGCTGTGGCAAGGACGGGGCGTGGTCCTGCGGAGCAAGTCCCCAGCATGGGATGCTCCATTAAATGGCTTGATGCTACGGACTGACGTTTTTTCTATACATATATAAGGTGTACTTGGGCCTCTGGACGACCGTCCAGAGGCTTTTTGGGCTCAAAATGGTGCAGTCGTCAATTCCTTGTCGTTAATAGAAAACAACGGTTGCTCCCTGTTGCCATCTGGTAGAGAATGGCGCGCTCGAAATTGCCTGCCTGTCCAGATTGCTCTGTGAGTGAACTGGGCGGTCTGACGCCAGACCCGGCCCGGCATATAACACAATTATTGGGTGGCTCAGCGCGGTATCCGTGCGGGGGCCGCCTTTGCCGTCGTCAAGCGGCTTACAGATTTAAAACACTGACAGGAGACAGCAATGGCCTCTCGTAAAGACCTCGCCAATGCCATTCGTGCACTCAGCATGGATGCCGTTCAGAAAGCCAAGTCCGGCCACCCGGGCGCACCTATGGGCATGGCAGATATTGCCGAAGTGCTCTGGAACGATCACATGAATCACAACCCGGCAAATCCGAAGTGGGTTGACCGTGATCGCTTCATTCTTTCCAATGGCCACGGCTCAATGCTGATTTATTCGTTGCTGCATCTCACCGGCTACGACCTTTCCATTGATGACCTGAAGAACTTCCGCCAGTTGCACTCAAAGACCCCGGGTCATCCCGAATACGGTTATGCACCAGGTGTTGAAACTACCACCGGCCCTCTGGGGCAGGGCATCACCAATGCCGTCGGCATGGCGATCGCCGAAAAAGTTCTGGGCGGACAGTTTAACCGCGATGGCCACCACATCGTCGACCACTACACTTATGTATTCATGGGTGATGGTTGCATGATGGAAGGCATCTCCCACGAATCATGCTCGCTGGCCGGCACACTGGGTCTGGGCAAGCTGATTGCATTCTGGGATGACAACGGTATTTCTATCGATGGCCACGTCGAGGGCTGGTTCAGCGATGACACCCCGGGTCGTTTTGAAGCCTACGGCTGGCACGTTATCCGCGACGTTGACGGTCACGATCCGGAAGCGATTGATAAGGCTGTTCGCGAAGCCCGGTCGGTTAACGACAAGCCCACCATGATTTGCACCAAGACCGTGATTGGTTACGGTGCGCCCAACCTGTGCGGTAGCCATGATTGCCACGGTGCCCCGTTGGGTGAAGATGAAATCAAGGCGACGCGTGAAAACATCGGCTGGAAGCATGCTCCGTTTGAAGTACCGGACGATGTTTACGCCGGCTGGAACGGAAAAGAAAAAGGCGCCAGTGCCGAGAGTGCCTGGAACGACAAGTTCGCCGCGTACAAGGCTGCACATCCGGAACTGGCAGCTGAATTTGAACGCCGCGTAGCCGGTAAGTTGCCAGTCAACTGGGCGGAAGATGCCGCCAAGTTTGTTGCTGAAGTGAACAACAAGGCAGAAACTATTGCTTCACGTAAGGCTTCACAGAATGCCCTTAACGGCTTCGGTCCGTTGTTGCCTGAATTCCTTGGTGGTTCGGCTGATCTGGCCGGTTCCAACCTGACTATCTGGTCAGGTTCCAAGGGGGTCAGCAACACCATCGCTGATGGTAACTACATCTACTACGGTGTGCGTGAATTCGGAATGTCTGCCATCATGAATGGCGTTGCGCTGCATGGTGGTTTCATTCCCTATGGCGCGACCTTCCTGATGTTCTCGGAATATGCGCGTAATGCTCTGCGTATGGCTGCGTTGATGAAGATTCAGAGTCTGTTTGTGTATACACACGACTCAATCGGCCTGGGCGAAGACGGTCCGACCCACCAGCCGGTGGAGCAGACCGCAACGCTGCGCATGATTCCCAATATGGCAGTCTGGCGTCCCTGTGACGCTGTGGAGTCTGCTGTGTCATGGAAGGTGGCTGTCGAGCATACCGGCGGTCCGAGCTGCCTGATCTTCTCTCGCCAGAATCTGGCTCACCAGACCCGGACCGATGAGCAGATTGCAAACATCGAGCGCGGCGCTTACATCCTTAAGAATTGTGACGGTACGCCGGACGTGATCGTGATTGCCACTGGCTCCGAAGTGGGACTGGCTATGGACGCAGCAGCAAAGAGCGGCCGCAAGGTTCGCGTCGTTTCCATGCCGTCGACCAACGTGTTTGATGCCCAGGACGATGCCTACCGTGAGTCGGTATTACCGTCAGCGGTGACTGCACGTGTTGCCGTCGAGGCGGGTGTTACTGACTTCTGGCGGAAATATGTTGGTCTGAATGGTCAGGTTATCGGTATTGACAGCTTCGGTGAATCAGCGCCGGCTGGTGATCTGTTCAAACACTTTGGCTTTACGGTTGAAAACGTCGTCGCGGCGATTGACGGCGTTGCCGCCAAGGTCGACGCGGTAGCCTAGGTCCCTGATAAAAGATTTTGTTTCAGATTTACATAAAATTACGGAGAGATTCACATGACAGTTAAAGTCGGTATTAATGGTTTTGGCCGCATCGGCCGTATGGCATTCCGTGCGATTGCAAAGGATTTCAACGACGATATCGAAGTTGTTGGTATCAATGATCTGCTGGAAGCCGATTACCTTGCCTACATGCTGAAGTACGATTCGGTCCACGGTAACTTTGACGGTGATATTGCTGTTGACGGCAACAACCTGGTTGTTAATGGTAAAACTATTCGCCTGACCGCCGAACGTGATCCTGGCAACCTGAAGTGGAGCGACATCGGCGCAGAGCTGGTTATCGAGTGCACCGGTTTCTTCCTGACCGAGGAAAGCTGCCAGAAGCACATCGATGCCGGCGCCAAGAAGGTTGTGCAGAGTGCACCTTCCAAAGATGGTACGCCGATGTTTGTTTACGGTGTTAACCACGACACATATGCCGGTCAGGCGATTGTTTCGGCAGCTTCCTGCACCACTAACTGCCTGGCACCAGTTGCAAAGGTACTGAATGACAAGTGGGGCATCAAGCGCGGCCTGATGACTACCGTCCATGCTGCAACTGCTACCCAGAAAACCGTTGACGGTCCTTCCATGAAAGACTGGCGCGGTGGTCGCGGTATTCTTGAAAACATCATTCCTTCTTCCACCGGTGCTGCCAAGGCCGTGGGTGTTGTGCTGCCGGAACTGAATGGCAAGCTGACCGGTATGGCTTTCCGCGTGCCGACCTCTGACGTGTCTGTGGTTGATCTGACCGTTGAGCTGGAAAAAGACGCTACCTACGACGACATCTGTGCGGCCATGAAAGCATGCTTCTGAAAATGGTGCTATGAGCCAGACTCTGGGTTACACCGACGAGAAGGTAGTATCTACCGATTTCCGTGGTTGTGGCTTCTCCTCGATCTTCGATTCGGAAGCCGGTATCGCGCTGGACGGCACTTTCGTCAAGCTCGTCTCCTGGTACGACAATGAGTACGGTTACACCTGCAACATGCTGCGTTTCGTCAGCCACGTTGCTGCTAACTGATCAGCTCTGATGGGTGGGGCAGGTTGTGCTTTCCGGCATAACCTGCCCCGTCTGTTTTTAGAGCGTCGCCAGAGGCTTTTGGTAAACAGCGTGGTTACCAAAATTCTTTGAAAAATTTGGAGTTTTGACAATGTCCTTCATCAAGTTGACTGATCTCGATCTTGCCGGAAAACGTGTACTGATTCGTGCCGACCTTAATGTGCCTGTCAAAGACGGCAAGGTGACGTCCGATGCGCGTATCACGGCTTCCATGCCGACTATTGAGCACTGCATGAAGGCAGGCGCGAAGGTGATGGTTATGTCGCACCGCGGTCGTCCAGAGGAAGGCGTGGTGGATGAAGAAAATTCCATGCAGCCGATTGCTGATGATATGTCTGCCAAGCTGGGCAAGAATGTTCCTCTGGTCAAGGGTTACCTGGACAATGCCCCGGATGTTGCCGAGGGTGAAGTGGTGCTGCTCGAAAATGTACGCTTCAATGCCGGCGAAAAGAAAGATAACGAAGAGCTTGCAAAGAAATACGCAGCGCTTTGTGACATCTATGTGATGGACGCATTTGGCACAGCCCACCGTGCCCAGGCATCGACGCATGGTGCCGGCAAGTTTGCGCCTGCTGCCTGTGCCGGTTTGTTGCTGGCTGGAGAGCTGGATGCACTGGGCAAGGCGCTGGCAGAACCGGCGCGTCCGATGGTGGCGATCGTCGGTGGGTCCAAGGTGTCGACCAAGTTGACTGTGCTGGAAGCGCTGTCCGAGAAAGTTGATCAGCTGGTTGTTGGTGGTGGTATTGCCAATACGTTCCTCAAGGCGACCGGCAAGAACGTTGGCAAGTCCCTGTGTGAAAACGATCTGGTGGGTACGGCTAACAAGCTTATCGAAAAGATGTCCGCACGCGGTGCCAGTATACCGATTGCTGCTGACGTGGTTTGTGGCAAGCAGTTCGATGAAAACGAGCCGGCGGTACTGAAAGACGCGGCAGATGTGGCCGATGACGACATGATTTTCGACATTGGTCCGAAGTCCGCCAAGGAACTGGCTGATATTATCAGCAAGGCGGGCACTATTATCTGGAACGGCCCGGTTGGTGTTTTCGAATTTGATCAGTTTGGTGAAGGTACCAAGACTGTTTCCATGGCAATTGCCAATGCTAACGGGTTCAGCCTGGCTGGTGGCGGGGACACGATTGCCGCAATCCAGAAATACGACATTTACGACAAGGTCTCCTATATTTCGACGGCCGGTGGCGCATTCCTGGAATACCTCGAGGGCAAGACATTGCCCGCAGTAGCTATGCTGGAGGCACGCGCCAGGTAGACCCGGCCAAGACTAATGCAGCGTAGAACGAAAATAGTCGCCACCCTGGGGCCATCGACAGACGATCCCAAGGTCATGGATGAGATGATCCAGGCCGGTGTGGACGTGGTCCGTATCAATTTTTCACATGGTACTGTAGAAGAGCACCTGGTGCGCGCCGAGCATGTGCGTAATCGGGCGCGAGCCAGCGGCCGTCAGGTTGGTGTACTTGCTGACCTGCAGGGTCCCAAGATCCGAATCGACAAGTTCAGGGATGGCAAGATAGTTCTCCAAGACGGCGCAAAGTTTGTGCTGGATGCCGCGCTGGATGCTGACGCAGGTACTGCTGAGCGGGTAGGGATCGCCTACAAGGCGTTGGTCGATGATGTAAATCGTGGTGACACGCTGCTGCTCGATGACGGTGCATTAGTGCTATGGGTCGAGGAAGTCTCGGGCCAGGAAATTATCACACGTGTGGTTGTCGGTGGAACCCTTTCAAATAACAAGGGTATTAATCGCCAGGGTGGCGGTCTGTCTGCAGAGGCTCTGACAGAAAAGGATATTGCTGATATCAAGATTGCCGCCGAGATGCAGGCGGACTACATCGCTATATCTTTCCCGCGCAATGCAGCGGATATCCACCGGGCGCGTGATCTTTTGCGCAAGGCAGGTGGTCATGGTGGCCTGGTTGCCAAGATAGAGCGTGCGGAAGCCATGGATGCGCTGGAAGAAATTATCGAAGCCGCCGACGCGGTTATGATTGCGCGGGGTGACCTGGGTGTGGAGATCGGCGACGCCGAATTGCCTGCGGTTCAGAAACGCATTATCCAGATTGCCCGTTCCATGGATCGCGTTGTCATCACTGCCACGCAGATGATGCAGTCTATGATCGAGAGCCCGATACCTACGCGCGCCGAAGTTTTTGACGTTGCGAATGCTGTCATTGATGGCACTGACGCAGTGATGTTGTCGGCAGAAACCGCGACAGGCAAGCACGTGGCCAAGGTAATCGAGGCCATGGATCGCATCTGCCGCGGTGCCGAGGGTCAACGCACCGACATCGCCCATGAGCGCCGCAGTGCCATGCACTTCAAGCAAGCGGATGAGGCGATCGCCAAGGCTGCCATGTACACGGCAAACCACACAGGTGTTAAGGCAATAGCGGCGTTAACCGAGTCGGGTGCAACGCCTTTGTGGATGTCCCGCATCAGCTCTGGTATCCCTATCTACGCCTTGACGCGTCATGTGGAGACGCGTAGAAAGGTAACCCTTTATCGTGGCGTCTATCCCGTGAGTTTTGACGTGACGACCACCGATCATCCAGAGCTGAATCGCGAAGCGATTGACGAGCTGAGACGGCGGGGTGCTGTACGCGATGGTGACCTGGTGATTATCACCAAGGGAGACCTGACTGGTGTACACGGTGGTACCAACGCCATGAAAATTATTTGTGTCGGCGACGAAATTCGAACTATGGAATGATTGTCGCCATAGACACCAAACAGATCGATAACATTTAATTACCGGAAACTCCAAGGAGACCATCATGGCCCTGATATCCATGCGCCAATTACTCGATTACGCTGCCGAGAACAGTTTTGGTATGCCGGCATTCAACGTCAACAATATGGAGCAGGTGCACGCCATCATGCAGGCTGCTGATGAAATCGATAGCCCGGTTATCATGCAGGGTTCAGCCGGTGCGCGTTCCTACGCGGGCGAACCCTTCCTGCGTCACCTGATTACCGCAGCGACCGAAATGTATCCGCATATTCCGATTGTTATGCACCAGGATCACGGTTCCGAACCTGCTGTTTGCCTGCGTTCCATTCAGTCCGGTTTTTCCTCGGTCATGATGGACGGCTCGCTGATGTCCGACATGAAGACTCCGTCGACATTTCGAATACAACGTTGACGTCACGCGCACTGTTGTACAGATGGCGCATGCCGGTGGTGTATCTGTTGAAGGTGAGCTCGGTTGCCTGGGATCACTGGAAACCGGTGAAATGGGTGAAGAAGACGGCGCACGGTGCTGAAGGCAAGCTTTCCATGGATCAGTTGCTGACCGATCCTGAAGAAGCTGCGAGCTTCGTGAAGGAAACCGGTGTGGATGCGTTGGCGATTGCTATCGGTACCAGTCACGGCGCATACAAGTTCACTCGTCCTCCGACTGGTGATATCCTGGCGATCAGTCGTATCAAGGAAATTCACACTCGTCTGCCTAACACTCATCTGGTGATGCATGGTTCTTCTTCGGTGCCGCAGGAGTGGCTGAAGATCATCAATGAATACGGTGGTGACATGGGTGAAACCTACGGTGTCCCCGTCGAGGAAATTTGTGAAGGTATCAAGCACGGTGTGCGCAAGGTCAACATCGATACCGACCTGCGCATGGCCTCTACCGGTGCAGTACGCAAGTTCATGTCCGACAACAAGTCCAACTTCGATCCGCGCAAATTCCTCAAGGCATCAACTGCTGCCATGAAGGATATCTGCAAGGCGCGTTATGAAGCCTTCGGTTGTGCCGGTCATGCCTCAAAGATCAAGGTGATTAGCCTGGATGACATGGCGGCACGTTATGAATCCGGTGAACTGGATGCGCGTGTTAACTGATTAATTATCAGGCGTAAAAAAGGCGGCCTTATGGCCGCCTTTTTTGTTGTCTGGGTTTCCGGGTTGCTATCCGGGCTTTCTGCTCTAGTCGAAAAACTCGGCGTTTGTCCGTATCTTGTTTGATAAGCCGCCCAGCTCAGTGGCAATTCTTTCCAGATGTTCAACGACAGCGGTATCAATACCTGCCTCGATCAGCAGGGCAAGTTCATCGTAATGCTTGTCCGGTAAGGAATCGCCGTCAATCTCAACAAGCTCTTTGAATCGGTATGCCAGGTCCCTGGCGTGCTGTGTCTTTTTCATCAGGATTTACCTTCTTTTATGATTGGTTCCAGGTCGAGCGTGTGTTCACCTGCTTCATAAATGTGTCTTGCCGAGCCGACAATCAGTGGGTCGGGGTTTCTTGCGATATTCCTGTTCTTGTTCGGGTATTCGAGCTTGCTCAGGACAAAGCGCATGGCGTTGATACGTGCACGTTTCTTACAATCCGATTTGATGACGGTCCAGGGTGCATCCGCAGTATCGGTATAGAAAAACATGGCTTCCTTGGCTTCTGTGTAGTTTTCCCATTTATCCAATGAGGCCATATCAATCGGGCTGAGTTTCCACTGTTTGAGCGGGTCGGTCTTGCGTTGCTGGAATCTACGGAACTGCTCGTTACGACTGACAGAGAACCAGAGTTTGAAAAGCGTGATTCCGCTACGTACCAGCATGCGTTCGAGCTCCGGTGCCTGGCGCATAAATTCCAGGTAATCCCCTGGCTTGCAGAAATCCATCACTCGCTCCACACCAGCCCGGTTATACCAGGAGCGGTCTAACAGTACGATTTCGCCTGCACTGGGGAGGTGCTTTACGTAGCGCTGAAAGTACCATTGCCCGATTTCTTCGTCACTGGGTTTTTCCAGCGCCACGACCCGTGCGCCACGAGGGTTCATATGCTCCATCATGCGCTTGATGGTGCCGCCCTTGCCGGCAGCATCACGACCTTCAAACAGGATTACGACTCTCTGTCCTGTCTCCTTGACCCAGCCTTGCATCTTCAGGATTTCGATCTGCAGATCCTGCTTCAGGGCTTCGTACTTGGACCGGTTCATTTTGGTTGTGTACGGGTAGTTCGCATCAGGGAATATTTTGTTCTTCGGGAGGCCTTTGACGTCACCCTTCTTGGCAAGTGTCTGGTCCTCTCGATCTGCTGAGATCTTCGGCATGGAAAAATTGGCTTCGTTGGCTGACATTACAGGCTCCCTGAAGATAGAGTAAACGCTCAAGCTATCAGTCTGGGTGGATTTTGCATTGATGACCGTCAAATAATGGACAGTTATGCTTGCGGCGGTTGGCCGACCTTAAGGGGCTGTACGGTTCCAGAAAGGTTATGTCCTCTGCCGGCTGGCAGAGAGAACGAATGAAAGCTGCGGGCTACGGGATGCTTTTGCCGAAAATCAGGTTTCGTGTTCGGTGAAGAATGCGGTCGAATTTTCCAGGTCAATAAACTGGCTTTGAAAGCTCTGCATCCGCTTGGCCAATGCCTGTGCTTCTTCAGTGGCGTAGACCGCGGGCAGGTGACGGGCATTTTCCCAGCTATATTCAATAATGCCGTCGTAGGGTTCGGCGAGGCCGCGCTCCTCGATGAGGTGCCGGCCCATATCGACCTTCAGCGTCAGATTGCTTTCGTAGTGGCTGGCACTGGTAAGTTGCGCGACCTGGCGGATCAACTCTGCAAATTCGGCGCCCTGCCAGTAGTCTCGAAAATCGTCGTTGGATAGTTCTGGAAGTTTTCTGAAGCAGTTAATGTAACGTATCACCGTTAATAGCCCTCGATAGCAATTGTTGGAGTGTACGCCATGGTTCGTGGGTTATGAAGCTGTCACAGCAAGGAGGGTTGATCTAGTGCCGCGGCCTGTTCGCGCAGGCTAAGTATGTGTTCCTCCCAGTAGCGTGGTGAATCGTACCAGGGAAAGGCGCGCGGAAAGGCCGGGTCATCCCAGCGGCGCGCTATCCAGGCGGCGTAGTTCATGATTCTCAGCGTGCGCAACGACTCGATCAGCATGGCGCTGGAAAAATCAAAGTCATGGAAAGTCTGGTAACCCTCCAGCAACTGCTCCAGCTGCTGGCGCATCTCATTGGAGTCACCGGATAGCAGCATCCAAAGATCCTGCACCGCCGGTCCGCTTCGGCTGTCATCAAGATCGACGAAATGTGGTCCGGTATCTGTCCAGAGAATATTCCCGGGGTGGCAATCACCATGCAGCCGAATGTGGCGGACCATGCCAACAGAGTCGAATGTTGATTGTATTTGCTCCAGTAACTCAGTGCTCAGCGTAGTATAGGCTTCCAGCAGATAGTCCGGGATAAGCTGCTGTCCAAGAATAAAGTCACGCGCGCTACGTCCCAGCGTATCTATATCTACCCGGCCCCGATGGCGAAACTGGCCAGTTGCTCCGACCGCGTGCATGCGACCGAGAAACCGGCCCATCTGCATACGTTGTTCCCGCGTATCCAGATCCGGCCATCGGCCACCGCAGCGCGGGTAGACAGCAAATAGAAAGCCATCCAGTTCAGAGAGTGTTTCTCCATTGTCATAGCGATAAGGTGCCACGACCGGGATTTCCTGGCCAGCCAGCTCCAGTGAAAAATCGTGTTCTTCCTGTATGGCTGCGGGCGTCCAGCGGGCGGGGCGGTAGAACTTGGCAATCACCGGTACTTCGTCCTCGATACCGACCTGGTAAACGCGGTTCTCATAGCTGTTCAGGGCCAGCAACCGGCCATCACACCGAAACCCCTTAGACTCCAATGCCTTGAGTACCAGGTCTGGTGTAAGTGCTTGATAGGGATGGGCGTTCTCAGGGGGGCTCATGAGGTGATCATAGCCTCTTTGCCGGTAGGCTGACAGCGCGGCGTATGTGCCTGCCGAGGACAACGTGACCGACATGATTTTTGACGCAAATCAACTCGTGACGTGTTCCCGAGTTGTAGCATTTTAGGTGCTGATCAGCAGCTTACTATTATTACAGTCGGAAGGAGTAACAGAGATGAGCGTAAAAAAAACGTTTATTGCAGTCATGCTTGCCGGCATCACTGCGTTAGGTATGGCATCGGCGCAGGCCTGGTGGGGTGGTCCTGGTTATAACAATGGCTGGGGCAATAACGGCTGGGGTAACGATGGCTGGGGTGATGTCCTCGGCGATATGTTCGGCGACGCCGACTTCAATATGCGCTTCAGTGCGCGCGGAAGCGGGCGTGGTTATGGTCGAGGCTATGGTCATGGATATAACGATTATTATAACAACTACTATGGTGGTTATGCCCCTTACTACGGTAGGCCTTATGGCTATGGTGGCTATCCTCCCTATGGGTATGCGCCTTATGGAGGCTACTATGGCGCGCCTTACGGGCCGTATGCCGCACCGCCTGCTGCCGCACCTCAAACACAGGCAGCGCCTGCAGCAAGCAAGTAACTTAAACTTAATGCATGTATCAGCCTGATACTTGAGCGGATAAGCGGTACGCGTAAGCCCCTCCTCTGGAGGGGCTTTTTCGTTGCAGGTTGGTTACATAAGGTATCGGAATAAAAAAAGCCCCTCTATTGAGGGGCTTTAACTTTTAACAAGAGAGCAGGTTATTACATATGCTCTTCCTGGTCAGTGTTACTTATTGGCAATATCTTCCAGCTGTTTCGCCTTGATGATCTGCCCATCAAGTGCCGCTTCCTTGGCCGACTTGCCGTAGGCCACGCTCATCAGTGTACTGTAGTAAACCACCGGCATCTTGAACTTGGTGCCGTACTTGGCGTTGATCTGGTCCTGGTAAACTTCAGTATTCATCTGGCATACAGGGCAAGGGGTTACGATCATATCAGCACCGTTATCGTAGGCGGATTCGATAATATCCTTGATTAGCGCCTGGCTCTTTTCCGGCTCGGAGAAGGCCAATGCGCCACCGCAGCAAGACACTTTCTTTTCATAGGTGTTACAGGCTTCCGCACCAACGGTTTCGATCAGCTTGTCGAGGTATTTCGGATTTTCGAAGGACTCGCCGTCGATACCGAACGGGCGGTTGGTCTGACAACCGACATAGCCGGCGATCTTCAGGCCTTCCAGCGGTTTCTTCACGTGACTGCCGAGTTCATCGTAACCGATGTCTTCGATAAGCACTTCCACCATGTGGCGGATGTTCTTGTCATTTTTCAGGGTCAAACCGGCTTCGGCCAGCGCGGTGTTGGTTTCCGCCATCAGTTCGCTGTTGTCGTTCAGCCGTTCCTGGGTTTCCTTGGTGGATAACCAGCAGGCAGCGCAGGTGGCAACGATGTCCTGGTCCGGGTGGGCCTGCTCGGACAAGGCAATGTTACGTGCTGACAGTGCCAGGCGTGGCAATTCGCCGCCACCGGCGTAACCGATGGAGGCTGAGCAGCAGTTCCAGTCCGGAATCTCGTTCAGCTCGATGTCCAGTTCTTCGCACATGGTGTCGACGGACACCTGGTAGTTGGAAGAGGACGCGGCTTTCTGTGAGGAGCAACCGGGGTAAAAGGAATAGGATTTTTTAGCCATTTCAGTTCTCCTCAGCTTCCGCTCTTGCCGATACGCGCGTCTTCAAGTTCCTGCGCTTTCTTCAGCATGGCGTGGAAGCCTTTCGTGTCTTTGCAGCCGTGGCCGCCGAGCATTTCCATAGGTGTCATGCGCTTGGTTTTCAGCATGCCCAGTCCGATATCTTTCATCTTCAGGGCAGTCTTGATGCCTTCGCCAAAACCATTCATGAAGTACAGGGAAAGCCCCAGTTTCAGCTCGTTGACACGACCGGTCTTGGCCAGGTTGTTCCAGAACAGTTGGGCGAACTTGGCGGTTGGCTGCTGTTGCGGAGCAAGACCCAAACGCTTTGAGTAGGTCGCCAGACCATGCATGATATGGGTAATCGGCAGGCCACGCGGGCAGCGTGCGATGCAGTTGTAGCAGGAGGTACACATCCACATGGACGAAGATTCGAGTACTTCCTCGCGCTTGCCGGCGCGTATCATCATGAAGATTTCCTGCGGCGGATGTTCCCAGTGCGGGCCCAACGGGCAGGAGCCCGAGCACACGCCGCACTGCATGCACATTTTCACCCAGTCGCCTTCTTCCACATTGTCCGTGACTTCCTTGAGGAAGTTGCCACGGTACTTTTCGATCATTTCATTGTTGTAGCTCATGACTCGCTCCTAGAACTTGAAGGGGCTCATGCCCATCTTTTCCACGGCCTCGGCCATGTCGTTGATGAGCCTGGGTGCGCGCTCGATATCGGTGATGGCAACCTCGTAGGTCTCGACACGTTCTTTTTCGAGGCTCAGGGTTTCCAGTGTGTCGTCAACCTTGCTCATGCGAACGTTGGCCATTTCCGACCCTTTGACGAAGTGGCACTGGTAGTCATCACCCTTCTGGCAACCCATCAGGACGATGCCGTCATAGCCGGAGTTCAGCGCATCGGTGACCCAGATGGTATTGACCGAGCCCAGGCAGCGCACCGGAATCACGCGGGCGAACTGACTGTAGCTGTTGCCCTGCTGTGCGGCCATGTCGAGTGCCGGGTAGGCATCGTTTTCACAGGCCAGCACCAGGATGCGCGGCTTCTCGTCGAATTCATCGGGCATATCGACGTTCTTGATCTGCTGGCCAACGGTGTCGCACGAGTAGTTCTCGAACGAAATCACGCGTACCGGGCAGGCGCCCATGCAGGTGCCACAGCGGCGGCAGCGCGATTCGTTGAACACCGGGAAGCGTTTTTCGTCTTCGTCGATGGCGCCGAACGGGCATTCCACGGTGCAGCGTTTGCACTGGGTGCAGCCTTCCTTGCGGAAGATCGGGTAAGAAAGGTCACCGGAACGCGGATGTGCGGCACGACCAATCTTGGCACTTTCCAGTGCCTGGATGGCCTTGAGCGTCGCGCCGGTGGCATCTTCGATCGCCTGCTGGGTATCCATCGGCCGGCGCACCGGGCCACAGGTGTAGATACCGGTACGGCGGGTTTCGTACGGGAAGCAGATGAAGTGCGAATCGTTGAAGCCGTACTTCAGGTGCGGCAGGTCCTTGCCCTGACGGTAGTTCAGGTTGAGGATGGAGTCGACGCTGACTTCCCACTCGCCAGGCTCGTTCTGCGGCACATCGTCGATATCGACACCGGAGTTGGCGACCATGCCGGTGGCCAGTACCACCAGATCGGCTTCCTCTTCCAGGTCTTCGTCGAGGATCATGTCCTTGAACTTGACCAGCGGGCCGTTGCTGCCGGCTACCACTTCACTGACCTTGCCCTTGCGGAAGGTGACCATCTTTTCCTGGCCGCTGCGGTAGAAGTCTTCGCCCGGGGCACCCGGGGTGCGCAGGTCGTCGAACAGGATTTCGGTTTCGATGTCCGGGTTCTGGTCCTTGAAGTACATGGCCTGCTTGATGGAAGTCAGGCAGCAGTCGCCGGAACAGTAGTTCAGGTGACCTTCCTTGTCGCTGCGCTGACCGGCGCACTGCACGAAAGTGACTTTCTTCACTTCCTTGCCGTCGGACGGGCGTTTGATCGGACCGCCGTTGGCGGCAATCGCCAGTTGTTCCAGTTCCATGCGGTCAACCACATCCTTGCTCTTGCCATACCCCAGTTCAGGTAACTGGTTGGCATCGTAAGGCGTGGCGCCGGAGGCCTGGATAATAGCACCGAAGTTTTCCGTGTTGGTTGAACCGCTCTCGGTGCTGATGTCAGCGGAGAAGCGACCCGGTGCACCGGATGTCTTGGTGATGGTCGAGTTCAGGTGTACCGTGATTTTGGCAGTTGCCTTCGATCTCGGCAACCATGGCGGCGACCCGGGTATCGACCGGATCGGTGTAAGGCGTGTGCATTGGCACGTCCTTCCACATTTTGCCGACAGCACCGCCCAGTTCGCCGGTTTTCTCGACGAGGGTGACCGGGTAGCCGGTCTTGGCGGCTTCGATCGCTGCGGTCATGCCGGTAATACCACCGCCAACAACCAGGATGTTGTCGTTGCTGCCTTTTTCCTGTTCAGATGCCGGTGGCGTTACGAACTTGGCCTCCGCACAACCCATGCGGACATAGTCGGCAGCCATTTCCTGCGTGGTTTCACGCATCTCGTCTTCGTCCGGGCGAATCCAGATCACACCTTCACGCAGGTTGGCGCGTGAAATGGTCACGCCTTCGAAATTGAAGGCCTCGGTCTTGGAACGGCGCGAGCAGGCACCGATAACCACGCGGTTGACACCTTCGTTGTCGATGTCGTCCTGGATCATCTTCACGCCTTCTGCGGAACACAGGAAGTCGTGCTGCTGCACTACCTGGGCCTTGCCATCGCGCTGCGCGATGGTGGCCAGTTCGTCGCAGTCCAGGCGTTCGCCCAGGCCGCAACCCTTACATACATATGCACCAATTTTCATGTCAGCCACGGCCTAACCCTCCGCACCGGCTACTTTGTTTACCAC
>CAVWAK010000024.1:0-69975 GCA_963752745.1 uncultured Gammaproteobacteria bacterium
ATCAAGAGCGAGTGAGACTTCGGAGCCAGTCGCCACGAGGACGACGTCGGTGCCATCACGCAGGACATACCCGCCTCTAGCAACGGAACCTTCCATACCTGACCTGTCGAGGACTGGAAGATCCTGGCGGGTGGTCAGAATGCATGAGGGACCGTCGGAGCGATTCAATGCGAGCTCCCAGGCTTCGACCGTTTCACCAGCATCGGCCGGGCGGAATACCCACATGTTGGGCATTGCCCGCAGCGAGGCGAGCTGCTCAATCGGCTGATGGGTGGGACCGTCCTCGCCAAGGAAGATCGATTCATGGCTGAAGTTCCACACGCTTGGTGCGCCCATCAGGGCCGACAGGCGAAGCGCCGGGCGCATGTAATCGCTGAACACGAAAAAGGTCGCTCCGTATGGCTGCAAGCCCCCGTGGATGGCCATCCCGTTGACGATCGTAGCCATCGCATGCTCACGGATACCAAAAGCAATGTTCCGCTCCCCCATCGCATGTGGCGCCATGTAGGCGTCCGACGAGATGTGGGTCTTGGTCGATCCAACCAGGTCAGCCGAACCGCCGATGAACCCCGGGAGCTTTTGGGCCATCTGGTCAAAGATTTTGCCGGTGGCGGCCCGGGTGGCGATCTTGTCACCGAAGTCTGGGGACACGATCTCAATCGGCTCCGGAGCGTACATGGCTCGCCAAAGCGTCTTGGTTTCGTGAGCTGCAGCGGCCAGCCGACCTTCCCACGCTGCAGATGCCGTCCGGCCGCGATTCATGGCCTCGGTGAAGGCGGCCACGACGTCGTCGGGTACCGTGAATGTTTCGTCGACGGGCCATCCCATCGCCTCTTTTACGAGCTTGATCTCGGCGTCGCCGAGCGGCGAACCGTGGGCACCAGCCGTGTCCTGTTTGTTGGGGCTTCCATGGCCAATATGGGTTCGGGCCAGGATGAGCGATGGCCGGTCTTCGACATTGACAGCCGCGTGGAAGGCCGTCGAGATCTCTTCGTAATCGTGGCCATCGATGGATTGCGTGTGCCAGCCAGCCGCGTCGAAGCGTTTTGCCACATCTTCGGTGAACGTTAGGTCCGTGGATCCGTCGATAGAAATGTTGTTGTCGTCGTAGACGTAGGTCAGCTTCCCCAGACCGAGATGGCCCGCCAACGACGCTGACTCATAGGAGATTCCCTCCATCAGGTCCCCATCGGAGACGAAGCCCCAGGTTCGATGATTGACCAGGTCTGATCCGAGCCGTTCACGCAGGTGCGCCTCGGCGATGGCCATACCAACTCCGGTGCCGAAGCCCTGTCCTAGGGGTCCCGTGGTCATCTCGATTCCGCGGCTGGGATCTCGCTCGGGGTGACCGGCGGTGTGTGAGCCCCACTGGCGAAAGTCCTTGATGTCATCGAGCGAAATCGGAAATCCAGCAAGGTGGAGCAGCGAATACAGCAGCATTGACCCGTGGCCATTTGATACGACGAACCGATCGCGATCTGGCCATTCCGGTTGGTCGGGATTCACGATCAAGAACTCGGACCACAGGACAGCGGCCAGATCGGCCATACCCATCGGCATCCCTGGATGACCGGAGTTGGCCCGTTGAACCGCGTCCATCGACAGGCCCTTGATTGTGTTGGCGGCGCGTTCAAGCAGTTCTGGGGTCATACAGTCAGGCACTCCTTCGGGTCCCATCCATGGTAGTCAAGCCCAACCCAGCCTTGAATCGACCCGGGACGGCTGGCCGACTGGTTCGAGCGCGGTCCCGTCAGTCGGGGGCGTTGCTCGGAAAAGGCACAATCGTCCGGCTTGATTCGATGAACAAAGGCCGATTTCGAACCTCATCCAATGTCCGCCAGACGTACTCACCAAGAAATCCAATCGCCAGAAGCGTGATGCCGCTCATAAGCGACGACACGACCATGAGCGAAGCCCACCCCGATACCGGGATCCGTCCCATGAGCCCTCGGACCAGCGTCACCACGCCAAATAAGAGACCGGCCGCGCCCACGAGAACGCCGACCAGTGACAGCATCCGAATCGGAGCGGCGGAAAACGACGTCAACATGTCGACAGCGAGCCGTACCCGTTTCCTCAAGGACCAACCAGACTCGCCGGCCAACCGTTCACCGCGGTCATACTCGACGAAAGCGTCCCTGAGCCCGAGATTGAACACGAGAAGAAACACCGGAGCGTTCCGCTCACCGTAAGCCTGCACTATGTCGGAAGCACGCCGGGAGATCGCCATCACATCGATGCCAGTGGTCGGGTAGTGGAGTCCGGTGAGCATGCGGAACAAGCGGTAGTAGAGATTTGCCAGCTGGCGGGTCAGGAACGGATCATGGCTCCTCGATTTCCGCCGACCCCAAACCACCTCTACGCCAGGTGTAAATGCCGCGACAATATCGGCCAACATCTCAGGCGGGTCCTGTCCGTCAGCGGCGAGCACGACCAGGAGATCTCCGCTCGCCGCCGCAAGACCGCATCGAATAGCTGTATGAGATCCAACATTGGTTGATAGATCGATAACCGTTCCGGAGAGATGGCCATCTAACCGGCCGGTCGCGGCAGCCACGGTCTGATCCGATGAGCCGTCACTAACAACAATTACTTCCAGATCATCGAGCAAGCCAGGAGCCAGCCGCTGGGCGTCGGCTATCCGGTCGATGGTTGCCCCAATCGAGGCTTCCTCGTTATAGGCAGGCAAGATCACCGAGACTGACGGCACCCACGGTTCTTTCTGGCTTGGGGGCCGCGATGCTACCATCGGGCCGATCCTGGCCGCATTCTCACGGGCGAGGCGATTAGACGACCGCCCAACACGGAGCGACGATGGAACCCGTTCGTATAGCTGTAATAGGCGCTGGCTATTGGGGTCCCAATCTCATTCGAAACCTGACTGCTTTCCCTGGCACAACCGTCCCGTGGGTTTGCGATACGTCGCTACCCACGGCCGAAAGGGCGATCGCCAATACTCCCGCCAAAGCAACATCGAATCTTGACGAAGTCTTGACCGACCCGGCGGTTCACGGAGTAGCCATCGCCACACCGGCAGGTACCCACGCCGCGATTGCGCAAGCCGCCCTGGCGGCAGGCAAACATGTGCTCGTAGAGAAGCCATTGGCTCGAACCGTCGCTGATGGCGAAGCCATGGTGCAGTTGGCCGAGGATGCCGGGCTTGTCCTAATGACCGATCACACGTTCTGTTACACCGGTGCGGTCCGGAAAATCGCCGAGGTGATTTCCAGCGGCGACCTTGGAGACATTCAGTACTACGACTCCGTCCGGATCAACCTCGGACTCGTCCAATCCGACATTGATGTCTTCTGGGACCTGGCTCCCCACGATCTGTCGATCCTCGACTTCATCCTCCCCGAGGGAGTTCGTCCGGTAGCGGTCTCCGCTCACGGCGCCGATCCTCTCGGTGTCGGGCACCCATGCGTTGGTTTCTTTTCGATGCCACTCTCCAACGGTGGCATCGCCCACGCCCACGTGAATTGGCTCAGCCCAACCAAGGTCCGCACGACAACCGTAGGCGGCTCGAAGAAAATGCTCCTGTGGGACGATCTTCGCCCCTCACAACGTGTCAGCGTGTTCGACACCAGTGTCGAAGTCATCGACGACGAGCAAGCTCGAAGGCGCGCCTTCGTGTCTTACCGAACCGGAGAAATGGTGGCTCCGGTAATCGATGACACCGAAGCGCTCCAACGTGTGGTCGGAGAGTTCTCAGCGGCGATCCGGGAGGAGCGTGCTCCTCTTACGGACGGGCGAAGCGGATTGCGAGTCCTGAAAGTTCTGACCGCCATACAGCAGAGCATGGCGAGCGACGGTTCGCTGATCCCTCTCGATTTGGAGATGTGATGGCACGGGCCGACCGCAGGGTGGTGCCTGGGACGGTATCGGTCAGTTTGTGTACCTGGCTGACGCGCGTTTTGTCCCTGGCGGAGAAACGGGCATGCATAACCATAAGGAAATAGACGTAATTTCGCTAATGCTTGACGGCCGTCTGCAGCATGAAGGTTCTCTCGAACATGGCAAGTCACTGGATGCGTTTGATGTTCAGGTGCAACGCGCCGGTGGTGAGGGTTTTTCGCACAATGAAGTTAACCCGGATGACACTGAAAATCGCATGATTCAACTCTGGGTGCTGCCTGAACAGAACGGCGATTCTGCCGCTTACCGGCATTACCACCTGTCTTCCGGTAAGGTGACACGAGTCTATGGAGGGGAACCAAATCAGGATGCAGCGTTTCCTGCGGCAACCTGTATTGATATTGCGCGCCTGGCGTTCGGACAAAGTCTCGACATTGACAAGCCGGCGATGATTTACGTTTGTCAGGGGCGTGGTTTTGTCAATGAAGACGAAGCGGTTGGGGGTGACCTGTTACGTGCCGACCAGTTAACCTTTGACGCTGCCGAAGACAGTCTGTTGATACTCATCCACGAAAGTTAGCACTCAGTCAGCAGCCTGGCTTGAGTTGTTGTTCTGGCGCCAGAGTGCCCGTGCCTGGTCACTGATGCATTTTTCATAGTCTTTGCGGGCAGATTTTATTTCTTCCGTGCGCTGTGCGCTGCCAGTCCCTTTACCTGCGGCACGTTTCCGCGGTTCCCGGTAAACACATGACTGTTTTGCCTGTTCCACATAGCCACTGTATTCCTCGCCATAGGAATCCTGATCTCCGGGGCTATCCGGTGAGCCTGCATCGCTGAGTTCAATGCAGGTATAGGTCTTGTCTGCATTGATCTCACAATCAAGCAGCAGAGCCTGTGTCTGCAGGGGAAGGGTGGCATACAGGAGGCCGGCCACGAGGCTGGATAGCTGTTTTGATTTCATGTGACGAAGTGTCTCATGACGTCGGGTCTTTACCAACAGCCTTTTCAAGGACCTTCTGCCAGTGTTTGTCAGCCAGATAGGCCCAGCTTGCAGGATCCTTGAGAATCTCCTGTTCAAAAAAACTTGCGTAGTGTTGAACGGCGTATGGGGTATCCTGGCTGACCAGGGCTGCTCCGACCGAGACCTCTATATGTGTACCTTGCGAGTGAAAGTATGCCGGTATAACCGGAACCTGTATGCGAGCCGCTATTCTGGCTGCCCAGTCAGATAGCCCGACTGTTTGGCCAAACAGCAGTGTGGGTACCTGACCGGGTGTTCGGTCGATATTGTCCAGCGTTGCTGCCACCAGTTTCCCGCCTTTCAGGCAGGAGAACATTGCCCTGGACAGCTCGATGGGGTGACCTTCCCGAACCAGTAATAACGAGAGCTGCATGCGCTCGTAAAAATCTATTGCGATGCGGGTACGCTCGATAGTTGGCGAATTTTTGGCAACCAGAAGCATGTCGAAGCAATCACCGATGCGTAACGCTGAAAATGCACTGGCAATATTGTGAGGAACTGCCAGTACGACACCTCCGTGGGCATCGATCAGCGACTGGATACGCGTTTTATCATCAGCCTGCATATGAATGCGCGGCAGAACGGCCTCGCTGCCATGCCGGTAAAGAGTGAAGAAATTATTCAGTACACCGAGAGTGTTGTGGAGAAATTGTTTGTAAAGCTGTCTCGGTGAATGTTTTGGCGAGCCATCGTCAGCTGGCATCAGCTGGCATATGTGCTCACAGGCATTCCGAAGCGGATTGTTCGGTAGAACATAGAGTAAACCTGCAATAGCGACCAGCAATCTTGCCGGTAGCAGTGCGAGGCCAACGGGTAGTGCCCGAACCAGTCTGTACAGGAAGGGGAAGATAAAGGCTTTAAGGCGGGTACCGCTGAGCCTGCCGGCTTTGTTCGGTGCGATGCGTTCTGTCACGGTTACCTTGCCCAGGTACAGGATGGGGGAGTTGAGTACCTGAGCTCGGGTGCCGGAACTGTGATCGGTAGCGGGCATGGATATCGATTCTAACCGAGTTTGACCGGATCGACAGCCAACCGGGAGGCAGGGACAGCCGTGATGTCCTTCGGTACAATCCCGCCATTTGCAATAGTACAGAGCATCCGAGAGGCCTGAATGAATACCAATACCCCAATGTCCCTGATGGACTTCGTCAAAGCTGCCAAGGCAAATATCAAGGAAGTGAGCCCCGACGAGTTGCGGCAGATGTCCAGTGAAATGGAAGACTTGCTGTTACTGGACGTGCGTGAATCAAGCGAGCACGAGCAGGGGCATATCAAGGGTGCCATGCTGATACCGCGTGGCATTCTGGAAGCGGCTGCTGACCCTCAATACCCCAAACATGTACCGGTCTTGTCTGCGGCCCGGGGACGGCCAGTCGCCATTTACTGTGCATCCGGCGGGCGCTCAGCCATGGCGGCCAATACCCTGCAAATGATGGGCTTCGATAGTGTGGTCAGCCTTGAAGGCGGTATTATCCGCTGGTCGAAGGAAAATCGGCCGGTAGAAAAAGAAGCCCGGTATGTGTAGCGATCTTTCCTATCCAGCCATCGCGGCGGAGCTGTTGCATCTGTTCCAGAATCCAGCGTTGCCGTTCACGCAGGTAGACAGACGGGTTGTTCGCCTGTAGCACAATCGGGTTGGGCAGCACGGCGGCGAGCAAGGCTGCCTGGTCATCGCTGAGTTGTGCCGGATTCAGTCCGAAGTAGCGGCGACTGGCCTCCGGAAATCCATACAGTCCGGGGCCGAGCTCGACGATGTTGAGATAGACCTCAAGAATGCGTTGTTTGGGCCAGCTCAGCTCGATGAGCGCCGTAAACCAGACTTCAAGTGCCTTGCGTGACATTTGACGCCCCGGCCAAAGAAACAGGTTTTTGGACACCTGTTGTGAAATTGTTGACGCACCCCTCAAGGGCTTGCCATCAAGCTTGTCAATCACCGCATTCTGTATTGCGCCGGTGTCAAAGCCGAAATGTTCGGGGAATTTTTGATCTTCTGCGGCCATTACTGCCAGTGCGGGGCGAGTGCCCAGTTGCTGCCAGTCCATCCATTGATAGCGGTACTGCGGGCTATGATTCTGTTGCAGCATGAAGGCGGTGGCAGGGGGTGGAATCCAGCGAAGTAACAGGACGGGTATCCAGCTGATCAGCATCAGTGAAATCAATACTTTTAGCAGCAGGCGGCTGAGGCGCCAGCGTTGTGTTTTCTTTCGCATAAGATGTGTCTGATTCCGTTTTACTATGTCGTCGCTGGCAGGAGACAGCGGATTCGGTTTCTGTCGTTAACAGGGGACAACTGAAGTAGTTAGGCTGCTTACAACATCACTAAACTATATAACTAATGTGTCTGTTAGTTAAAGTAAAGCCGTTCACACCAGGAGTATTGGCCCGCCTATTGCTATCGGTAACGGTGCCGATGTTCGGCATACAAGTCCAAGAGGAAGAGTCAATGACAAAACAACTGACTATAATTTTACTGGGTATGGCTGCCGGCGCCGCATTTGCAGCGAATGACAAGGCAGGTTTTGATGCAGCTGACAGTAACAAGGATGGCGCCATCACCCGTGGAGAAGCGGCCTCTTTTGCCGCGCTGGAACAAAGTTTCGATAGCGCGGATGCAAACAGCAATGGATTAATCGAGCTCGACGAGTACAAGCAGATCAAGGTAAGCGAAGAAACAGAAAAGCAGTAATGTTCCGGTAGTGCGGTTTTATGGCCGGCACACCAGGTGCTATATCTGGTGTCGCTGGCCGTTGTAACTGGATTCACGACCAGTACAATATCGCCAGCAACGAAATAATACGGATAAATATCCATGAAGCCTGTGTTTCTGTTGAGTGTGCTGCTTTCTTCGGTGAGTGTCGCCGATACTGCCTGCGAGTCTGTGTCCAGACAACGTTACGTTGATGGCTGGCAGGAGGCTGCAAGCGTACAGCGCATCACCATGCGAGTTACCCCTGGCGGCAAGGTGTATTGTGAATATTATCCGGATCGTGAGCAGCAGCTAAATCTGCTCGTGGCGCGTGAACGTGGGCATCTGGATGGAATCGAATACGACCTGCAATATGCAGATGGCAGCGCTGTGATCCAGGGCCGGGATGGCAAGGGTCTTGAGGATGCAGGTTACACTGATAACTGGCATCTCTCGTGCCGTAAATTCGATTCAGCCGCGCAGGTGCTCTGCAGCATATCAAGGGATGATATTGTCATCAGGCGTGCAGTTGACGGCAAGATGTTGCTGACAATCGGTGCAAACTACCAGGAGTCCTCAGAAATTCTGGTCAGGGTAAAAGGGCAATGGGCGGTCACTGTGCCTGCAGCCGAAGGGTTTTCGCCAGATCAGATTGGTAAGGTTTTACTTCAGATGCGCTCCGGAACATCGCTGGAAAGCCGTTACCATCAGCGTGACAAGCAGCGACCAACTGATAAAAAAACATCATTGTATGGTTTTAACCAGGCTATGTTGCTTATGGACAAGGTCGCGGCACAACTGAACGCTCTGCAGGCAGGCACGAATTGAATATCTCAACACTGTTGTAACTACCCCGCCGGAGCCTATGCGGTCTCCATAAATTCCGATAGCAGACGTTGCATATGCCTGACAGGCAATGAGAAGTGAGCTTCGCCTGGCATGCAGATCAGGCGAGCATTGCCGAGCTGCCCGGCGAGATGCTGGCTATGTGCGAGCGGCACAACGCGATCGCGATCACCGTGCCATAACCATACGGGTATGGCGATACCCTCGAAGGGTACAGCCCAGGGCCGCTGAAAGAGCGTTAAATCCTGGATCGCACCCCTGGCGCCCTGTGCAAAACAGGCCGGTAGGCTGCGTAAAAATGCCTGGTAGGTTTCTTCACGTTGCAGGCATTGTTTGTCAGGCTGACCGTTAAGTGCCGCGAGGGCGTTGATCAGTAGCTGTGGCTTGTATCGCGCCAGCATAGTCACAGGGTAGCCGACAACAATTTCCATCAGTTCAGGTACGTGTCGTGCCATGAAAAATGACATGCGGGCCAGCCAGCCCATGCTATGAAGTAAAGGACGTTCGTAAACCGGGCCGAGTCCCCCGATCAGGGCCACGCGAGTCACACGGCCGACTAACTGGTGGGCGCAAGTCAGTGCGCAGGGACCACCACCGGAAAAACCGATAATTGCAAACTGCGGCCATCCCAGGTGAGTAGTAAGTTGTTCAATATCCGCTGTCCATGCCAGAAGAGAGTTACTGGCGAGGGGAGTGGTAGAGCCGTATCCGGGCCGGTCAACGGCAACGACACTGATACCCATCTGTCGTGCTGGTTTGTCGATTAACTGGCATTCAAGTCGTGAGCCGGGCAATCCATGCAGATAAAGCAAAGGGGCGCCATTTTCAGCGCCATATTGCGCATAGCCGAGTTGTCGGCCGTCTGACAAACTCAGAATGCTGGCTTTCGGGCTGGCTGGCAGTAACATGTTATGGCTCATGGAATGGCTCTGGCTATTGAAGCATGTTCCTGCCAGTGGACTCAATTAGTGTGGCCTGCCAGGTGTGTGTGCCACAGAATGGCGATGAATGGAGAAGAAGATCGATGAGAAACCAACTTAAGGGCTGTGGCACTGCTGCCATGTTCTTTCTGACAGCGTGCAGCGGGGGGCTGCCGGGTTCTGCGGGCGAAGTGCGACTGCGAACCGCAGAACAGCTGCAAGGCTGTGAAAATGTCGGGGCTACCCATGTTTCCGTAGTGGATAAGCTGGGGCAGCCGGACTGGAACTCGGACAGAGTAGCTGACGAACTCCAAAAACTGGCTATTAATGGAGCAATACAACTAGGGGGTAATGCAATTGTTGAGATGACCGAGGTGTTCGAGGGTGCGCAGTCGTTTACAGTGTTCAGTTGCTCGCGTTGAAAGCCTGTCCATTCGCGTCGGTTAAGGGCGATATTCGGTCGCCAGGGGCACTCGGCTTTTCAGTTGTGAAAAAAATGGCCGTTATATCGTGATATCCAGCAAAAGGTATTAACGAATGAAATTGATTGGCGGCGCTCTGGCGATTGCTTTGCTATTCTCAACGCAGGTTTTTGCGGATCAAAGGATGACGGCTGACATGGTCCGTCAGGTTATCGAGGCAACTGACGCCGCTGCAACACAACGCGATACCCAGGCCATTGGCGTACATCTTGGCAGCAATTTCTTCAAGTATATTGACTTGCCTTACGACGATGTACCGCTGGCCGTCGAACTGAACAGGGAACAGTATCTTGAACACATTGACCAGGGCTGGGAGAAGCTTGAGGCCTACCAGTATGTTCGCGAGGGTATCGTTATCAACATTGGACGTGACGGTCAATCTGCCGAAAGTTTTTCCACCATTACCGAGACGTTCAAAGTGGATGGTAAGGAAATGATTAGCAAGGTCAGGGAGTATGCCAGTTTTGTTTTCGAGAATGGCCAACCGATTATTGTTCGTGTCGAAGGAATAGTCCTGACGGGCGATACAACGCCCAAGTAGTCTCACCTCTCATGCATGATATTTGAAGGCGAGCGGTCGGGTTTTTCAGAGCCTGCCAGATGCTAGCGCAGGCATGCAGCATTCACAGCATTGTTATTTACTTCGTTCATGATTTCAAAACTGTTAATTTGTTGGGGGTCATATTCGACCACCATAAAGTATGGGCGTGTCTTGTTGAATCGGGCCGATGCAACCCCTTCATGATGCATGACGTCGTGTTCCAGCTGGCGCCGCGAAACATCGCTGAGGTTGTTGGCAACGTGCATCACAAGCCCTGATAACTGCGACATGGTGGGACTCCTTAAATTCAGACACTTCATCTACATGGCTAACTTGCTGCCATAACTTAAAAATGTACTGAATTAATGTACGGTAAGTTAAAGTATTAAAAGGAAATTAAACTTATAGCATATTGTGCGAAAAAAGCAACAATATTTTGTGAAAAATACAACATATTGTTGTTTTGACACTCTTGCCGTTAAACAGGCCACTGGCGGTATTGAAGCCGGGGCGGCTATTCAGACAACTTATTGATCTGCTCCATGAGGCGTCCAAACAGCCTGTCGGCGTCAACGTATTCGATCGGCACGCGCTGTGAGTGGCTGCCGTGTTCCAGGTAAAGACTCGGGAAACTGTGAGCGCCCAGCCGGTCGCGTTCGCCGAACTCGTCAAGCAGGGCGCTTTGGGTTTGTTCAGATCGCAGCGCGTCAGAGAAAATATCGGTGTCGAGGGCCAGTTGTCTGGCAAGATCAATCAGCACTTCAGTATCCGACGGATTCCTGGCGTAAAGGTAGTAAGCTTCCTGGATCGCGAGCACCATCCGGACCCCGGCATTGCTGTCCTGTTGCCGGGCTGCAATCACGGCTCGACAGGCCGCGTAGGTGGATCGCCTTGGTACACAATGCTCCCAGAAGCTGAAGTTGAATTTAGTGCCGGGAATTTCTGTCTGAATACGTTGCCAGGTTTGACGAATTGACTGGCGCATGGACTCAGGCATCGGTGCGTTGGTATCCGGTGCCAGTCCGCCCAGCAGATATTTTATATTCACCCGGTCGGGGAGTTCGTACATCACACGCTCCCAGACAGGCCGGAACCCCCAACACCAACTGCACATCGGGTCATGCACATAATACAAGGTCAACGTATTGTCCATGACTGCATCGTAGCGCAGAGGGGGCGACAGGGGGAGCGACACGGGGAGCGTTGTGTCGGCTTCCTCCCCGGCTTATACAGGTATCAGGATGCAACCCGTGAGTGCATTGACGCTATCCGCTGATCGGTTCGCGGTTCGCCAGCCGATACAGTACAGGCAAGACCAGCAGAGTGAGCAGCGTGGAGGAAATAATTCCTCCAATGACTACTGTTGCCAATGGCCGTTGCACTTCCGCGCCGGTACCGACATTCAGTGCCATCGGAACAAATCCAAGACTGGCAACCAGTGCTGTCATTAACACTGGCCGAAGCCGGGTGAGCGCACCTTCGATAATGGCCTGCTCCAGGGACATGCCCCTGGCCCGAAGATCGCTGATAAATGACAGCATTACAACGCCATTAAGTACAGCAACACCCGATAGTGCGATGAAGCCAACTGCTGCTGAAATCGATAATGGCAAGCCGCGTAACGTCAGAGCGGCCACGCCACCGGTTAACGCAAGGGGGACGCCAGAAAACACCAGGGCAGCATCTTTGGCGGATTTGAATGCCATGAACAGCAGTCCGAAGACCAATAGCAGAGTCAATGGAACCACAATGGACAGGCGTTTCGACGCTGACAGCAGCTGTTCAAAAGTTCCGCCATAGTTTAACCAGTAACCGGCGGGCAGGTTGATTTCGTTACTGACGGCGTTTTGCACATCGGTAACGAAGCTACCCAGGTCGCGCCCGCGGACATTGGCGGTGACCACAACCCGGCGTTTTCCATTTTCGCGGCTGATCTGGTTGGGACCCAGTATCATTTCGATGCTGGCGACTTCACTTAAAGGGATGAAATGGGGTGGTGTGCGGGCGACGCCGAGCATATCCGCGTCGCCTGCTACTTCACTTTGCGGATTCAGGGGCAGGCGTATTGGCAGGCGCCCCAGCCTGTCCAGATCGCTGCGCATTGGTTCCGGCAGGCGCACGACCAGGCTAAAACGCCGGTCGCCATCAAATACCTGCCCGGCGATTTCCCCGCCAATTGCAATTCTCAGGGTTTCCTGAACGCTCTCCACGTCCAGCCCATACATGGCGAGACGGTCGCGATCAGGAATCACTGTCAGAATCGGCAGCCCTGTCACCTGTTCAGTACGTACATCAGCCGCCCCTGGAACATCGGCAACAACGGCTTCTATTTGTTCGGCAACAGCCACCAGGGTGTCCAGCTCATCGCCGTAAACCTTGACGGCAAGATCCGAGCGTACTCCTGATATCAGCTCATTGAAGCGCATCTGTATAGGTTGGGTAAACTCGTATTTATTGCCCGGAATCTCTTCAACGGCGGCCTCCAGTTCAGCAATAAGCGCAGCTTTTGACTTGCGGGGGTCGGGCCATTCACCGCGTGGCCTGATGATGATAAAGGTATCGGCAACATTCGGCGGCATGGGGTCGGTAGCCACTTCTGCAGTACCGATTTTTGTAAACACGTTCGAGACCTCAGGGAATTCGCTGATGCGGGATTCAAGCAGACTTTGCATTTCCACGGCCTGGCTCAGGCTCGTGCCCGGAATACGCAGGGCATGCATGGCAATGTCACCTTCGTCGAGGTTGGGCACGAACTCGGTACCCATACGTGATGCCTGAATGGCGGAAAGCAACACCAGTGCAAATGCACCCGCCACCACCGGCCAGCGATGCCGCATGACCCAGTGCAGACTCGTTTGATAGATGTTGCGCATAAGACGCATGAAAAGGTTTTCTTTTTCCGCCACCTGGCCACGCACGAATATCGCAACAGCGGCAGGTACGGCTGTTACGGAGAGTATTAATGCGGAGAGCAGGGCGGTCACAACGGTAAAGGCCATGGGGTGGAACATCTTGCCTTCCACTCCAGTCAGCGCAAAGATCGGCACATATACGATCAGGATGATAATCACACCAAACACACTTGGTCGGATGACCTCGACGGTCGCTTCCCTGACTACGCGCAGACGTTCACCAAGATCGGGAACGCTACCGTGCATACGCTGATATGCTGCCAGGTGCCGCAGGCAGTTTTCGACAATGATCACTGCGCCATCGACAATCAGTCCGAAGTCCAGTGCGCCGAGACTCATCAGGTTGCCGGACACATTGGATTCAACCATGCCGGTAATTGTCATCAACATGGCGACTGGAATAACGGCTGCCGTCACCAGTGCAGCCCTCCAGTTGCCGAGCAAAAGTAGCAGAACAGCGATAACCAGCAACGCACCTTCTGCCAGGTTTTTTTGCACCGTGACGATAGTTTTGTCTACCAGTGACGTTCTGTTGTAAAGGGAATTCAGCTCGACGCCCTGCGGCAGAGATGGCTTGATGGCTTCCAGTTGCCTGGCCGTAGCCCGGGCAACGACCCGGCTGTTTTCGCCCATCAGCATGAACACGGTCCCCATCACCACTTCCTGGCCATCCTGGGTTGCAGCGCCGGTACGCAGTTCGCTGCCGAGCCTGACGTCAGCCACGGTGTCGAGTCGGATGGGTACATCATCACGCAGGGCGACGGTGATGGTGCGGATGTCGTCCAGGCTGTTTACCTGGCCGGGAGAACGTATCAGGTACTGTGCGCCTTGCCGTTCAATGTAACCCGCCCCGGTGTTGCGATTGTTGCGTGCAAGCGCGGCGACCAGATCCTGAAGCGTCAGGTCATAGGCAAACAGCTTGTCCGGATCCGGTAGTACATGGAACTGTTTGCTGTAACCACCGATGGTATTGACCTCGACCACACCGGGTGTCTGTCGCAGTTGGGGGCGCACGATCCAGTCCTGTACTGTACGCAGATCCATCGGGTTGAGGTCACTGCCTTCCTGTGCCGAAACGGTATACATGAATATTTCGCCGAGGCCCGTAGCAATGGGTCCCATGCGTGGTTCGATACGCTGAGGAAGCCGTTCCCTGACTTCGGTGATCCGTTCGTTTATCAGCTGCCGGGCCCAATAGATGTCGGTGCCGTCCTTGAAGACTACGGTAACCTGGGACAGACCGTAGCGGGAAATCGAGCGTGTATAGTCGAGGCGCGGAATCCCCGCCATCGCTGTTTCAATCGGAAACGTAATACGTTGTTCTGTCTCGAGGGGTGAATAGCCGACTGCCTCGGTATTGATCTGAACCTGTACATTGGTGATGTCCGGGACCGCATCAATCGGCAGCTGCTGATAGTTGTACACTCCCAGGGCACCAAGGCCGGTTACTGCAATCAGCACCAGCCAGCGATGTTTGAGAGAAGAGCTGATTAATTGGTTTAGCATGCTGCTCCCTCCTCAGTGATCGTGACTGGCGCCGGATTTTTCGATATCGGCCTTGATCAGATAACTGTTGCCGGTGACGTATTCCACACCCGGTTTCAGGCCTTCAAGCACTTCCACCCACTGATCATCGCGTTTTCCCAATGTCAGCATTCGCACTTCATAACTTTCACCGTATTTTGCGTAAACAACATCGAATTCACGAAACGTCTGTAAAGCAGACAGTCGAACGGCGAGAGGAACATGGTGTTCGGAAATCGTCACCCGGCCGCGCACAAACTGGCCCGGGCGCAACTGAAGATTTTCATTCGCCAGCTCGACGCGGGCACTCACACTCTGGCTGGCGTGTGCAGCTAGCGGGGAGATCCAGCTGATCGCCCCGCTGACCGATTTCCCATTCAGGGTTTCAACAACGACGGTCTGTCCCTGTTGGACATGGTTCAGATTCTGACCGAAGACATCGAGTTCAGCCCAGACCTGTGACAAGTCGGCGATAGTGAACAAGGGATTGTTTCCTGTGGCTTCACCGGTCTGTATCTCTCTGCGTACAATCAGACCGGTAATCGGCGCCTTGATCGCATAGGTCTGCAGGCTTTCATTGCTTTGTACTGTGGCGAGAATATCGCCGGCTGCGACGCTATCACCAAGTTCCTTTTTCACGCCCTGCACAATACCGGGAAAACGCGCGCGCACCCGGGAAAGGCGGTTTGGATCGGCTTGTACATGACCGGTAAGGGTCAGTGTTTCGCGAACAAGTGCGGGGCCAGACAACTCCGTTTCGATGCTGGAGGCTGTTGCCAGTGCCTGGCTTATTCGAGTGCGGCCTTCGTGATTGTCATACTGCCATTCGTAGTTCTTCCCTTGATAGCCGGCATTGATAGAAACATCAAATGAGTGGGGTTCTGACACCTTTCCATTGCCACGCAGGAAATCCACTTGCGGTGCGAAACTGAAATCATCCCGCTGCTTGTCAAGACGGCTTAGGTTAATCCTCAATGTGACTTCTTCAGGCGCAATCGGCTGACCCTGATAGTAGGCGTATACGCGAAATTCGGGAGGTACCCCGCGTTCATAGATAGTTACCTCAACAGCGAACGGGCCTTCGCTCAGCAAGCGTCCCCCATGCGGCCCCCTGGGCGTAGCGTCGTCATTATGGCCGGCTTCACCCGCATGGTCGGGACTGCCCTGGTTGTGTTTATCAGCTGAATCATTAAGCCACCAGGCGGCAGCAGCAGTCAGTATGGCAATTACCAGGATAAGGACGGCATTGGATATAGATAACTTTTTCATCGGGAAACTCCAGTAGCCATGGCCTGTCCGGTCAAGCGTTCAATTTCGATCCGGTAATTGTGGAAGTCAGCGGCCGTCATCACTGATTCCAGCCGGGCGTCGAGCAGCATTTTCTGGGCGTCGCTCAACTCAAGCAGTGAGTAGCGCCCGGACCTGTATCCTTTCTCGTAATCACGCAGGGCGAGTTCTGCCTCGGGTACGATTTGCTCTCGCAGGGTTTGCGAAGCGGTAAAGGCGTGCGACAGTTCCTGGTAGATCTCGTAGAGGCTGGCGTGTAATTTCAGCTGGCGTTGTTGGTAGAGCAGGGGGTGTTGGTCAGATAACAGGCGTGATGATTCGATGCCGGGTGTTGCGCGGGAGGCAGAGCCCAGCGGAATACTTGCCGAGAGCACCAGCGCACTGTCATCGGTGATATTGAAATAACGTATACCGCCGGAGAATTCGACATTCATTCTGCGCCGTGACTGCGCCAGGCGTAGACGGGATTCTGCGAGGCGTTGTTCGCTGGCATAACGGGTCAGATCGGGGTTGCGCTCCAGCAATTGCGCCAACTCTTCAAAAGACCCGACCGGATCGAGTGTAGACAGCGAGGCTCTGGCGCTGGAAAATTTCGCTTCAGTATGGCCCCACTGGGTTGCAAGTTTCAGTCGCGAAGTCGCAAGTTCGTGCTCGGCGTGCTCCAGTTCCATTTCAGCTCTGGCAACCGCGATGCGGACCCGGCGTCGCTCGGTGTCAGGACTTTTACCGACACTGACGCGTTCGCGCACAATCGCGGTGGTGTGCTTTGCCAGGATCAGTTTGTCCCTGGCAATCTTCAGGCGTTCCTGATCTACCACCACGTGTATAAACCGGCGCGCCGCTTCAGCGAGCAGGTCGAGTCTCTCGGCGTCCTTTTCGTTACCGAGGAGTGTGGCTTCATTACGGGCAATTTCGCCGCGCAACCCGGCCTTGTTACCAAGTTCCAGTACTTTGCCGAGACTCAAGGTGGCCTCGAGCAGGTCATCACCACTGAACCTCCCCGATCCGGCAAAGTTTTCCAGTTCCAGTTTTACCTGCACAGGTGTTGACTGTTGTGCCTGGCGGATTCTCGCGGCCGCCGCCTGGGCCTGGTAGTCGCCAGCCAACAACATGGGGTTGTTCTCGAGTACGGCAACCAGGGCTTCATCAAGTGTGAGAGTATTCCGTTCCAGAGATTCCGCCGCAATGTTGCTGCAGAATCCGAGGATGCCGAATGTCAGGGCAATCCAAATACGCATTTTATTCCTCCCGAGCTTTTTAGATCGCTCGAATCAACGGACTGACAGCTGTGTATGACCAACAACATACACAACAACCCGGTATTTTTTACCGGGGTAAAAACCAAACAGTCGTAATTAAAAGCGGGGAGGAGCGCGCAAGGGTGGCGCTATGGAAAACCAGCGTCGTTTTAGCAGGATGAAGCGTATGGTGGGACGTGGCTTGTTTGAATACGCAACACTCAATAGAAAAATTGTCAGCCAGACGATAATTGCGGCCAGCAATGGGTTGTCGCCGATTTTTTTCAGCATCACATCGGGGGTAACCGGGAAGATTGCGCCGTCTTTATGGTTGTCGGGGGCAATATTATCGATGGCAATATGCAGATCGATCGCATGCTCATGGATCAGGGAGGATGCATCGTCGATATGCTGTAAATGAAAATGTACCGGCTGAACAGTCAATGCAAACACAGCGGCAATCAGCAACCAGCCGATGACCCTTAGCTGTAAATGATATCTTCGTCCGGTGAACATGGGCGACAGTATAACCTGAATTAATGCGAATTTGGTATAAATAACCGGCGACAAGTATCGCATGTCTTGTGTAGCACTAACTTTCTGTGAAAGCGGTATGGCCGAGTTTGCGATCGGTGGACCCTGGTTCTTCCGCGGCGGCAAAGTAAAAATCACCTGTTAGAGTTAATTTATTCATATCAGGTTAGCTGTAATCGGGGCCAGATATCGACAAATATCGACTACTGGTCGAAAGTGGGCGGTTAGCAAAATTTCCTTTAAATTCCAGCTAATAAAGGTCTTGTTCAGACCAGGCCCGGATTATGTCTGGAATATTTCAGCCTTTGGTGACGTCGGAATTACTGGGAGAAAATAAAAGGAGAGGGGCTATGGCGAGCGATAGACTTGCGGAGCTGCTACTGTCGAGTGGCGAATTCACTGAGGAAGAAGTCAACCGTATGACAGAGGATGACGCTTGGCAATGGATTCACGCCAGCGAATCCGAGCCAGGTAAACCAGATAATGTTTTGCCCAATACAGAAAATAACTAGTTAAACATTCCGAACCCGCTACGGCCCGCCGCCAGGCCGGTTTTGTGTCTCGGGGAATATCCGGTTTGAATAGAGCCCAGGTGTTCAAGCTAAATCCCTGGCGGTTTTCTCGTGACCACTTGATTCAGGGTCTTGTCGGAAAAATGCTTTCATCCTGGTATAAACATCAGCGTGCAGGTGTTCAACAACTTCCGCGTTTTCAAAAAAAGACTTCGCCCGGTATGGCAATAAATTCAGCGATCGAGGTGGCGGCATAGCCGCTGACGGTCGCTTCGATGGTGTATGGGAAAACAGGCCTGCAGTGCTATAAGCAGCATTACCTGTTCTGTCACCACCAGACCACCGGCACCCGTAAACGATTTGTGATACATAAAGAAAATAGCCAGCTCCCGCCAACGGTGTTGGTCGTTGCAGGACAGCATGTGGATCATCGGCAAGATGGAGAACGACGTTTGCCACTGAGTCTCGGTTACCGCAGAGTTGAGAATGATGCGCTTTGCCACCAGCGTTTTATTTTATTGAATATGGCGAAAGGATGGGGGGTTCAGTCGGCTCTCAGCAGTGTTTTTACTACAGTTGAGAGCGTGGGTAACAGTATGAAATGTATGAATAATACGCAAATAAAAAGGTTTTTTGACGTTGAAGGATTTGGGTGTGCGTTCCCAATTATAGTATTGTTGGCGCAAGCTAAGTGTTCCTCCACGGACTGGAATAACAATCTAAAAACAAGATCCGGCGCCGGCTCATAAGTACATGGTTCATGTCAGGTGAGCGTGTTGGAGGAGATGTAATCATGTATTTGAAAATTCCCCGTGCAGTAAAGTCTCTTGGTCTTTTGGCCCTGGCCGTGTTGTTGTCCAGTTGTGGCGGAGGAGGTGGTGGATCCAGTACCGGTACAACAGGATCCATTTCACCATCGGGCTCTGGCTCGGTCGGTATCCTGCTGACAGACAATCCTGCCAGCCTGGATATGTTCTCCGGTGTCATGATGTCGGTCACCAAGGTTGAGCTCTTCAATGCTGACAGTGGCGACAAGGTGACCGCCTACGATGGCAGACCGCGTGGCCCCTTTAATCTGCTCAAACTTAGAAACGAATCCAGGCCGCTGACATTTCGCGATAATGTGCCGACTGGGCGTTACTGCAAGATCCGTCTGACGCTGGATGATATGTGGCTCACATTCAAGGACGGCAGTCCGGATTACCACCCGAAGTTGCCGGGTAACAACAAACTCGACCTGAATGCACGCGACTGTTTTTACGTCTCGTCAGACAAAATGATCTATGTACAGCTGGATATGGATATGAGCAAGTCTATTCATATTGTCAAACGGGGTAATCGGGATGATTACAATGTCCGGCCTGTGGTGTTCATCGATGTGGTTGGGCACGATTTCAGAGGCAAGCTGGTACGTCTGGAAGGAGGTACGATTGAAGATGTAAATCGTGCCGAGGGCACTGTACTGGTATGTGACGCAATCCCAATGTTCCAGGATGGCACAGCAGATCTCAGGGACGAATGTGTGACAGTGCATGTTGGGAGGGATGCATCAGCCTTCGACAATGACACCAATGATGGCAACACGACAGAGGGCGGAGATGCCATACCATTGGCTGACGTGTTTGCGCCTGAACGCGTGGGCCGTGGGCCGGTTACGGTGGTGGGTTACTTCCGTACCGATGACAATAGTGTATACGTCGCTCGCAAGGGCAGTAAGGGCAGCAAGGGCAGCAAGGGCAGCAAAGGCAGTAAGGGTAGCAGGGATAATGACGATTCTGATGATGGTCGCGGATATCTGGATTTCGATGCTCTGGTTGTCGAACTCGGAGAATTCCTGAACCTGGACGGTGAGGTGACATCCACCACGATGGTGCAACGATACCGGTGGTGCAACGGTCAACGAGGCCCTGAATGCCACACCTGTCGCGTCATCAGACATAAGTCCGGATAGGCAGTCTCAGGCTAATGATGGCATCGTGGCAGCCGGCAATGGCTGGGTCGGATACGGAAGATGTAGCAACCGAGTCCGCATGGATTCGACTGGACTTTGATTCCACAAAAGCTATCCATCGCGTGGTCTTGTTCGATGTTGTCGATACAGTCACGCAGCTCGAGGCAGGCTCTATCGAATTCAGCAATGGCGATACTATTCCGATTAACACACCTCTGCCGGATGATGGTACGCCCGTGGTATTTGATTTTGCCACCAAACAGACTGACTGGGTACAGGTCAATCTTACCCAGGCCAAGGACAATTTTCGGTCTGGCTGAAATTGAGGCGTATTCCACTCCACGTAGGGGTTGATGATGGTTTCAACATGGCAGTCGAGCCGGGGCAGGGTTACTCTTCCACGGATCCGTTGCCGGTTGTTCTGCAGCCTGCCCCAGTCGGAGGTAATGGAACAAAAATCCTTTCCAGAAGCGGTAAGGTTCTGACCAGCGATGACATCAAGCGTTGGACAGGATGTGACAGTCGACGGTGTATTGTCAGGTCCGAATCCGCTGTTTCTGAATTCAGCGCTGGTTATAGTAGATGCAGATGCGCTGAACAAGGATGTCGCCGGTGGCACTATCAACCGCGTAGACAGCAACAGCCTTCTTCTTGAGGCTGATTCATTTGTTTGTGAACCCGGTACCGGCCCCGGTTTCTATGTGGTCAACTTTAACGCCGGTACGGATATTTACGAGGTCACGGAATCGAGCTCAAGTATCGAGGGAGAGTTTGTCGATCCCGATGAGCTGGATACCGGGCAGACTGTGGATATCAGTGGTGAATGTATTAATGACGAGTTGCTTGCCGACACGATTGTTATTCTTCCGTAGAAACCTGACAGCACATCGCGTGTGATTAAACCCGGCGAAGTATTTCGCCGGGTTTTCTTTTGGGCCCGCGAAAATAAAGAGTTACGGGCAGAACTTTGGTGTCACCCGCGTTTGTAGCGAGTGGTATATAATCCAGAACACAAGTCGCGTCCGGAGAGACTGCGTGTTGAATTTAGCTGACCTGAAATCTGCCTTGTGATATTTCGCAATGACGGATGATATTCACCGCCTGGATCTGGAACGCGATGTCCGGATAACGGAGTGGAAGCGGCAGGCAAAACAGGCGGCGCGGGCGAGGCGAAAGCGGAACCTGTACATTATTACGCTCCACCCGGATGTTCTCGATCGCGATGAATTTCGCCAGGCCAATCCCGGGTATGTCGAAGGCATGCCCTGCGTATATGTCGGGTTGACCATCCATATGCCTGGTGACCGCTATGAACAGCACAAGGCAGGCTATCGAAGCAGCAAGTATCCGCGACTGTATGGTATTGAACTGGCAATGGAGCTTATGGAAGGGTTCGATGCAGAAGGTCTAAAAGATACTGAGCGGGAAGCGGCGACTGGCCGATTGGTTAAGAGACCAGGGGTTTGGCAGTCTGGCAGAACTAGCGTACCGGCCTTTTGTTGCCATCCTTGTCGATCGCGACATACGTGAAGGTGGCTTCTGTGACGCGGAAGCGTGCGCTATCACGTTCTTCCTCCCGTAATACCGGGTTGACCCAGACTTCAAGTTTGATGGTTATTGAAGTAGTGCCTATGCGTTCGACTTCCCCATAACAGCAGACAACGTCACCAACCTTGACCGGACGGATGAATTGAATGCGATCGACTGCTACTGTGACCACGCGCCCCTGTGCAGTTTCCTTGGCCAGAATACCGCCGGCTATATCCATCTGGGAAACAATCCAGCCGCCAAAAATATCACCATTGGGGTTGGTGTCCGCGGGCATTGCAAGTGTGCGCAATAGCAGATTACCGTGTGGTTGAACGCTGGAGTCAGTCATTATCACTGTGTATCGGTGTGAGTTGGCCGCTGCTTTCAAGCACCTCGGTAAATCCGAACCGGGTCATATTACTCATGCGTTGCGGATACAGAATACCGTCCAGGTGATCGCATTCGTGCTGAACGACGCGCGCATGAAAGCCCTTTGCTTCGCGTTCAATCGGGTTTCCGAACTGGTCAAAACCCGAGTACCGAATATGCGTATAACGTGGTACCACGCCACGCAGGCCCGGCACGCTGAGGCAGCCCTCCCAGCCATCTTCCTGATGTTCCGAAAGCGGTTCTATCAACGGGTTGATGAGTACAGTTTGAGGTACGGCTTCTGCATCAGGGTAGCGGGGGTTACTGTCAACACCGAATACCACCACTCTCAGGCCAATATTGATCTGGGGTGCGGCGAGTCCGGCACCATCTTCTGCCTGCATCGTATCGATGAGGTCGCGCACCAGGGCGTGCAACTCGGGCGTATCAAACTGCTTTATGGGTTCGGATACCTCCAGCAATGCGGGGTCGCCCATGTAGAGTATTTGTCTCGTGGTCATGATCAAACCATCATACCTGTGTCACCTGCCTAAAATAACCACGCCTGCAGTGGTTCGAGAGGGTATTGAATTACCGATAAAAAACGGGTTTGTGTTGAATATCAGGATTGGCTTATAAATCGGTTATATACACATGTTTAGCTGTATTTGTTAGTATTGAGCGAAGCCGAGCAATAATAAAATATCAGCCGGCAGCGTTGGGGGCATTCGTATGTACAATCAATTCTACGGATTTCGTGAGAAACCGTTTTCCTTGCTACCAGATCCTGATTTTCTTTATGTCAGCCAAGAGCATGGCACAGGCCTGAATCTGCTTGAGCTGGCTATTCTCAATCAATCCGGTTTCTGCGTAATCAGTGGCGAAATTGGCGCTGGAAAAACCACCATCATCCGCGAGGTGCTAAACCGCCTGGACGAACAGGTCAGGGTCGGATTGATTACCAATACGCATGCCAGCTTTAACGACCTGTTGCGATGGATTCTTGCAGCCTTTGAGTTGGAAGTCGAATCGGATGAAGGCGTCGTTATGCACCGCCAGTTCACGGACTTTGTTACCGAACAATTCAGGAATGGCCGACATACCCTGTTGATAATTGATGAGGCCCAGAATCTTTCCGTAGCTGCGCTGGAGCAGTTACGTATGCTCTCCAATATCAACTCGGGCAGCGAACTGCTGCTACAGGTTATTCTGGTCGGTCAGAGAGAGCTAAGAGAGAATCTCAAACGGCCCGAACTCGAGCAGTTCGCACAACGCATCTCTATCGATTACTTCCTTGCGCCGCTTAATGAGTCGGAAACTACAGCCTACATAGAGCACCGTGTAGCGCACGCTGGTGGAAAGAACCCTTTGTTTGATACCGAGGCATGCGCGAGGATTTACAGATACAGTCGTGGCATACCTCGCGTCATCAATCGACTGTGCGACCTCAGTCTGGTTTACGGATATGCTGAAAATGTGCAGACCATCGGCGCCAATCTGGTCGAGGCTGTGGTAACTAAGCAAAAACTTGATAAGCCAGGCAAAAAAGCAAACAGGAAAAAAACACAAGCTGTGAAGAATGCAGAGGTAGAGAAAAAGCCGGCGTTGATGGAACCGGTAGTTTCGACTGAGCAGTCAGGGCGGGTGCACCAGAAAGAAGAACCGAAGCTTTCTGAAACTGAAACTGCTTTGAAGACAGCTGAAAAGCAACCCAATACAAACGTCGATGCCGGGGGGCGTGCCATGAACAGAACATCGAAATCAGCGGATACGGAAGAACTGTCTGGTCGGGGAGGTGCTGACGTGGCCAGGTCTGCAGATACGCAGACTGTTTCCGCTGAGGAGGCAGTGAAACGCCATGAGCAACTGGAGCGGGTTGCCGCTGAGAAGGCTCAACATGCCAAGGCAGCGGTTGAGACAGCCGCTGCGAATCTGGCTGATTCACGGCAAGCGGAAACCGAAATGCTTGCTGCCGAACGGCGGCTGGAAGAAGCCGTTAGCGTGGGCGAGAATACATCGCAGTTGGCAGCCGCTGCGAAATCAGCAGCCGAAACGACGGTGGCTGAACGCAAGGCAGCTGAAGCAGTTGAGCTGGAGAAGAAGAAAAATGCCGAGCTGGCTGACGAGAAAGCGAAGCTTGAGAAGGCTGCAGCCGCGGAACAGATTGCACAGATCGCCGGTATAGAGAAAGAAGCCAGAATGGCCGCTGAAAAGACGATAGCAGCAGCTGAGACGGCGCTGGCCGAGAGAGTAGCGGCTGAAAAGGCAGCTGCCGAGGCCGCCGCAGCTGCTACTGACCTGGTCAACAAAGCTACTGAAGAGCGTATTGCGGTCGAGACTGAAACAAGCAGTCGTCTGGCTGAAGTAGAGAAGGCTGCAGCACTGGCCGCCGCCGAGCAAAGTCGCGCCAGCCAGATGGTAGTCGATAAGGTAAACAGCGAGAAAGCAGCCAGAGCACAAGCCGAGGCTTGTGCAAGAGTGGCAGAGGAAAAAGCTGCTGAGCGCGTCCAGGCGACTCAACTCGCAGAAGAGAAAATTAACGCCGCCGAACAAACTCGCGAAATTGCAGAAGCAGGCCGTAAAGCTGCAGAAGCAGCAGTGGTTCAGCGGGCTGAGGCGGAGCGAGCGGCTATTGCGAGTGCGACAGTTGAAAAGGTCGCAATGGCAAGTGTTGCGGCGGATGAAGCCGCAGAGGCATCGAGACTGGCTGAAATTGCCGATGCCGCCCAACAGGCGGCACTCAGGGAAGCAGGCGAAGCCAAGGCCGCAGCAGCTGCAGCTGCCCGGCGTGCGGCGGAGGCCAGGGCCGCTGCGGAAAAGGCGGCCGCAGTCGAGAGCAAAGGGACGAATGAGGCGCGCGAGGTCAGGTCAGTACCAAGGCCCTTGACCGATGAACCGGCCATGAAAGAACTGCTTCTGTCGAATACGCCTGAAATCATACCGGACGTTGAGGCACGAGGCCGAAACAACGCTGGCAGAACGTGGGCCGTTATGGCTATTACAGCTGTTGTGGCTGGCGCTGCGTGGTTTGTAACTCAGTCCGGGGATTCAGGAAATAACGCCGGCCCCGGTGAGCTGGCTGGCAGGACGGGTATACAGCATAAGCATTCAGCTGGTGTGGCGGTAGATACTGCTGCAATGGAGATCAGTGGCGAGATCCGCAAGCCGGATAAATAGCCCGGGCCCGGGGCTTGGGTCAGGTACCCGACTCAATCCAGTTGCGAATACGGTTGGAATCACCGAAAGGTGTTAGCTTGCCATAGGAATTGAGCAGCACAATGAAAAGGGGCTGATCTGCAATCTCCGCACGCATCACCAGACAGCGACCGGCTTCATTCAGGTAGCCGGTTTTACTGAGCTGGATATCCCAGGCTTTGTTCTTCAGCAATCTGTTGGTGTTACCAAAACGTAGCTCACCGCGGCCTTTATAAGGATAGACGCTGGTAACCCTGGTGGTGGTTGCTTGGCGAATAAAAGGGTAGGCCTGGGCAGCACGCAACATGATCGCCACATCCCGTGCCGAAGCAATATTGCCGGCATCCAGTCCGGCAGGATCCGCAAATTCACTGTTGGTCATACCCAGTTCGCGGGCCCTTCGGTTCATGGCTTTTACAAAAGCGGGTTGTCCCCCGGAATAGGTGCGCCCAAGCGCATTCGCAGCGCGATTCTCGGATGCCATAAGCGCAAGGCGTACCAGCTGTTGGCGGGTGAGTGTTGCACCATATTTCAATCGGGAGCCAGTGAGCTGCAAAAGGTCGCGATCTTCCTTGGTAATGGTGATTTTCTGCTGCAGGGGTAATCCGCTATCCAGAATCACCATGGCCGTCATCAGCTTGGTGATCGAGGCAATCGGTCGTGGTTCATCGGCTTTCTTCTCGTAGACGATTTGGCCGGATTGATCGACTATCAGGGCGGATGCAGAGCGTAATTTGAGTTTTCCGGGATTCAGCGTTCCCCACAGGTTTTGGTCTGCAGACCGGGCGCTGTTTTTATCGAGCGAAGCCAGCTGAAGTGGCGCTTCTGCAGCAATATTGCTGCTAAACAGCCAGGCCAGCGGTAGCATGCAGAGTATCAGCGACTTTATAGGGCGATGTTTCATTATCATCTCGAGTCCGAGAGCGTTCCTGTTAGTGTTTTCTTCGGCGCATTATGGCAAATCCTTAAAGCGGCGTCGAAACCGGATTGACAGCAGGTTGTCTTGTAGGCTGATTCCCTTATCATGCTGGTTTTGCCATGTGATCCGCATCCCGTTCAATGCAATCCATCGTTGCCATCTCCAATCTATCCAAGACTTATGCCAACGGCTACAACGCGCTGAAGGACGTTAATCTGGATATTGTATCCGGCGAGATTCTGGCGCTTTTGGGTCCAAATGGTGCGGGTAAGACCACGCTGATTTCGATCATCTGCGGTATCGTTAACGCCAGTGAGGGATCGGTGTTGGTCGACGGTCACGATATTGTCAGGGACTACCGCCTCACACGCAGTCTGATTGGCGTTGTGCCCCAGGAGTTGACCCTGGGCGCTTTCGATACTGTATGGAACACGCTGTGTTTCAGCCGTGGGCTGTACGGCATGAAGCCGAACCCTGCTTACATCGAACAGCTGCTCAAGGATCTGTCGCTCTGGGAAAAGAAAGACAGCGTGCTGATGACGCTGTCCGGCGGGATGAAACGACGGGTGTTGATTGGCAAGGCATTGTCCCATGAACCGTCGATTCTGTTTCTGGACGAACCCACGGCGGGTGTTGATGTGAGCCTGCGCAAGGATATGTGGCAGCTGGTTCGGCGTCTGCGGGAATCGGGCGTCACGATTATCCTGACGACTCACTATATAGAAGAGGCTGAAGAGATCGCTGACCGTGTCGGCATCATTGATGGTGGACGGCTGATACTGGTGGATGACAAACAGGCCCTTATGCACAAGCTGGGCAAGAAGCAGATGGTTATCGAACTGGATGAAGCAGTAAGCCAGGTGCCTGCCATGCTGGCACCCTGGTCACTGGAGCTGTCTGTGGATGGCTGCAGGCTCACCTATACCTACGATCCACATAGTTCACATACCGGCATTCCCGATTTGTTGCAGGCAATAAGCACAGCTGGCTTGACCCTGAAGGACTTCAATACCACGCAGAGCTCTCTGGAAGATATTTTTGTCAGTATGTTGAAGAGCAAATAATGAATATCCATGCCGTCAAGGTTATTTACAAGTACGAAATGCTCCGCGCCTGGGAAACCCTGTTGCAGAGTTTTGTCTCGCCGGTATTGTCTACTTCGCTCTACTTTGTTGTGTTTGGTTCAGCTATCGGTGGACGAATCGAGCAGATAGACGGGGTATCTTACGGCGCCTTTATCGTTCCCGGTCTGATAATGTTGGCATTGCTAACCCAGAGTATTTCCAATGCTTCATTTGGTATATTTTTCCCCAAGTTTACCGGCACTATCTACGAGGTTATGTCCGCACCGATTTCGTTTGTTGAGATTCTGCTCGGCTATGTGGGTGCTGCAGCAACCAAATCGCTTGTCATCGGCCTGATCATCCTTGCTACAGCAGGGCTGTTTGTGCCCCTGGAGATTGCCCACCCGTTCTGGATGGCGGGTTTCCTGGTGTTGACCTGCATCGCCTTCAGCCTGTTTGGATTTATTATCGGTCTGTGGGCGAAAGATTTTGAAAAGTTGCAGCTCATTCCGTTACTGGTCATCACACCACTGGTCTTTCTGGGCGGCAGCTTTTACTCGATCAACATGTTGCCACCGGTGTGGCAGACCATCACCCTGTTTAACCCGGTGGTCTATCTGATCAGTGGTTTCCGCTGGAGCTTTTTTGAGGTTTCCGACGTGAGCGTCGGGTTGAGCCTGTTCATGGTGTTGTTATTTCTTGCGGCTTGCTTGCTGATGGTTTCCTGGATGTTCAAGACCGGATATCGTTTGAAGCAATGATCCGCGCGATGAGTACTTTATAGATATTCAGGCGGGTCAGTGGCGGGAGGGGAGTGTGAAATAGAAGGTTGTCCCTTTCCCTGCCTCACCTTCACCCCGCAAATTAGAATACAGTTCTAGAGGTGCAGGCTGGAGAAGTCTGGTCAGGTATTTTTCATTCATATCTCAAGGGTGGACGCAAAATCTTCCATGATATTCGCTACAGGCAGAATTTCACTAATTCCAGCAACGCTCTTGCCGGCCTGATAGTAGTCCTTATGCCCACTGCCCTGTAATGATGCCTGTTTCAGCTTCCAGATTGACTGTAATGAATAGATTGTGCGCATCCAGTGTTTGGTTTTCCGGCCCCCGAGCATCCATTTGGCAACAGGACCTGCACGGGTGCCAATACGATCGATGTAGGGTGTTCTGATAATGGACACCGGTACTCCGGAGATTTTCTCGGTTAAGACAATATCGTCTTCATGTGCTCGCAGGATAGCTTCCTTGTAATCGCTGCCGATACTGCATTCTGTACTGGCAAGAAAGCGGGTGCCCAGCTGGGCACCAACATAGCCGGCCTTGATGGCACTGGCAAATTCTTCCGGTTTGCCTATGCCGCCGGCGCATATCAGCGGCTTGCCGAGAGGTGCGACTTCGCTGAGTAGTTCTTGCGGAGACAGTTCTCCGGCATGTCCGCCAGCCCGGTTATTTACGCAGATAAAACCATCGACGCCACCGTCTAGCGCCTTTTCCGCCCATTTTCGGTTAGTGACATCGTGATAAATTATCGTCCCGGTCGAGTTTGCCTTGTCGACCACCCAGCGTGGATTGCCCAGCGCAGTAACAAAGAAGGGCACTTTTTCCTCAAGCGCTATATCCACCCATTGGTGTACACGCGCGAGGTATTTTTTCGAGCTTCTCTCGATAATGAAATTAACACCAATGGGTTTGCGGGTGAGTGAGCGTATATAGCGCAGCCCTTCCCGGAAATCGTAGCCGTGAACGTATGTCAGGCTTAACGGTTGTACAATGCCTATGCCTCCAGCTTCGGACACTGCTGCTACCAGTTCCGGGTTTGAACAGGGATACATCGCGCCACAGATCAACGGTACCTGAATGCCGAGCGTGCGGCTGAATTCAGTTTGCATGCCCAGCCGCTTTTTCGGGGCCGATTAGCCAGTGGGCGATCACTTCGGCCACGAGCTCGCCCTCGGAGTTGCGGATTTCACCGGTAAGCAGATGCTCAGTCTTCTGGTTATCAACCGGAATGCCGCACTGGCAACTTGCCGTCAGCACGCCGCGGGCCTTTTTTAGATAGGTAACAGCCAGGTTGGTCAGGATGCCGCGAGTCTTGTCAGGCAGGCTGTTCAGCAGGGCGAGCCCGGTCACCATTTCTCCGAGATTACACAGCGCGATGGCATGTACAGAATGCAGATGATTGCAAACCTTGCGGTGTTCATGCATGACAACTACGCAGTGACCAGGTTCCATTCTCTCAATAGTGGCGCCGATTGTTCCAGTGTACGGTACCACCAGGCCAAGCAAGCGGCTGAACAGCCACTTGCCGCCCGGTAGCGTAGAAGCCCAGCCCCAGTGATAGCGTAATCCAGGTCCTATTGATCGCGCCATAAGATGCGCTCCCGTATGTGTGTTGCTAGAGACCGGTATAGTGTTTGCGAGCTTCGTTCACCAGGTGCTGTTTATCATTATCAGGAAGATTAAATAATCGCAACGATTCGATGCCTGAGTTTACCGTGCTCGGATACCAGTCTTTGTCCAGGGAGATTACGATAAAATCACCACTACGCACGGCGTACGTTCCCTTGTCTATTTTGAGTATCATGTCATGGCTATCAAGCTGGAAATTGAAGGTCTTTTGAGGCGCGTCATCTGAATGCCAGCCATTCTCGTCACCTTGCGCCCAAACAATGGCAGACTTGAAAAGCCATGGGTCGGTCTGGTTGCCACCACCGCCCCCGGCTGCAACCCAGCGATCAAGCTCCTCGGGGCGGACATAGAGATAGAGAATATTCTGTTCATCATCTGAAAGCACCTTCAGAACTCCACCTTCTATATGGATGTTGTGTGATGAACTCACCACGGTATCCACACCCTTTGACGGGTGAGTGGGGTAGGCGCTGCACGCAAACAGGGAATGTGCAAAAGTCAGAATTACGAGGGGGTAGAGAGTTTTCTTCATTTCGTTATCCTCTTCTTATTATTATTTAGGTGAAGATTTTAACCCAAGGCTCAGAACAGGAGAATCTTTATCTGCTGGAATGCCGGCTCAAGGCCGAAAAAATTCTATAAAAGCAATATATAACAAAAGGTTAAAAGATATATCTAACAATTATTATAGGTTTTGTAGTTCTCTGAAATAGTTATCCGGAAAGAGTCCAGCGATTAATCGAGTTTGCATAGTAGGTTAATACGTCCTCGGCATCCGGCGCGGCGCGCAATAGCCCGTTCTTCTGTTCCAGCATCTTGCGCGCGCACAGTGTGTTCAATGCATTGGACAGTACGCCTTCACAGGCACCGGCTGTAATCCGAATCGGAGCACCCTGTAGGCGTAACCTGTCAATCTTGTTAAGCGCAAAAGTCTTGAGTGCCAACGCACTTTCCCAGCTATCGCGATGTTCCAGTGCGATGCTCGCAAGCAGTGGTAGCGGCAGCACAGGAATAACATCGGCGATACGTTCCATTAATTCGTTAGCCAGTTGGCCAACCGCCACGAACTTCTGTTCCTGATCGAGATGCGTAAACTTCACGTTTTTTTCGTGGCACCAGTCGCTCATCGATAACGGTTCGCCGAAGTTGACGCTTGCGTAGCCGAAGCGTCGCCAGCGGTCACGTCGCGAAAGCAGCAGTTGTTTGAACAGGAACTTCAGAGAGGTTTTGATCACGAACCTGGTGCTGCGCCTTTCTGCATCGAGGTCGAGTTTCCGCAACAGGCTGCGGTCTTCGATTACCCGGTCGTAATTAATCCCCACTGGCACGAATACGATTTCACGATCATTATCCGGATGGTAATCGCGCAGCATGTAGCCGAGAAAACCGAGTTTTGGTTCGCGCATGGCGCCATCCCGGGTCAGGCCGCCCTCGGGGAACACCGCCTGGCTGACACCTGCGCGTGTGGCCATCTGTACATAGCGCTCCAGTACGCGGCGATACAATGGATTGTCGGATCCACGCCGTACAAAGAAAGCGCCCATGGCGCGAACCAGCGTTTGTAGTGGCCATATCCGTGCCCATTCGCCAACCGCATAAGACAAGGCGGTTTTCTCTGCGGCGAGAAAGGCAACCAGGATATAATCCATATTACTGCGATGATTCATTACGAATACCACGGTAGCCTCCGGATTGACGGACGCCAGCCGGTCCGCATCGTGGAACCCCACCCGCACCCGATAGATAAGTCGCGCGACTCGCTTGGCAATCCAGTAGCCGACACGAAAGTAGATGTATGCATTGAAAGATGGGACGATTTCCCTGGCATAGGCATTCGCTTTTGCCTGTGCCACTTCGTGTGGCATATCGTGTTCACGGGCGTAGTCCCGGATTGCAGAGGCGACTTTCTCGTCATGGCTTAACTGATCGATGAGGATCTGTCGTCGTGTCAGCTGGAACGGCCGCACCTCGATATCGAGACGCGTATTAACTTCGTCGATAACACGGTTGATGCGTCTTCGCAGGTACCAGCGAACACCCGGCATCAGTACCCGGTCCAGAAGCAGGGCCAGTGATAGCAGGGCGAGTATTACCGCCAGCCACACTGGCAGGGTGATAGTACTACCCATGCAGGATATCTTTCATAGTCCGGGGTTTCCCACTGGCCATTGCCTGGAAGACTGTATCACCGGAAACAGAGATCGGGTAGCCGGCAGGTATTCATCCTGGCGTCACAAAACGTTCATCTTGCCCGGTGATACTCCTGCCAGGGTCGCGTGACCTGATATGAAGAGGGATGTAACCATGGAATTCACTATCCAGGAACAACCTGATGGCAAGGCAACTCTGATGACGGGTGACGGATTATACCTGTTCACGTTTCGGGATCTGGAGTCGGCCAGGCGAGCCTGCGAAGAGTGGTACCAGCGACATGCAAATGAAGCGGGCGAAACAGACGGCGGCGTGTCCTGCAGCGTTTGCAACTAGCAGGGATTTCAATGCCGGCAGTTTGGCAGACGCTTGCAGATGGGGTATTGTGATTCGGGTATAAGTCGTTCTCCCGGAAAAAGGTACCAGCCATGGCTGAAAGCGGAATAGACCCCGAAATGCTGCCCTTTGTTGCGCCCTGCCGGACGCTGACCCTTGATCATCCTCTGAAATGGCTGAAGCAAGGCTGGAGCGACTTCAGGCAGGCGCCTGGGCCCAGTCTCATGTATGGCGGCTTTCTGGTGCTGCTAAGCTACCTGTTGAGCTTTTTCACCTGGAAGCTCGGTGGCTACGTACTGATTTTCAGCCTGATGTCCGGCTTCGTCTTCATTGCTCCCATACTTGCGATCGGCCTGTATTCAATCAGCTGCCAACTCCAGCAGGGTTTGAAACCGCAGATCGGCTATTGTCTGCGTGAAGGGCGCAGGCACCTGGGGAGTGAAATGGTTTTCTCGATGATCCTGCTGGTCATCTTCCTGCTGTGGGCCCGCGCGGGATCCATGACGCATGTGTTTTTTCCTGTAGAGGCGAAACCCGACCTGAAGGACCTTGCGACCTTCCTCGTTGTGGGTTCCGCCGTAGGCTCTGTTTTTGCGACTCTGGTTTTCTGTGCCAGCGCTGTTTCACTGCCGATGATGCTTGAGCGCAAGGTGGATACGGTGACCGCAGTACTGACAAGTGTAAATGCCGTATTACGTAATAAAGCTGTTATGGCACTGTGGGCGCTCTTCATCGTGCTCGCGGTGCTGATCTGTTTCGCAACGGCTTTTCTTGGACTTGCTGTGCTGATGCCGGTAATCGGCTATGCAACCTGGCATGCCTACCAGGATACTGTCATAGCAGACGACTGGCCGAAGCATAAACCACCGCTTCAACGACCTGGTGGGAATTCGCCAGATGAGTTATCGAATGAGTTTTCTGGTTGAAGCTTTGCTTAACTGTAAGTATTTTATTCGAGAGTTCCTGGCTCCGGAATTCCTGGTTTCCTGAGATTAATCCTGCAAAGATTTCCGTTGCTGGATCGTCATTTATAGTTGATCCTCCTGTCACAGGCTGGACCAGTCTGGGTAGCAACAATTCAAGGGCCGCTTGCGCGGCCCTTTTTTATTCCCGGTTAACGGCTAAAAGGGGTTATCGTCTACTTTTGGTCTAGCCGTGAAGTGAGGTAGAACATTGCGGATCAGATGACCACACCAGCAATGGCCTGTTCGAGTGGCGCATGACGTTGGCAGTCACAGAATCCTCCAGGGGACGCCTTTCACCACCATTACCGTGTGTTGCCATAACCACGATATCAATGTTCATTTCGTCTGTTCGCGTTAATATTTCGTTAATCGGCCGGCGATGTGTGGAGCAATCCAGGCGAACCGAAACACCGGCGTTTGCAAGCGACACGCCGTGTCTTCCGAGCACTTCCTTTTTCCGCAGCGAGTGGTCTTCATCTTCACATTCTGCACCGCCATCGTGAAAGAGCATGACTTCGGTATCGAACTTTTTAGCGAATTTTTCCACACAGGGCATAATGGATGCCGATACTTCGGATCCATCCAGCGGTACAAGCATGCGCCGGAAAAGATGCTCATGATGGCTTTCATCCTTGTCCGGGCGTGTCGAGTGAAGTATGAAAACCGGGCAGGGCGATTGCCGCACGACCTGCTCCGCAACACTGCCCTCGCGAATATTGTCAACGCCGGATCGTCCGTGTGTCGACATGACTGTAAGTGACGCGGGAAGTTGTACTGCAAGTTTCGTTATTTCGTCGACTGCATCGCCAACCCGTACTTTGGCTTCAACCCGCCAGTTGTCACGTGTGAGGATGTCGTAGTACTTGCTTAATAATGGGTGTTCAGATGCCTTTTTTCCAGAGCCGCTGCTATCGGCTGCTGCCTGGTCCGGAAAGACATGTAACAAGACCAGTTCGGTATGTGGTCGATCGCCCAGATGCTCAGTGTAGTATAGTGTCTCGTCGAATAGTTCCGAACCGTCAACAGGTATGAGTATTCTTTCCAACATGGCGCACCTCCTTTGATTTGTGCACTTTTAATGCTTCCGGTTAACTCTTGCATCGGGCGCAGGTCGAAAGGAGGTTCAGGCACCAAATACAAGGTTCACCTGTTTAGTAGTATGTTGTTAATACTTACCATAGCATCTGTTGCCTATACTTTGACGCTCATCAATGAACATGAGGAATAAAATTGTTTATTCTTACACTGGGTTAGCGAGTGTCCAGCGGAAGATAAAGACTTATGTACATCTGGCCGGTTGTAACTATTAGGAATAGCTTTTAGGAGGAAAGTATCGTGAATAACCCGAATGCATGCGAGCTCATTCAGCACTCATCATTGATTAATGACCTTAGTGAGGATCAATGCAGTGACTTGTCTTCAATCGCGACAATACGTTCATTAGAGGATCGCGAAATACTTATAGAGCAGGGCGAGTCAGACGAAAGCCTGCACATAGTCGCATCAGGCGCATTGGCGGTTGAGCGAGCTACCGCGGGGGGTGATACCGTCACGCTGCATATATTGAAATCGGGCGATCTGGCTGGTGAAATGGGGTTTGTAGACGGCACCGACCACACCGCAACCTTGAGAGCCATGGGGCCGACCAGTGTTGTCAGTATAAGTCGCCAGGACCTCGAATCCATGCTGCCTGGCAAACCAGAGGTCGTTTACGGATTGATGCGCGGGATTATAAGGACCGCTCACCGGATTCTGCGTGAAATGAATCTGCAATCCATTGAACTCAGTAACTACATTACAAAAGTCCATGGTCGGTACTAGATCATGAAAAAAATGCCGCTGCTTAAAATTGCCATGACACCGTTCCCGTACTCGGTCGAGCTGGACGCCTCATTTGAACAAGCCAGTGAACTCATGGGGCACCACAGTGTGCGCCATCTGCCAGTCACACAGGGCCACACGGTCGTCGGAGTTATCACCGATCGGGACATGACCTCAGCCATGAATGTGTGTTCGTCTTCCGGAAATACGGTCAGCTTGAGCGTCAGGGATCTATACATGGCAGACCCGTATATTGTCAGCATAGATGAGCCGCTCGACAGTGTACTGCTGAACATGGCGGAGCGACACATAGGTTCTGCCATCGTAACCAAGGCAGGCAAACTGGTAGGCATGTTTACCTCGGTGGATGCTTGCCGCTGTTTCGCGGAGTATCTGGGCGAAAATTTTCCTCGCCCGGACGGCGATAAGGTGGCCTAGCTTATCGGGGGGTAGCCCTGTATCGAGCGGAATGGCGTTAACATAGCGGAATACCGATTGGACCCGGGACGTCGGGCAGTGCGCAACATCCGGTGATTACGAACAGCGCAACAGAAACCAGAATAATCTTAACCAGCATTGACATCATTTGACTACAGCTCTCCTTTTATTGCTCGCGCAGTTTAGAACGCACCAGGCCGATATGCAGTCGCAGATCATAAAGTTCATCCGCGTAGGATAACGGCACATCAACCTTGCGTACTTCCTCTTCAATGGTTTCCAGCCTGGTAAGCAGACTTTGCAGATTTTCGTCAGATTCGCGTTCGGGATGATCTATATCAAGCGCTTGTAGCTCTCTATACCAGCGGTAGATTTTTTTTCGTACCCGCCACCGGTAGGCGGGTGGCATAATCTTGAATAACGGTATGAGCAATGTCACCAGTGGTACCATCATGATCTTCAGACGATCTATAAGATTAGCTGTCCAGAAGGATAGATAACGCTGCAGAACGGGTGGTCCGTGCTTGAAATACCGGGCCGCATCATCATCAAGCTTAAATTCCAGATTGCGGGCGTTGGGAAATTCGCCCGGCTTTTCAAAAAGGTCACCACCACCGTGTACCTGGGCGGCAATCTGCAGTAACAGGCTCACCAGCGCAGGATGAAAATTATCGTTCGCAACCAGGTTCGCGGATGCGGCGAGCAGGGCGGTGTCACTCGGCGGGATATTAACTTTCAGATCAATAACACCTTCCGGCAGGGTGACTTGTGACAGGTAGTGGTGCCTGCGCGTATAGGCTGTTGCGCGCTGAAAGGACATCAGGTTGATAGCTTCATCGCGGAGCAGGTTCTGAACCAGCTTTCGATCTCGGTGATGCTACAAAGAAGGCGGCATCAATGTTGCCTCCCATGAGCGCCTCTTGCCCCTCACGATTCCCCATAGACAACAGGTAGTCGGACGCTGCATCAAGATGGTTATCTTCCAGCAGTGTCAATGCGACAGCACGGGTACCGCTGCCTTCCGCCCCGATAGATATGCGTTTTTGCGAAAATCCGGTCAGCCGGTTTATGATCTGGTCACCCCGGTAGAATATCCATAATGGTTCGAAATACAGGCTGGCCAGTGAAACAATGCTGTCGGATTCGGCCTGTGCGCCGACGCCGCCCTGGACAAAGGCGAGATCCACGTCCGAGTGCGGATCCTCGAGCAGGCGTATATTCTCGATGGAGCCAGCCGTCTCGCGTATCTGCAGCTCAATGCCTTGCGCCGCCAGTAGTTCGCGATACCGCTCTGCAAACTGGAAGTAGGCGCCATCTTTCTGGCCTGTTGCAATGACAATTGTTCGAGGAGGGGCAGGGTTCACAAACTGCCAGGCGACGAGGAAGCCGATAAGCGTAACAATTATGGCAGGGGCAAAAGTCATAAAACGCATCCCGAAATAATACCCCTATGCCGATCGCTCTGTCATGGTCTTTGGAGATTGTCCTGGTGTACGGAGGAAATTCGTAATATTCAAGTGCCGGTTACGCTGGCAATTAATTTATCCAGAGGGACCGGTTTGTGAATGCCGAATCCCTGTGCGTAATCAACGCCGATATCCTGAAGCACATGGAGTATCTGGTCGTTCTCTACAAATTCCGCAATGGTTTTTTTCCCATCACATGTCCGATCTCGTTGTTTGATCTAACCATGGCCATAAGCATCATGACGATGACAAAACCGATCAGGATTCGATACTTTCGAACTATATGAAGACATGCCCGGATTTCGCCGATCTACTGCAACCATCCATAAAAAATGCCTCTTTGCCAGTTTTAGAGGCCCGCTACTGTACTTGCCCGCATGCTGGATAATGCCATGGATAGGGGATGTCAGGGGGGTTTTAGTCTAAATTTCCATGCTCTTTTTATTGGCCAGTACGCGGCTGAAAGATTCGATGGCATAAAAGTGGTGTATTAGTCGTCTAGCTAATGGATGAATGTATTTCATTCTGTTTGCAGGCCGGTAGGGTTAAGTATTTGGACCCATATCAAACTTTCCAGCAGCGAAAGGGTCTATTTTTAACACTGGGATGAGGGCAGTACGGAGTGCTTGTCAGCATCAATATGAAGGGAGCCAGACCATGATCTGCCGGAATCCGGATTGTCTCGGACATTATGATTTTGACAATATCGCTCATTATGCGAAGAAGCGCTTTGTAGAAGGGTGCAGCACGGTTGCACTGCTGGAGCAGGCCGGGTCGGAGCGCGAAAAAGAAGAGATCGCTTTGGTCTCCTTGTTGGACGTTGAGGACGATCAGATTCGCGACCTGGAGCTGAGTTGCAGGTATGACAGGCAATGCAAAGTGCTGGATTGCAGAGACCGGTTGAAAAGAATGATCGAGGATGACCTCGCTATTCGTTGGTAGGGCCGGTTTACTGATTAATTGAGGCGGACATACCTGGTGCGGGCTGTTTTCTGGTTACCGAAAATGCTGTATATATTTGATATATAGATAAAATATAGTCTTAGGCTTTCATGGTTTGCTGAAAAAGCCTTGTGCATTGGTTAAGCGAATTTTGTTTGCCACCGTTGCCGGGAGCTGTTTTAGCCAGTGACGATGGAAGCGCAAAAAATCATCGTAGTGGTACCAGCCTTCATCTGCTTCATACCAGCGATAAATTTGATGGGCGTTCCAGACCGGATCGGTTCCTGTCATGATGCGGTCCTGGTAGTGGGTAATAAATTCCCGCCATCCGGGTAAAAGTTTTCCCTGATCGTCTGCCAGTTGACCATAGTGATCCGGGTCGCGAGCGGCAAGATCCAGCCATACATTAGGGCAGGCCTGCATCAGAGGTTCAAGCTGGTGGGGCTGCAACGCGCCACCGGCATGGGCCCAGATAAACCGTGTTTGAGAGTATTGCTTACAGATTGGCATGAAATACCGGTAATCGCTTGCATCGGTATGAATCAGAAACGGCAGATTGAACTCTTCCGCCAGATCCAGTAATCCCGTAAAAACGGGGTTGTCTCTGGCTGGTCCTATCCCTGCTGTAAGGTGTACTTCACCGATTCCACCGAAACGACCAGTCTGGAGCCGACTGCGTATTTCATCTACCAGTTGTTTGTCCAGGTACCAGTTCAAGCGGTTACCGGTTTTATAGTATGGCGTGGCGAAAGGGATAATCCAGTCACCACCGGCATCTGCCAGTTTCAGGGCTAAATCCGTTGGTTCACTTGATACTGTGGCCAGGACCACGTTATTCCGCCTGAGTATTTCAAGAGCATCTTCAACGCCAATAACTTCTGCGTGTGTGTAATTGTAGTGGAGATGAATATCGGCAAACCCGGGTGGGCTGGACTGTGGGCGGATTCCGCAACCCGCCAATATGAATAACACGAAGGCATAAAGAGTGCAGCGATTAAAATCAGTAATATTCAATGCTCCTCGAATCCTTTTATTGCCTTTTGGGCCAGGTAGACCGTGTTGGATGAATCACCGCCCGTATAGGGATTCCGGAAACTTACAATATGCGATTCGGAAGAGTCGAATACGGTATCAAGTAAACGCATGAATCCTGCGTCAGGTGGATCGTTGGACCACAGCCCGAAAACACCGCCGGGGTGGAGTTTCCCGGCAAGGTTCCGTAGCCCCTGTGCGGTGTAAAAAGCGCCGTTGCCAGGATTAAGCCAATGCCTCGGTGAATGATCAATATCGAGTAATATCGCATGCGCCAGCCGCGTCGGGTCTGAGGGATCGAATCCGTTACCGGGCGATGCGGCCACGTCAAAGAAGTCAGCTTGTACAAGGGTGCAGCGAGGATCTGATATCAGTGCCTTCCCGAGTGGTACCAGGCCACGACGGTGCCAGTCGATAACTGGCTCCATGACATCAACCACAGTGAGCGACCGGACTGAAGGAAATTCCAGGACCGCAACTGCCGTGTAACCCAGCCCCAAACCGCCAACTACGATATCCAGGTTGGTGCCTCGAAGCCCGGCGAGCCCGAGGCGTGCAAGCTGAACCTCGGCTTCGGTAAACAGGCTGGACATCAGGAATTCGTCGCCGAGCTTTACCTCGAAGAGGATTTTTCCGTCAAGCCTGGGCTCTGACCGACGCCTGAGACTGATTACACCCAGCGGTGTTTGCTGGTAGTCCAGTTCCTCAAATTCAAATGTCATAGATTGCAAACCATGATGAACATCCTGATCGTGGGAACTTCAACGATGAGCGATTACAGCTGACCAGGGGTCGACAATTGGCGCTGTCCCGGTTCATTTCGCAACCGCCTTCTGGATTAACGGAACCAGGGGCTCAGGCAGCTTGAGCGCTCCGGACAACGCAAATTTCTGACCCTGAGCCGTCATCTTGTTCCAGGTCCGGTGGATGATGTGAATCCATTTTTCCTCATCGTATTCTGGATGTTTTGCTGCGAATTCCAGCATGTAGTGCTCGATGAATACGAGGGCAGCAACGTCTTCTACCAGCTGAGTATCCGGATTGGTCTTCAGTTCCCGTTTACCCACTGCCTTCTTGACGCGTTCGAGGATATCTTCCGAATAGTCAGCCTGTGCCAACAGGCTGGCAGCAGTCTCGGCGTGAAAGTTATAAAGTTCCGAGCGCCATTTATGGTAGCCCTGGCGATTCATGGGGAAGGCGTTACGCGGCGATTTCCAGCGCTGAATGTGCTGGCAACGTACCGCCAGCTTTATGGCGTCGTCCGCGTCCGGCGCATAGCGCTCCAGCATGCTGGACATTCGATGCGAATAGAGTAATTCTTTCGGCTGTTTTTCCCCTCCATCGGAGTCTTCGTTCGGGTCCTCGGCGTTCGCGGCATCGATCAGGGCGGTGGCCTGCTCAAATTGAAGTCGGTTGGCTGACATTGGGTCCTCTCGTGATTCTGACGGGTGATACCTGTTGGCGATATTATCGCTGATAATCGTAAAGTATCGATATAGAGCCGGCTCCAGATAGCAATTTCCGGCGTTTTCAGTGAGTCCAGGCCTCAAGTCGCTGCTATTTGTACTACATTTGGACTGTAAGAGCACTGCCGGGAAGCCATTCCAGTGCCAGGTATGTAACACCCGGAGTTGGAGTTTACCCTGGGAAACCAGAAAGGGATGTCATGGGGAATCAAAAGGTAGCTGGGAAAGATGCCGAACGTCTTCACGCACTCCATACTTATCATTTACTGGACACCGAATGAGAGAGCCTGTTGATGCCTTTTAACCAGTTGCACTCAGAAAGGGAGTTTTAGTTTAACCTCTACGCTGGCCTTTGCTATTATTTTCGCGTGATAATTGCCAATTCACCAGCCACACCACAGAAGGGTATAAAACATGTCAAAAAAAACATCGATTAGTTCATTATCTGTAGCACTGGGTGCCGTATTCACGGTTTCCCTGGGTAACACAGCGATCACCAATGCGGCTGAAAACCCGTTCAGTATGAAACCGGTACCCAGCGGGAACATAATGCTGGCTGAAGGCAAGTGCGGCGAAGGAAAATGTGGTGGGGGCAAAGGTGGTGAAGGCAGGTGTGGAATGTCCCGCATGGATGCTAATGGTGATGGAAATGTCACCAAGGAAGAATTCATGCAGGGACATGATGCCATGTTTGAAAAAATTGATCAGAATGATGATGGCGTCATTGACCCGGCCGAGCGTAAAGAACACATGAAAAGAATGAAAGGTTTCATGAAAGAAGGAAAATGTGGTGAAGGCAAGTGCGGTGGTTCTGAATAGCGAACGGCCAAAGGGGAACAGCAATGGGAAAACCAACTGAAGAGGAACTTGGAGCAGCGCTGAAGGAAGCCCAACGTATGCGCGAACAGGGAGAAGACCCGCACCATGTTGCGAAGGCATTGCTCAATCTGAATTATCAAAGCAGCTTTCTGGGTGGCGTGCTGCAGGCGGCTGAAAATTATCTGAACAGCGGTATGGCGGAAAGGGAGCATACCCTGCTGGTCAGGGCTATAGAAAAAGCCCGGGAAGTGGACGATCTCGGTGGTCACCGGGAGCGACCGGCACTGGGGCTTTAGAAGTTAAAAGCAAGGGGCGGTGACAAAAAACACCGCCCCCTCTGATTAAATCCAGGCCTCGCCATCACGCTGCGCTGAACCGCGAATATGGCATTCAGTTGTTCGTGCGTCAGTCTGGCCTGATGCCTCGCAGCACGATACTGCGGGCGCCGAAATTGGTGGCTATCTGGCGTGTGTTTTCGCTGCTGCTATGTGAGAAATAATCCAGTTCGTCAATGACCTTTAGTTCTTTAAAGCCGGCGTTACCAAGTTCCGCGAGATAATCTTCATCTGTGACCGCGCCGGCTACGCATTCTGCCCAAAGTCGCGGATTGTTGCGGGCTTCTTCCAGAGTATTCAGGTCTTCGCTAACTGAGATATCAGAGATTGTGATACGCCCGCCGGGACGCAATACGCGAAACATTTCAGCGAATACTTTGGGTTTGTCCGGGATGAGATTGAGCACACCGTTGCTGGTAATGATATCCACACTTTGATCGGGTAACGGTATTTCCTCGGCGTTTCCACGCAGGCGAACCAGGTTATTTTTGCCCAGCTTTTCGATATTGCTGCCGAGTTTGGTGAGCATCGCGTCGGTCATATCCAGACAATAGACACGTCCTTCGCTACCGACACGGAGCGCGGCGATCAGTGAGTCAGTCCCGGATCCTGAGCCAATGTCGAGTACGGTATCGCCCGCCCTGAATACGTCACCCTGCACCGGACAGGCAACCCCGGCGAACGATTCCACGGCAGTCTCGGGTATTTCATCGAGCCATTCGGCGGCATAGCCCAGCGACAGGCAAGCCTCGCGGCCAACGGGAAAGTGATAGGTTTTCCCGGGTGCGCACGCAACATCGGTATACATAGCCTGTACGGCATGGATGATGTGGTCGCGGTCCATACTGGTAAATGCAACCATTGAATAGCCCCGCCTGTTTGTTAATTGGTACTTGTTAGTTGTTCGCCAAGTCTAATCCTTCGAGCCCCCGGAAAACAACTTGTCGATGCGGTTTTTCAGACTATCCGGCACCGTTTGACCGCCGGTATTTTTTATTTGCGAACGCAGGCGTTTTTCAAACTCCATCCGGGAATAGCAGGCCTGACAGGCAGACAGGTGCCTGTCAATTTCCTCGTGCGTATGGCTCTCGCACTCATGGTCGAGATATTCCAGCAGGTGCCGGATGGCGTCTTCGCAACCGATATCTTTTATTTTACTCATGAATCATTACCTTGTGGCCTGGCATGGCCGGGAGCGAGTCCAACCGTCTGGGCATAGTCCCACAGGCTCTTTTGCAGCATCGAACGTCCTCGCGCCAGTCGCGAGCGTACCGTACCGACCGGTATTTCCAGTGTCTCTGCAATTTCCTGATATGAAAAACCTTCAATATCAGACAGCGCAATAACAATACGGAAGTTATCGGGCAGGGCATCGATGGCCTTGCAGAGATCCTCGATCTCCAGACGGTCGAGAAATTCCTGTTCGTGATTGCCCCACCAGAGCAGAAATGGTTGGTGTAGCTTGTCGAAAAGCCTGAAGCTGTCATCTCCATCAGGCAAGGACGCATCAGGTCGGGATTTGGTTCCTGATATTTCTACATCATTTATTTCGTGGAACTAGTCTACACTAACTTTGTGGATTGCCCCGCTTAATGGCAGACCTGGAAAATCCACTTTCCGTGGCTCGGACAGCCTGGGAGTGGGAATATCTGGCAGACTGAAAATGCACTACAGGAATAGAAATGTTTAAACCCTTGTTTGCACTAATTCTGCTCGCTGCTCCCCTGCTGGCGACAGCCCAGGAAGCTCCCGAGCAAGAGGAAACCCGCTTCCCGCAACAAATGAGTGCCAGGGACCTGCAACACATTTGCGCTGCAAGCAGCCTGAGCGATACGGGGCGTCAGCGGCGCAGATACTGCGTAGGCTTTATCAGTGGAGTCGAAGAGGGCGTGCGCATTCTACACATGCAGCACATGCTTGAGATGCCGATCTGTCTCCCGGAGAAGGTGAGCGGACGGGCTTTGACGAACGTATTCCTGAAGCATACGACGGATAATCCGGAGCAACTTGAAAAGCCGGCTGCACAGGCCGTGATCGACGGGCTGTCACGGACTTACCCCTGTCTTCCATAGAAGAAGGTATTTCTCTCGCAATATTGAGTCGTTTGCAATAAGCGGCTCTGTTCCCTTTAATGTCACTACACGAATGAGAATACGCTATGACGATTGATCAATTAAACGAAGATTACGCCATCGAAGGGCAGCTGGAATTCGTGGCAGGCAAGGGCGGTTTTCCACTGGCGAGGATCGACAATGGCAAGGCCCGTGCACTGGTCTCTGTCTATGCCGGCCAGGTGCTTTCGTTTCAGCCTGCGGATCAATCGGATGACCTGCTATTCCTTGGCGACGAGGCATATTACCAGGCGGGTAAGGCCATCAAAGGGGGGATCCCTGTCTGCTGGCCCTGGTTCGGAGCCGATCCTGAAGGCGGCGGGCGGGCGGCACACGGGTTTGTGCGCAACCGGTCCTGGATGGTTCGCGCATCCGAAACTCTCGCTGATAGCGATACCCGAATTACTCTGGGGCTGGTGGACAATGACGAAACGCGTGGCATCTGGCCTTTTGCTTTTGATCTTTCACTGGAGGTGACTGTTGGAAACGGGCTCAAGGTAGAACTCGTTAGCGGTAATACCGGCGACCAGCCGTTTACCCTTACACAGGCATTGCACAGTTATTTCAATGTGGGTGCGATCGGGCAGGTACAGGTACTTGGCCTGGAAAATACCGACTACCTTGATAAGGCCGGGGACGGCAGCCGCAAAACCCAGTCCGGGCCGATTCGGTTCGACCAGGAGATCGATCGTATTTACCTGGATGTTCAACCCGGGTTGGTTATCGAGGACGCGGTTCTTGGCCGTCGTATCAGAATTACCTCCACAGGCAGTCATACCGCCGTGGTATGGAATCCATGGGCGGATATCTCGGCGAGTATGGGAGACCTCAAGGACGACGATTATCAGCATTTTGTTTGCGTTGAAACTGCGAACGCGGCCACCGATAGCGTCGAGGTCAAGCCGGGCGGGGAGTACCGCATGGGTGCGGATTACCGCATGGAACGACTTTGAATCGACCTCTTTGATCTCTTTTGCGCGCACCAATTCAACGCATTTACAGGGCGTGTCGCACTAAGCTGATGCAGCTGCCTCCTGCCGAAGCACGACCGGAATCGGGGGTGTTCTGTTCCCGGTGATGCCGGTTTTACTCGAAAACAGCCATGGCGATACGTGCCATTTGCGGAAGCTGGTAAAGGCCGAGACCGATGACGACAAAGGTGACCAGCATAGTCACTCCGCCGAAAACGTTTATCAGGACATTGGCCCTGCCGTCTTTATTTGCCATGGCGCGGGCAATCCCTGGCATGGTCACCACGCCTTTCAAGGTATCTCCCCGGTATACCAGGAGCCGCCGGCACTGATTGAAATGCATTGTTTTTATGGCATTTTCACAGGAAATATCTTCGTGTACAGAGATCAACTTACGGCTGCATACCTCACTTAGGGTGACTGCTTTCGGGTCTTTTCCAGGACCGACCACTCGCTTGACCAGGTCCTTCTCCGTGAATAACCCGATCACTTTGCCCTGCCTGGTTACCAGTACTGACTCGAGATCCTTATCCGCCATAAACGCTGTGGCGGCTTGTATATCAACCGTATCTTCCAGGGTTTCAACTGAAGTGTGAATCAGCTTGTTGATTCGGCAGACCATGGCGCTCCTCCATTTTTACGCTAGCAGTGCAATAATCGATCCAGCATCTGACAAGTGTTAAGCAGAACAAATATTGGTTTCCTATAGAATGGTGTCCGCCAAATTATCGAAAAGGGAATCAATCATGTCAGCGAATAAGCCACCGACCGGTCACCTCTTCACATCACTTGCGCTGGGTGACCTGAACTTGCCGAACGGCATTGTGATGGCGCCACTGACCCGTAACCGCGCCGGGGAGGGCAATGTGCCTACCGCCCTGAATGTTCAGTACTACAAACAGCGGGCAAGCGCCGGATTAATTATCACCGAGGCCAGTCAGATCTCGCCGCAGGGCATCGGTTATCCGGCAACACCGGGCATCCACAGCGATGAGCAAGTGGCAGGCTGGCGGCAGGTGACTGACGCAGTGCATGCCGAAGGTGGGCGTATCTTCATGCAACTCTGGCATGTAGGGCGTATATCACACTCTTCGATGCAGCCTGGAAATGCCCGGCCGGTCGCCCCCTCGGCCATCCGTCCGCAAGGGGAAGCAGTGACCTATGAGGGCATGCAGCCCTTCGAGACACCCCGCGCCTTAACACTCGAGGAAATTCCCGGAGTAATTGCTGATTATGTAGTCGCTGCACAGCGCGCCAGGGATGCAGGGTTTGACGGGATAGAGATCCATTCCGCCAATGGTTATTTGCTGGATGAGTTTTTACGCGATGGCACCAATACCCGTTCCGATGCCTATGGTGGCAGTGCTGAAAACCGCATGCGACTGCTGGATGAAGTCGTTTCAGCAGTCAGTGCGGTTTGGCCGGCCAACCGAATCGGTGTGCGTTTGTCACCTGAGAACCAGTTCAATGACATTCGGGATTCACAACCGCAGGCTACGTTCAATGCTGTCGCCGATATGTTGCGCAGTCATCAGTTGGCTTACCTGCATGTGGTGGAAGGCGACATGCTGGGCGGCGAGCGGCTAGTGGATTATACGGAGCTGAAGCGTCACTTTGACGGCCTCTACATGGCCAACAATGGCTACACACAGACCGTTGCCGAGCAGACCCTGCAACAGGGTGATGCCGACATGGTGGCCTTCGGCAGGCTGTTTATCGCCAACCCGGATTTGCCGGAGCGTTTAGCGCAAGGTGCAGAGCTTAACGAACCTGATCCAGAGACCTTCTATGGTGGTGATGCAGCGGGTTACACGGACTACCCGACGTTGGAGCAGGCGTAGAAATTCAGGCCTGGGCCTCTTTTTAATTTCTTTACCAAATCTTTACATTCACTTTACGCTGATTTTATTCAGCATCGTTACAGTGCGACCTCCTGATTTATTTTGTTTTTAATAAAGGGGTTTACCCCTAGGAGGTTATACCAATGAATAACGGATGGAGGGAAATTACTGCAGCAGTCCTGTCCGGGGCACTATTTTTCACGAGTCATGCGATGGCATCGGGCGGACGAGATGCGTACGAAGTGACAATCACTAATCTTACCCAGGGTGAAATCTTCACGCCGATCATGGTGGCAACGCATCCGCGTGGAGTGAAGCTCTTTGAACTGGGAGATTCTGCAAGCACCCAGCTGGCGACGATGGCGGAAAGCGGCAACACTGGCCCGCTCAGTGATTATCTGCTGGGCGAGGGGGCACTTGATGTTGCGACAGCAGACGACGTGCTGCCGCCCGGAGGGTCTGTCACCTTGACCGTTGATACATCGGGGCGTAACCGATACGTCAGCGTAGCCTCCATGCTGGTGCCCAGCAATGATGCCTTCTTCGCTGTCAACGGCGTGAAGGGGCCGCGTGGCCACAGGGCCAGTACTGTGTTTTCACCCGTTTATGATGCCGGTAGCGAGACCAATGATGAGCTTTGTATCAGCATTCCTGGCCCTCCGTTCATCTGCGCTGGCGAAGGATTCAATGTGGCGGACGGTGAAGGCTATGTGTATATCCACCCCGGTATCCATGGAGTGGGCGATCTGATCGCGGCGAACCACGACTGGCGCAACCCGGCGGCAAAAATCACTATACGGTTTATCAGAAACTAAACCCGGATTCGACCGGGCCGGTGAATCCTGTTCATTAGGTGGACAAAGGGTCGCCGGTTCCGGCCGTCACCTGCACGTGATTTGTTGTGATCCGGAAAACCGGGAACAAAGCCCTGAAAATTCTGTCCATCTTTACCAGGCGGAGCCTGAGCCTGTTACAGGCTTTAAAAAAACAAGGGGGGCGTATGGCAGGCTTTAAGTCGGTGGGTCGTATTCTGGTCGTCGAAGACGATGAAAACATTGCCACATTGTTGCAGAAGTATCTCATCCGGGATGGTTTCGATGTGGAAATGGCTCACGATGGCATGAGCGCGTTAAAAAGTGTACAGCAGATTCCCCCGGCGCTGGTGATCCTCGATCTGATGCTGCCTGTGCTGGATGGCTGGGACGTATGCAGGCGTATCCGGGAAGATTCGGAAGTACCCATCCTGATGCTCACCGCGCTGGAACAGGAAGCCGACCGTATCCGCGGTTTTTCCCTCGGGGCCGATGATTATGTCATTAAACCCTTCAGCCCAAGGGAAGTTGTGGAACGCGTCAAGGCGATTCTGCGACGCACGAAACTCACGCAAGATACCTCGAACAAATGGCTATCGTGTGGAGACCTGTCCCTCGAGCCTGACAAGTACCGGGTACACATCAACGACCGGGAAGTGCCGCTTACAGCCTCTGAGTACACGTTGCTTTATACGCTCATGCAACGACCCGGGCGTGTTTTCAGCCGCGACGAGCTTATTACCAGGCTCAGGTCTCGCGGCGAAGTGGTGGGTGACCGGGTTATCGATGTGCATATAGGTCATCTGCGGCAGAAAATCGAAACAGAACCGGCCCGGCCGGCTTATATACTTACTATGCGTGGCATAGGGTATCACTTTACCGAGCATAACCGGGTGTAGCTCCGTAGTGAAACAGCCTCTCATCTTTAAACTGCTGGCGATTAACGCCGTGGTTATCTTTATTGTGATTTTATTCGTCTGGCTGGCGGTCGATTACCTGGCGGCGGATTACTTTGGCGTGCTGATGGAGAACTACCATATCTCGCCAACTGAAAGCCACGCGATGTTTGTCAGCTCCATTCACCGCTACCTTGTTGGAGCCAGTATTCTTGCCGTGCTGGTGGCTATCGGGCTGAGCTTCCTGCTGACTCGCCGGGTGTTGCGGCCGCTATCGGATATAAGTGCGGTGATCAGAAAACTGGCTGCGGGCGATTACAGCGCCCGGGTGCCAGACTGCGCCAACGATGAAGTAGGGCGTCTGGGCGCAACTTTCAATCAGATGACAGATAACCTGCAACAGGTGGAAGAATTACGGCATAGCATGGTCGTAGATGTCGCACATGAACTGCGCACACCATTGACCAACATCCGTGGCTACCTGGAAGCCCTGCAGGATGGGGTGGTACCGGCCTCGGACAAAACCTTTACGCTGTTGCACAAAGAGGTATTCCGGCTCATTCATTTGGTAGAAGACCTGCAACGCCTCGCCAGGGCCGATGCAGCAAAGGGCTATCTGGTATTGCAGGAAGTCAGGGTGGCGGAAATACTGGATCAGATTGCCGCGCTGTATACGCCGCGGGTCCTCAAAAAGCAGATCACGCTTGAGCAACATATTGCCGACGATGGGCAGCGGGTAATCGCCGATCCGGACAAGTTGCTGCAGATTCTAAGCAACCTGGTGCAAAATGCCTGTCAGTATGCGCCGCAGCAGGGCCGCGTGCAGATCACAGCACAGCACGCCAACAGGCAAACCTGTATCAGCGTGGAAAACAATGGTGAACCCATCCCGGAAAAGGATCTGCCACTGTTGTTCGAACGCTTTTATCGTCCGGACCGGTCTCGCTCCAGAGACAGTGGCGGTGCAGGTATAGGGCTGGCTATCGTCAGGCAACTGGTCGAGGCCCACCACGGAAAGGTCGGGGTTGAAAATATAGCAGATGGTGTGCGGGTATGGTTCACGTTGCCTGAGCCTGAAGAGACTGTACAGATCTAGATCTTTTCCCGGAATTGTAGACTGAGTATTTTCACGATACTTCGCTTGTCTACTGGCCAGTTAATGGCAGCAGCCGAGGTTTGTTGCCAGCCCCGGGTCTCCCTGCGATCAGCCGTGTTCTCAAAATGAGAACCAGTTCAAATTTCCTGGTCCGTCTTTTGGCATTCTGCTGTCAATACCAACAGCTTGCGTAGATCAGACCGATAGGTCTCTTTAGACAGGAGCACTGTCGGGGCTACTCTCAAGGTACGCTGATGCAACTCAAATACTACCGTTTCGGCGTCATCCTGGCTGCGAGTGCAGTTTTGCTTGCCAGTTTTACGCCGACAGGGCAGAGGCTGGAAGGGATGTTGTTGCACCTCGGCGCCCGGCTTATGCCAGAACGGGCTCAGGACAGTGCCGTTGCGGTCGTGGCAATCGATGACAAAACGATCGAGGCGCAGGGTGACTGGCCCTGGTCGCGTGACCGTCTTGCCGGGGTTGTCGATCGTCTCTCACATTTCAGGCCGACAACAATCGGTTTTATGTTGCCGCTGAGCGAAGCAGAGACGGCTAGCGGTGTCGCAGCAATGAAACAGGATATTGAGACACTGGATCCTGCCCTGCAGGAAACCGCCGGTAAATGGCTTGCACAGCTTGATACCGATGCTCAGTTTGCACATTCGCTGCAGTCGGCCGGTAACGTGGTGCTGGCCGCTTCCTACGAAGTTAGTAGAGATTCTGACCCGCCGTCTCAGCAACTGAAGGTGTTCGAATTGAAGACCGGGAATGAAACGCTGCCCTGGTATCAGAGAGTAGTACGGACACTGCAATCGGCGACGACCTTGTCAAACTATCAACTCGCGCCACCCTTGCCGCTGTTTCTGCACCAGGCTTCAGGCGTCGGGTTCAGTCCCGCATACGACCGCGGACAATGGGTGCATGGTCATTCGTTGGCTGTTGATGTAGATGGTCGCTATTTTCCGGGCTTTGAGCTTTCATTATGGGCTGCGCAACATGGTGGCGATGCCACAGACATTACGCTATTGCCGGGTCAGGCATTGCGGACCGCAAAGGATGAACAAATCGGCGCGGTTGATCTTGGCTGGTACCCACCTCCGGCGATTGCGCCGCCGGTCTATTCATTGAGTGAAATCATGCACTCGGATACGTTGGCGCGAGAGCTGCGCAATAAAACGGTATTGCTGGGATTGACAGCAACTGGCCAGGCGCCGGTACTAACCGGTCCGGGAGGCTACAGCTATACACCGGTGACCTGGTCCGGCCAGGTGCTGGCCGGCATGTTTGCCAGTAACAGTGTCACCATGCCGCCGTGGTTCTACGCTGCCCAACGTCTGCTGGTGGTTATGGTTGCGCTGTATCTTGTGTTGATCCCTGTGACCTGGCATGGCACACGTGGATTAATCGCATCGCTGGCGCTTTCGGCAATCATTGTCAACGCGGGACTGGGCACTCTGATGGTGAAAAACCTGTGGTTGCCCGTCATCATGCCAGTGATGTTTCTGCTGGCTGCCCAGCTGGTGCTGATGATTTCCTGGCACCGGCGCAAGGGATTGACGTCTACCCGCCAGGCACTGCTGGATACACGTGTGGCACTGGCAACCCATCTGCAATCGCAGGGGCAACTGGACCAGGCGATGGATCAGTATCTTCAGTGCCTGCCTGACCAGTCAGTGCTACAGCCACTTTACGATCTCGGTCTGGAGTATGAACGCCGTAGACAGGTGGGTAAGGCACAGAACATTTATGAACAACTGACGGGATGCACGAAGGGATTTCGGGATGCCAGGCAGCGTAGCACCCGGTTGGCTACATTGTCTGACCGGTTTCCAAGCGCTGCTTCCTCCAGTCCTGCGCAAACGCTGGTACTCGATGCTCCGGTCATGGAGCGGCCTGTACTGGGACGTTACCGCGTGGAACGCGAGCTGGGGCACGGCGCAATGGGTACCGTTTATCTCGCCGTAGATCCTACCATCGGCCGCGAAGTGGCCATAAAAACGCTGCCGTTACTGCAGGAATGTGAAGGTGCGGAGCAGGCGGCCGTCGCTGAGCGATTCTTCAAAGAGGCGGAAGCGGTGGGGCGGCTCGACCATCCCAACATCGTCACCGTTTACGACGCTGGCAAAGAGCACGATCTGGCCTACATCGCCATGGACTATGTGCCTGGTGTCAGTCTCGATTCCCATATCGGAAAACCGGATCTGTTACCTGTCTGGGAAGTCCTGGAAATCGCGGCGCAGGTTGCGGAGGCGCTGGATTATGCTCACAAGCGTAACGTCGTGCACCGGGACATCAAGCCCGGAAACATTATGTACGACCGTGACAGCGGTTTGGCCAAGATCACTGACTTCGGTGTTGCCCGGCTGCTCGATACCAGCCGAACGCGGACTGGCACGATACTGGGCTCGCCTTCCTACATGTCACCCGAACAGGTTGCGGGCAAGAAGACCGATGGTCGATCAGACCTTTTTTCCCTGGGGGTGACACTTTATCAATTACTAAGCGGCAGCCTGCCATTTAAAGGTGATTCGGTAGCGACGCTGATGTACCAGATCGCCAACCAGAAGACGCCTCCGGTACGCAAAGTGCGCTCCAGTCTTCCGGTCAGCGTCAGCCGCCTGATCAATAAATCATTACAAAAGAATCCGGCCAGCCGCTTCGAAAGTGGCGAAGCGATGGCGAAGGCCATTCGCAAGTGCCGTGCGCAATTCAGGGGTGGCCGTAGAAAAACGGCCTGATTAATGTCACCAGGAGTCTGAAGCTATGTATAAACTACTTGAAATTGTCGACGGTAACGTCATCCGGGAGCACACCCTGGTCGAAGGGGTGCTGCATATCGGTCGTAACCCGGGTAACGAATTCCAGCCTGATGACGCCAGTGTCAGTGGCAATCATGCAGCAATAACCGTGACACCCAGTCCTTACATGGATGATGTGATGGATATCAGGATAGAGGATCTCGACAGTACCAACGGCACACTGATAAATGGAACCGTTGTGAAAAAACAGTTGCTGAAACACGGTGACATGCTCGCCCTTGGGGCATTGACGCTGAAATTCATCGACGAGAATGCCCTGGCCCTCGATGGCACCCGTATATTATTGACCGAGTAATATGAAGCGTGCACAGGGTGTCATCTTTGGGGAATACCCTTTAATTGCAAGCAGGCCGCTTGCCCTGCTGCTGTGCCCTTTGCTGTAACTGTTGCGCGTTCGGAAGAATGGCGCTTAGGCCAGTGATGCGGGTACTGTGCGATGGGTGTGTGGACAGGAATTCCGGCGGTTGCGCACCGCCCGCGGCACTCATGTTTCTCCACAGGGTGATGCTTTCCGCGGGGTTGAAGCCGGCCTTGGCCATCAGCTCCAGGCCGAGCCGGTCGGCTTCAGCTTCCTGGGTGCGGCTGTAGGGCATCAGGATGCCGTATTGTGCGCCGACCCCCAGCAGACCCATCATTGTGCGGCCGGTTTCGGTCTGTGGGCTGGCGAGCGCGCTGACCAGCCCCAGGCTCTGATCGACGGCAAACTGTTGGGATACCCGCTCGTTGGAATGGTGTGCCAATACGTGTGCGACCTCATGGCCGATAACAGTGGCCAGCTGGTCCTGGTTCTTCGCAACCTTGAGCAGGCCGCTGTTGACACCGATTTTTCTGCCGGGAAGCGCAAACGCATTCGCGGATTCGTCCTTGAATACGACAATCTCCCAGCTACCACCAACTTCGCGAGTGATGGCCTGTGCTACGCAATTGACGTAACGGCTTGCGGTTTTGCTGGTCATCCACCGGGGTTTCCTTTTTAATGTTTTCGAACGCCTGCAGGCCCATCTGGGACATTTGACTTTCCGGCATGAGAATCAGCTGTGAGCGGCCGGTGGGGGAAGTGGCACAAGCGGCCAGCAAGGCAGCTGTGATTAGCAAAAATACCGGTATCTTGAACATGACTTGCCTCGAAAAAAATAACAGGAACCTGGGAGGTTGAGCATACATACGGTTACCATCCAATGATTGGTATATTAGTGAAAAAAGTGCTTCGGCCCCACCTCTTTTTCGGATATTGGCGCTTGATGGCGCCTGGACAGGCTTGACTGAGCAAGATAGTGACTGGAACCTACGACGAGATTTATGCTGTGGTGTGTCAGATACCGGAAGGCCGCGTGGCAACCTATGGCCAAATCGCGCGCCTGATCAACCGGCCACGAGGCGCGCGACAGGTTGGTTACGCCCTGGCAGCGCTGAGTGATGATAAACAGGTGCCCTGGCATCGCGTCGTGAATGCTCAAGGCGGAATAAGCCGTCGGGCGAAAGGTGGCTATGAAGAATACCAGCAGATCCTGCTGGAGAGCGAAGGCGTCACATTTGATGAGAGTGGCAGAATTGATTTGTCGCGCTACTTATGGCGTTCACCTGATTGTACTTAGGGTCAGTGCAAGAAAATCCATTGGGAGTTTTTACTCTGCCCCCAATTACTGTGAGTTGACAGACAGACGCATTAACGCCTGGTTCTGGTCAATGAAAAACTGAAAATGCTTCAGGAAGTTCATGCCAAGCAGCCCGTCAATAGAGGGTGAGCCGGCTAAATCAAGAACGCCGACCTCCAGGTTGCTGACCTGCCAGTCATCCACGGTAAGTGAGTCGAGTCTGTAGACGGAGGCGGTCACCTGCCCGTTGGCGGTACTGAAAACATGTTGCACGCCGGTCTTGCTGTAGCGGATACCGCTGCGATCAAGTGCAGCGGGTGTCAATATGGTCATGCTGGCGCCGGTATCGATCAGCAGGCGGACGGGTTTTGCATTGTTTATCCGCGCATCAACGAGAAAATGATCGCCTCGACGAATCAACGGTACGCCAGTCATCTCAACCACTGGTACCGCTACCTCGTGTTGTTCTTCCGGCTCGGCCTGCTGCAGTTGGGCCAGCAAGGCTTGTGCCCTGGAGCCGACATCCGGATCGTGTACTACCAGCATTAACGAACGGCGGGCGTTATTAGTGTCATTGAGGGCCAGTTGTGCCGATGCAAGGCCAATAAAATGGGGTGCGTAGCTCGGCTCCAGTTGCGTGAGATGTTGGTAAAGTTCCAGTAAGCCGTTGTGATCGCCGCTCTGCGCAAGGACATTCACCTGATCTGTTACGACCGTCCGGAGGCGCTTTGTCAGCTGGTCCAGCACGTCTGGACGGTAGGCATAACCGATGGCCTCGAATAGTTGATCGACAGATGCCCGAAAGTCTTTCTGCCGGTGATAGATGTCTGCGAGCAGCATGCGTGCCTCCACATCACGAAATTCGGCGACCAGATAGAGTTGCAGCAGTTGTACTGCCTGGGAGTAGTGATGTTGTGCAACGTGTGTTCTGGCGCTCGAAAGAATGATCTGCCTGGCTCGTTGCGCGGAAGCTTCATCCACTTCATCCAGCAACGCTTCGTAGCGCTCGATTGCAGCCGGGTACGCCTTCAAATCCAGTAGCTGAGACAGTTCGTCGACCGGACTCGACAGTACATGCGCAGTTTCGTCGCCTTGAGGTTCGGCTTGCGCCTGCAGCGGAACCGGTTTTACCTTACTGCGGGATAACTCCGGTTCAAGCTGCCAATGGTCATGCGAGTACCAGCCGGCAGCCCAGCCCGCTGCAATCAGCAATAACCAAACGGTGAGTTTGCGCATAATTCTCGAGAAATACCCACACAGCCAGTGTAAAGTTCGGATTGTCCCACGAAAACAGGTTCTGACTCCATTGAGGCCTTTACCGCTGGCCGAAGCTACCCGGTTTTCGCCGCCTGGCGGACCTTCGCGATACGTGAGGGGCTGGTACTGACGGTAGCAATACCGGCCTGCATTATACGGCAGGTTAAATCGGGATTACCGGCCAGCTCGCCACAGATGGCCATCGGCTTACCTGCCAGCCTGGCGACCATTGATAATTGTTGTATCAATTCCCAGAGCAGGGTATCGGTTTCGAAACGGGTTTGATCGGCCATCCCGCCGCCACCCCTGTCTTCGCCAAACAGGTACTGAACGAGGTCATTGGTGCCAATACAGCCGAAGTCCGCTACTTGCATAATCTGTGATGCCGCCAGGCAGGCAGCAGGTACTTCAAACAGCACGCCATGCTGTAAGCCATTTGGCTGCATGTCGGCTACCGCCTGATCGAACAAGGATCGTAATTCAAGAAACTGGCCGACGTTGACAATCATCGGGTAGAGAATGTGAATGGGCCCATGTTGACTGGCACAAGCGAGCGCCCGGGCCTGTTCCCGCAACAGTTCCGGGTGGGCCAGCAGTAAACTGGCACCGCGTTGTTGCGCCACTGTATCAGCCTGCTGCGTTGTGCCCAGCCATTCCGCGGTTTTGTCGGCACCCAGATCCAGGAGCCGGATACAGACCGGCTTGCCCTCCATGGCCCTGATCACTTCGCTGTAGCGAGCTGCCTGCTCTGCCTCGTTCAACAGCCTGCCTGCTACCAGCAGTTCCATTTCCGTCCGGTACAGACCGACGCCTTCTGCGCCAACTGCAATGGCATCATGCACATCCGCAGACTGTACGATATTGGCCATAACCTTTAACCCGGGAACCGGCTCGCTTTTCTCCAGGCGTTGCCCGCCAGCCATTAATGCGGATTGATAGCGGGACAGGGTTTGTTCCGTGGGGTCGAGGATAACTTCGCCGTTATCCCCATCGACGAGGATCTGTGCGTGCAGCGGAATGCTGGCGGGCAGTTTCTGGATGTTGCTAACGACCGGGTAACCCAGTGCTCGCGCCAGGATAACAGCGTGGCAATTCGGTCCCGCTTTTTCAACGATGTAGCCAATCGTATGCTTGTCGGTCTCAATCGGCAGACTTGCGCTTATTTCCGCGCCAACGAGGATATGATCATTGCCCTGCTTGCAGTGCCCGACATTGCAATCGGCCATATCCCTGCAATGGCGGCAGCCCACCCTGCGGTTAAGGTGAGCCAGCAAGGCCTGCTGGATTTCCTGAATATCGGCTACGCGTTGCTGCAGATACTCCGAGTCAGCGTCACCGATCTGTTTGATGTAGAGATTCAGTTCGGCCTCGACGGCGTCTTCAGCGCTACAGCCTTTCGTTTCGATGACCTGCAGGAGCTGTGAACGCAAGGATTCGTCGGCGAGCATCAAACGATGCGCTTCGAAGATTTCCGCGTACTCCGCTCCCAGTTTTGCCTCTGCATTACGGGCCAGCATCGAGCGCTGATCTACAAGCCACTTGAGGGAATTAATTAGACGTTGGGTTTCGCGCTCTGGCTCTGCCTGAGGTGCTGAATCGGGTACGGCGTCGTGCATTTCATAGACGCACGCCCGCCCGATAGCGACGCCCGGTGCGAGGGGGATGCCTTTCAGCCGTGTCTCAGTAGACAGACGACGCCTGGAGCTAACCATGGGGCACCATTCAGACGACCCTGGAGAGTGCGGGCCTTCACAGGTATTGAATATTCACACACCGTGCCGTTCCTCCCTTCAATATATATGGGATTATACCTTTTTTTCTGGACCAACAATAGCTTATCTGGAGCAAGGTGTTGAGAACTGAGTCTCAAAAACAGTAGCGGACCGAGCTTCTCCACCTTCCGGCAGTCTGTGACCTGGCCCTACCATGATTTCACCGGGAGGCTTATCGATACGTGTAATTAGGTCGTTGCCGTTCTTCAAGACTGTGTGTTCGCGGAGTTTTTACTCTGACCCCAATTTACGCCATGCTATGCGACCTTCTTTATCTCAGGCTGATGTGGAGACCTGGACATGGCCATTGAACGCACCTTCTCGATTATCAAGCCCGATGCCGTTGCCAAAAACGTAATCGGGGAAATCTATACCATCTTTGAAAAAGCCGGTTTGCGTATTGTGGCTGCGAAAATGCTGCAGTTGAGCCGGGAACAGGCGGAAGGTTTCTATGCCGTACACAAGGAACGACCGTTTTTCGGCGAACTGGTTGAATTCATGACCTCCGGACCGGTGATGGTCCAGGTGCTGGAAGGCGAGAACGCCATTGCTGTAAACCGCGAAGTGATGGGGGCGACCAATCCTGAAGACGCGGCACCCGGTACTATCCGCGCAACCTTCGCCGAGACCATTGATGCGAATGCGGTTCACGGTTCAGATGGGCCGGACACAGCAAAAACCGAAATCGCGTATTTTTTCAAAGACGCAGAGATCTGCAATCGGATTCGTTAACCGAACCCGACAAAGGGGTCAGTACCCTTTATCACCCTTTTCTCCGGGTAAAGGGTACTGACCCCTTTGCTGTACGTGGCTTCAGGTGAGTACCTGTCAGACCTTGAACATACCAACAATCGACTGCAGCTGATTCCCCAGCTGGGCCAGGTCTTCTGAAGAGCGGGCTGTTTTTTCACTGCCATCTGCGGTTTCGTCAGCGACTACGCCGATATTGACGATATTGCGGTTGATCTCTTCGGCAACCGCGCTCTGTTCTTCGGCGGCGCTGGCAATCTGCATGTTCATATCGTTGATCGACGAGACGGCATAGTTGATAGTGCCGAGCGAGCTGCCGGCGTCACCGGCCTTGCTGACACTGGCCGAAGCCAGTTCACAGCCGGATTCCATGGCCGTAACCGCATTGCGCGCGCCTCCCTGCACCTTCTCAATCATCTGCTGGATTTCCTGGGTCGATGTCTGGGTGCGTTGTGCCAGGGTACGTACTTCGTCGGCAACTACCGCGAAACCGCGTCCCTGCTCACCGGCGCGTGCCGCTTCGATAGCGGCGTTCAATGCCAGAAGGTTGGTCTGCTCAGCAATACCGCGGATCACATCCAGCACGCCACCGATGGCTTCGCTGTCCGCTGCCAGCTGGTTAATGACCTCCGCTGCGCCCTGGACTTCGTTGGCCAGTACCTGAATCGACTGAATAGTATCATCGACCACCCCCTTACCGGCGCTGGCTTCATCATTGGCTTCGCGCGCGGCTTCGGCAGCCGCAGCGGCATTGCGGGCGACTTCCTGTACGGTAGCGGCCATTTCTGTCATGGCAGTCGCCACCTGGTCGATTTCCATTTTCTGGCGCTGCACGCCATCACGCGTCTGAGTGGTGACACTACTGAGTTCATCGGCGGAAGCCGCCAATTGATCGGTGGAGCCGCTGACCTCTTTAACCAGTTCCTGGATTCGGGAGGCAAATGCGTTAAAACCGCGAGCCATGATGGTCACTTCATCATTGCCACGGGCAGCCAGGCGCTGAGTCAGATCGCCCTGACCGCTGGCAATATCGTTCATGCTGGTCGCCGCACGCTGCAGTGGGCCGACAATACTACGGCTGACAATCCCGAACAGGAGCAGACCGGCTACCAGGGTGAACAGTGCAATGGCTACCAGCTTGTTACGTCCATTGGCAAGCTGAGAGAGGTATTCCGAACGATCCATCGCCAGCTCTATTACAGCTACTACTTTACCGCTGAAATCATGTACCGGCGCCAGGTAGACCGCGTAAGGAACATCTTTATTGCTGGCGTCACCAACCACTGACTGGCCGTACATGGCCGACTCAATCGCTTCGGAATCGGCCGATGCGGCATCCCAGGTTGAGGCATACGTTTTGAAGCCACTATCACCCCGTACATAAAGGGTCGCCTCGACACCATTTTGATCCTTGAAGGAAGTCAGCAGCTTATCACCGAGGGTTAAACCGAACTCCACCGAGCCGATATGGCGGCCGGCGTGTTCGACAGGATAAACGCCGCGAATGCCCAATCCCGCTACGCCTTTTTCAACGCCCTGTATCGGCTGTTTGGTCTGATTGACTTTCACCACAGTATGGCGGAAAGACGATAAGTCATCGCCGAACTTCTCCGGTTTGTGGACTCTCAGGAATGAATGGGCATTTGGCTGGTGAAACTGAAACTGTTTAACACCATACTGTTTTTTCAGGTCGGCGTAGGAATCCTGGACTATCGTTAACAATCCGTCGCGATCGCCCTCGGCGAACGCGGCTCCAACCTGCGGCAAACCGGCAACCAGTGCGCTCTGCATGACTGCAATACGTCCCTGGCTTTCTATCAGGCCGTTAAAGCTCTTGTAATAACCGGCAAGTTCCCTTTGTTCAGCATCCTCAACAACCGCAGAAAAATCGCTCAGAGAACTCGCCAGGACAGCCATGATAGCGAGTGAAAAGGTAATGGCGAACGCCACGCTGACACGTATGCCGATTTTGAACTGTCTAAACAATTTGCACCTCCATGTTTGAATGCCTGTGCGCGGCATAGCGGCAGGAATTAACAGGGTATTACCATTTTTAAAAGAGGGGTATAGAGGGCCGGGAATTTGGCCAATTTCAGTCAGTGGGGATATTTATGATTACATGGTAAAAATCGTGTCGACCAAACGGCAAGGGGGTGATGACAAATGAGAAAGATTTCGGCCTGCCATCGCCCCCGCTGTCTAATCAGGGAAATGCCGGAATAGTCGGTTCGGTGCCTTCGAAGTCCGCTTCCGGGTGGTGTTTTCTAATGGCTTCCTGAATCGAATCGACACGGTCCTTCGGTACATCAACCAGCATCAGAATCTGGCCGGCCTCCACTGCATCCTCGAATTGCTTGACGTGGGTGTTATCCACGTCCATGCCTATCATGCCGCCCAGCCAGGCACCCATGCCGGCACCAGCCAGTCCCATTGCCAGTAACGCGCCACCGGCGACGACCACGCCTGGCATCGCGATGGCTACCAGCCCGGCAACAACACCCGTGGCGCCTCCCAGAGCGGTACCGCGCTCCACGGCGGGGACGAAATCACTCTTTTGTATCAGCGATGCTTCTGGCAAATCCCCAAGCTCGGTGCCTTCTCGAGCGATAACGTGAATCTGCTTTTCCGTAACCCGGGCGAGCAGCAGTTCGTCCACGACTTTATGGGTGGCACTCAGATTCGGTAACAGGAAATAAAGACGTCGCACGGTTGCTTTCTCCTTTTGGGGTAGCTCGAAAGGCTACTATATTGTCTGTTTTCAGTCAGGGTACGGGCGCGGCCATCGCTGAATAATCTCGCAGAGGCCGGTAAATAACGCCTGAGTGAAGGCGGGGACCTCCCCGCTTGCGAATTCGGCGACCGGTACTTCCCCGGTCCTTTCATCGGCTTAAGCTTGTTAACTTTGCCGCTAGCCTTTAGACGCTTTCATCACTCAGGTGGTGTACCCGGCAGAGCATGGTATGAGTGGTAACATTCTCACTCCTGATCGCAGCGCTCTCAGACTCTCCTGACTCGTCTTGCGCGATCCCATGTTACGGGGCCACATAACAAGTATAGACCAAGGGAATCAGACGGGTAGGGCAGTAATTATTTAATTAAGTCGGTAACAAAACAGAAAAGTTCCGATTTGTCACCGAATTCATTTTTCAGGTTCTAATCAGAAACGTTTGGCCTGAAATGAATCCAGTGCCTGCCATGCACCGAACTATTTTCTGTTTCTTGTTCCGGGTTATTCGGACGGTTTTTCTGCGTGGTTACTGATAGCCGGGTTGATTTGTTTGATAACCGCCTCGAGCTGAAATGGATTGGCGAAAAATCCGTCACGGCGGTGATGTGGAGGCTGGTAAATGAGACCCGAGTGAAGGCGGGAGTTCTACCCGCTTGCGAATTTGGCGACCGGTACTTCCCCGGCTCTTTCTTTCGGCCCAAGCTTAAGCTTGCCGCTTGCCTTTAGACGCTTCAATCACTCAGGTGGTGTACCCTGCAGAGCACAGTATGAGGGGTGAGATTTCCACCCTTACTCGCAGTGGTGCCAGGTCTTCCTGACGCCTTTTGCGCGATTCCATGTTACGGGGCCACATAAAAAGTATAGACCACGATAACCAGATTGCTAATCCTCTGTGGCATGAGTCCGAGTAGTTGTACCTCTCCGATTCACCTGTATGGGCAGAGTGACGTTTCAGGAGTTCCGTCTTGCGGATCTACACACCACGTCAACAACCGCCCGGCATGGTTCAGAAAAATTAGGGTCCAAAGTTCGCCGGACTCATGCCACAGAGGACTGAAGCTGATTGCCTTCGTCCTGCTGATGCAGTAATCATCGCTATTTACGCTTGTAGTGATGATTGCTGTGTTCACAGGAGGTAAAGCAAGGCTGATGCCAGAATTGACGAAATAACTGCAATTAATTGTCTATCAATAAGTTATCGAATATATAGCAATCTGTGAGGCCGTTATCACGTCGCGGTACGGAGCAAAGCTCTCATATTTGCGTCATATTTATGTCAAGCGACGGTGACCTGACGGCAGATAGATCATTAATTCGAATAATGGCAATGACAGGGAAAGCAACGCCGTAATCATTACGCTTACCTCAATGGGCATTTCGAGTCTTCCCCATCGTCATCATCCTGTCTACCAGGAAAACATCAATATAAGCAGGTCTTTATTTCTTCTCCAGATAGCCGATAGCGAACTTATTTAGTTGCCGATGACAGGTTTCATATGCGGATTCTGGGAAAAGGAATTATCGTCTTGTTGCTGCTGGTCCCCGGGCTGGGAATAACGCAACCCAAACTTGTGTTCTCTGGAATCCAGGGCTCGGCGAATTCTGATATCAGCATGCGGGTACTACAACATGCCTACCAGCAGCTTGGCATTGACATCGAGTATCTTCCTCTGCCCGGTGAACGTGCACTGCGTACCTCCGATTCCGGTGAAGTTGACGGTGAAGTATTTCGCATCGCGAATGTTAACCAACGCTACAGGAACCTGGTCCCGGTGCCGACCAGGATTAACGTGTTGCAGGGGATCGCCTTTACCAAAGAACGTGATATCAGGGTTAACGGTTGGCAAAGCCTTGCACCGCACAATATCGGTATTCAGGTCGGGATAAAGTTCGCCGAAAGAGGCACCGAGGGTATGAACCGGATTCTGGTGGATACCAATGCACAACTGTTCAAAATGCTTGATAGCGGACGCGTTGATGTCATAGTGGCAGCACATGCGAATGGTCTGAAAACCATCTCTGCGCTGGAATTAACCGGTATTCGATCAACAACTCCTGCAATTCAGGAGTACCCTCTGTTTCATTACCTGCACAAAAAACATAGCGCACTGGTGCCAAAACTCGATGCTGTACTAAGAGGCATGGAGGAGTCCGGTCTGATCCTGCAGATACGGCATGCCGCCCTGGAAGATCTTCAGAATGGTGGCAAGTCGCTGCACTAGTTTCTGACGATGGTTACACTCAGAAATTCAATTGCCACCTACCTTTTCAAGGTAATATTTGGCCTTTACCTGGTTGTTACGATCATTGTCACCATCACGCAGATGGTGTTTGAATATGAACACGTAACCAGAACTGTCAGGAACGAGATTTCTCAACTGCCGGTCACGTATATCCCAGGCCTGGGCACCGCATTGTGGACTTTCAATGATCGAGCTATACGTTCAATGCTTATCGGCATCAATGAAATAGCCGTTGTGACTGGTGTAAAGATCGATGATGGTACCGACATCAGGGCCATCGGAAAGATTGCCTCTGAGGATCATAACTATATCGAATACGATCATCTGGGCAATCAAAAAAGTACTTCTAACGATAAACCGTTTTCCAGGCTCATCGATCATGAGTTTGATATTACTTACTTAAATGGAAATGGAGAAACTGTCAAACTCGGTACAGGGACAATCTATACCAGTTCAGCAGTCATATTCGAGCGCGTAAAGTACGGATTTGTCCTTATTGTGATTAATTCTGTGATTAAAACTTTGGCGTTATGGTTTATATTTCTGTTTTTTATGCGCCGTATCTTGAGTCGACCGCTTGTTCAGCTGGCGAATGAGACTGAAAGGATCAGCTTCGATAATCTGAAAGACGCAAAACTAAGCATTGAAACGAATGGCAGAAATGAACTGAAAGTGCTTGAAGAGTCGTTCAACAAGATGATCGGCAAGTTGCTTCAATCAAGAAACAAACTCGATGCCGTTAACCAGCACCTCGAAGAGAAAGTAAAGGAACGTACGTACCAGCTGGAAAACGAGGTGCAAGTCCGCAAACTTGCCCAGCAAGAGGCAGAAAAGTCTAATTCGATAAAGTCGGATTTTATCGCCAATATCAGTCATGAAGTCAGAACGCCCATGACCAGTATTTATGGCATGGCCTGCTTCATGCAAAAATCAAAGCTTGATGATGAGCAAAAGCAGTATGCCGATGTTATTGTCAGGAATTGCGAGAACCTGATGTCTCTTATCGAAGAGATTCTGGATTTTTCCAAAATGGAGTCAGGTAGAATTGAGCTTGAAATTACCTCTGTCGATCTGAAAGAGTTCCTCGAGAGCCTGGTAAATCTGTTCCATTTACAGGCAGCGAAAAAAAATATCGAGATATCATTTTCCATACACCCGGGTGTCCCGCCCAGCATAGAGGCAGATGAACAACGCCTGCGTCAGATTCTTGCCAATCTTGTCAATAATGCAATGAAGTTCACTGAGTCGGGGGGCATCACTATTGATATCGCACTGAGTGATACTGATCACGAAAAGTTACAGTTTTCCGTGTCTGATACCGGTATCGGTATTCCCGAGAACAGTCAGGCGAAGATATTTGACTCCTTCACACAGGTCGATTCATCAACCACGCGCAAATATGGCGGGACCGGGCTGGGTCTCGCCATTTGTAAACGGTTTATTGATCTGATGGGTGGGGAAATATGGGTAGTCAGTGAGCCGGGTGAGGGCAGCACCTTCAGCTTCACCATTAATGCCTGTCATCCAGAGCTGGAATCAGTTTAAAGGGGAGGGCGGGAATATTGGTTAGACCCTCCGCCCCCCGTATTCCTGTATCGCTTACTTGTTGTCAATCAGGATTTCAACACGGCGGTTAGCCGCGCGACCTTCCGGGGTTTCATTGCTTGCGACCGGCTTGTCTTCGCCATAACCGGAGGCCATGATACGGCTCGCCGAAATGCCACCCACATCGACCAGGAACTTGGCGACATTGTCTGCGCGTGCCCGGGACAGGTTCATGTTTGTTGTCTCGCTGCCGGTCGAGTCGGTGTGTCCTGATATCTTGATAGGGCTTTCCGGGAAGGTCTTTACCGCCTGGATAATCTTGCTCATTAGCGCGAAGTTATCTGTTCCTATCTCGCTACCGCCGGTTGGAAAACGGAAGCCGTGTGCAGAAATGAGGACATTCTGGCGCTGCTCATAAACAGTCGCTTCGTTAGCGGTAAACAGCGATTGCACCTTGTCCACAGCCGCGCGCTGTTCAGTGGTTAGAGTCAGTTCCTGTTCATACCGCGAGCGCTGTGTGGCAGTATCATCACGCTGTTGCATCAGCCCCTTGATCGACTGTTGCATGCCGAGGACCACGTCACGGTTCGGTTCGTTGAATGGCAATTGACCACCCAGGGGTTCATTGATTTCGCTCAGTTGTTTCTGATACCAGAGCACCGTATCCTCAGAATCATATTCGCGTCGTTTGAAATCCTTGATCAACTCCGTGATCGCGCTACTTTGCTCGGCCAGCCATTTGGCGCGCTTTGCATGAGCGTTGGCCTTGTCCGTCCTGGTCCGGTCTGCTTCAAGCACCGATGCCGCCAGCTTCATTTCCTCTTCGGCCAGCTTGAAGGTCTTGGGCGCATACTTCGGTGCATCTTTTCCCTTCGCATTGGCGATAGCGGCTTCGGCTGACTCGACGGTACCCTCTTTCAACGCTGCGAGTTCCAGTTGTTCATAGCCGGCAACAAGTTTCTGGCGCTGCTCCTTTGCATCCTCCAGCCTGCCGCGCTCCACAAGGTTAGTTGTCTTGCGCAAGGACGAATCCATATCGTCGGTGTGTTCGGGGAAGGCGCTGGCTGCACCTGCCTGGTAGGCCTTATCGCGGGCTACCAGAACGTCACGTAACAGGTCACGACTGGTGTCGGCGTGTTGGTTGGCTTTGGCAAGACTTTGCAAGCCTTTGCTGGCTGCAGCCGCGGTGGTACCCGGACGGTCTGCCTTGGCTTCGCTGATAGCTTCGTTAAACTGTCCCAGCGCAGCCTGGTAGCTCTCAGGTGCCAGGTTGTCTACATTTCGCGCCTTGGCATCCTTCAGGCCTTTATCGAGATTCGCAACCTGCTCATATTGCCCCATTATCTGCTCGTCAGTGAGCTTGGGTGCGGCCGCGCACCCTGCCAGGAATATGACAGCAAGGATAATCGGGAAATTTAAATAAATGCGAATCTTCATGCCATTCTCTCTCTCAAATCCGTTTTGTGAAAACACCGGGGACAGAAATATAGTCCATATTGGTAACGATGCAAGAGTTTTCGGTGAATCAAAAACCAGCGCCGCTGTGCTGCTGTTTCAAGTGTAACTCCCGCTTTGTGCAGGGTCTGTTAACTTATGTTAAAAAGTCACTACAAGAATCGATACGCAGGGTGTGCTACAGGTCAGCTCGCATATCTTTGAAGTTCGCTAAAGCAGTTTTTACAATTGTCAGTCAGGCGACCTCCAATGCGGCAGGTGAACTATCGTGCGGTCGTCTTCTATTCGGTCCTCTTCTATAAGGACCTGCAATTGTGACATCAGGGTTGCCGTATGCAGGACTGATCCCAATGCTGATATATCTGCCGAATCGACTGGTGTGATTTGTTCGTCTATTGCCTGAATGACATTGTCGGGAAATTCCCATGCACTGAGCGATCAACGTCGATAGCTGGAGTGACTGTTTCGAGAAAATCCGTTGGAACTTATAGGATCTGGGGGCGTCGTTGACGTTCTTGATATGATCCATTGTCTGAGAACGACGATGATGCCTACATCGCGAACCAGGCCAGCCAGATAGGCTTCAAATGGGTCAATCGACTGCTTTTTTTGACAGGCATTGAGCGCTAAAGGCGCAATACTCTGACTGGCGCCATATCCAGCCGGACGACAGGTTTGTGAAATATCCCTGTCGAGTGCTGAGCAGGGGCTTGAATGCAGTGCTTGGCGAGAAAATGGCGAATTCCAGTGCGGCCGAGTATTAAAACGGCCTGTTCGAGACTTCGAATCTTGTTAACTGTACGGTAGTAGGGGCTGTTAGCGATGCGTATAACTTCTGCCACCAGGGTCGCATCCTTACCGATGAGACCGGCCAGATCAGCTCCGGAGGCGTCGTCATCTCGTATGCTGCGCATCAGCTTCGGGACAATAGCCGGAAGTCGCGGTACCAGATTTTCACGCGACTCTTTGGAGCGGATTAATTTGCCCACACGTAGCTGGGCTTCGGATTCAAAGCTGTTCAGCTCCGTCTCGGCAAGGGAATGGACGCCGAGTATCAGGCTGTAATAGTTTGAGTTGATTTCTTCGCTGCTACGGTGGCTGGTAGATAGCTTCGCAGGCCTCGAATTTGCAGCACCGGTCGGCCCGCTGGAAGCGTCGGGTTGTGCCGGTTTCCTGTCTACGGAACGCAAGAAGAAATTGCGAAAGCTTGTCCACATTATTGTTGTTTTCCTGGTCTCTTGTCGTGGAACTCTGGCGTAACTGAATTGGCCATCACCACGCCAGCTTACACTATTTGGGTGCACTGTTCGCTATACTGGCTTACGAGTCAAAATCCTGCAAGGGGATTCCTGTTAACTTTTGTTAACCTGGAAAACGGGAAGCGGATCAGGCGTTACGAGGGCGAACTGGAGCGGTTGGAAAAACTGCCGGGTAAGACGGCGAGGGGGTTTGAAGACAGAATGGCGGATGATCCCCTGTGCTATGAGACCGGGCAATTGTACTTTGCTCACTCACCTGTATGGGCCAGGTGGCGCTTTTAGCGGTTTAGTTAGATGCGTCTTCAATACGGTTCAATTTCACCAGATTTCCTGTGCTGTCCAGGTAACAGGAATAATTAATCGAAATTTCGTTGCCGGACAGACCCATCTCACCAATAACCAGTCTTTCAATATACAGGCCATCAGTTGTTTTATTTACTTTTCCCGGTTTCAGTATGCGCGTAAATTCCTGGCGTTCTGCGCTCCCAAGGGCCGCCTTTTGACAAGTCTGTTTCGCCTGCCACTCATCAGGAGCGATCATTCGCTCCCAGGCATCACTAACAGCAGGAATCTCTTCCCTGGCAATCATAAAGGCAATGAAAGCAAATATCAGAACTGGAATAATTTTTCTAAATGGCCGATTTCGTTGGCGTGAAGTACGGTCGAAACGATCGGTTTTCAATTCATTAACCTGCTCTTCGTCCAGAACCGATCTGCGTCCACGAATATAGTCTTTATCTCGCTTGTTCATAGGTGGAAGAATAAAAGCCATGCCTCGAGAATACAACGCGATATTCAGGGGTGAGTAAAAATACCCTTTAGTCGTGAACCAGTGACCGCTAAGGAATATTATTTAATCCTTCTGTCCGCCTTGTTGATCATAAGGTTCTTCGTTACCAGCTTCATTGATGTCGTCAAATTCTTCATCCGTCTCATAATCCCAGCTATATTTTTTCTCTTCCGGCATCGAATCGTGTTTTTTGAGCACAAATGCGAGCAATGTGCCGATTACCGCGCCAAAAAAGTGAGACTCATACGAGACGCCGGGTTCTGACGGGAATATCCCCCAGATCATACTGCCGTAGAGGAAGAATATGATCATGGAAAGTGCAATAGCGCGCTTGTCCCAACGCAGGATGCCGATCACAAACAGGAAAAACATAATGCCAAAGGTCAGGCCGCTTGCGCCAATATGGTAGGCCTCGCGGGCGAATAGCCAGACACCCAGGCCGGAACCAAGCCAGATAACAGTGAGCGCAGGTTTTGCAGACCTGGGGTAGCCGTAAAAAAGCGCGGTACCCAGGATAACAACCGGCAACGTATTGGTGAATAAATGAGACCAGGAGCCATGCACAAGAGGCCCCGTAATGATGCCCGTCAGTGCGCCGGATTGAAGCGGATAAACACCATATTGCACCAGATCCAGATGAAAAATGACGCCGACCATCTTTATGATCCATAGCAGAGCCGCAAAGGTCACCGCCAGCCGGAAAGAATAGCGTAGACGGGTTCGGTCATCTTGCAGAGGGTTCGGCACGGGTGTCATGGTGGGCTGTTATTTGGCGGATTGAGATAAATTACATGGGGCTTGTTGCTGCAGAATTCAACCTGGTCGCAAAAACAATAAATATCTATAAAAGGGTGCTGCCTCATTTAGTTCTGAAATATGATTTCAGTTTTCAAAATCCCTTCGAAGTAACTATCAATAAGAATCAGGTCCTCTGATTCGGTAACATCGAATCCGAGCTGTGCTGCCGGTCTGGTCTGAATCAGCGTTACAAGATGGGAAGGATAATGTATTTTCAGGGTGACATGGTAGGGGTAGAAACCGTCAAGAAACTTCCGGTGAAATGGGCCATTGAGCAGACTGAAGGTGCCATTTGGGTTCTTGTAGAATATGCGCACCTTGGCCCGAACACACAGCTCGGCATTTTGCCTGATATTTGTTAGCTGGACCGATTGCCCTTTGACTATCACGTTCTCGATATTGCGTTTGGAAGTGACTTTCAGGTCGCGTATTGCTTTGTACTGGTAGACAACCTCGGCATCGGGTACAGGAACGAGGTGTTTGTAGCACTGTTCAAGTAATACCCAGCCGCTCTGGATGCTCTCCTGACTTACGGTTAATGTGTTGAACGAATGCAGGACCGGTTTTTGGGGTGGTTCAGACAGAAATTCCAGTTCGCCTTCGTTGACATGCTCAGTGGAGAAATACCTATCGTCATTAAACCACTTTTCCAGCTCTTCCGGTGTCATCCCATCATCTGCATAGAGATCGAAGGAAAATAATGCCAGTACCAGGATGATCCAACGCTTCATGACATAAAATCTAATCCTTTCACGCCTTTTATTCAATCAGCTAATGTCGCGCTGCATTGCATCGTATTTGCGTAATTTATAGTCTGGATGGATCGGGACTATGATCCTGGTCAAACAGATTGTTGCCGTCTATGGTTGTAAACAACTGTGCAGGAAAGTTTGCCGAGACCAAGGAGACTCAACAGGGGGCGCGATATCCAAACCCGGGGCGGTAGTCGCAGATGAAAGCAGGGCGCGTAGGAGATTCGCAAGCAGCTGCCAGAGCGGCTGTAAAACAGATGGCGTGCCGGGGCCAGCCAGAGCCCGGGTTTTACACTGGCTTTACAGTAATGGGGTCAGTTCCCTTTAATTTCCGCAGGCGCGAGAGCGCGTTACCAGGTACTCAATTTTACAAGATTTATCGTCACCTTGTACCTGAGCCGATCGAATAGCGTCCAGCGCCAGTTCCAACTGGTGCTTCTGTTCAGACGTTAGATTCTGGTAGCGCTTCCAGACTTGTTGGCCGTCCAGAAGAAATGGGTAGTGATCCCATGGGTGGGTTCGCGATTGACGTGGAGGCGATTCGCCAACTGCTCGTGCACCATGATCTGCTAAAAAACGGCGGATTTTCCAGCATCCGATGCTTGAGCCAGCACTTGGGCCAGCTACACAGCGAGCTGTCGCTTAAGGCGTTGTTCCCGAAAAAGCCGTTGGTGCGGTTTGTTCCTGATCTGAGCCATTGTCCGCGATGTCATCACGCCACTCGGGTGAGGAAAACCCACACCCGAGAGGTGGTGACGCTGCGTATCGGGCATTTCATGGCTCATGAGACACAGCGACACTGTCCCCACTGTGTGGAGCGACCGATATTCGTGGCCGAAGAACTACAGCAACTGGTTCCTCCTGGCGCCCGCTACGGCTACGATGTCATGAGCAATACGGTTCCAAGTAGAGGACAT
>CAVWAK010000025.1:0-12830 GCA_963752745.1 uncultured Gammaproteobacteria bacterium
CCTCGATTTTTTCTGCATCTGCATTTGAATGGACTTTGATGCCCTGGCTGGTAGTGTCCAGGCTGTAGAAAATCAACATATTGAGTTCGGCTATTTCTTCTTTTGTGTAATGCATGATGTCACCTTTCCGCATCTTTAAATCCACCCGCTACAGTATCTCAAGGTCTGCGTAAAGGTGCCATCGTTATTATCCGCGGACTCCGCGCTGCCGGCCCATCACCCCGCGCACTCAATACACAACGTTGCGTAGGGGATAATCTCAAGTCGCGCTTCGGAAATGGGTTCCCCGCATTTCTCGCAGATTCCGTAGGTGCCCTTTTTGAGATTAAGCAGTGCATGGTCGATTTGCCGTACGGTGATTCTGGCTTCGCCATCCAGTGCGCCCAGCACTTCATTATTTTCACCCTGTGTGACCTGTTCGGCAAAATCTTTTTCGACGGGCTCTTCGCGATGATGAAGATCGTTGTCAATTGCACTGATACGGGATGACATTTCATCGCGTAACTGGTGCAGCCTGGCTTCAAATACAGTGTGACTTGTCACAGATCACCTCGCGTCAATTTACATTCCTTATCATCGCGAACAATTCATCTTTAAACGCAAGCCGACGTTTTTTCAGTTCTTCCAGGTATTCATCTGATGTATTTTCAATGCCTTCCTCAATACGAAGTACCTGCTCATCAATGTCATGATACTTGTCAAACTGATTGGCGAAATGCTTGTTGGACATTTTCAAATCGTGAATGCGGTCCTTGTACTCAGGAAGTTCGTTAACCAAATTGTGCTTCTCACCTAGCATGGGCTACCCTCGTCTAGAGTTGATTGTTCATAGATTTATGATATGCGTGTATTTTTCATGTGTAATTGACATTAAGCAAATATCCGTCACTGCCAGAAACGCAGTGTCTGCGTAAACGTGCCATTGTTGTTATTGGCAGATTCCATTTCCCCGCTAATGCCGGAGTAAATGCCGGTCCCGCCGACAATACTGATTGCCGAGGTTCCCTCGTCAAATTCACGACCAGCGACCTGAATGCTCCCGTTTTCAAGCGAGAGCGTCCAGTTGCACTGAAAGCTGTGTGCTGCGCGTGTGCGTATGCATGTCCCGCTGTTAGTACCAATCTGCCGCTTGTGTTCGTCGAGCAGCGGTTGATCAAATACCAGCATATCACCCACCGAGTCGCCGGGCTCGCCGGTATCAATGAGTTGTGCCTTGCTGGCGCTTGCGTCCGCGATGGTGACGAGAATGTGCGGTGCTTCCCGGGAACAGGCGGATATCAACAGCACGCAGACCGCTAAAACCGGGGGCCTGATAAGAAGGGGGACTCTGTACATCGGGAATATCCGCCTGATGTCAATTTATACCGGGGACTATAGCAGCAGAAAGGCTGTTTGAGGCAGTGAATCGAAAAAAGAAGCGGCATTTGCCGTTCCTGAAACAGGTGAATAATATTCCTGCCAGCCAGAGCCAAATCCGGTGACTTTTGAATGTAAATTTATCAGGCCCCACTGCTTCCGGGAGCGTTCAATTCATTGTTAAGCGTGAAATAGAATGTTGCGCCTTTTCCGGCTTCGCTTTCAGCCCAGACCCGTCCATTGTGGCGGCGGATGATGCGTGCCACGGTCGCCAAACCGATGCCGGTGCCCTCGAACTCCTTGTCATTATGCAGCCGCTGGAATGACCCGAACAGCTTGTCGGCGTATTCCATGTTGAACCCGACACCATTGTCACGCACATGGTAAATCACGTTGCCGTTTTTGTTCGTCAAACCGAACTCTATCCATGCATTGGCTGTCCTGCCAGTATATTTCCAGGCGTTGCCGAGCAGGTTGTCCAGCAAAATATCGATCAGGTGCGCATCTCCCCAGCCGTGTATCCCCGGTGCGATGTCAACTCTGACTTGCCGTTGTGGTTCATACCCCTGTAACTTGCTGACCACTGCTTGTGCCATTGCACTAAAGTCAATATTTTCTCTCTTGAGTTCATAGCGCATAACCCTGGATAGCGACAACATATCGTCGATAAGCCTGCCCATGCGCTGTGCACTGCTGCGGACCCGTTGCAGGTGGTCTTTTCCGGAATCGTCCAGCTGGTCAGCGCAGTCTTCCAGTAGTGCATGACTGAAACCATCAATAGAGCGCAGCGGCGCACGCAGATCATGAGACACAGAGTAGGAGAAGGATTCCAGCTCCTCGTTGGCATCCTCAAGCGCCATGGTTCGTTCGGCTACCATTGCTTCCAGGTGGTTACGGTGCAGCTCCAGTTCATGTTCTGCCTGCGTGCGTTCGGTAACGTCATCCACCAGCGAAGCCACACCGATAACCGTGCCGTCCGAATCGACTAGTGGCGTGTTGTACCATTCACAGAGTATGGTGCGTCCATCCCTGGTTATGTTTTCGTTGGTGCTGCGTTCACCGCCTCGATTTTCAAGCAGATCATTCCACACTTTATCCACCGCTTCGCGCGCGCTTTCTGGCACTATGCATTTTGTTGCGTGTTTGCCCAGTACTTCTTCCCGGGTAAAACCAAATATTCGTTGTGCGGATTGATTCCAGCTCAATACCTCGAAATCCGTATTCCACTCAATGACCGCCAACGGGGTATGTTCGCGGTGCAGTAACAAGCGTTGCTGTGAGAGGCGCAGAATTCCATCAGTGGCTTTTAGTTCCTTTTCGGTGGAAGTCCGAAGAGCAATTTCGCGGGACAACCTGCGGTTCCAGTAGGCGAAGACGCCTAGCAGGAGGATAGCAACAGCAGCTACCTGATAGGCGAGGGTGTAGTCAGTTTTCTCTACGTATTTCTGCTTAATCCATCCGTCAAGTATCAATTGCTGTTGTCCGTAACTGATTTCCCTAATAGCCTTGTTCAGTATGGAGACCAGTTCAGGCAGGCCTTTTTGTACACCCAAAGCCAGTTTTGTATCAAATTCGGTTTTCCCGGTGATTTTTACATTATTTAATCCGAGATCGGCGATGGTATAACTGCACAGCGCCAGCGTGCAGAGCAGGGCGTCAACCTCACCCGTAGATACTGCGATCAATCCATTGCTGTATGTCGGCTACGGTCGTAAAACTTGATATCCGGGTATTTACGCCTGATTTTCGATACATAACCGTAATCTTTTATTACGGCAATATTCAGATTTTTGATGTCGCTAATGCCTTCCACATAGTTTTCCCTGATGTGCATGGCAATAACGATAGGATTGGACAGGTAGGGTTCGGTAAATACGAGATGTGATTTGAGATCGGAGTCATCAGTTTCAGAAAGTATATCAACCAGCCCGTTTTTGGCTTTTTCAGTCGATTCAGTCCAGGTTTTGCTTGGACTCATCCTGAACTCGATCCCGGTTGTCTTCGCAATCAGGTCAAGGTGCTCTGACACAATACCGATATAGTGCCCTTCATTGTCAAAAGCTTCATAAGGCAACCAGTTTGGATCACCTGTAAAGCTTACTGTCGGATGGTCTTCAAGCCACAGGCGTTCACTTTCACTCAGCTGTAAAACTGCCGTGGATTCGGTGTCAGGTTCTGCCGCCAGGGGCGGTATTGCGAGAAAAAGCAGGGTCAAAAATAATATGACGGCGTTACATTTCCTGGTTTGCAGGGCAAGCTTGCCGCAGTTGGGTTGGGACCTGGGTATCATGGGTAGGGTTTTTGTGTAACCTTGCTATGGCTGTTTCCAGCATGCTTGTGGCGCAAAATGATCCGCGGGAACCACCCAAAGTATAGGTTGGCCAATTCTTTAAAAGCAACAAGTTATTCCGACCCCGAATACGTAGTGCCTTACCCGTACGGATAAACTCCCTGAACATAACCCCCCTCCCGTTTCTGCTTACCTGCATGGGCAGTCGATTTATCCGGCCTCATATGTATACAGGGTCAACTCATTGGCACCCGGGGACAACTCAAAAGTAGCAGCCAGTGTGTAGAGTATCAGCCAGTTAGTTCGTGAGCAGTGGTGTGGTGAGGTTCCAGTGGAAAGTGGTCAATTTGATCCAGGGTCGGATAATTATCTGCATTATCTCGCAGTCTTGCCCATCAGTTTTCTGGGCGAGCAGGGTGACAGGATTGCTGAATTGTGCAACCAGTCAGCCATTGGCAACAACTATCGAAATCTTTTCGTTTCAAGCATCTGGGTTTACCCAATGCATGCCTATATGGCGCTGGTACGGGAACACATGGGAGCAGCGGTTGCAGAAGCGGTTTGGTCACGTCAACGGAATATGCTTGATGAGGCCGATGCCGGGGCAGGCGAATCCATGGAGTCCGCATTCATGCTGATTGATCAGGCGCTGGATATGAGTAGCTTCCGGACGGAAGCCGCCAGTCAGTTCTTGCCGGAGGTCCGTGTTGCAATGGCTCTGCTACTGGGTATGCCGGAGTCACCCGATTATTCAGGACGTAATAACGGTAGCCATGTTAGTCCTCGGACAACTTTGGCGACAGTGGAAGGCTGTCTTGCGCATTGTCTGTTACGTGCACGGGTAGAGCTTCTTGATGCCTGCTCGGAGCTGTTCAGGAGGGCTTATTAATGGCAAGTCACAAACTCGCAACAATACTGAGATCGACAGGCCAGTTGTCCGACGAAGAAATTGAAAACATGAGCGAAGAAGAAGCGTGGCATTGGCTACGGTCCAATACTTCGATTTCTGATTATGCAAGTGGTAGCGCCTGCAACGTAGATGACAGCTGAAGGTTAAAGGAGATATAGCGGTGCCAAAATCAAGCTACCCCGATATCCCCCATTGGCAATGTGCTTCGCTGGGGATGATTGAATGGGATACGGCCTTCAATGTCCGTGCCTGGAATCCAGGTGCTGCGCACATCTTCGGCTACTCAGAGGCTGAAGTGATCGGGCGTAACGCCAACTGCATCGTTCCGGAATTCGAGCATGCGAAAACAGCCGCGGTCATGGAGAGACTGGGTGCCGGCGAGAAGGAAGTCAGCCTGCGTAATCTGAATGTTCGCAAGGATGGAACCATTATCACCTGCGACTGGTTTAATACCTGCCTGCTTGATGCCGATGGCGGGATAGCGGGGTATGCGTCCCTGGTTCAGGACGTCAGTGACCGGACTTCGATAAAAGAGGCGTTGGGCGGGGAAGGAGATATCGTGCAAAGCGTGTTACACGGCGCGCCGGGTATGTTTTTCGTACATGACGAGTTTGGCAAGCTGATACAGTGGAATAGCGAGTATGAAGAAAGGACCGGCTATAGTGCCGGTGATCTTGCGCAGATGACGCAGTTCGATCTTATCAGTCCTCAGGATCATTCCCGTTTCAGGAGTATCATCGACGAGGTCATTGCCACCGGATCGGCCAAGGGCGAATTCACGAAAGTAAAAAAAGACGGTACCGTGTTGTCAGTCTATGGTGCGGGCACGCATATTGTTCGCGACGGTACCAGTTACATCATGGTAATAGCGGTGGATATTACCGCGCGCAAGAAGGCCGAGGCCTCGTTGAAGCTGGTAAATACGCTGACAAAACAGTTGTATGGTGTTATGGATGTGGACTCAATCGCCAAATGCACCGTCAGCACCCTGGTAGAGCTCAATAATCTGCCACAGGTTGCTTTCTATCTCTATGATGAACCCGGCGCGCGCTTGCGACTGGTTGAACACTATGGATTTGATACCGATACATTGCGAAAAGGCGCCTGTTTACCACTGAATGGGAGTCTTTCCGGCCGGGCTGTCACTGAACAAACAGTGCAGATCAGTGAGGACTTGCAGTCGGATCAGCGCCTCGAACCCGGGGTACAGTCTCAGCTGGTTTCCAACGGTGGCCGGGCGGCTGTTGTCATACCGCTGGTCTACGATGAAAAAGTTCTGGGGACGCTCAATGTTATCTACTCGTCTGATCGTGTCTTTGACACAGCCGAACGGAGTACATTGATGTCGGTCGGCCGGACTATTGGGCTTTCCATGTCCAATGCTATTCATCTGGCCAGTCTTAAATACCAGGCCCAGCATGATAATCTCACCGGTCTTCCGAACCGGGCGTTTCTCCACCAGGAGTGTGACCGTCTGAAAAAACATGTTGATGGGAACCATCAGCGAGTTGCCCTGATTCTGTTTGATATCGATGGATTCAAGGAAGTTAACGACACGCTGGGCCATCACGTGGGTGACAGGCTTCTGGTCAGTGTCAGTGAGCGTGTAATAACAGCCTTGCAGCAGGAAAACCTGATGTTTTACCGCCTGGGTGGCGATGAGTTTGCCCTGGTTCAGGTGCTCGATGATAGCAACGATGATGCCATCCGCATCGCCAAGCGAGCTACTCAGCTTGCTGGAGAAACCGTTTGAGCTCGACGGCCTGACACTGGAAGTCAGCGCCAGTGCCGGTGTCGCCTTCTATCCCGAACAAGCTGCCGACAGCCATGAATTGCTCCGTTGTGCGGATGTGGCGATGTATCATGCAAAGCGTACTCGCTCGCACCTGGAGATGTACGATTCCGTTTACGACGAACACTCGCCAGAGCGTCTGTCCCTGATGGTCGATCTCAGGCAGGGAATTCGGGATGATCAGCTGGTTCTGCATTATCAGCCGAAGGTTAACCTGTGTGAGAACCGGGTGTCCGGTTTTGAAGCCCTGGTTCGCTGGCAGCATCCGCGGCTGGGCCTGCTCGCGCCTGATGATTTTATCGGCTTCGCCGAGATGGGCGAGACAATCCATGCGTTGACAAACTGGGTGATTGATACAGCCCTTGCCCAGCTTCGATGCTGGCAGGATGACGGCCACAACCTCTGCATCGCCATTAATATTTCCACCCGGAATCTGGTTGACAAGGCATTTCCTGGGGCCCTTAAGGGATTGATCGACAAGCATGGCGTCGAGGCCAGTTGTATAGAGCTTGAAATCACAGAGTCATCCCTGATCCATGATCCCGAACGAACCCAGGCATCGCTGAATAAAATCGCCTCACTGGGTGTCACGCTGTCGATCGATGATTTCGGGATCGGCTACTCGTCCTTGAGCTACCTGAAGCGCTTGCCCGTACAGGCTATCAAGATCGACCAGTCTTTTGTCACGGATATGCTCGCCGATCAGCAGGACATGGTGATTGTTCGCTCAACCATCAACATGGCGCGCGACCTGGGTTTGAAAGTGGTCGCGGAAGGTGCAGAAGACCAGGCAACCTACGATACGCTGCGTGGTATGGGGTGCGACTTCGTGCAGGGGTACTACATCAGCAAGCCGCTGGACGGAATCCTGGTAGACGAGCACTTAAAGAATGGTGCGTTCAGGATACTGAAAAAGGAATTTGTCAGCGCTGGTAAAGAGTAAGACTTAACGGCCGCCTGCATCGCAGGGTTAGTCCGGAAGCTCCGCATCGTCGAGGTCACTCAGTCGCGCCCGCAGTCTGGAGGCAGGGGATGGCGCCAACTGGTATATCCAGCCTGCGAACCTGGTCTGCAAGTCGCCCGGGTCCGAAGTGCCGGGTTTGACCAGATCGAACCAGGCCCATATCTGATCATTCTGTTCAACGCTAGTGACCTTGACCTCTAAACCATCCCAGGTCCTGAACATAGCCGTTACCGCCTCTGATTCGGGCGGCCCGTCCGCGGGACGGGCGCGGACATCTTCCATTTTCAATGCGGTGAGGCCCCTGGGCAGCAGATTGATTTGCTCCGGGTTTTTTGGTGCACTGCCTTCGGGCATATTCATCACTGAAAAATTAACTGCGCTTTTACGCTGTTTTCCCACCGTCAGACTGGTCCCGTCCGGATGGCTGATAGTGACGCGGTTTACCTTTTTCGGTGTGATCTGAATGATCTGCCGATCTACCCAGTCAAGTTGCTGTTGTGGCAGGTCAAGGTTACCAGCCACCAGCCAGGCGCGTGATTCGCCGGATACCCGGACATAGATACCGTCCTTGCCACCGGTGATAAGTCCGCCTCTGATATTGCCGATGATGAGTGAAGCCACAGCGTTATCAGCCTCTGTGTACAAACTGATGCGCATACTATCGCTTTCTGCTGCTGGCGCTTGTACGCCCAGTCGAGCATGGTTTTCCGGCTTGTCACTTTTGGGCTCAACGATTTCCAGCAGGGCAATACCAAGCAGTAGCGGCTTGACCCTCTCAAACAGAACAGGGTAGCCGCCTTTCCCGGGCAGCTGCCACTGATCGCCGTTGTTCACAATCTTGTAGACGCTGCCACGGTGTTCGACCAGGATCCTGCCTACATCGTTCAGCTGCTGTTCCAGGTTCGGAAACAGGCGTTGGCCGGTGATGCTTTTATCGGGGGAGGGGGACTGTGAATCTCCGAGCCACAGCCAGGCAGCGGCCATAATTGCCAGGACAATTACGCTGATTGCCGGTAGTTTGTTTTGCATCAGCTGTCCGCTATGGTCACTCGGCGCATACGCCGCATGCGGATCACGCCCAGTACCGTCGCTACCAGAATCACCAGCAGTGGTATCGCGGCAATATTGATGACTTTGAGCCAGGTGCCCAGCTTTTCGATATTCCTGGTCAGGTCATGTTGCACGTTACGCAGCTCCTTGCGGGTCTTGATCTGTTCGGCCTGGAACTTGCGCAGTTCCTCGCGCTGTTCCGCACTCATGATGAGGGTGCTTTCGCCTTCTTTCTGTTGCTGAAGTTCACTGATCTTTTGTCCCGCTTCACTGAGCTTGACCTGCAGCGCCCGCTCCCTGGCGCGGTACTGTTTCTCGGCGGTTTCCTTCAGCGCGGCGACTTTCACAAACGGCCGTGCCGAGCGTCCACGGCTGCGCAGGCTGATCAGGTCATTGCTGCCACTGAGGTTTTCCAGGGCATTGATCAGAAAGGCGCCGTTGTCAGCGCGGGTGACAGCCACGCGCCGGCCGTAAAACTCTTTAAAATCGACCCAGAAGCGATCCTCGAGCATATCGGTATCGGCGACCACAATAACATTCACCGGTTCACGCGATGCGGTCAGCCTGTCACTGTCTTCCAGACCTTCGATACCGTTTGGAAAAGCGCTAGTAACATCACCGCGAACACGCGCGGCCAGCACCAGCGGTGTCCCGCCCGGATGGTAAGCTGCAACAGGTCGGTCGGCTTGGTACCGTATTTTACATAGCCCGCTTCCAGCTGCATGGCCTGGTCGCTGGTCTGGACCAGTGCGGTCAGCTGTGACGTTGCATCCGGCTTTCTTCAGCAAGTAACCCGAAGTCGCCGATGAGCAGCGACTGCAGGTCCGCAGTCACGAAATCCTCACTATTGAAGTTATTTTCGCGCAGTGTCAACCACACAATGTAATCCACAGCCTTGCCACCGCTGGTCATCACACTGGTCGCCGTACGGCGATCGGCGGCAATATAATCGGGCGCCAGTACCACACCCCAGGCATCCATCAACGGCTTGATGTTTGAACTGCGAACCGCCTCAACGTAACCCTGATCGGGGCTGGTCACGTCAGGCATCGAGGTGTCGGCTTCCGAAAATGCATCGACAAACACCAGCGCGCGGCCACCACCCAGCACATACTGGTCGATGGCGAACAGTGTCTTTTCCGGCAGTTCCTTGGGATGGACGACCATCAGCACATCGACGTTTTCGGGGATGGTTTCGGTGTCGGTATCCAGGTCCACTACGTCGAATGACTGCTTTATCTGGGTGAGTGTGAACCAGTCACGCTCCTGTTCGCCAAGCAACGGGTGATCGGCCCTGGAACCGGCCGAGATGGGTAACCCGGACATCAGGCCCACCACCGGCTTTTGCGGGTTCGCCAGGCTGTAAACCAGTTTCGAGACCGTGTATTCCAGCGTATCTTCCTGGTCTGACTGGAAGAAGGGGATCCGCCGGATATCGTCGACTGCATTGCTGCCGACCAGACCGAAGTAAGCATAGCTGCCCGAAGTGTCGACCGGTACGCCCTGCATGCCGTAGCGCGCCGCCTGCTCCTCGGCATCGGAAAACGGCTCGGGTTGTTCGATGATGAGCTGCAACTTGCCGCCACTCACCTCGGCGTATTCTTCCAGCAGTTCACGTACGCGTTGACCGTAGGTAGCGATCACGGGCATGTCGCTGAATTGTTTTTCCGAGAAGTAGAAGCGCAGTGTGACGGGCTCGTCGAGCCTGGCCAGAATGTTACGTGTGCCGTCCGACAGCGTATACAGACGGTTCTCGGTTATGTCGATTCTTGACACCCTTGATTAACAGGCCGGCGAACAGATTGATGGTCAGCAGCAGTATCGCTACTGCTACCAGTCCTGACGTGGAATAAAGCGTGCGTCCTTTTAGCATCATCAGTCCGATTTATTGATTTCCACGATGATGGCATTGGCCAGCAGCCAGCAGCCGATAAACGAAAAGAAGAATATCAGGTCCCTGAGATCGATCACGCCCTTGGCAATCGATTCGAAGTGGCCCAGAAAACTCATGCTGTTGATGGTGTTAATCAGTGCCTGTGGCGCCCAGCCCTGGAACACGTCCATCACCATGGGAAAGCCCGCCAGCACAAAAATCAAACAGATCACGAACGAGATCACAAAGGCGATGACCTGGTTACGGGTGAAGGCCGACACGCAGGCACCAATCGCGAGGTAGGCGCCCGCCATCAGAAAACTGCCGATGTAACTCAGCAGGATAACGGGGTTATCCGCATCACCGAGGTAGTTGATGGTGATCCACACCGGGAAGGTCAGCGCCAGTGCAATACCGGTGAATATCCACGCCGCCAGGAATTTGCCCAGCACGGCTTCGCCGATAGATACCGGCAGAGTCATCAACAGTTCTATCGTGCCAGTCTTGCGTTCCTCGGCCCACAGGCGCATCGACAACGCCGGGATCAGGAACAGGTACAGCCAGGGATGGAAAGTGAAAAACGGCTGCAGATCGGCCTGGCCGCGCTCGTACAGGCCACCCAGGTAAAAGGTGAAGACGCCGGCCAGCACCAGGAAAATAACGATGAAGACGTAGGCGACCGGGGTAGAGAAATAGTTGCCCAGCTCGCGTTTTAAAATGGCGCCGGTTGCGCTCACGATTCAGCGCCTCCCTGTTCCGACCCGGGCCGGGTGGTAATGCGGCGGAATACTTCGTCGAGCTGACCGGTCTCGACAAATACTTCTTCGATCTGCCAGTCTTCGTCGCGTGCCAGGTGCGTCACCTGCCTGACAATGGATGCGCCGTTACCCGGCAGCACGGTCAGTTGATTCGCGCCGGTGCTGCCAATAACTTCTGCGACTTCGTCCAGCCGGCTCAGGTAGTCCCGGGCGGCGGCGGGAATGTCACCTTCAAAGCTTATTCGCACCGCGTTGTGCAGACTCGACATGGCCACCAGTTGTTGCGGTGTGCCATCAAACAGCAGCGAGCCATGGGCGATGATGATAGCGCGATCACAGATCGCATCCACTTCTTCAAGGATGTGGGTGGAGATCAGGATGGCTTTGTCTTTTGCCATTTCCCGGATCAGTTCGCGCACCTCGTGTTTCTGGTTGGGGTCGAGGCCGTCGGTGGGTTCGTCCATTACCAGGATGGGTGGATCGTGCAGTATCGCCTGTGCCAGGCCGACCCGTCGTTTAAAGCCCTTGGACAATGTTTCGATGGGTTTGTGAGCAACACTGCCCAGGTTCGCCTTGTCAATGGCCATGGCCACCCGTTCGCGCCTTTCCCGGCCACGATAACCACGGATGCGGGCAATGAATTCGAGGAACGCCGTCGCCGTCATATCATCGTAGGCGGGTGCACCTTCAGGCAGGTAACCGATACGGCGCTTGACCTCGATCGGATTGCGGCTGACGTCAAATCCGGCCACGCGTATCTGCCCCTGCGTGGGCGCCAGGAAGCCGGTGATCATTTTCATGGTGGTGGATTTGCCCGCGCCATTGGGGCCGAGAAAACCCAGCACCTCGCCGCTGCGAACGTCGAAGGAAACGTCGCTGACGGCGGTAAATGCGCCGAAATCCTTGCTCAGCGACGAGACTTCGATCGCTGCGCGCGTCTCTGTGGCAGCGCTTGTCATATTGAGTGAGTGCGGGAATTAAGCATGTTACTACTAGTTACTATAATTATTTTTTAGTTTTTTGATTTAACCTCACGGAGAGACGCTGTTTATCCCCGGGTTATTCCTTTTCCGCCGACTCGGCGGCCTTTTCCGGCTGCGGCTGGACACTGACAAATTTGCGCTCGACGAGCTTCTGGTCCTGGTACCAGATCTGGAAGATCCAGTCGCCTTCCACCAGCTCATAGTCCTCGTTGAAAACCGTAGCCGTCGAAAACCGAGGACCTGCTGGGTTTTCACCCTGCCTTTGAAGGGGCGGTCATAACCGGTGGTTGTCGGAGCCGTCCGGCAGGGTCATTTCCGGGTGGATCAGGACCTTGCGCAGCTTCATGACGGGTTTGATCATGGCCTCGGGTGGCAGGTTCCACAGGCGGAACTGGTAACCGAAATAGGTGTCCTTGACCAGCGGGATACGGTCGGTCATCGAGACATGTTCAAGCTCCGGCTTGCGCACCACCTTGCCGGTATTGCGTTGCCGAGCTGGTCGGTGATCTGCCCTTTCTGGGTGGCCTTGTAGATACCGAACTGGAAGACGCTGTGTTTTGATGCCCTTGGTCTGGCTGTCCGGTGCCGCGCTGCTGGCCGTTGAGGGGACCGCGCTGACCACGTTCGCGGTGTCCTGGCCCGGTGCGCCGGTGTCCGCGGCCTGCTCGCAGCCGGCGAGCGCGAACATGAATGTGAGAGGTATCAGGTACTTCATAGCAAAAACCTTTGACAGTTATGATGGTGGTAAACCCTGCAACTCATCGGCTCAATGTAGGAGCGGTCTCATGACCGCGATTGGCTGCCTGATCGGGGCAAATCGCGGTCAGGAGACCGCTCCTACAACCGTTTATAGT
>CAVWAK010000026.1:0-25607 GCA_963752745.1 uncultured Gammaproteobacteria bacterium
CCATGCCGTTGATGTGCTGCTTGCGGGCGCGACCCTTCTGGTTTTCAGGATTCATCGACTCGAAGTCGTGGCAGTTGCGGCATTCGCGCGAATCGGTGGTCTTCATCGCCTTCCACACATTCTTGGCCAGTTCAGGCGGTGGTCATCGAATTTCTCCGGCGTATCAACGGTACCCAGGACCTTGTGTAGCACCTCGTTGCTGGCCTGGATCTTGCGCACCACCTTGTGTACCCAGGGATCGGGCACATGGCAGTCCGAACAGGTGGCACGCACACCGGTGCGGTTGGTGTAGTGGATGGTTTTCTTGTATTCCTGGTATACGTTCTCTTCCATCTCGTGGCAGGAGATACAGAATGTCAGGGTGTTGGTCGCTTCCATGGCGGTGTTGAAGCCACCCCAGAAAATGATGCCGACAATCATGAAAAAGACGGCCGCGCCGAGGGTGGTCCCCAGCAGAACCTTGCGAGACATCAAGCCGGGTTTGGGTTTTGGTTTAACCATTATCAACACTCACCATTAGTTAATTCACTGACTGTACGCGGACCCAAAAAAAGGCGGGCATAAAGATTTATGCCCGCCCTGTTCTTTTACATCATAAGGACGTTGTCTACATCGCTCATCAGGTTACGTGATTGACGCGGTTGTGGACGTTGAACTTACCGGTCGGCGTGGTACAGACCCTTGATGCGCGTCTTCTCTTCGAGGGTCTTGGCATCAGAAGATCACGATCTCACCGTTCGGTTACTGGCGTCCTTGCGGTTCCAGACAGAAACCCAGACTTCGGAACCATCCTGGTTGAACTCCATGTGCACCGCAGCGTAGCCTTCTTCTCGGTCAGCCGGATGGTCTTGACGATCTTCGCGGGTCTTCTTGTCGATGACCTGCACGGACTGCTGGACTTCAGGCTCCGGGATGCTTGGTCTGGTCAGCCCAGACGTAGTCGGACTTCGGATGGGTGCGGATGAACACGCCGGGACCGTCGGTCTCCACTTCGTAGCAGATCTTCCAGGCCTGGTCCTTGTGACCCTTGGGATCGTTACCCCAGACGGTGACCTTGCCAACACCCAGATGGGTGGTGCCACCGACCGGACCACACTTGGCGTCGTTCCAGTTGGCGCCCGGACCCGGATGCGGCTTCTTGTCGACATCGATCATGGCTTCCAGCTTGCCGGTCTCGGTATCGACAACCACCATCTTGTCGGAGGCATTGGCAGCGATCTGGAAGTAACGGCCGGTCGGATCGAAGAAACCGTCATGCAGGAACTTGGCGGTATCCATCTGTTTGATCTTCAGGTTGTCGATGTCGCTGTAATCCACCTGCCACATCTGGCCCAGCTCCTTCATGGAAACCAGCCAGGTGGGCTCATTGGGGTTGTCGTAGATAGCCGCAACACGGGACTTCGTTGACGTACTCACCGTCGACATTCACACCGCGGGTGGAGACCACTTTCAGCGGCTCCATGGTCACGGCGTCGACGATGACGAAGTGCGGTGGCCAGTAACCGCCACCGATCACGTATTTGCCGTCGCCGGATACCGCCACGTCACGGGCGTCATAGGCCATCTGGGTTTCGGCCACCATCATGCTTGCCGGGTTTCTGCCACAGATCGATCTTGGTCATCTTGCCGTCACGGCCCTGGTGTACCAGAAGCGGCCGGCAGGCTCCCCTTGGGCAGGTGCTGCGTTTTGTGGTGCTCGACCGCCTTGACGACGTGTACCGCGTAACCGGTGTCGATGTGAGCAACGATCTCGTTCTTGTCACCGTCGATGATGGCGATCTTGCCGACATCACGCTCGATAACCACGAAGAAGTTCTCCCAGTTGCGGCCGTGCAGCGGCTTGGTCGGGATAGTCCTTGGGATCGACAAAGACCTTGTGACGCTCTTTCATCAGCGCCAGCGACATTTCCGGCGGAATCGGCGGTTCCATCTGGATGTAGGTGGCCAGCATCGTTGATCTCTTCCTTGGTGAAGATATCGTCGAAGTTGTTCATGCCACCTTCGGTACCCAGGGTGATAATCCGCTCCAGACGCTTCTGACCTTTCTTTTTGCGTCTTTCGGGCTCCAGGCTCTTGCCGGTGGCACCTTTGCGCAACACACCGTGACAACCGGCGCAACGCTGGAAGTACATGCTTTTAGCCGTCTCGAAGTCTGCCTCGTTCAGGGGAACCAGGGGTTCTTCCTTCTTCGCGAAGGCTACTCCCGTGACAGCTGCCAGACCCATGCACGTTGCGAGCAACGCCGCCCCGTACTTCATTTTGTGTTTCACACTCATTCGTTACACTCCTTATACGACCAATTATTAAGTCACGCTGCGCTTATTACCTCTGTGACGTGCTTTTTAGAGTACATTCAGCCACTGCGCCTTGATTTGAATCAAACGGATTCACAAATCCACGAAAGGTTTGTTCCTCCCGCTACCAAAAGCCTCAATTGCGAGGCGCTATTATCAAACCTGCGTTTTTTGGGTGTCCTTGATATAGGTCAAGCGGAATAGTGGCCAGAGACCGGGGAAAGCAGACAGGAACGACGACATTAGTATCATGCCGTCAGGCAATACCAAAATGCAGGACTTTATGGCAGCCCCTTTATTGCGGTCCCGTTGACGAACAGAAAATCATACGCAGCCGATTGTGCACACCGGCTTTTCAAGGTGTCCTTGATTTATATCAAGGGAGGCAGTGGCGCGGAAAGCATCGCATGATGTGCCTCCAGCATGGCTTTCAGCGAACGGGCCGTGAAAGTACCACTCGATTACAAAAGCAGTGAGTACCCCAGTCCAACAGCCGCACATGCAGCAATGACCTGAACAATGCCCACCTTGTATCTGAACAGGGCAATAAACGCAGCCGCACCTATCAGCGCAGAAAACCACTCGAACTCCGCGTCAAAACCTTCGGGCCAAAGCACGTGATAGGCAAAAAATACTGCCAGATTGAGCACAACACCAACCACTGCAGCAGTTATGCCGGTTAATGGCGCAGTGAATTTAACATCACCCCTGGTCGCTTCGACCGCTGGCCCACCGAGAAGAATAAACAGAAATGATGGCAAGAAGGTAAATAGTGTCGCGATACTCGCACCCGCCGCGCCGGCCAGGGGAAGCATCTCAGGCCCGAACAGCTCCTTGGTCCATCCCCCTACAAAACCAACAAACGCAACCACCATGATTAGCGGGCCGGGAGTAGTTTCACCCAGCGCAAGACCGTCTATCATTTGCGTGCCGCTCAGCCAGGCATAATGCTCAACACCACCCTGATAAACATAGGGCAAGACTGCATAGGCGCCACCAAAAGTGACGAGCGCGGCCTTGGTAAAGAACCACCCCATCTGCGTGAGCGTACCTTCCCAGCCGTACGCAATAAACAGTGCAGCCATTACCGCGCCACCAACGAACACCCCGGCCACAGCGACTACAATAAAACGGCTCCATTTGAATCTGGCATGCGCAGGTGCAGGGGTGTCATCGTCAATAATCGCAGGGCCATAGGATTCTTTCGATGACCCGTGGTGCCCACCTGCCTTGAATTTATCCGGCGCGTAATGTGAGCCAACATAACCGATCATGCCCGCCATCAAAACGATATAGGGGAAAGGCACATTAAAAGCGAATATCGCTATGAAGGCCAGCACCGCCATTGTGCGGAGCACATTGTTCTTCAACGCCCTGGAACCAATACGATAGGCTGCAAAAACAACAATCGCCGTTACTGCCGGTTTGATACCGTACAAAATACCTTCCACAGCCGGCACGTCACCATAGGCCAGGTAGATCCACGTCAGACCGATAAGAATGAAAAGCGACGGCATAACAAATAAAACACCGGCCGCAATACCACCCCACACACCGTGCATCAACCAGCCAATATAGGTCGCAAGCTGCTGCGCCTCTGGCCCGGGGAGCACCATGGTGTAATTAAGTGCGTGCAAAAAGCGATGCTCGGAAATCCATCTACGCTTTTCCACCAGTTCCTGGTGCATCATGCTTATCTGGCCTGCCGGCCCGCCAAAACTGATGAATCCCAACTTAAGCCAATATATAAATGCTTCCCAAAACGACACCGGTTCTGGCTGTCCGGCCGACTCTCCCGTAGTTACTGGCACTTGTATGATTACTCTTATGTTGTTTTATCGAATCGGAGCGTTACCGCTGAAATCGCTTTCGCATAAGCACCACTGACCGAAGCAAACTGCGTGTTGTCTATCATATAACCGCAACAACCCAACCGGGGCCGTCAGACCCAACAGCGTGGTTCGTGGTTTTATTGCGATCGAAGACGATATATAACTTACTGATAATTATATATTTTTTTACGACTGACCAAGCCTCAGACGGGGTAAATGTTTTACCTTGTTATATCACTCTTGAAGCCAATCCAAAGCATCATTGCAGCTTTCGAAGTACTTTACTTCTCCGGAAACGAACCACGAGCCGATTCTAGCGGTAATTTCCTGCCAATTCTTGTTGCCATAGATAGCGACCTTTTCAAACTCACTGCCATGCTTCAGCCCAAGCTTGAAATCATCCCATGCCGCCCTCGGTTCCCACCCCTCCATTTCTGTGCCATCGACCAACACTTTCACTTTTGGTTCTTGCACACCATCCAGGGCTGAATCAATTATCGGCGTGATATTTTCGTAGTCAGCATGCGTGAGCCTTCCTACCGCTGTTAAAGAACGGAAGAACTCATTACCAACTCGCTCGATACCTATGGAGAGACCGTGCCTGGCAATACTCATGCCAATCCCATCCTTTCCAGGTATAGCTTTCAGCCTGATCCGAAAACCAAAGGAATGTGCAGCCTTGCTTTAATTCGTCGAATTGAAGCGCTTGCCAGAATTTACAACCTGGCATACTGATTCTTGCATGGTTCGGTGGGCTAATTGGCCAATAATAAAGCGCCTGCAACAGCGACGGCCTCATGCCTGCCGCTGCTGCTTGTGCTGACCACGCGCCCTACGCTAGACAGGCACGACTTTATTAGCACACGGACCTTTCTGACCTTCGCCAACTTCAAATTCTACTGCCTGGCCGTCACTAAGCGTCGCATATCCTCCGCCACTTTGAATTTCCGAATGATGAACGAAAAGGTCTTTTCCTCCATCCTCAGGAGTAATGAAACCAAAACCTTTATCTGCGTTGAACCACTTGACTGTACCTTTACTCATATTTGCCTTCCCTAGATTAATGGTGAATCAATACGATTTTCCACATTCGACTTCACCGTTTCGAAGTGGAAATGAGATATTACCAAAAATACATACAACAATTAATAAAATAGCCCGGTCTTTTATGGATATATTGTGACGCGTTATAGCCACTTCTTCCACCTGAACAGCAACACCTGAAATATAACCACCACTATAAGGAGCAGTATAAACACCAGAAACGCTTTTGGGTTATCTCCACCGGGTATTCCGCCTACATTCACACCCAAAAGCCCGGTAAAGAAACCAAGGGGCAAGAAAATAGCCGCCACAACTGACAAAACATACATGCGCTTATTCAGCTGTTCCGAAACACGACTTATCAGTTCTTCCTGTGTTATAGCTGCGCGTTCACGTACGGCATCGATATTTTCAATATGGCGTATTAATCTGTCACTCACTTCTCGTAACTTCATACGATGCGTGTCATCAATCCAACTTACCTTTTCAATCATCAATCTTGCCAACGCATCCCGTTGGGGTGACAGGTAACGCCTGAGCATAATGGTTTGCTTGCGCAATGCTGCGAGGTCAAATCGAACAGAACTGCTACTATCGGAAAGCACACGGCCCTCCAGTTCATCAATCTCGTCTTCAAGCATATCGACTGTATCGCTCATACGCCAAACCAGACGATCTGCGAGATCTATAATAAATTCTGCGCTACTTTCCGGGCCTTTGCCTTTTTCCAATTGGCTCAATATGTCATATATAGATAAAAGCTTGCGTTTTCTGGTGCTAATAATGCGTTCGTTATCAACCCATAGCCTTACCGCCACCATATCATCAGGGTCAGAACCCGGGTTCAGGTTAACCCCGCGAAGAGCGATAAGAAGCCCTTCGCCGATGCCCGTTGCCCTGGGCCTGGTTTCATCAGTAATCAGAGCATCTGCAACCAATGGGTCCAATTCGCTATTGTTAAGAATCCAGTCTCTCGCAAGTTCATCAGTATAGTCAAAGTGTAGCCACAGGCGTCCCATTGAAGCCGACCAGGATTGCACCTCATCCCATGACAAGATTCGACCGCCGCCTTTTCCATCAAGAAGGCAGGCATGTATTAATCCGGTTGTCATGGCTGCACTCATCGTCAATCGTTATTAACCTGCTTTTTACTACTTACGCCTGAATTAGTGGTTAATTTCCAGGCGCATCCGCTGCACGGGCTAACGGCGTAACAATCGGCTTCAACAGTTTGCGGCGCTGGATACAGTCCTGTGAGGAGTATAGGCAAAACTCATCGTACTTACACTGATGTTGCGAGGGTAATCGTTGACCATATTGATAATATTATTTTCCGGCATCGACTTGTCAGGTGTATTTATTCAATAATAGCCAGGTGGCTTTATATTGCAGCAGCTAGGCATGTCGTTCCCACCACTTAATACCGGCGGTGGCCCCTGTAAAAATCGCTGTAGCGGCAAGCAATGATGTAATGGATAGCGTTGACACTCCGGTTACCCCCTGGCCGATATTACAGCCACCTGCCGTAATCGCACCAACACCCATTAATGCCCCTCCTATAAGATAATGCGGTATACGTGCCGGGTCCGGTCGTGTCCAGCGGAATTCTCCGAATGCCAGGGCGCTAATGACAGCACCGGAAAACATGGCGATAACAAATGTAGTGCCAAAAGTGAACGGAAATTGTGCGCCTGTAGCAAGGCTATAATGCAATCTTGCCAGTGGTCCGGTAATGATGGCGGATTTGGGTGCAGTCTCAATAAACACATCCTGTGCCAGGTAACCAGTAATAAACCATCCCAGCACTACCAGCAATCCGATAGCGCCCCCGTACAGGATAAGCATACGGTTACCGGCGACAGACCCGAGAAAGCGCATTAGAATAAAACATATAATGGCAAGCGTGGTTCCCACGACCCAGGGCTCGATCTTCAGCAAGGTAGCAATGCCGCTGTCAGCCGCTGTCAATTCCACAGCTGTAACCCGGGAAAGTTCGATCCGTACAGGTTCCAGTGCGCCGTAAAAAGTTATGCCAGAGAACATAATCATGGTGATCAAAGCCAGCAGGCCACCAATATGACCTTCTGCAGAATTGATCAATGTGCGGGTTGCACAGCCACCGGCAAGTACGGCGCCAAAACCAAACAGGAGTCCGCCAGCGCCAGCGCCAAGCCAGTCGACACTGGCATTTCTGTACTGGGAATCTGCTATTAAAACAAGCTCCGTACTTTCAAGCAGGGAGGTACCTGCAATTGCAACAGCCCACGCAGCCAAAAAGGCCTGGGCATGACGGTAGTCACGCACAAGTATCATATTGGAGGTAGCCGCAACCATACAAAAACGTGAGCGTTGCATTACCCAACCAAACAGGAGGCCGACTACAATGCCACCTCCTATCAACCATACCGTTCCGTTACCCATCAATTACCGTTTTTCCTAATGTAAGCTTCGATATCACTGTGAAGCATATAGTAATCCGCATATTCATGTGCTACTGCATTACTCACCCGGCATGTCGAGTGCCTGAGCACGGTGTATTCATCCAGCGTGCAGGTTGGCCGTCAAAATCCACGAGCTGTGCTGTATGCGCCGAAGATGACAGTAAGAGTGACGGCGTCTGCGCACCAGAGATCCGGACGTCGATCATCGCGCCATCATCTACGCTTTTACCAAATCGAAGCGCGATACTAATTGTATTTAGCGAGCAAGGCTTTAAGTTCGGGCACGCAGGATCCGCAGTTAGTACCTGCCTTGAGCGCATTGCCGATTTGTTCAGCGCTGGTGAGATTTCCGGCCTGGATTGTTTCGTTAATGGTATTGATACCCACACTGAAGCAGGCACACACGATACGGCCGGCGTCCTTTTGGCCCATGCCCGGTTTACCCGTTAGCAGGCTGGCGCGCGCATCATCGTCGAGTCCGTCTTGTTCGAACAGTTGTGACAGCCAGTCACGTGAAGGCAGATTGAAGTCAGGGCCGATAAACAAACAGCTTTCAAGTGCGCCTTCGACCAGGCGTGCTGCGCGGTAGCGGTTAGCGGCTGCGTCAAAGTATTCCATCCAGTCTACTTGTGCGTCATTGCTGCAGAGCAACTGGCGGGCGCAACCCGCCCAGTCTTTCGGGGCCTGCTCGCCGGCGATTTCGTAGCGCCATAGACCTTCACCTTTTGCGCAAGACCAGTAGCTTGCATTCTTCAGTTCCAGGCGACGGCGGGAGAGGATGAAGCCGTACCAGGCCGGGGCGTAGGCCACGATAGCCACCGGGGTATGCTTGAATTCCGGTTGCCCCGAGACCGGATCGGTATCCGGATTCACCAGGCAATCAACACTGGGGACGCTGGAAAACTGCTGACTCCAGTGGATGGGGATAAACACGCTGCCACGTTGCTGCGCATCACTGACACGGGCACGAACTATGAGCTCACCCCAGGCGCTGGTGACGCGTACCAAGCCCTGTTCCTGGATGCTGGCCATGGCGGCATCATGCGGGTGCAACTCGGCATAGGGTTCGACTATATGTCCGGACAGGCGCGGTGACTTGCCGGTGCGCGTCATAGTGTGCCAGTGGTCACGCACCCGGCCAGTGTTAAGCACCAGGGGGAATTCGCAGCTAACGGGGTTGGCCGGGTTGCGTTCGTCGATAGCAATAAAGCGCGCCCTACGGTCCGGTGTGAAGAAATGCCCATCGGCAAACAGGCGCGTTGTACCCTGGCTGCGCTCAGTCACAGGCCATTGGACCGGCGTCAGGTTGTCGTAGCCAGCATCACTGAGTTCGGCCAGGCCACTGATATCGAAGTCGCGTTGGCCACCATTCTCAAACCCCGAAAGTGCGGCGTGTTCACGCCAGATTTCTGCATTATTGCGGTAGTTGAAATGTGCTTCAAAGCCCATGCGCCCGGCTACTTCGCTGAGGATCCACCAGTCCGGTCGGGCATCACCCTGTGTTGTCAGGAATGTGCGTTGGCGGGAAATACGCCGTTCGGAGTTGGTGACTGTGCCCTCTTTCTCGCCCCAGCTCTGGGCTGGCAGCAGCACATGCGCATACTGATTGGTGTCGGTGTGTTCTACGCAGTCCGAGACCACTACGCATTCGCAGCTTTCCAGCGCACTGCGTACCCGGCGGCTGTCCGGCATGCTTACAGCGGGATTGGTGGCCATGATCCACACGGCCTTGACCTGCCCTGTTTCTATAGCGCGAAACAGGTCGACCGCTTTTAAGCCTTCCTTATCGGCTATGCAGGGTGAATTCCAGAAGCGCTGCACGGTATCGCGATGCCCGGCATTGGCAATCTCCATGTGCGCGGCCAACTGGTTGGCAAGCCCTCCGACTTCGCGCCCGCCCATGGCATTTGGCTGGCCGGTAAAGGAAAACGGCCCCATACCGGGACGGCCGATACGGCCGGTCAGCAAGTGGCAGTTGATAATGCTGTTGACCTTGTCGGTGCCGTAGGAAAACTGGTTAACGCCCTGTGAAAACACAGTGACCACGCGCTCGGTACGTGCAAACAGTCGGTAGAAATTCTCTAACTGCTGTTCTTCCAGGCCGCAACGTTCTGCAACCTGGGCTAACTCGCTGCAACCAGCCCGTGCAGCTGTCAACGCTGCTTCCATACCGGTGGTGCAATTATTGGTAAACAAGGTGTTGGCCTCACCCTGCTCTTGTAGATAACAAAGCAGGCCGTTGAACAGATCGGTGTCGGTACCCGGCTTCAGCGCCAGGTGCTGATCGGCGATATCGCAGGTGGGCGTCTCGCGTGGATCGATCACAACCACCTGCAGATCGGGATTGTCCTGCTTTGCCTTGCGGATGCGCTGAAACAGTACCGGGTGACACCAGGCGGTATTGGAACCGGTGAGCACAATCAGCTTGGCGCGTTCCAGGTCTTCGTAACTGCACGGCACGGTGTCTGAACCGAAGGCTCGCTTGTAACCGGCGACTGCCGAGGACATGCATAACCGTGAATTGGTATCTATGTTCGCCGAACCGATGAAGCCTTTCATCAGCTTGTTGGCGACATAGTAGTCCTCTGTCAGCAACTGGCCGGAGACGTAGAAGGCCACGGCATCGGGTCCATGCTTTTGGATGATGCGACTGAACTCATTGGCGACGTAATCCAGTGCCTGCGGCCAGTCAGCCTTTTCGCCTTCAATCCTGGGATGCAGCAGACGGTTGTCAGGACCAACAGTCTCGCCCAGTGCCGCGCCCTTGGAGCACAACCGACCGAAATTAGCCGGATGGTCCGGGTCACCGCGCACACTGACATTCATCTGCTCATCAACGCTGGCGAGCACACCGCAACCGACGCCACAATACGGGCAAGTGGTTTTTACTTCACGGGGTGAATCAAAGGACATGCGGAAACATCATAAACGCTTAAAAACCCGCTTGCTCAAGGCTCAAAGAAAAAAGACGACAACGAAAAGGGGGCAGTACCCTTTTCGCTTTTCGTTTTCATTATTTGTTAGGGCAGCCTTCGTCGGGTGTCAGCGACAGCTGGATTACACCAGCTTCAACTTTTACCGGGAAACGCGCAGCACAACCCTCGTCAGGCGTAACCGCTTCACCGCTATCCAGGTGGATTTTCCAGTCGTGTAACGGGCAGGCGACTCGATTACCGTGCACGATACCCTGTGACAGCGGCCCACCCTTGTGGGGGCATTTGTCGCGCAGGGCAAAGATTTCATCTTCAGAGGTGCGGAACACGGCAATGTCGCCATCCGGGGTACGTACGACACGGGCGCCCAGTTGCGGGATTTCTTCGACTTTGCCGACTTCTATCCAGCCACTATCGTCTGCTCATGATTTTTTCTGCCTGATTCATCATTCACTCTCAACAACGGTTAGCCGACTTGCTTGATCGGCGTGAATTCGTAAGCCTCGCCACCTTCGGCGCGCTCTTTCCAGGGATCGTCCTGGGCGAACTTCTGTGCGTAACGGAAGCGCTCGGCGAGTGCCTTGCGGCCGACTTCGTCTTCGACGATTTTTTCCTTCACGTAGGTCAGGCCAACGCGCTCAATCCAGGGCGCGGTACGCTCCAGGTAGTGAGCCTCTTCACGGTACAGTTGCATGTAAGCGGCGCAGTATTCGAGCACCTGCTCTGAAGTCTCGACATGGCACAGCAAATCAGTGGCGCGCACCTTCACGCCGCCGTTACCGCCAACGTGCAGTTCGTAACCGGAATCGACACAGACCACGCCGAAATCCTTGATGGTGGCTTCAGCACAGTTACGCGGACAACCGGAAGCCGCCATCTTGAACTTGTGCGGTGTCCAGGAACCCCAGGTCAGTTTTTCCAGGTCGATACCCATCTGGGTCGAATCCTGGGTACCGAAACGGCACCACTCCTTACCCACACAGGTTTTAACGGTGCGCAGTGCCTTGCCGTAGGCATGCCCGGATACCAGGCCGGCCTCGTTCAGTTCGCCCCAGATCTTCGGCAACTCTTCCTTCTTGCAGACCGTACAGCGCGATACGCTGACCACCGGTGACGTGCACGGTCTTGACGTTGTACTTCTCTGCCGCATCGGCAATGGCACGCAGTTCCTGCGGCGTGGTGATCACCACCCCACATACGCGGAATGACCGAGTAGGTAGCATCTTTCTGAATGTTGGCGTGCGCGCGTTCGTTGATGAAGCGCGACTGGCTGTCGTCCCTGAACTCACCCGGCCACTGGCACAGCAGGTAGTAGTTAAGTGCCGGGCGGCACTTGGCGCAACCGTCCGGTGTCTTCCATTCGAAGAACTTCTGTACGGCAGGAATACTCTTCAATTCGCTGATCGCGGATACCGGCACGGATTTCATCGTGGGTATGTTCGGTACAACCACACAGCGGTTTCTTGGCCGGCGATTCCGAATAGTCACCACCCAGCGTGTGCGACAGCAGGGCTTCTACCAGGCCGGTGCAGGAACCACAGGAACTGGACGCCTTGGTATGGGCGCGCACATCTTCCAGGGTAAACAGGTTTTTCCTGGTGATGGCATCGACGATGTCACCTTTGCAGACACCGTTACAGCCGCAGATCTCGGCGGTATTCGCCATGGCTGCGACGCGGTTGTCGTCGCCGTGGCCGGAATCACCGAGGTGCGCCTGGCCGAACAGCAGGTTGTCGCGAATGTCCGAGACATCGGTATTGTCGCGCATCAGTTCGAAGTACCAGGTGCCGTCGATGGTATCGCCGTACATCACGGCACCCTGGATGCGGTTGTCCTTCAGCACCACTTTTTTGTACATGCCACGGCCGGGATCCTGCAGCACCAGCTCTTCGGTAGTGTTCATCACCGATGAAAATCACCGGCGGAGAACAGGTCGATGCCGGTGACTTTCAACTTGGTGGAAGTCACCGAACCTTCGTAACGGGCGATACCCATGTGTGCCAGGTGATTGGCGCAGACCTTGGCCTGTTCGAACAGCGGCGCCACCAGGCCATAGGTCTGGCCACGGTGCTGCAGACATTCGCCGACCGAATAGATGCGCGGATCGAACGTCTGCATGGTGTCGTTGACCACGATGCCGCGCTCGCAGTGCAGGCCGATCTTCTCGGCCAGTTCGATATTCGGTTTGATACCGACCGCCATGACCACGATGTCGGCCGGAATCTCCAGACCATCCTTGAAACGCACGCTTTCGACCTTGTCCTTGCCAAGCACGGCCTCGGTCTGCGCTTCCATCAGGAACTTCATGCCCTTCTCTTCCAGCGAGGCTTTCAGCAACGCACCGGCCGGCTTGTCGAGCTGGCGTTCCATCAGGGTATCCATCAGGTGCACGACGGTGACATCCATGCCCTGCTTCATCAGGCCGTTGGCTGCTTCAAGACCGAGCAGACCACCACCAATGACGATGGCCTTGCCGCCTTCTTTCTTCGCGGCCGCCAGCATGGTGTCGACATCAGCGATATCGCGGAAGGCAATCACGCCATCAAGCTCGTTGCCGGGAATCGGAATAATGAAAGGATTGGAACCGGTAGCGATGATCAGGCGATCGTATTCAGCTTCGATACCGTCCGAGGTACGCACCATGCGTTTGGCTCGATTGACGTTTTCGACCCACTTGCCCTTGTGCAGGGTGATGCCGTTGTCGGTATACCACTGCTCATCGTTGAGCATGATTTCATCGATGGTCTTTTCACCGGCCAGCACCGGCGACAACAGGATGCGGTTGTAGTTACCGTAGGGTTCACCACCGAACACGGTAATGTCGTACTGCTCAGGCGCGAGCTTCAACAGCTCTTCCAGTGCACGAACGCCCGCCATGCCATTACCTATAAGAACCAGTTTTTCTTTCATAATACCTTCCATGTCGAAGTCTTGTACGGGAGATAGCAACGAGTATGCCAGCAGGTTAGATATTATATTTTTATAGTTATATCAGCAACTTGCATCATTTTAGGGCGATCGCGCACCAGCCTTGAACCCGGCTCGCGCACTTCATTAGTGCACGCTAATAAACTTCTGCTCGACACTGGGGCAGTTTTCTATTTCCGGCAAACACCGCACTGCGATGGAACAGCATTCAGCCGACTTGAATCAATCTGATGCCGCCCCGATGGCCAACACGCAGCATTCACTGTTGTAACAAGCGTTTAATCACATACGTACAAACGAAACACACTATAACGGTGCTCATTGAATGGCTCAGAGTCCAGTCTGGAACAGGCCGGGCCAACCCATGGCATGCTCTTTGCTCTACGGTCTGCTAACTAAATTTTCAATTCTTTATAAAGGCCAGTTAATGTCGGACTCAAAGCTCAACCTGTTCTCGTTCAGTGGCAAAACACGCATCCTGCACTTGTCCTGGTTTGCCTTCTTTTTAAGCTTTTTTGTCTGGTTCAACCATGCGCCTCTGCTGGCATCAATGCGTGAAACCTTCGACCTGACTGACCAGCAGATCAAAACGTTGTTGATCCTGAATGTGGCACTGACCATTCCGGCACGCATCATTGTGGGCATGCTGGTGGATGCCTTCGGGCCACGGCGCATGTACTCACTGCTGCTGTTTATCTCCAGTTTCCTGTGTTTCGGCTTTGCCATGGCGCAGGATTATGAGCGCCTGGCGCTGATGCGCTTCCTGCTGGGTTTTGTCGGTGCCGGTTTTGTCATCGGTATTCGTATGATCAGCGAATGGTATCCAGCCAAGCAGCTGGGTGTCGCTGAAGGTATCTACGGTGGCTGGGGTAATTTCGGATCGGCCGCTGCCGCGCTGAGCTTGCCGACGCTTGCCCTGATGTTTGGCGGTGATGACGGCTGGCGTTATGCCATCGCCACCACCGGTGTGCTGGCGCTGGTTTATTCCGCGGTCTATTTCTTCTCGGTATCTGATACACCGAAGGGATCAACCTACTTCAAGCCTAAAAGAAATGGCGCCATGGAGGTCACCAGCAAGGGCGACCTGGTCCTCTACCTGGTCATGAACATCCCCATGTACGCGGCGCTCGCAACACTCACCTGGAAGCTCGGGCCGACAAACCTGGGCATGCTCAGTGGTGAAATTTCGGCTGGTATCTATGCCTTGCTGGTCGGCCTGTACCTTTTCCAGACCATTCGCATCCTGCAGGTCAATCGCGAAGTGTTCCACAGGGAAGTGCCTGAAATCGAGCGCTACAAGTTCAAGCAGGTCGCTGTTCTGGACCTGGCTTACCTGGTGACGTTCGGTTCCGAGCTGGCGGTGGTTTCCATGCTGCCGCTGTTCTTCATGGATACTTTCGAGCTATCACAGATAGCCGCCGGCATGCTGGCCTCGGGTTTTGCCTTCATGAACCTGGTCGCGCGCCCCAGTGGCGGCCTGTTCAGCGACAGGTTTGGCCGCAAACGCACCCTGTTGATCCTGCTGGTCGGACTGGCTATTGGTTACCTGATGATGAGTCAGATCGATTCAAGCTGGCCGGTAGCGCTGGCCGTTGTTGTCACCATGGTCTGTTCATTCTTTGTGCAATCCGGTGAAGGCGCGGTGTTCGCGATGGTGCCGCTGGTCAAACGCCGCCTGACTGGCCAGGTTGCAGGCATGGCCGGAGCTTATGGGAACGTAGGTGCCGTGACCTTCCTGACCGTGCTGTCGTTTGTATCACCACAGATCTTCTTCCTGGTGATTGGTGCTGCCGCAGTAGTGGTATTTACCATGGTGGCTTTCTACCTTGAAGAGCCCAGGGGGCACATGGCAGAGATCCTGCCTGACGGTACCGTGCAGATGATCGAGGTCACCTGAGCCCGAGCTTATGCGCGATGGGGATAATGGCACAATTCGGTATACTCTCCCCTGAGCTGCACAAGTTACCCTTACATGCCCGATCTAAGCGTTAAAGCAGGCCAGCACTCCGAAGCCGGTATCAAAGAGTCGAATGATGACTCGTGCGGTATACGCATTCCCGAAGGACCGTTGTTGGTCAGCAAGGGCATCGCCGCCGTGATTGCCGATGGCATGAGCGGCTGCGAGGCCGGGCGGGAAGCTGCAGACGCCTGCGTTAAAGGTTTTCTTAACGATTACTTCAGTACACCGGAGTCGTGGACGGTAGAGCGCTCCGGCGAAAAGATTCTCAGCGCGCTGAACCGTTGGCTCTACAGCCAGGGGCACCGGCAGTACGATACACCCAAGGGCCTGGTGACCACGCTTAGTGTCATGGTCATCAAGTCCACTACGGCTTACCTGTTCCATGTGGGCGATACCCGCATCTACTGTTTGCGGGATGGTGAACTGGAACAGCTGACAACCGACCACCGGGTTTCAGTAGGCAGCGACAAAACCTACCTGAGCCGCGCCATGGGGATCGATACCCACCTGGATATCGATTACCGCTCATTCCCTGTTGAGAAGGGCGACGCCTATTTGCTGACCACCGACGGCATACATGACTTTGTCGATGATACGACGCTGAAACGCCTGGTCGTCGAAAACATCAAAACACCGGAAGCCGGTGTTGATGCCATACTGCGTAGAGCGACTGCCTGTAAAAGTGATGACAACATCAGTGCACAGATCATTTTTATTGATGCGCTACCCGATGGCAGTGAAAACGAATTCTTCAAAAAGCTGACCGAACTGCCCTTCCCGCCACCGCTGGAATCGGGCATGGTACTCGACGGCTATAAAGTACTGCGCGAAATCCACGCCAGCAAGCGCACCCAGGTGTACCTGGCTCTGGACACCGAAACCGATAGCCGCGTGGTGTTGAAAACACCCTCGGTGAACTATGACGATGATCCTGCTTATATAGACCAGTTTCTGCACGAGGAATGGGCCGGACGACGTATTAATAACGCGCACACGTTAAAGATTATGGAGCCGCACGGTCGTCGCCAGGCGCTGTATTACGTTACTGAATACATCGAGGGTCAGACCTTACGTCAGTGGATGAACGACCATCCCAACCCGATGCTCAAGGAAGTACGCGGCATCATCGAGCAGATTGCGCAGGGGTTGCGTGCCATGCACCGGCTGGAAATGATCCACCAGGACCTGAAGCCCGAGAACGTCATGATCGACACCCATGGCGTAGTAAAGCTGATCGACTTTGGCTCCACCAAGATCGCCGGCATCCAGGAGATCGTGTCACCGCTGGACAGGGACAACATTCTTGGCACCCGAAACTACACGGCGCCGGAATATTTAAAAAGCTATGCAGGTACGAACCGGTCCGATATTTTTTCCCTGGGCGTGATTGCCTATGAAATGCTATGTGGCAAGCTGCCCTACAACAAGGAAATGACTACGCGCAATCTCGGTAAACTGCGTTACCGGTCGGTGATCGACGCCGGTGCCCCGGTACCCGACTGGGTTGATGCCACGTTACGCAAAGCAGTTTCGATCAATCCCGAGCGCCGCTACGGCCTGCTATCGGAACTGATCCATGACCTGTCTCACCCCAACCCGGAATTCGGTCGCCTGCACAGGCCCCCGCTGATTGAACGCAACCCCGTGGGTTTCTGGCGGGCGATGACCATCTTCTTTATGCTGACCACCGTCGCCGCACTGCTGCTTAAATAAAAAACGGGGTGCCTTTGAGAAGAAGGCACCCCGAACAGCTTATTGCTGGAGGAGATAATACAAATGACTACACCTGATTCTTTAGCATTTCGCATGCCAAAAATATCTCTCTCTATTTTTCAGTAACTTGTACGCGAGCACGAAGATTCCCTTAATGCCTGGCGCACCAAGTCACGGCGCTGTGCACAGATTTGGGCCTTAATCGGGTGCAACGGGCCAGGCGTCAGGACACTTGAAAACCGGCTATATTTCCCGGGTCGCCTGAAAACGTACGTTCGGATGCCGCTCCATTGCCAGTTCCAGGTTGACGCGTGTGGGTGCGACGTAAACCAGTTCACCAGCCTGATCGATGGCGAGATTGTCATACGCTTTGTCGCGAAATTTCTGTAAAACGGCATCATCGTCACACTCAATCCAGCGTGCCGTGGCGACAGAAACATTTTCGAACACACACTCGACCTTGTATTCATCCTTGAGACGCTGCGCGACCACATCAAACTGCAATACACCAACTGCTCCAAGGATCATGTCGTTGTTCCTCAGAGGACGAAATAACTGCGTGGCCCCCTCTTCACTGAGTTGTTCCAGTCCTTTCTGCAACGCTTTCATTTTCAGCGGATCTTTAAGGACTGCCCGACGGAACAGTTCCGGAGCGAAGTTGGGTATACCGGTGTACTTGAGATCCTCACCCTGGGTGAAGGTATCGCCGATACGAATCGTCCCGTGATTGTGCAGACCGATGATATCTCCGGGATAGGCCTCTTCGACATGCCCGCGGTCTGATGCCAGAAAGGTCATGGCATTGGATACCTGCACATCACGCCCGATACGCACGTGGCGCATCTTCATGCCTTTTTTATACATGCCCGAACACACACGGAAGAAGGCAATGCGGTCACGGTGCTGCGGATCCATGTTCGCCTGGATCTTGAATACAAACCCGGTGAGCTTTTCTTCCAGCGGATCGACTTCGCGCGTCATGGTTTTGCGTGCCAATGGCGTCGGGGCATATTCGACAAAGTAGTCCAGCAGTTCCTGCACGCCAAAATTGTTAATCGCCGAACCAAAAAACACCGGCGACAGTTCACCGCGCAGGTAGGCATCCTTGTCAAACGCATGACTGGCGCCCTGCACCAGTTCGATCTCCTCGCGCAGTTCCTGCGCCTGGCTGCCCAGCACTTCATCCAGCAGCGGATTATCCAGGCCGTTAATCTCCGTGGCATCCTGGCGTTTGCTGTTGTCACCCTGCCGGTAGAGATGAACCTTGTCCTTTTCGATGTGATACACACCCTTGAAGCGCTTGCCCATGCCGATCGGCCAGGTGATGGGCGCGCACTGGATCTTTAGCACATCCTCGACTTCATCGAGCAGGTCGATCGCATCACGTCCCTCACGGTCGAGCTTGTTGATGAAGGTAAAGATCGGCGTGGTGCGCAGGCGGCACACCTCCATCAGTTTGATGGTGCGTTGCTCAACACCCTTGGCGACGTCGATCACCATCAGCGCCGAATCCACCGCGGTCAGCGTTCGATAGGTATCCTCGGAGAAGTCCTCGTGGCCCGGTGTATCGAGCAGGTTGACCATGGCGTCCTTGTAGGGGAACTGCATGACCGAGGAGGTCACGGAAATTCCGCGCTCCTTCTCCATCGTCATCCAGTCAGACGTGGCGTGACGCGCCGCCTTGCGGCCCTTGACGGTATCCGGCGAGCTGGATGGCGCCACCGAACAGCAACAGCTTTTCGGTCAGCGTGGTCTTGCCCGCGTCGGGGTGGGAAATAATCGCGAAGGTGCGGCGCCGTTGCGCCTCGTCGGTGATACTGCTCATGTTGCGTAACGCTGGATAACCAAAACCGCTATTTTACCCCAGCGGCGGGTTTTTTGCTCAGGGCGTCGTGCCCGCCAGCACAGCCTTCTGCAACAGCAGCAGATCAGCCACGTTCACCTGGCTGTCGTTGTTGATATCGGCCAGCGCAGATTCCAGCGCCGTGGGCAACTCAAGCCCGGTCACCAGACGCGTCATGACCACCAGATCACCGGCATTTATCTGGCCATCGGGACTACCTAGTGGAGCGATGTCCCCGATATTCGACTGTGTTGGATCAGTGCCCAGATCCTGCTCACCGTCAACGAATCCATCACCATCGACATCCACCCCACCGGGAAGTGCGGCAAGCGGGACAGACCGTCCGTCCCGTCAGCCAACCCATCACCATCACTGTCAACACTGTTTGGATTTGTGCCGAGGGCGTTTTCCTCATCGTCTGTCAAACCATCGCCGTCAGAATCAACAACAAGCGGACTGACGACAATATTGAACATTTCACTGTCCGTTAAAACGGGAAGTCCGTTGTCCGCCGCGCTGATGGTCACCGGCACGGTGCCGGCATCGCCGGCTTGCGGTGCAATATTCAATGTCGCCGTACCGTCGCCATGGTCTGTGAGGGTGGCATAGGACGGTAGCCCGGTTTCGCTAAACTGTATCGCGTCACCATCAGGATCAGAGGCCGAAACCGGAACCGCCAGTGACTCGCCTTCGCTAAGCGCCTGGCCACCAATTGTTGCCAGCACGGGCGGCTGGTTGACAGTGTCAGTATTGAAGAACCATGTATAACTGTTGCCAAACTCTATGTTCGCAGTAGTGATCCGCGCATGATCGGATCCGATAAACATACCCCCGGTTTCGCAGAACGCCAGGCCGGTTGTAGTGGTAAAACCCAGGCTGATATCACAGTTACTGCTGCTTATGCCACCGTATGCCAGCTGAATACTGTAGTCATCAGCCGTGCCAGCAAGCTCATCGATACCACTGGCGGCATACTGCAGTGTGGCAACATCGTCGTGGCCCAGCGAGCGCTGCGCTTCATCAGAGAAGGTTCCCTGCTGCATAACCGCTTCTGTCCCCGATGCACCCAGCAAAGTGGCGACAGTACGGTCAGCATTGGCTGCAAAGCTGTGCCCCAGTGCCTGAAGATCGGTCAGACTACGTGCGTAGGTAGTTGAATCAACCGGACTACCAAGTGTAAACGGATTGTTGTTAGAACGGCGGTACCAATGAAGATTGACATCATTGCCGCGCACATCGTCACTGGAACCTATGACCCCGTCAGGTCCCGGGTCAATATTGAATACATTGGGGTTACCATCGGTCGCCTTTGTGTAGTTCTGGTCGTTACCTGTAAACCGGATTCTGACGCGGCATTGACGTGCGCCATTCCCAGGCAGTGGCCTACTTCATGCAGCGCCACCGACTCAAGATCGATCTGACCGCTGGGAACGTTATTACTACCGCCCAGCGCGAGATTGCCGGTTACCGGCTGAAGCCGGTTGTATATATTGACAATGTTCTGGACCGGTATCTCCATCGCAGCCGCATTGGCACTGGATGGAGCGATACAGATTCGTACGACCACCGTTCCACCTACGCCTGTATAGGTGTTCGGGTGAGTAACAAGATCAACACCATTGGCTTCGCCGGCAAAGATATAGGCACCGGCAAAGCAGGGTGAAGACAGACACGTTGCCGCCAGCAGCATCAAGCGCCGAACAATTAATTCGATGCGCAATTGAGGTTTATCCGCTGGCCGCATCCTGCCGACTCCTACTGATTCATCCGTTTGAGATCAGGGCGCTGGATAACACCGTGCAACATTCGCGCGCTGGCCGCTGCACGCTGCACTTCATTTGACTCTGGATAACGCCTGGAATCCATCTCCAGACTCTTCCAGGTGAAACGCCTTTTCAAACTGTTAATGGGCGTCGATACAGCATTGCGCTGATAATGATCCAGGTTTACTTCAATGACGGTCTCGGTAACATCCGACACCTCCCACAAAGTTCCGGTTGCTGCTCTTCTTTTTGCCTTCAGGCGGCGCAGGTTCTCGTGGGCCGAAGCATGGTCGAAATCAATCACTCCGTCCCGGGAAAGGGTCGAAACAAGTGTGTCGAGTTCATTCCGGTTCAGTTGTAATTCATAATCCCCTGCATTCTTCATATAGACCGGAACATGCACATGAACCCGGCCATTTCCGTAAACACGCAACAAGGGCTCGGCATCCGGTTCCGCAAGCATTTCATGGTTCAGGGTGTACTCGATTACTGGCGTGGGTGTATCAGCGGAATATTCAAACTGCGGCAACGCATCATTGCCAGGTGCTGCATGGCTTCCCGGTGGTAATAGCACCGCGCTTACCACGACGGCAGCAAGTAAATGCGGCCGGAGCATGGGGCTGCGTTGCAGGAGCTGGAAAGAAGGCGTCATTGAACCATCTCAATATTATTGTTTGTTCTGACACTTCCGTACGCACCGCCATATGTTTTTATTAATATTGCGGGAAAGCGTTAGACCGCACAGTCTACATTAATAATGCATTTCCATCGAGCATATATCCAGGAACACACCATTAACGTTTTCAATATGCATAATTAGTCAGGCACTTACACTAGCACCCCAGACTCAGCGCCAGCAGCAACGCATCTTCGCGCCCTTCCCCCGCCGGGTAATAGTTGCGTCTGACGCCTATTTCATTGAAACCCAGTTTTTCATACAACCTGACCGCTGCCGTATTCGACGGCCGCACTTCCAGCATCACCGTATCGGCATTGTGCCGACAGGCCAGTTGCAGAAAGTGTTTCATCAGCTTGATACCAATACCCTGGCGCTGCGATTCGGGACGCACGGTCAGGTTGAGAATATGCGATTCACCCGCAGCGACACTCATCACTCCGTAAGCGTGGATTTCGTCGTCAATCTCGTAACACCAGCAGCAGTAGCCGACTCGCAAACAGTCCCTGAATATCCCCTGGCTCCAGGGAAATCCATAGGCACGCTGCTCGATCTCCATAATGGCCTCAAGATCGGTAACGACCAGCGGCCTGAGCTTTGAACCCTGGCCTGCGAGCACTGCGCTCATTCCGAATGACACTTCACAGTGGCAACCGCCAGTTGCAAATCCTGCCAGGCCTTGCGCTTCTCACCTGGGGAACGTAACAGGTAGGCCGGATGATAGGTGGCAACCACCGGTATCCCGGTTTCACCAAAGTGATGCACCTCACCGCGCAATTTTCCAATCGGGGTATCCGTCTTCAACAGATTCTGTGCAGCAATCCGACCCACCGCCAGAATAATCTTCGGCTGTATCAGCGCCACCTGGCGAGCCAGGTAGGCTTCACAGCACTCTACCTCTTCCGATTTCGGATCACGATTTTCCGGCGGCCGGCATTTCAGAATATTGGCGATATAGACATGCTCGCGTTTTAGCCCGATCGCCAACAGCATGGCGTTGAGCAATTGACCGGCACGGCCAACAAAAGGCTCGCCCTGCAGGTCCTCGTCCTTGCCGGGCGCTTCGCCGATGATCAGCCAGTCGGCAGCATGATTTCCAACACCGAAGACGGTCTGGGTACGGCTGCTATGCAGAGCACAGAGCTGGCACTCGCTAACTACCTTTTTTAACTCGCCCCAGGCCATCTCCGATACATCCGGGCGCAAAATTTCCGGAACCGGGACAACAGGCGCTGGCGCGGCCTGCTCCGGCAACTGCACCGGCTCAGCAACAGCTTCTGCGTCAGGCGCTGTAACGCCTGCATCCCGCAGTTGCCAGGTCTGAATACCCATAGCTTCCAGGTACTGTAGCTGGTGTGTCATATTCATCTATGTAGCCAATTTAACAAAGGACGCCCTAGACATCACCGCGCTGCGGATGTTCGCGGTCATCCGGCCGGATGATCTTGTTCAGCGCATTCACATACGCACGCGCCGAGGCGATAACAATATCGGTATCAGCACCCTGCCCGTTAACAATGTGCCCACCTTTTTCAAGCCGGACCGTGACTTCACCCTGCGCATCGGTACCACTGGTGATATTGTTGACCGAGTACAGCTGCAACTCGGTACCGCTGTTTACAATCGCCTCAATCGCCTTGAAGGCAGCATCTACCGGACCGCCACCTGCGGCACTGGCCTGACGCTCTTCACCGTTGATATTCAATGTCAGATCGGCATTCGGTGTTTCACCGGTTTCCGAGCACACGCGTAATGACACCAACTTGAACTGCTCGTCTACCGCATCAAGGCTTGCCTCGGTGACCAGTGCCTGCAAATCCTCGTCATAAATCTCGTGTTTCTTGTCGGCGAGATCCTTGAAGCGCGCAAAGGCTTCATTGAGCGCTTCTTCAGATTCGAAGCTGATACCCAAATCGTCAAGGTGAGTACGGAATGCATTGCGCCCGGAGTGTTTGCCCAGCACGATGCGGTTGGCTGACCAGCCGACATCCTGGGCACGCATGATTTCGTAAGTCTCGCGGCTTTTGAGGACACCGTCCTGGTGGATGCCGGACTCGTGCGCAAAGGCATTCGCACCGACAATCGCCTTGTTCGGTTGCACCGCAAAACCGGTAACACCGGACACCAGCCGCGAGGCACTCATGATCTCTGTGGTATTCAAGCCGCGTGTCGCAGGTGAATACGTCCTTGCGGGTGCGCACCGCCATCACCACTTCTTCCAGCGATGCGTTACCCGCACGTTCACCCAGACCGTTGATGGTGCATTCAACCTGGCGAGCGCCGTTCAAGACCGCGGAAAGCGAGTTGGCCACCGCCAGCCCGAGGTCATTGTGACAGTGCACCGAAAATACGGCCTTGTCGGAATTGGGCACGCGCTCGATGAGGTTACGAATCAGTTCACCGAACTGGTGCGGCAGGTTGTAACCCACGGTATCCGGAATATTCACCGTGGTGGCACCCGCATCGATAACCGCTTCCAATACCCGGCAGAGAAAATCCAGTTCTGAACGACCGGCGTCTTCCGGTGAGAACTCGACGTTATCGGTATACTTGCGCGCCCGGGTCACCGCCTTGACGGCCTGCTCCAGCACCTGGTCGGGCTCCATGCGCAACTTCATTTTCATGTGAATGGGTGAAGTCGCGATAAAGGTATGAATACGCGCCGAAGCAGCATCCTTCAGCGCTTCACCGGCACGGTCGATGTCGCGGTCCAGGGCCCGCGAGAGGCCACACACGGTGGAATCCTTTATGGCACGCGCCACGGCCTGCACAGCCTCGAAATCACCCGTGCTGGCGATCGGAAAGCCGGCCTCGATTACATCCACCTTCATGCGTTCCAGCGACTTGGCGATACGCACTTTTTCGTCACGGGTCATCGACGCGCCGGGGCTCTGCTCGCCGTCGCGCAAGGTGGTATCAAATATGATCAAACGATCACTGCTCATTGTTCTGCTCCATTGCGGCCGGAGCCGCTGACTGCGCGAAAGCATACCAAAGGGTACGCCTTAAGCGCATTAAAATCAGGGTAACTGGTTGAAATTGCTGCGTTTAGCCTCGCCAGGCAAAGTATCAGCCGCGCAGCGGCAGTAGCAGGAGAGCAGGCAGCAGCGACAGCCCAAGGGAATCCCGGGCGGGAGAGCGCATCATATTGTCGCTGTTGCGGATCATAGTGTGTCTATCGTTCGTGTCTGAATAGACTATAGGAAAATTTGTAGCGGAATTCAAATGTGCTCGCTTTTAAGGGTACTGACCCCTTTTATCTTTAGGGTACTGCTCCCTTTTGTTCTGAATTTCAATGCGCTCAAAAAAACAGGGCCCTGCAGGCCCTGTCTGAATATCGTAACGCTGTATTGTTCTGTTACTTCTTACGCCGGGCAACGCCAACGAGTCCCATCAGACCAGAGCCGAACAGCCAGACGGCAGCCGGTACAGGGACGACCACGCTATTCAAATCCCCGGCCATAGACAGAGACACTGCAATTGCCGGATCGTTCTGAACCAGATTCACAGAAAACGGGTCCGTCATCACGTCACCTGCACCAAATCCATAGTCATCCAGATCAATCTCAATAACACTGAAATAGATCGACGAACTAGCTGTGAAGTTAAGCCCCACCTGCAGATTCCCGTCTGCGTCATAAACGTCACCGAATGACAAAGGAGTGGAACTGGAACTGCCAACCCCACCGATAGTGACATTGACAAGGTTTGAGCTTTGTTCAGACAGAAAGAACAGCGCAATATCAGCACCGGCTCCATTAGTAATCTGGGCCTGGTTGAATCCCAACTCTATGGTAACGTTATCGGTGCCGGCCTGGGGATAGGTGGAGGTATAAGTAGCTGCATCTGCGTCAGTGAGAGCACCCGGCGTATTTGTATAGGTACCTGTTGTGCTATCAAAAACCTGCCCAGCATTCAAAACAACCGCTTGGTCAGCAAGATCGTTATCTGTAAAAGAATAGGTCCCTACGACAGTGACAGCACTTGCGGCCCCTGACACCAAACCGAAAATAACTGCCCCAATACCAGTACATAGTTTAATTTTCACAATCCTTCCTCTCAAAATTAGTAGTTATTTATTGAACTAAAGTTGAAGCAACGTCTCCATAACTTTCACGTCAAAAAAATGCCTATGCACCTCAGGGTGGCGGAGGGGGCAGCGGTAGATTACCGATCGTCC
>CAVWAK010000027.1:0-31327 GCA_963752745.1 uncultured Gammaproteobacteria bacterium
GGCGGTGTGCTGCTATTGGCTGTGGCCGTTGCGGCGGTCGGTACCGTTCGCATCGTGTGGGTTGCCCAACAGGGCGATCCAACCATCGGACTCACCACGAGCCTGACGCTTGTCGCGGTCGTTCTGTTGGGGGCGCTTGCAACGGAGACAGCGCTGCTGGCGGCTGGCGTCGGCGTGGTCATTGCGTCACTGCTTGCGGCGCGAGAGGTCTTACGCGGTTTCAGCCGGACGGTGCTGACGGCGGCGGAGCTTCGAGACGGACTTATTCTTGGCGTATCGGTTCTTGTCATCCTGCCGGTCCTGCCCGACTACAATTTCGGTCCCGGCGGCGCGCTGAACCCACGTAGCCTATTCATCATCGTGGTGCTGGTCATGCTAATCGGTGCGGCGGGGCACATTGCAACGCGGCTCGTAGGCGCTCGACTTGGATTGCCGGTGAGTGGTTTTCTATCGGGCTTTGTGTCAAGTACCGCCACAATCGCGGCCCTTGGCCGTTAGGCGACGGTGGTCAGGACGATGAAGGAACGAGCGCTGTACCTCGTATAACCGACACTCGAATGAACTAAGGTGCACTGGCGGCTACTGACACTGGGCGGGCTTTGTCCGCACGTGGACGGCCAGCTCATCACCAGTCAGAACCCCCGCTTCGTCGGAAGCAGTCGCTGATGCCCTGCTGGAGAAACTCACTTGGTCTCCCTTTTGGCGCATTCCGCGCCGGTCGACACAGCCGCCGCGGCCCGTCCGCTAGGCGCGCCGCACAGCCATGAACTCGCGGACTATCAGGGCGAAAACCGTCGCGCTCAAAGCCAGCATGCAGACGTTGACCGTCAGAGCGAGCGGGCTCATGGCGGCTGCGCGGATGGCGAGCGCCGCCGCCGGGGCCAGAGCGCCGAGCAGTGCGACGAGCCCGGCCACCGGAAGCATATACTTGCGAAAACCAGCGAGTCCCATTGCCAGGAACCCGACGATCACCAATGCGCCGCCCACGTAGGCGGGGAGCAGGGCGGTACGGCTGGAAGATATCAGGAAAGCGCCGACGCCAAGCGCGATCAAAAGCACCGCAAACACGACGATTTTCTTGGGCATTGGGGGCTCCGGAAGATTGCCAAAAGAAAGGCACATGTTAACCGCGGCAGTAAACTAATGCGAGAAAGTTCCTGTCCTACTCATGCGTTTTCACTCGTGAATGACGGCTTTCGGGGCATCACGGGGATTGAGGCAGTCGAGACAACCACTTTAGCTGTGTCGATCGTTATTGCGGCCGTGTTCCTAAAGCAGGATACGCGACTCGTTAGGCGCTGAAAAAAGAGCTTTCCTGACCGACCGCTTCTGGCCGAAAGCGGTGTTTGTCAACATAGTTGTCGCCTGGATGGTTCATGCCACCTTGCTTTCTTTATGATGTTTCGGGTTTGGTTCTACGCAAGTTTCATGCTGCCAATTACGAGTCGTGGTCGACCAACGTGCCGGGTGACGGTACTTCATCCAAATCTATATCGCCGAACCCCAGAAGGTAGCCGTTCTGTATTGCTTCTGTCTTGACGGTGCGTATCAGTTGATCAAGCCTTTCCTGCTCCCGATTTACGTCGCAGGATTGGAGCTGCGCGGCGTCAAGTAAATTCTCAAGGCTGGATTCGAGCCATTCCACCTTGCGCCTGAATTCCAGTATGATCTGCGTAGATGCATTGATTTCCTTCTGCAGCGAGATCAGCGATTTCTGTGATCTATAGATAGATGCGAACAGTTGCACCAGTATGGCGAACCCGAACAAAGCACCTAGAATCCACAACTGCTCGTTCATGGCGACACACTTTCTTTGTTAGCGCGTGCGTAAACGTGGCTTTTGTCTACGCTCATGACTGCTCGTGGCCATTGACCTGCTCGTATTTATGCGTGGCTTCGGCCATCTCCAGTGATTCTGCGATCCGTGTGTAGCCCTTCATCAGGGCAATTGTCAACGCCGACTCACCTTTATTGTTCGCCAGCTTTGGATTCGCACCATTTTGTATCAGTACCTGTACCATATCGGCGTAACCCTTCTCGGTCGCAGACATCAGGGGAGTCTGCCCGGCCTCGTTGCGCACGTTGACGTCAGCTCCCATGGCGATCAAGCGGTATGTCCAGGCAATATTTCCACGCTCTACCACTCTGAAAAGCGCCTGGACGTGTTGTGATGCACTACCGTTAGATGTGGGGGCATGTTCATTCGCGTTGCTCGCACGGTATACCATTGAAAGCAACAGCATGATGGCCATGATGACCAGGAAAACCCAGTAACCAAGCCCGAAATGGCCGTCCAGAATCCAGGGGACACCGGATCCCACCAGTAACATGCTGAAGGCTATAACGATCGGCAGGGGCACATAGCGCACCAGAGCATAGGCCAGCAATAGGCACAGAATAATCTGCAGAGTGACCGGAGTCACCGGTACCACCGCCTGCATATCAGCAGGTAGGTTCGCGGCGACACTGAGCACGAACACGCTGGTAATTAGCAACCATTCTGCGATCGAATATCTCATAGGGTGACTTCCTTGCCTCGATAAGGAGTTGGACAGTAGTGAAATTCTGCTGCCACTGCTCCAGTGTCGGTAACGGCTGGATTCGCAATTGTTTTAATATGTGCCAGATATTTGCAAACAGATTCTGAACACACACAGCTGCCACATTGCGAGGTATAGCTTACGAACGGTCTGAGTCCGACCGTTTTAGGCCCTTAATCGCCCCTGGCTCATTCGATCGGGGAAACCCCGACTGGTTGTGATGTCCTGAATGGACATCTCAGTCCAGACGCACTTCCAGTTTTGGCCGGACTTCAGCGTACGCAACAGCGCCAGGCTATGGCGCTCCCCGGAATTTAAACGGCAAGTTTCTGCTCAACCTCGGACCTATTAGACCAAATCCAAATAAGAATCTGCTAACAGGCGGGAGACGACCCTAATGCGTCATTCGAGGCAATTTTCTCGACGGCAGGAAACGCGTACAAAGTGGACATTAGATCGATAAGGGCAATGGTAGCCTCTAGGCGGCGACGCGTCGCAATGAGCAAATCGATCCAGGGACTCTGCTTTATCTAATGCACTGTATGTTCTATAGATCATCTTTTAGCACCTCACCTTGTTCCAATACTGATAGCGTGCAGCGCCAGTTCACTCTGCGCCTATGCGTTGGCGAGAAACCAGTCACGATTCGCCATCGCTATGTGCTCGCTGAGCGTCGTTTTCGTTTCCGGGAAGGTGTCAGTCCGATTGGTTTCGTTTCAACAGTTAGCCGCCTGAAATTACCTCGGTAAATATGATGCAATAATTGTACAAAAAAATTGACAAAACTTATACAATAATTATACTTCTGGTTCCTGACACAAGCGGTACTTTTCCCGAATTGTGTTTTTGCCACCAGGCGGCGTTCCGCAAGGTTACGTTTTTAAGACGGAAAACTTTTAGATGTGGAGTTTCGCCAGAATCGGAGGATTCAACCATGAAAGCGAGTCATGATCTCGACGTTGTAAAAGCAGGAGCCGGATTTTTCGGTCTTATTTCCGGAGTTTTGTTGTTACTCATTTTAACAGCCGCGTTTATTTCGACGTCCGCCAATGCACGTGGCTACTATCGGGCACCCTCTTTGTCTGATGCGCTGGAAGTGAACGGGTTCGCCACGCTGAAGTTTGCACTCGACGTAACCGACTTAACCCCAATACTCGACAGCAACCGCGTCACCTTGTTCGCCCCGACGGACGATGTATTCGAAGCGACAGCAAAATTGCTAGGGTGTGACGATGCTCTGGATCTTGCCACCCGACTAATCAATATACCGGTCGATGGGAGCAACGCACTGACCGCTGTGCTGACCTACCACGCTGCTCTGGGCGTTACCAAGTCCAACTACAAACTTCTGGATAAAAGCCCGATCCAGACGGTGAATGGTGAAGAGGTGACCACTGGAGTAAACGCTGAAGGACTGTATGTACGGGGGGTGGCAAACGACGCGGATAGCAGCATAACAGTTGCAAGCATTCGCGGCTTCCGGTGGGTGATATACCCGATAAATGCGATATTGCTACCCTTTGCGCCGCCTTCAGATCTTTGCCTTTGATGCAGTTCGGGAGTGGTCGGTAAAGATTGACAGGACAGCAGCAGGCGAACGCCGAAACACAGGTGTGGTATCTGTTCGAACTGTCATGGGAATCTGAGTGTGCTGCCCATACCGACTACCATTTTCAGGTGTGGCCGGGGTTCTGGTGGGCTGAGCTGCTCCGCGGGTTGGGGCAGGCTCTGATCAGAAAGGACCCCGGCACCGTTGACACCGCTGGTGTTGAGGGCGGTGTGGCGACCACGGCCAACGAAAGACAAACTGGAACGGCTATGCCGGTATATAAGCGGTCCAGCAGCGGCCTAAAAACGGCTTTCATTAACAGCAAACGGTAACATCCGCTATCAGCTGAAAAAAACCTGTAATGATGGCACTATCCATGCCATCTTAGAGCCGCTGGACTTCATTGCCCGCCTGGAGGCGCTGGTACCTAAGCCCAGAGTGAACCTGACGCGATTCCATGCGGTGTTAGCCCCCAACAGCAAACATCCTGCATTCCTTACGACCGCGAAGCCGGGCAAGGGCAACAAGCCCAATGTCGCTGGCGAGAACCAAGAGCAAACGCCCGCCGAGCGTCGGGCATGCATTCATGAAAAGGGCGTTTGTTCTGCCTGTACTCCCGGTAAACGAAGTAGCCATCTGAACGATGTGAACGTCCGAAGTTGCCTGCCAGTTCAACCGGTCGATGCAACACTTTGTCGAAAGTGTCATTGCCTAACGAAAGTAGTTTTGAATCAAAAGAATAGCCTGGGATTCAAACACACGCTGAGTGCTTATTGCTGGTTATTGTTTTAGAGGCACTCGTAATGAGAAGGTCGGGGGTTCAATTCCTCTTTCCGGCACCATTTTCACTCACTCAGTCAAAGCGCATCGACAAGTCGATGGCGGTCAGATGTTTGGTCAGTGCGCCGATGGAAATATAGTCCACACCGGTTTCTGCATAGGCCCGAATATTATCCAGCGTGATGTTGCCTGACGCTTCGAGTTCGGCCCGAGCTGAGTTGAGCGCAACGGCCTGTTTGATCTGGTCGGGCGTAAAGTTATCCAGCAACACCCTGTTGGCACCAGCATCGAGTGCCTGTTGAAGTTCGTCCAGGTCTTCAGCCTCGACTTCGACCATGAGTTCCGGCTTCAGTTTTTGCGCGGCTTCGACAGCGGCCTTGATCGAGCCGGCAGCAGCGATGTGGTTTTCCTTGATCAGAAAGGCGTCATAGAGCCCCAGCCTGTGGTTGTGACAACCCCCACAGCGCACCGCATACTTTTGTGCGCGTCTCAAGCCAGGGATGGTTTTTCGGGTATCAAGGATGCGAGTGTCGAAACCTTTTAGTCGTTTGGCGTATTGATGGGCGATTGTTGCAGTGCCTGACAATGTTTGCAGAAAATTCAGGGCGGCCCGTTCACCGCTTAGCAGACAGCGTGCCGGGCCTTTCAGGGTGCAGATTACCTGGTGGGGAGCAATGGCATCGCCGTCGGCAACATACCAGCGAATATCAGCGTGTTCATCCAGGTGGTGGAATACCGCGTCGAACCAGTTGCGTCCGCAAACAATGGCGTCTTCGCATGAATAGACGCTGGCTTTCCAGGTAGTGTTCTCTGGAATCAGTTGCGCACTGATGTCGCCATTGCCGATGTCTTCGTCCAGCGCGTGCCTTACGTCCTGCTCTATCTGGGCGTCGAGCGCTTCGAGCAGCATCTATTCAGAGATTTCCAGTAATTCGATTTCGAATACCAGCGTTGCATTGGGCGGTATCACGCCGCCGGCACCGTTTTCGCCGTAACCCAGGTGCGAAGGAACGGTGAGTTTGCGCACACCGCCAACCTTCATGCCGACAACACCCTCGTCCCAGCCGGGAATTACATAGCCGCAGGCGATGGGGAAGCTGAACGGGTCATCGCGGTCCTTGCTGGAATCAAACTTGGTGCCGTCTTCCAGCCAGCCGGTGTAATGCACAATGGCTGTCTGGCCGCGGCCGGTGCACAGCGTGCCTTCGCCGCTGGTGGTATCTTCGTAGATCAGGCCGCTGTCGGTTGTGGTTTCGCTCATGGATCTGCCTTGTTGTCCGCTTTGAAGTTCGACCCGGAAAAATACGTGTTTTTGAGGCCCTGCGCCAGTCCTGCAAGCAGTAACAGGCTCAGCAGGTTGGGTAAAGCCATGAGGATATTGGTGATATCCGCAATGTTCCATACCAGTTTTAGGGGAACTGCGGCACCAATCAGCACCAGGAAGCAATAGACAACACGGTACGGCATCACTGCGCCTTCGCCAAACAGAAAACGCGCTGAACGATCGCCATAGTAGGACCAGGCAATGATGGTCGAGAAAGCAAACAGGCTCAGGCCAATACCGACAACTGCTGCACCTGACGTGCCAATAGAGCTGTTGAATGCATGTGCTGTCAATGCGGCGCCAACCAGGTCTTCTCTGCCAAGGGTGTATGCGCCGGTGACGATGATTACCAATCCGGTCATGGTACAGATCACCAGGGTATCGATAAACGGTTCGAGCATGGCGACCAGTCCTTCACGAACCGGTTCATTGGTGCGTGCAGCGGCGTGTGCCATGGGTGATGAACCGAGACCGGCTTCGTTGGAAAACAGGCCACGCGCAACGCCCCAGCGGATGGCTTCACCGACAGCGCCACCACCAACCGCCCATGGATTCAGCGCATGATTAAATATGGTCGAAAAAGCGTTGGGGATGTCGGCGGCATGATTGAAGAGCACAAACAGGGCGGCACAGATATAGATAGATGCCATCACCGGTACGATGGTGCTGGCGACGCGGGCAATACGCGTCACGCCTCCCAGAATAACCAGTGCGACAAGAAAAGCCATTACCAGGCCAATCAGCCAGCCATGATCTTTCAGTTGCGGATACAGGTAGCCGAGGCCATCAACCACCGAATTGGCCTGCACCATATTACCTATGCCGAAGGAGGCGATCAGTGCAAAGCTGGCAAAAAGTATCGCCGTGCGCTTCATGTTCAGGCCGTGCAGCAGCGTATACATAGGGCCGCCGGCCACTACGCCGTTCTCATCAAACTGTCTGAATTTTAGCGCCAGCGTGCATTCGGTGAACTTGGTGGCCATACCGAAAAAAGCTGTCATCCACATCCAGAACAGCGCGCCTGGTCCGCCAAGGGTGATCGCAGTCGCCACGCCGGCAATGTTGCCGGTACCCACTGTGGCGGACAGTGCTGTTGACAACGCCTGGAAGTGACTGATCTCGCCAGCATCGCTGGCCTTGCTATAGCGCCCTGATACCAGGTCCAGCGCATGCCTGAAGCCACGTATCTGCACGAAGCCCATGCGCAGGGTCAGGTACAGGCCCATGCCCAGCAAAACAGCGAGCGTCAGGGCATTGCCCCACAGCAGGCCGGCAAGTTCGCCGGTCCAGTTTGTCAGTGAAGTAACCAGATCATTCATAGGGTCGCAGTATCAGGGTGTCGCCTCGCTGGGTGAACTCGATATGTTTCAGCACGCTCATGCCAAGCAGGATTTCCATGTCGTGCATGCCCGGATTAATGCTTGCCGTAACGTTGTGCACGATCATTGGTCCGATCGAGACGCTGTCGAGTGTAGTGCGGTAGGCGGTAACGATGCCATTGGCTGTCTGGTACTGAACCGGCTGGCCGCGTTTGAGGCCGAGCTCGTCGGCCAGTTTTGCCGGTATTGCGACATCACTGGCACCGGTATCGAGCATGAACTCCACGGTCCGGCCATTGACTTCACCGTTGCTGACGTAGTGACCGAAGCGATTGCGCTTGAGCACCACTTCCTGGGTGCCAGCGTCATTGAGCCGGCTGAAAACGGCCTGATTCGGGTTGCGTTGCTGGTCGAGTTTGTGGCTGAAAAACAGGGTAAGCAGTACCAGCAGGATAATCCACGCGGCGATTGTCATGCCCTTGCCAATGCGGCGGGTATCCGGCTTTTGAGGCATTGTCATATGCCGATTGTAAACCAGTACTCCCTAGTAAACGAGCCGCATTCCGGCAAACACGTGGCGCTTGTCGGCTTCAAAAAAATTACGGAAGCTGGGGCGTTTAATCGCCGGGCGAGTGTGCAGGCTGCCACCTTTTAGCGTGTAATGACGATCATCGAACCAGGGCTGTGAGTATTCGTCGTAAGGGAAGGGTGAAAAGCCTTGATAAGGGTGGAAGGTGTTCTGACACCATTCCCAGACGCGTCCGGTATGCTCCAGCGCGCCAATCCGACAGGCTGCTTCCCATTGATATTCGTGTGGCAGTTGGCCACCTGCCCAGCTTGCGAAGGCGCTGGCTTCATAGTGGCTGATGCCGGAAACAGGTTCAGCCGGGGCCAGGGCATAGCCACCGTTGAAGCTGACACCATACCAGTTGCCACCAGCATTGCGGCGCCAGTGATCAGGGCTCTCTACACTATGACTCTCACGCCACTGCCAGCCAGCCTCGCTCCAGTGAGTGGATGCCTGGTAGCCACCATCTTCGATGAAGCCGAGGTATTCGGCATTACTCACTGGATGGCGGCTGATGCTGAAAGCACCAAGGTCGGCCTGTTGCCGCGGCAATTCGTTGTCGTAGCCAACAGGTCGATCTCCACCGATACGGTAATGACCACTCGGAATATCAAAGCTGTTGCGGTTCAGGTCGTCTGCCTGCAACGCAGTGAGTGTCTCGCCTTCAGGTTGGTGTTCACTCAGTGCTTTCTGGGTCAGGATCATCAACAGGGTTTCGTAGTGCTGACTGTAATGTTGAATAAGAAAATGGAGTACAAAGTCATCTACAAAAAGTTCGTGTGCCTGCCATTCCGGGCGCAGGTTGTGCAGATAGTGAAGATTGAAGGCGTTCAGTTCCCTGGCCCACGTGAGCAGGTCCGATTGCGGCGGTAAGCGTGGCCCGCGCTCTGCTTTGGGAGTTTCCGGGGGTGTATAGAAGGACTTGATCGGCGCTGTGACGCTGTCGTCACCACGTATTGTCTCGTGCAGCCAGAAGCACTCGGTAAAGATGCAATGGCCAAGATGCCAGCCGACAGGGCTTAAATCAGGGTGGTATTGGCTGCGGAAGCCGGTGTCGTCAATATCGGTGGCGATTGCCAGCAGCAAGGCCTGGGCGTTGCCCAGTTCGGTAATCAATGCATCCGTGCTCACAGCGACAACAATTCCGGCGGTTCTTCAGGGTCCAGTATCAGAATTTGGTGCTCCGGTATGCTTTGCCAGACGCCGGACTCGGTCAGCGGTTCCGAGGCAATCAGTTGGGCATCCGGAAACGCTGTCATCATCGGTAGTGTAATACAGTGTTGGGCAAGCGTCATCGACGGCATGTCGCACGGCGTACAGACGCTCGCCATCACTAACAACAATAGTCAGCAAGGCGCGGTTGCCATCAATCCAGCCTTCCGTTTTTTTCATCAGGTTTGACAGGGCCTTTTCCATGGACAGGTCGGGGTTGTCATTCAGCTCTTGCCGAAATGCAGCAAACAGATACTCGGACTCGGTGTTGCCGCGGATTGCCGGCAGGTAAGTCGGGGCCAGTTCGGCGGTCATCCTGGGTCGGACCTGGTCGTGGAAATTGTCTATCAGACCATTGTGATCAAAAAGAAATTCATTGTCGGCAAATGGCTGCGTATTTGCGTGGTTTACCGGGTTGCCGATGGTGGCACTTCGTATGCTGGCCAGCCATAGCCCGCTGGCCAAAGCCCGGCCCAGGTGCGGAAGATTAGGGTCAGTCCAGATCGGATTGGGGTTGACGTAGACAGCGGGCTGGCCAGCGTTCGGATACCATCCGAAGCCGTAACCATCGGCATTCAGCTTGGCGTAGCGGAGTTCACGAGGTGCCCAGCTCTGGACCAGAAGGCTGTGCGGCGGGTCGGTCATGCAGACGCTCAAGCGTTATTGACGGGCCCAGGTAAGCGGCGATGCGGCACATACTAGTCTCTGAAATCCTTTGCTTTATTGTTCGGCTTCAAAACGTTTTATAACGGATTTTGGCTGGTTGTCATACAACTGTAACATTCATGCGTTGTACTATTTTGTCTGACGTAACCGGTAGCGCAGAAAAATGTCCGTCACGGCCAATACTCTAAAGAATAGAGAAACAACAATGAAGCGAATTCTGATCGTCGAGGACGAGCAAGCTATCCGTGAAATGGTGGGCTTCGCGCTAAAGAAGGCGGAACTGTCATTTTGAAGAGGTTGCAGATGCAGAGCAGGCCCTGGTCGCGGTGGCCAGTAACCCGCCGGACCTGATACTGCTGGACTGGATGCTGCCGGGTATGAGCGGAGTTGATCTGGCCAGGCGGCTGCGCAAGGAAGAAGTAACAGCGAAGATTCCTATTATTATGCTGACCGCCCGGGCCGAGGAAAACGACCGGGTCTACGCTCTGGAAGTTGGTGCCGACGACTACATTACCAAGCCGTTTTCACCGCGCGAACTTATTGCCCGAATTAACGCGGTATTGCGCCGTAGCCAGGCCGATAGTGTGGAACAGTTGATCGCGTACGATGGATTGTCCCTGGATCCTGTTGGCCACCGGGTTGAAGTCGATAATACCCCTCTAAACCTTGCTCCCACTGAGTTTCGTCTGCTGCATTTCTTTATGAGTAACCCGGATCGGGTGTACAGTAGGGAACAGCTACTGGATTATGTTTGGGGGCGTGGTGTTTTTGTGGAAGAGCGCACCGTTGATGTGCACATTCGGCGCTTGCGCAAGGCGCTCGAAGATCGCGGCTATGATCGCTTCATTCAGACAGTCAGGGGAGCCGGATACCGATTTTCAACCAGGGACTGAAATTGGCTGATCCCTGGAAGGATGAGATTCGGCGAATTGCTGGATTGTTGGTTTTTGGCTTGCTGCTGGGTGCGCTGTTCGGAAATATGGCGGCCGGCCTGTTACTGCCTTTCCTGGCCTATCTCGGCTGGCATCTATATAACATGTACCGGCTGGTGCGCTGGCTTCGAGAAAGCAAACGCTTCCAGCCGCCAGAGGCCAGCGGAATCTGGGACGAGGTTTTCGAACAGATTTATCGCCTGCAGCAGCGTAACCGCAAGCGCAAGCGCAACCTGCGGCGTATGTTGAAACGCTTCCACAAGATTACCGTGGCGTTGCCTGACGCTACAGTAGAATTGCGCCCCAACAGTGACGAGATCGAGTGGTGGAACAATGCGGCATCGCGCTTCCTGGGTTTTAAATACCCGCGTGATTCCGGGCAGCGCATCAGTAACCTGATCCGTAACCCCGAGTTTCTGGCTTACCTTAACGCTGGCGATGAGCAGACCGAAATGGAGATGCAATCACCGGTTGACGATGGCGTCACTTTGAGAGTGCGCGTTATTCGCTATTCTCAAAATCGACGTTTGCTGGTGGCTCGCGACGTCACCCGGTTACAACGCCTTGAGCGTACCCGGCAGGATTTTGTTGCCAATGTATCGCACGAGTTGCGCAGCCCTTTGACGGTTGTTGTTGGTTACCTGGAAACCCTTCTGGATGAAGATGTCGACGAAATGTTTGCGGCCCAGTTGCGTAGCATGCGATCCCAGACCGAGCGTATGAATCGCATTGTTAATGATCTGATGTTGCTATCGCGCCTGGAAAGCGAAGACCCGCAGCAGAATATCGAGGATGTAGATGTGCCTCGCATTATCGATACCATAGCCGATCATGCGCGCGACCTGAGCGGTAGTGCTGAACATGTGCTCGAGATGGATGTCGACAGGGGGTTGTGTATCCAGGGGCATGAGTCTGAAATATACAGCGCATTTTCAAACCTGGTTTTCAATGCTGTGCGTTATACGCCCGACGGCGGTCGAATTCGCATCGGCTGGAAGCAAATAAACGACGAACCGGTATTTTCAGTAATAGATTCAGGCGGTGGCATTGCGCCACACCACATACCCCGACTGACTGAGCGCTTCTATCGAGTGGATGCCGGTCGCTCGCGAGCCGGTGGGGGAACTGGCCTGGGTCTCGCTATCGTCAAACATGTTCTGCTGCGCCACCAGGGGCGGCTGGAAATAGACAGTGAGCTCGGCAAGGGTAGCTCTTTCAGCTGTCATTTTTCACCTGAGCGGGCGGGAAGCTGTCTGCCGGCCTCTGCCGGTGTGATCTGAACGCTTCCGGTTTGTCATACAGCCGTAACATTCTCCCAATACACTCTCCGACCAGCAAGACCAATCGATTCTGTAAATCGTGTGTTTTAGGAGATAACTCAATGAAATTTGGTAAATTCCGTATGCTGGCGAGTGTGTTGGCCATCAGCCTTGGGCTAAATGGTGCGGCCCAGGCCGACGCCAAGGTCGACCCCGCGTTATCCGACTACCAGCGTGCCAGTGGTGTCGCTGGAAATCTGTCAAGTGTGGGTTCAGACACCCTTGCCAATCTCATGACCCTGTGGGCGGAGCAGTACAAGCGCGAATACCCAAACGTCAACATCCAGATTCAGGCTGCGGGTTCCTCCACTGCACCGCCGGCACTGACCGAAGGCACCTCCAACTTCGGTCCCATGAGCCGCAAGATGAAAGACAAGGAAATGGAGGCCTTTGAAAAACGCCACGGCTACAAGCCGACTGAAATTCGTGTCGCAATCGATGCCCTGGCTGTGTTCGTCAACAAGGACAACCCTGTCGAAGGCATGACTATTCCGCAGGTCGACGCCGTGTTCTCCTCAACTCGTAAGTGCGGCAACCCGGATGACATCAGTACCTGGGGCGCTTTGGGTCTGGATGGTGCCTGGAAGACGCGTTCGGTCCAGTTATACGGTCGTAACTCGGTGTCCGGTACCTACGGTTACTTCAAGAAGAAGGCGCTGTGCAAAGGTGACTACAAGAACAACGTGAACGAGCAGCCGGGTTCGGCTTCTGTGGTCCAGTCAGTATCCTCTTCGCTGAATGGTATCGGTTATTCCGGTATCGGCTACATGACGTCTGGCGTCAAGTCAGTTCCACTGGCGAAGAAAGGCAAGGATTTTGTTGCAGCGACGCCTGAAAACGCCATTAAGGGTACTTACCCGCTGGCCCGTTTTCTCTACGTCTACGTGAACAAGCATCCCAACAAGCCGCTGGCTCCGCTGGAAGCCGAGTTCCTGAAAATGGTGCTGTCCAGGTCTGGTCAGACTGTAGTGGTGAAAGACGGTTATATCCCGCTACCCGCAAAAGTTGCCGAGCAGGAATTACAGAAGCTGCAGTAAGGCTGTTGGCCTGTCACGCGCCGGGCAATCCGGGCTCCCGTTTTTGACGGGGGTTCAGGCTGCGTTCAGCATATAGCGCAGGGCATCAAATTCCCGGTACCCTACATGCTGCAGCATCAGGCCAATGCCGCTGTCGCCTCCATGAACCACGTAGGCTGGTAGCCGGTGTTCGATGGATTTGCCGCGGGTTTCAGCAGTAAAGCAGACTTCCAGTCGTGCCTGGGGTGGAATGTCCACACCATTGACTGCTACATACATGCCTTCCAGGCTGATGTTTTGGGTGGTGCCGTTTATCATGCCAACGGGTGGGTAATAGAGATTTACGTTGAGGTTGATCTCTTTACGAGAGCTCCATCGGTGTTCAAGGCTCATGGTCTTTCCTCTCTGCACATTGGGTTGGGTGCATTGACTTGTTTGTCATGAACTTAAGCAATAAAAATGCCAAAGAGAATGAAGGTGATAATTCTGGTGAACACATGCGTACGTCATATTGCACGGCTGGCTTAATCCCGTATGTCTGAAATAACGCCCAATGAAGGCTATGGAGCGAGTGCGCACCTCCGGATGCGGTTGTTGAAGGACCGCCTGGCGCGCTACGCAGTGGCCATCGGTGGCAACAGTGTAATTGTCGCCATCCTGCTGATTTTCTTCTATCTTCTGTATGTGGTACTGCCCCTGGGTGATGCGCCTGAAATGCACCCGCAGGCGAGCTATCAGCTGGTAGTAGACGCGCCGGTCGAATATCTGGCCATGGAAGAGCAGGCCGAAATTGGCGTGGTTATAGACCGCCTTGGCCGGGTCAGATTTCTCTCGACCGGCGATGGCGGGCTAATCAGTGAAACGCAATTGCCTATCCCTGAAGGGGTCACGGTCGACAGTTTTTCGGCGGCGCGTCCAAATACCGGCATCGTTGCGCTGGGTCTGAGCAACGGCCAGGCGCTGGTGGTTCAGCACCAGTACAAGGTCACATTTCCCAACGATGTTCGTGTGATTACACCCGGTATCCATTATCCACTGGGCCAGGAGCTGTTGACACTGAATTCGGCTGGTATGCCGCTATTGCGCATCGGCATTCAGGAAGAGGGGAGCTATACGCTGACAGCCTGGTCAGAAGATGGCACCTTGTCTGTTGTCCGTGCCGAGTTGCAGGAATCGCTGCTGGCAGAAGAGGGCAGTTTTGAATTTGATTCGGCCAGCACCTTCACAACGGTAAAGTCGGTACGCAGTCTGCTGATCGATCCTGTGCAACGGAATCTCTACGTTGTTGGCGAAGCCGGGGAACTGGCCTGGTACGATTTAATTGATTTATCAGATCTTCAGCTGCGCGAGCAGGTCGATGTCGCAGCGGCGGGCGTCGAGGTGGTCGATGCACAGCTGCTAACCGGTGGCAGTTCGATCATGATTGCGGGTAACAATGGCGTAATCAGTCAGTGGTTCTCGGTACGTGACGATGATGGCGTGCGCCACCTCAGGGAGATACGCGACTTTACAGCACCCGAGGGCCTTGTCAGTCTGGTCCCGGAGTTCAGTCGCAAGGCCTTCCTGGCGGCGGCGGACGATGGCAGTGTCGCGGTCTACCATGCGACCGCCCACCACCAGTTAATGCACGAACCGGTAGCTGATGCAGGCATCAAGCGTATGGCGGTTGCACCACGCGCCAATGCTATCTGGGTTCTCGACGAGAATAACCGGTTGCACTTCTGGACCATTCATAATGAGCACCCCGAAATTTCCTGGAAGGCGCTGTGGACCAAAGTCTGGTACGAAGGCTATGACAAGTCGGAGTACATCTGGCAGTCGTCGGCTGCCGACAATGACTTTGAGCCGAAATTCAGCCTTACGCCGCTGACATTCGGCACCCTGAAGGCGGCCTTTTACGCCATGCTGTTTGCGATTCCGCTGTCGATACTCGGTGCTATTTTTACCGCGTATTTCATGGCGCCGAAGATGCGCCAGGTGGTTAAGCCTTCTATTGAAATCATGGAAGCGCTGCCCACGGTGATACTCGGCTTTCTGGCTGGTTTATGGCTCGCACCGCTGGTCGAATCTCATTTGCCTGGCATTTTTACCCTGTTAGTTTTGTTGCCGGTTACGGTGCTGGTGTTCGCCTATTTATGGCACCTGGTGCCCGCAGGTTTACGTGGCCGGGTTCCCGACGGTTGGGAAGCGGCCCTGTTGATTCCAGTCATTGCATTGACTGTCTGGGCGGCGCTGGCAATAAGTCCTGCGCTGGAACTGTGGTTCTTCAATGGCGATATGCCCGGCTGGCTTGAAAATGAGCTGGGCATCGGTTTCGATCAGCGCAACTCGCTGGTGGTTGGTATGGCGATGGGCTTTGCTGTGATTCCAACAATTTTTTCAATCGCCGAAGATGCGATTTTTAGCGTACCCCGGCATCTCACGAATGGTTCACTCGCATTGGGCGCAACGCCCTGGCAAACGCTCGTAAGGGTGGTATTGCTGACCGCGAGCCCGGGTATTTTCTCCGCCATCATGATGGGCGTGGGCCGTGCTGTGGGTGAAACCATGATTGTTCTCATGGCCACTGGCAATACCCCGGTGATGGACCTGAGTATCTTCCAGGGTATGCGCACGTTGTCAGCCAATATTGCAGTAGAAATGCCGGAGTCCGAAGTCGATGGTACGCACTATCGTGTGTTGTTCCTTGCAGCCCTGGTGCTGTTTGTTTTTACCTTCCTGTTTAATACCGGCGCTGAGTTGATTCGTCAGCGTTTGCGTAACAAGTACAGCAGTCTGTAGCGATTATGAATAAGGACATATCGAGTTGGTGGAAGACAGGTGCACCGTGGATCTGGTTGAACGCAGCCGCAGTTACGGCCAGCCTGTCCATGGTTGCCGGTCTGCTGTATCTGATCGCCGTTAACGGTCTGGGGCATTTCTGGGCAAAGACTGTCTGGGAAATCGAATACCGGGAGCCTGACGGCCAGGTAAACCGCTTGATTGGTGAAATTGTTGATCGGGAAGAAGTCAGCCGCGAACAGCTTCAAGACACCAATGAACAATCGCCAGAGAAATCAGGTGGGTTTGTCGAGCGATACTTGCTGAAGACGGGTAATCGTGATGTGTCGGGCCTGGATTTCCGCTGGATTCTGCAGCCGTCCATTATTGAACGCAGCGAACCCGAACAACTTGTGGTGCTTGAGCGCCTGGAGTGGGGAAACTTTTTCGGTTTTTTAGTTAGCGTTGCAGAGAATGGCGAACAGGTGGCCGAGGGTGAAGCTGCCTGGCAACAGTTGCAGGCCCGCCTGGAGCGTGTGGATGATATCCGCGACCAGATTCGACACCTGGAAAAGGCCGAGATTGGTTCTATCAATTACGCTATCGAGCGGCTGAGGCTGGAACGGCGCAAGCTGGAGCTGGAAGGGCGGGATACGCCAGAGGCATTGTCTGATATCGATCAGCAGCGCGAGACGTTGCAGGCAGAGTTTGCCGGTCTACAGAAAGGACTGGATGCCAGGTATGCCGAGATGTCGCGCGACAGTGTGGCAATGACGGTGATGGATGGGCGCATAGTTAACATTCCGCTTGCCAATATTGTTCGTGCTTATCAGCCCAATGCCATGAATGTGTTTGGCAAGATCGGATTCTATGTCGCCAAGCTTTGGGAATTCGTCAGCGCCGATCCACGTGAAGCCAATACCGAGGGCGGTATATTTCCGGCGATATTCGGTACTGTCATGATGGTGATGCTGATGTCAGTGATGGTGACGCCGTTCGGTGTGGTCGCAGCGGTATACCTGCGCGAATACGCTAAGCAAGGGCCGTTAACCCGTCTGATTCGAATTGCGGTAAATAACCTCGCAGGTGTGCCGTCGATTGTCTATGGCGTATTTGGTCTGGGTTTTTTTGTTTACTTCCTCGGCGGCAATCTTGACCAGCTGTTCTACCCGGAAGCATTGCCGGCTCCGACTTTCGGGACGCCGGGTCTGATGTGGGCCTCTCTGACGCTGGCATTGCTGACACTGCCAGTAGTGATTGTCGCGACTGAAGAAGGTCTTGCACGTATTCCGATTTCTGTTCGAGAAGGTAGTCTGGCGCTGGGTGCGACCAAGGCAGAGACGTTGTGGCGTACGGTGTTGCCCATGTCGACACCGGCGATGATGACCGGGCTTATTCTCGCGGTCGCTCGTGCTGCGGGGGAAGTGGCACCCCTGATGCTGGTCGGTGTCGTAAAACTGGCCCCGGCCTTACCGCTAGATAGTAATTCGCCGTTCCTTCACCTGGATCGCAAGTTCATGCACCTTGGCTTTCACATTTATGATGTCGGTTTCCAGAGTCCAAATGTGGAAGCAGCGCGTCCCCTGGTATACGCCACAGCGCTGCTGCTGGTGGTAATTATTGTGGCTCTGAATCTGACCGCTATAGCGATTCGCAACCGCTTGCGTGAGCGCTATCGCGAATTGGAGCAGTAATGAGTATGGAAATGAAAAACACACAAAGTATTGATCCGGGTATGATCAACAGTTCGCCTGGCAATAGCGATTTTGCCAGTGAAGATCACTGTATGCAGATATCTGATCTGAATCTCTACTACGGCGATGCCCAGGCGCTGAAAGACATTGGTATGGCTATTGCGCGCAAGCGCGTGACGGCCTTTATCGGTCCCAGTGGTTGTGGCAAGTCGACCCTGTTGCGTTGTTTCAACCGCATGAATGATTTGGTGCCCAGTGCGCGCATTGAAGGCAGGATCGAACTCGATGGTCAGAATATCTATGATCCCAAGGTGCAGGTGGCCCAATTGCGTCAGCGCGTGGGTATGGTCTTCCAGAAGCCCAACCCGTTCCCCAAGAGTATTTATGAGAATGTTGCCTACGGTCTTCGTTTGCAGGGCAAGAAGGGCCGCCGTACGCTGGACGACACTGTGGAGAAGGCATTGCGCGGTGCTGCTTTGTGGGATGAGGTTAAAGATCGCCTGCATGATAATGCGCTGGGCATATCGGGCGGTCAGCAGCAGCGGCTGGTGATTGCGCGCGCGATCGCCGTGGAACCCGAAGTACTTTTGCTTGATGAGCCGGCTTCTGCGCTCGATCCGATTTCAACGCTAAAAATCGAGGAGTTGATTGATGAGCTCAAGAGTAAGTACACCATTGTGATTGTGACCCACAATATGCAACAGGCGGCACGTGTCTCGGATTACACGGCCTTTATGTATATGGGGAAGATGGTCGAGTATGATTCAACCAACAAGATATTTACTAATCCGGGCGAGAAGATGACTGAAGATTACGTGACAGGGCGTTACGGCTAAGGGGAGTAGTAATGGAAAACTTGAATATCGGCCAGCATATTTCACGGCGCTATAACGAAGAGCTTGAGGACGTCCGCAACCGGGTTCTGGCTATGGGTGGCCTGGTTGAACAGCAGCTGTCCGACGCCATGACGGCGCTGGAAACCCGGGATGCCAGTCTCTCCGAGCAGGTAGTGGCTAATGATCTTCAGGTCAATGCCATGGAAGTGGCTCTTGACGAAGAGTGTAACCTGATTCTTGCACGTCGCCAGCCGGCGGCCAGTGATTTGCGCCTGATCGTAGCGGTTATAAAGACTATCACTGATCTTGAGCGTATTGGTGATGAGGCGGAACGCATTGCCAAAATGGCCAGTGATCTTGTTAGCGAGGATCGTGTCAGTAAGCTTTTCACCCAGATTCACCACCTGGGACTGCATAGCGGGGCTATGCTGCGGGGTGCACTGGATGCCTTCGCGCACCTTGATACAGATAAAGCTGTGGAAGTCTGGAGTGAAGACCGTGTTCTGGATCGTGAATATGAGGCGCTATTGCGCGAACTCATGACTTACATGATGGAAGACTCGGATTCGATCCCGTGTGTGCTTAAGACGATATTCGCTGCCCGTGCAATCGAACGTATCGGTGATCGTGCCAGTAATATCTGCGAGTATGTGATTTACCTGGTGAAGGGCAAGGATGTACGGCATACCAAGTTGGATAAATCGGTGACGAAGTCCTGAAATCATCAGGATTTGATTGACAGCCGTTCTGTTTCATACAGTTTCAGGACATACTCGCCGGTCGCGGTGTTTCTGAATTCATCGACAACCGGTTTGGCCGCTTCAGGCAGTTCGTCGGGTTCCGGCAGCCGAATGCCGTAGTTCCTTGGTAACAGCAGCGGCGCCAGCATGCATGCGAGGGAAAGATCAGCGGCGCTGAATCTGTCATCCAGCAGGTGGGTATTGTTTTTGAGCAGCAGTGCGTCCGTTGTTTTAACAATGTCTCTGACTTTGTTCAGTCCGTTTTCCACGTTGTTACTTGTTGGCTTGAGCAGTTTGTTGATTAGCAGAAAAAAGATCGGATAGAGAGCCGGCATCAGGAGTTTTTCTGACCATGGTGCGCCCTGGCCGGCTGTGCGGATGGCCTGAGTCAATTTATTCCTGAAGTGATAATAAATCCAGCGGCGGCTTTCCACACCCACCACGTCATCAAACAGATCTTCAAGTGATTCGACCCGCGACCGGTGTTCACTATCCTGCGGATACAGCTGCTGATCAATTGAGGCATAACGATCCAGATATTTGAGTATCGCTGTAGAGTCATGCACCACTGTTTGTTTGTCGATCAAAACCGGGACATTAGGGCCGCCACTCACCCAGTAGGTACGTGGATAGTGAAAGACCTGCAGATGGCGTTCTTCAAAATAGTCGATGTCGAGCCGCTCCAGGCCCCAGCGAGCCTTTTCGCAGTAGTGGCTCATCGGGATGGTAATCAGCCGAACGCTGTATTTACGGGGCATGGCTGGACGCTCTGCTGGACAGGCAGGCGGTGAATTTCAGGTGATGAACATTAGTATCGATGTTTTCCCAGCCGGTCGTGCGGTAGCCTACATTTCCGAACTGTCCGGGCTGATGCTCGGGTGGTGACGACACGCTGATGTCATCATTAATATATAACCAGGGTGTGATAGGGAAATCGTTGGGGATATCCAGGTGTACTGACGCTGTACCCAAGTCACTCCGGACTGAAAAACGAGTGTTACTGACAGTATTGAAGTTTTGTTTTTCAGCGGTCATCCGCCCGGTTACCAACAGTTCTGATGCAGTACCCGGTGAGTGTATTTTAAGCGGCGGCAAGGATTCGTCTTTACGCCAGTCGACGGTTGTCAGTGTTTCTACCTGGTCGAAGAACAGTCCCATTTTAAATGGAATATCAATGACGGTGTCCATGACGAGGCTGTCCGGCATCATCACGTAGTCGATATAGAGTTTCGGGGTTTTTAAATACCAGAGCACGTGAACACGGTTTTCTGTCCGTCGAATGGTGCGTAGCGGTCCGAGCTTCACTTGAGTCAGCTCAGAGCTGTAATCATCGCCAGTTCGCTTGAACGGAATAAAACCGAACATATTCCCGGTGTGCTGAATCTTCATGATGTCGAGGACGTTCGGGCTATAGTCGTGCTTGCCCGTCAGGTGCCAGCGAAAGCCGTCAATCAGGAAGGGAAGTCTGTGGTTGAATCTGACCTGGTACAGGTCTGTTGCCACAGTGTCGGTTTCCGCCTGGTATCTGACCAGGTAGGGTGCGGGTGCCTGGCTTTTTTCAGTCGTTGATATCGATGCATACACCCAGTGCGGTTGCTTACTGAGAGGTGGGATTACCTGTATTTCGGCGCTGATTTCCCGCTGGCCCGAGAGCGGGGTGGAGAGCCTCTGTGCGCCGGCATCGGCCAGCCTGAATACGATTTCGTCATCGGCCGAAAGCGGTGGTGCATGGCTGCCGGTGGCGGCCGAAGTGTCTTCCAGCAGATAGCGTTTTTGAGAGTCTCTGCGGTCAATTTGGGAGCGTATTGGAACCAGTGCCTGATTCTGGTAACGCCACAGTGTGATGTACCCGGTCGGTTTACCCAACAGGGTGGGCAAGTCGCTGGCGCGAACGACGACCAGGGAGTGTTCAGATTGGCAGTCTTGATTCAAAGTTCCAATACTGCGTGAGAACGTATCTGCCGATAGCGCAGCGCTAAGGTTTGACAGGTAGAGAATCACAACTGCGGCGACAAATTTGGGCATAAACAGAGTCCTCGATGGGCGACCTGACGTATCCAGGTTAGCGCATATTAATGTAGACAGTTTCTACTTATTTGCAGTTTAGTGTCAAATGTAGAAAATGTCTACTTTGTTGTGGGCGCTTTTCTTGCGCAAGCCAGGGTTACGAGCTGAATGACAAAGTCCTATCATCATGGAAACTTGCGCGAGGCGCTTGTCGAGGCAGCGATTCCCGTTCTCAGGAACAAGGGAGTCGTCGGGTTGAGTTTACGTGAACTGGCCATTTCGCTGGGGGTCAGCCACGGTGCGCCGTATCGACATTTTCGTAACAAGGGGGCACTGCTGGAGGCAATTGCAGTAACGGGTTTTGTGGCGCTCAGGGATATCTGTCAGCGGGCGGCGGATGACTACCCGCATGATCCGCGGCGGCAACTATATGAGGCTGGTATGGGCTACGTTTTCTACGTTTCCCGGAATATCGAAATCGCTGATCTGATGTTTCGTCCAAGTCTGCCACGTAGCGAACATTGCGGAGAGCTTCAGCAAGCCGCCGGAGACGCGATCGCAAGCCTCACGACAATTATCGAGGGCGGTAAGCGCGCCGGGGTTTTTGTGCAAAGGGAAACGGATGATCTGGTATTGACCAGTCTTTCCGCGGTCCACGGGTTGGCAGCGTTTATAGCGAGTGGACTGTTCGTCGATGCTAACGCCCCGGAAGAGCTGGTTACAGCATTGGGGGAGCGAGTGTATGCCATATTGCTGCAAGGACTGGAAGTTACCTAGTGCTGCGTTGCTCGCCCTTTATCGGGGGGCGATAAGAAACTCCAGCAGCGCTTTTTGTGCGTGAAGGCGGTTTTCTGCTTCATCCCAGACCACGCTCTGCGCGCCATCGATAACATCGGCAGTGACTTCTTCGCCGCGGTGCGCCGGCAGGCAATGCATGAATAGCGCGTCCTTGTCAGCCTGCGCCATAAGCTCTGCATTGACCTGGTAACCGGCAAAAATCTTTTCGCGTTCTGACTGCTCTTCCTCCTGGCCCATGCTGGCCCAGACATCAGTCACGACAAGATCAGCGCCGCTGGCTGCCTGTAGCGGATCCTGGATCAGGCTGACGCTGTCGCCTGCAGCAGCGACAATATCGGCATCAGGCTGGTAATTGGTTGGTGCAGCTACCCGCAATTGAAAGCCGAACTGGCATGCGGCGTTTATGTAAGAGTGACACATATTATTGCCGTCGCCGATAAAGGCTACGGTGGCGCCGCGGATATCACCACGTTTTTCAAACCAGGTTTGCATATCGGCCAGTAGCTGACAGGGGTGATACTGGTCCGTGAGTGCGTTGATAACCGGTGATGCCGAGTATTCGGCAAAGCGTTCTATGAGTCCGTGTTCAAACGTCCTGATCATGACTGCATCGGTCATGCGCGATAAAACACGGGCACTGTCTTCAATCGGTTCACCGCGACCTATCTGTGTGTCACGCGGTGACAGGAACATTGCGTGACCGCCCAGTTGTACCATGCCGGTTTCGAAGGACACGCGTGTTCGCGTTGACGACTTCTCGAATACCATGGCCAGCACCTTGTGCTTCAGTGGTTCGTGCAGGCGTCCTTCACGCAGCCACTGTTTTAGCTCTATGGCGCGTTCCATTAGTTGTTTAAGTTCATCGCTGGATAGATCCAGCAGGGTCAGGAAATGCCGTACGCTCATGAATCATTACCAAGAAATTCGAGTATCAGCTGGCTGACTTCAGCAACAATTTCGTCGGCCTGCGCGTCCGCCAGTATCAGTGGTGGAAGCAGGCGTACAACAGTGTCAGCAGTTACGTTTATCAATAGCTTTCTGTCGAGTGCGCGCTGCATCAATTCTCCACAGGGACGGTCAAGCTCGATGCCGAGCATCAGCCCGCGGCCTCGAATCGATACAACACCTTCAGCGTCACCCAGCTGTGCCTTGAAGCCGCCCAGCATGCGCGCGCCCAATTGTTCGGCGCGATTGACCAGGTCGTCTTCCTGGATGCTCTGCAGCACCGCGAGTGCGGCACTGGTTGACAGCGGGTTGCCACCAAATGTCGACCCGTGGTTGCCGGGTTTAAACACGTCGGCAGCCGCGCCAAGCGCCAGGCAGGCGCCAATCGGTACGCCATTGCCAAGTGCTTTCGCCAAAGTCATGACATCCGGCTGGATGTCTGCATGCTGGTGTGCAAACCAGCGTCCGGTGCGCCCCATGCCTGTCTGGATTTCATCGAGTATTAGCAGCCAGTCGTGTTCGTCACAAAGGGTGCGTAACTCGGATAGATAGTCGTCGTCAGGTATGCGTATGCCGCCTTCACCGGTAATCGGCTCCACCAAGATGGCAACTACATTCGGGCTATTGGATGCGATGGTGCGAATAGCTTGCAGATCATTATAGGGTGCGCGCAGAAACCCGGGCATCAGAGGTTCAAAACCGGCCTGTATCTTGCGATTGCCGGTAGCGGTCAGGGTTGCCAGCGTGCGGCCGTGAAAACTGCCTTCGGTAACGATCACCTGCGGTGAGTCGATACCTTTCTGGTGGCCGTAGAGACGCGCGAGTTTGAGTGCCGCTTCGTTGGCTTCAGCGCCGGAGTTACCAAAGAACACGCGGTCCATGCCGGCCACATCACAGAGTGCATCGGCAAGCTTTTCCTGTTGGCTGATCTGGTAGAGATTGGACGTATGCAAAAGCCGTTTGGATTGTTCGCAGATAGCTTTGCTAACCGCCGGGTGGGCATGACCCAGGCCGCATACGGCAATGCCGCAGAGCGCATCCAGGTATCGTTCGCCCTTGTCGTCAAACAGGTAGGGACCTTCGCCCCGATCAAAATTGACCGGCAGGGGTTTGTAGGTGTTCATCAAGTGTTCGGCCATCAGGCTCACCAAAACGAAAAAGGCGCTTTTTCGAAAAGCGCCAGAGCAAAGAGGGGATTCTATAGTCTTTGCATGAATTTTCAAATAAAAAACCCGGCCGGAGGCCGGGTTTCGGATGCTTCAGTGCAGCCTGATCTAGAACGGTAGACCGTGGCCCTGAGCCGTCATGGCGAGGATCATGGGTACCGATAGCAGAGTGTTGGTACGGGAAGCCATAAGAGCGACCACCTTGCCTTTGGCAATTTCTTCGGGGCTGGCCTGAACAATGCCAAGAATCTTCTTCTGGTTCGGCCAGATCAGGGCCCAGACGTTGAACAGCATGATGGTGCCCAGCCATGCGCCTACGCCGATCACCTGATAGCCTTCCTGCAAAGTGAAGGCGGCGACAAAGCCGGAACCCTCAGCTGCATGCATGGCTTCCAGCGCCATCGCACCGGTGATCCAGGTCGCCAGAGCGGCCCAGCGGAACCACAACAGCGCGCGCGGGGCAATATATTTGTTGATGGCTGCAGCGCCCGGGCCGCCGTTATCGACTTCAGCAAGTGCATTGGCGACGCCCGGTACCTGAACAAAGTTGAAATAGTAGAGCAGACCGATCCAGGTGATACCAACCAGCACGTGGATCCATACCCAGAACGCCCACGGATTTACGGTGCCGCTGGTACCCAGCGCGAACATGATGACAACAGCCAGCACGAAACCGGAGATTATTGTGCCCGGTATAGACTTGAGTGGGTTCATTTTCTACTGCTCCTCGAAAAAATGATGTTAATTTTTTAGGTGGCCGGCTGAATAGCCGACTGATTTACTCAGGATTGCGAAGTGTACGGGCGGCTAGGGGTTAATGCAACACGATGTCCGGGTTGTTGCATAATGACTTTATGGATGCAATACAGCTCAGTATATTCGCCAGCCGTGTCTCGGCCCTGTGTGACGAAATGGGTGCAGTGCTGCGGCGAGCGGCCTTCTCACCCAATATAAAGGACCGACTGGATTTCTCCTGTGCCCTGTTCGATATCGATGGTCGGCTTTGTGCCCAGGCTGCCCATATTCCAGTACATCTTGGCAGTATGGCCTATGCCATGGCCGACCTGGTAAAAGCACATGACTGGCAGGCTGGTGACATGCTGGTGGTTAATGACCCCTTCAGCGGCGGGACTCACTTGCCCGATATCACGCTGGTGGCGCCGGTGTTCTTCGGCGGGCGTTGCCTTGGATTTGTTGCCAATCGTGCCCATCATGCGGATATTGGTGCGGACAGCCCCGGCTCAATGCCACTATGCAAGCGGCTTGAAGATGAGGGGCTACTCATTCCACCTACCTTGCTGGTTAGTGATAACGCGCTAATACGCCCCGTGCTGGATGCCATCGTCGAGGTAACGCATAACCGTACTATTACGGAAGGTGATTTCTCGGCGCAGATCAGCGCCAATCGCTCGGGTGTCCAACGGGTGCTGGGACTGGTTGAGGAGATCGGTATTGAGCTTTATTTAAAGGGGCTGGAGCAGGTCAATGCCTATGGCGAGCGTATGGCTCGTAAGGCTATCGCCGAGCTGCCTGATGGTGAGTACTGTTTCGATGACTATATGGATGATGACGGGCAGGGTAACGAGGATATCCTGTTGCATGCCTGCGTGCATATCAAGGGTGAACATGTCAGCGTTGACTTTGATGGGACGGCCGGTCAGGTCAGCGGCAATATCAACTGCCCGCTATCGGTCGCTGCAGCGGCGGTTTTTTATGTTTTTCGCTGTCTGATGGATGAGCGCACCCCGGCCTGTGCGGGTAGTTTCAGCTGTATCGAGTTGTCAGCCCCGGAAGGCTGCCTGGTGAATGCCAGGCCGCCGGCCGCAGTGGCAGCCGGGAATGTAGAAACCAGTAGCCGTATCGTCGATCTTGTCATGGGTGCACTGGCGAAAGCTGTGCCTGAGCGATTAGCCGCCGCCAGCCAGGGCAGTATGAATAATCTGGCCATGGGCGCGCGTAGTGACGGGTGCAGCTGGGATTACTATGAAACGCTGGGTGGCGGTATGGGTGCAGGTGCCCAGGGCGGTGGTTTGCACGCGGTGCAAACGCACATGACCAATACCCTGAATACGCCGATTGAAGTGCTGGAAGCGGCTTACCCATTAAGGATTGTGAAGTACGCTGTGCGGCGTGGATCGGGTGGCGCTGGCAGACGTCATGGCGGGGATGGACTGGTGCGCAGTTACCGGTTTTTAGCGCCAGCTCAAGCAACGTTGCTGACTGAGAGACGGAAGCATCGCCCCTGGGGTGTTAATGGTGGCCAGCCGGGGCTGCCAGGTGAAAACCGATTGAATGGCGAGTTGCTGCCAGCGAAAACTGCACTTTCCGTCAGTGCTGGTGATGAGTTGGAGATACAAACGCCCGGCGGTGGTGGTTACGAATCCGGCTGAGAATGTGTTGGAGGACGGCGTGGATACGCCGATCTAAATGTAACTTTCATCACGTAAAAATAATCAGGCATTTATAAATACAATGAAAATATAGCAAGTTAACTTTATCAGAAATCAATAATTGTGACGATGCTCAGAAAATTGACGCTTTGCCGTTAAACATCCTTAAGACGGTTGGGTTAGTGGGTCTGGCATTTCGTTCGCCCCGGTAACAGCGGACTTCGGTATTTAATGTAAGGGGGAGTTCTTCAATGAGGCACCTTTTTGTGTCGCTGCTGATGGGCTGCGCAAGCCTGTTGGTTGCCGAAGTAAATTCAGCCGATGTACAAAAGACATCAAACGCGGCAATCGTTACGGGTGCCGGTGCGCACTTTGCGTGGGTGGTATTTGATGAATTGAAGCCTGACCTTGAGCGCGTGTCTGGTCGGCAAATTAATTTGCACGGGCGTAACTCGACGCTGGGAATGGGGTGCAATGCAGGTATCAAGACAGCGCTGCAAAACGCGCCGGGCCATGAGACCTTCGGTTTTGTGTGTTGTCCCTTGAGCCAGAAGGAAGTCGCGGAGAAAAAACTACTGGTCTATCCGGTTGCGCTGGAACCGGTGCTTATTGTGGTCAACAAGGATAACCCGGTGAACAATCTCAGCACCGAGCAGGTGCGCAAGTTGATGCGTGGCGATATCGTTAACTGGAAGGATGTGGGTGGAAATGATGAGCCGGTGGTGCTGGTTACCCGTCTCCACTGCAAAGGCCGCCCCGGTCACTGGAAAACAATATTACCGGATGCCGCAGAGTTTCGACAGAAACGTCTTAACGTTAGCAGCGCTGCTGACATGGTGCAGCGAGTCAGTGATTTCAAAAGTGCTATTGGTCATGTCGGCTCCACCTGGAACTTCGGGCCTGAGAGTAAATTAAAGGTCATAAGTGTCGATGGCTATCGACCGACAACAGCTAACCTGCGTACCCGGCAGTATCCATTCTTCCGCAACCTGTCCGCGGTGACAGACCAGAAACCATCCGAAGATGTGCTGGCTATCATTCGTGAAGTACAGGGCGGGCCTGCCTTTGATGCAGTGGCCAAGCGCTACGATTTACTTAAACTGAAAAATTACGAGCCTAGTAATCTTCCATGACGTACCAGTCCCGTCTTCTTCTATATGTAGGGATGCTGATCGTTTTACTCGTAGGGATGATGACGCTGTCTTTCAAGGCAGCGCGTGACGTTATTGTCGCGGGTGCCAATGATCACTTGCGGCATGCCGCTCTGCGCAAGGAAGTTGCTGTAGCAGCACAATTACAAGAGCTAAATGGTTATACCGAAGTGATCGCCAGTGATATACGGTTACAGGAATATCTTTATATTATTCTTGAGCTGGGGACTGGCTCGGAAGGGCTGGCTGCTTATTATGACAGGCAGTTTGCGTCGTTACGTGCGGATTATCACATGGTAGTAACGCCGGAAGGAAAGGTATTGCTGGGAGGTCAATTTCCCGGGCTGGTCAGCAAGATGCAAGCGCACCTGATGCAGGGGCGCAGTGAGAATTTCTATTTTCCGTCGCCCGAAGGTGTAGTCATGGTGGCGGTACGACCGGTCGATTACCAGAACGAAGAACTTGCCTACACTGTAGTGGCGCGCGTCCTGGATCAGGCATGGTTAACCAGTCAGGAGCAGCGCTCCAGTGATTATCTGTTCTTCTTTGAGCATGAAGGTCATATCAGCTGGAGTAGTAACGCGCGTTACCAGGGGTTGCGCATAGACCCCGCAGAAAAACAGTTCAACTACCGCGATGAACATTTCCGTCTCGGCGAAGTTCGCTATGCAGGCCAGGGTGATAGTGATAGCGTGCCGCGACTCTGGTTCGGCGTCTCCAAAACCCGCCTGTTCGAGATGCTTGGTAGTTATGAAAAATGGATTTATACCTTCGCTGGTCTGGGTAGCATTGCGATTCTGCTGGTTGGCTGGCTGATGTTAAGGAATTTCAGGCGGCCAATGGCCCGGCTGATGCTTACGACCGACGAGATGATAAACGGCAAGCTACCGGTGATGAGTCGTTCGGAAGCCAAGACCGAGATGGATCTGCTGGTCAACCGGTTCGCGGATGTGCTTGATGCGCTGCGCCACGAACAGGGCAAGCTTGAACGGGCCAACAGGCGCCTGCAGGAAACGGCAATCACCGACAGCCTGACCGGTCTGTATAACCGGCGTTACCTTCAGGAGGTTACGCCGGCATTGTTTGCGCAGATTGTGCGTGATGGGCGCTACCTGACAGCCATCCTGCTGGACCTGGACTATTTCAAGTCTATTAATGACCAGTACGGCCATCTGGGCGGTGATGCGGTGCTGGTGCACTTTTCCAGGCTGTTAAAGCATAATTCACGGGCGAATGACTACTTGTTTAGAATCGGCGGCGAGGAATTTCTCATCCTGAATGTTGCCGAGGATCCAGGCGATAGTGTGGCACTGGCAGATAAAATGCGTTCTCTGCTTGAAACGTCCCCGGGCAAATACCAGGGCGAAAGTATTGCCATCACCGTCAGCGCCGGTATCAGCTGTTGCGACGGGAAAACCGGAGAAATCTCGCTGAGTAGTCTGATGCGCGCGGCAGACAAGGCTTTGTACGAGGCTAAATCGGCAGGTCGTAATCAAGTGGTGATTCACTCCAGCTGCGAGGAGGCGGCTGCAACTGCGAAGCCACACAATAAAATCAGCCTGATTCGAGGCGCGTTCGGGCACAAGTCTGATGCCTGACGGCACACAGAATACTTCTGTCCCGGAAGTGCCGGGTTTGTTTCACGCCATCGCTTTGACGTAGACTTGCACTTTATCTGAAGCAAGGTTGCTTGATGCTCAGTTACGGGCTCAGACTGCTGCTGTGTCTGGCAGTGTTCTCATTATTTTCTGCGTGTACCGCGGCTGTTGTCGGTGGGGCTGCCACTGGCGGTTACTATGCGGGTCAATACGAACAAAATTCAGCCAGCTCTGCTAAAGATGCGGCAATCTCCAGAACCATTAACCAGCGCTATGTCAAAGATCCACTGGTGAGTGCTTTCGATGTTCATGTCAGTACCCGCCATGGTGTGGTTAATCTGAGTGGAACGGTCCCCAGTCAACAGGCTGCCCGGCGAGCTGTCAGTTTGGCAAGTACAGTCGATGGCGCCAGTCGGGTTGTCAACCAGTTGAAGATCGTGCCGAGCAAGGCAGGACAATAGATACATGTGCGGTATCTGCGGTGAATTGAGGATAGATGGCCGTCAGCCAGACGAGGCCAGACTGGAGCGGATGCTCGCGCGCCTGGAGCAGCGCGGACCGGACCACGAAGGTCGTTACCTGGTTGACAATCTTGCCATGGGGCACCGGCGTCTTTCAGTGATTGATCTGTCGGCAGCATCCAATCAGCCCTGGGTAGATGAAGCCCTCGGGCTGGCGCTGGTTTTCAACGGCGCTATCTATAATTACAAGGAACTGCGTGCTGAACTACAGGGCAAGGGTTTCAGTTTTTGCAGTGAAGGTGACACTGAAGTTGTTCTGAAAGCGTATGCAGCCTGGGGCACGGCATTTGCCGAACGCTTGCATGGAATGTTTGCAATCGCCCTGTGGGACAAGCGGCAACAGCAACTGGTATTGGTGCGCGACCGCTTCGGTATCAAGCCGCTTTATTATAGTCACAACCGGGACTGTATCCGTTTTGCCTCGACTACCCAGGCGCTGCTGGCTGCGGGTGACGTCGATTGCAGTATCGATCCGGTGGCGTTGCACCATCATTTTACATTGCACGCTGTAGTCCCTGCTCCGCGAACCCTGCTGAAAGGGGTGCGTAAATTGCCGCCGGCCCACATTATGGTCGTGAACAGCGACGGCCACGACCGGGTTTTCCCCTATTGGGAGCTGAACGCCGCGCCTTCAGTTCGACCGCAGAGTGAGGGCGAGTGGCTTGAAGCAACCCGTGAGGCACTCTACAAGGCCGTGGAACGCCGCCGGGTTATTGCCGATGTGCCGGTGGGCGTGTTGTTGTCCGGAGGACTGGACAGCAGTCTGCTGGTGGCCCTGCTGGCCGAGCACGGTGGTAATGACCTGCGGACTTTCTCTGTCGGGTTTGAAGACCATCCCGATGAGAGCGGTAGCGAGTTTGAATTTTCAGACCAGGTCGTTGCGCGTTACGGCACAAAGCATGAGAAAATTCACGTGCCAAATGAACACGTACTGGAGCGGTTGCCTGAGGTGATCGACCAGATGTCCGAACCCATGGTCGGACAGGATGCAGTGGCGTTTTATCTTCTTTCGGAACAGGTTTCCCGCTACGTCAAGGTTGTGCAAAGCGGGCAGGGTGCCGACGAGGTGTTTGGGGGATATTTCTGGTACCCGCAAATGCACCAGCAGCCCGGGGAAGGCGTGGGCCGGTTCGCACCGTTCTATTTTGACCGTGATCACGACGAGTACCTTTCCATGGTGTCCGGGACCTATGCCGGTCCGGATTACACATCGGCGCTGGTGGATACCCGTTTACGCGCGGCAGGTGCAGACAGTTACCTGAATAGTGTGCTGCATTTTGATGTTACAACGCTAATTGTGGATGATCCCGTCAAACGTGTTGATAACATGACCATGGCCTGGGGCCTGGAAGCACGAGTGCCGTTTCTGGATCATGAGCTGGTCGAGTCGGTCATCGCCATGCCGGCGGAGATGAAAATTCGTCAGCAGGGGAAATACCCGCTGAAGCAAATTGCTCGTGGACTCATTCCCGACGCGATTATCGACCGGCCCAAGG
>CAVWAK010000028.1:0-75682 GCA_963752745.1 uncultured Gammaproteobacteria bacterium
TGCAGATAGAGAAGCGAGCGGAAATTATCCCGGACCGTATGGCTTTTTCAGATTTTCCGTTACGGTTCGGTAGTTGGGAGGGCGTGACTGAGCGGATGGAGCAGATCTATGTCGACCAGTTGAAATTTGATGATTACATTATTGGGGACTACTTCAGACGGAAAGGGGGTGGCTGTCAACTTTTATGTTGCGTACTATGGTTCCCAGACGAGCCGGTGAGTCAGCGCATTCGCCTCGCTCCTGCATTGCCGGGAGAGGATGGCAAATTAAAGAATCGTCGAGGAGGGTAGATTTCAGGATTGAAGTCTGATGGTGCTCCATTATCCTTCCTGTGAATCGGCTAGTTATAAGAAAGGTGATGTTACACAGCTCGTTTACTATTGGTTTCAGGCCATCTGGGCGAGTAATTACAAATGAATACTGGTTAAATGGTACTTGTTCTGGGATTCGCTGACCAAGAGATCGGACTGATGGATGCTCTTGTTAGGCTGACAGCTTTCGTTGCGCCTGGTGAGGATATTGCTGAAGCGGACAGAAATTATCCCAATTTGCCAAAGATGTTAGCGAGCACATTGTTGATTATGTTCCGAATTAATGAGTGCTTCATGCTTGATGAAATCATAGCCGTCTAACTTTATCGAATGCTGCTGTTTTCAGCTTTTCTGGTGGCGCTGGTGGTGACCATGGCGCTTATTCCGCCGCTCATGCGGGTGGCAGATCGACTGTCGGTGGTGGATACACCCAACGAAAGAAAGGTGCATACCGGTGCTATTCCCCGTATCGGTGGCATGGCCATGGTGGTTGGCGCCTGTCTTCCCATTCTGCTCTGGTTGCCGCATACCAGTACCGTGATGGCCTTTTTGATCGGCGCTGCTGATTCTGCTGGTGTTCGGTGCCTGGGATGACAGCAGGGAGCTTGGACTATCGCCTGAAGTTTCTGGGGCAGTTTCTGGCGGTCTTTGTCATCGTGTTCTGGGGCAAGGTCAATATTGCCGTTTTCCCCTTTGCCGGCATGGATCCGGTGCCGGCGTATCTGTCGATACCGGTTACCATCATTTTTCTTGTGGGCGTGACCAACGCGGTCAATCTGTCTGATGGCCTGGATGGTTTGGCGGCCGGTGTGGCTTTGCTGTCGCTGGCTGCCATTGCGCTGTTGGCGAATCTCGCCAGTGGCGACGTCATTATATTGGTATCTTTTGTGGTTGCCGGGACCATATTTGGCTTTCTGCGTTACAACACTTACCCGGCCCGGATTTTTATGGGAGATACGGGCAGCCAGTTCCTGGGCTTCACGGTCGGGGTGTTGTCGGTCATGCTTACCCAGCAGGTCAACACAGCATTGAACCCTTTGCTTCCGTTGTTTCTGGTGGGTCTTCCAATTGTTGATACGCTTTTCGTGATGACCAGGCGGATAATCGAGGGGCGTTCGCCTTTTGAGGCAGACAAGACTCATATGCACCATCGTCTGCTGAGTCTGGGTATGGCGCATTATGAGGCGGTTAGCGTGATTTATGTCTCGCAACTGGCCTTTCTGCTGGCCGCGTTCCTGCTGCGTTATCAAGCTGATATAGTAGTGTTCGCGGCGTACATGGTGCTTACAGGTTTGGTTCTAGGGGGGTGTTGTTGGCGCAGCGGAAGCTGCCCAATGGGGACTGGGCTCAGCTTACCAGGCGTATCACTGGGCTTGATAGTAGCGAAAGGGCCAGGCGCTGGGCGATAGGTATCATTCAATGCGGGGTGCCGACCTATTTGCTTGCGGGAGTATTATTTTCACCGGGCGCACCAATCGATATATCACGTAGCGCATTGATATTGTGTATTATTCTTGTTGTCAGGTTGGTATGGGTGGAGCACTTGCGGTTTATACCGCTACGCTTGCTGGTGTTCCCTGGCATTGCCTTTTCGGTGTATCTCATGCACCGCGATACGGCTACCGTGGCGCTGTTGCCACCAGTTGTGAGTATCGGGTTGCTCGTTATACTGTTGGCGCTCATGTTGTTTGTTATCCGGTCGACAAAAGACCAGACATTTCAAACGACTCCAACCGATCTGCTGGTGATTGCGCTGGCGGGCGGGGTAGGGGTGCTATATCAGCAGGGTATGATCGAGGCGACGCTGGTGCCGGTAGTGCTTGGTATCGTGGTGTTGTTCTATGCGGCTGAGCTGGTCATGCGGAATATGCAGCAGACCTGGAACTGTTTTACGCTGGGTATGGTGGCAGTGTTAGCCGTGTTGTCATTTGGATTGCTATAAGATTAAAGACTACAAGAGGTAGATGTTTTGGCTGGAGAAAATGAACATAAAGTGGCGCTGATTACCGGTATTACCGGTCAGGATGGTGCCTATCTTGCCGAGTTCTTGCTCGGAAAAGGGTATGAGGTGCATGGTATAAAACGGCGTGCATCTTCGTTCAACACAGATCGCATTGATCATCTATATAGAGATCCGCATGAAAGCGGGCGCAAGTTTATTCTCCACTACGGCGATCTGACCGATTCCACTAATCTGATTCGTATTATTCAGGAAGTGCAGCCGGACGAAATTTATAATCTTGCTGCGCAGAGTCATGTGGCGGTGTCGTTTGAAACACCGGAATATACGGCCAATTGTGATGCGCTGGGAACCTTGCGTTTGCTGGAAGCTATCAGGATTCTGGGGCTGGAAAAGAAAACCAAGTTTTACCAGGCATCGACCAGTGAGCTGTTTGGTAAAGTGCAGGAGATTCCGCAGAAGGAAACCACGCCGTTCTATCCGCGCAGTCCTTACGCTGTTGCCAAGATGTATTCTTACTGGATTTGTGTGAATTACCGGGAGGCTTACGGTATCTATGCCTGCAACGGCATCCTGTTTAATCACGAATCACCGGTTCGTGGTGAGACTTTCGTTACGCGCAAAATCACGCGTGCGGTAGCGCGCATAAAGCTTGGTCTGCAGGATAAACTTTATCTGGGTAATCTCGATTCCAAGCGCGACTGGGGGCATGCCAAGGATTATGTGCGTATGCAGTGGTTGATGTTGCAGCAGGACGAGCCGGATGATTATTGTATTTCCACCGGTGTTCAGTATTCGGTCCGCGATTTCGTTGATGCGGCATGCAAGGAAGTTGGTATCGGTATTCGCTGGGAAGGTAAGGGCATAGACGAAAAGGGCTACGATGCCAAGACCGGAGCATTACTGGTAGAAGTTGATCCTCGCTACTTCCGACCGACTGAGGTCGAAACGCTGCTGGGTGATTCCACCAAGGCCAGGGAAAAGCTGGGCTGGGTGCCGGAAATCAAACTGGATGAGATGGTCGCCGAAATGGTGCGCGGTGATCTCAAGATTGCTGAGCGTGACGAACTGTGTCGGCGAGAAGGCTTCGACACGTTTGATTACAACGAATAGATAATAACGCTATGGAGAAAAGTGACAGGATTTACGTGGCCGGCCACCGTGGTCTGGTTGGTTCGGCGATTGTGCGCAGGCTTCAGGCTGATGGCTATGACAATCTGTTGTTGCGAACCAGTAAAGAGCTGGATTTGCGCGAGCAAGCGGAGGTGCGCGCATTCTTTGAGGCTGAAAAGCCGGACTATGTCATTCTGGCGGCTGCCAGGGTCGGCGGTATACTTGCTAACGATACCTACCCTGCTGAGTTTATCTACGACAATCTTATGATGGAGGCAAACATCGTTGATGCTGCCTACCGTCACAATGTTAAGAAACTGCTGGCACTGGGGAGTACCTGTATTTATCCCAAGATGGCACCGCAGCCGCTCAAGGAAGAGTATCTGCTGACCGGGCCGCTGGAGCCGACCAATGAGTGGTATGCCGTGGCCAAGATTGCCGGTATTAAGCTGTGTCAGGCTTATCGTAGGCAGTATGGCTGTCATTTTATCGCGGCTATGCCGACGAATCTGTATGGTCCGGGCGATAATTTTGATCTTGAAAATTCCCATGTGTTGCCTGCGCTGATTCGGAAATTTCATGCGGCTAAAGAAAATGGTGAGTCTTCGGTAACGCTGTGGGGCACCGGAAAGCCACTGCGCGAGTTTTTGCATGTTGATGATCTGGCGGATGCCTGCCTGTTTTTGCTGGAAAATTATGATGGCGAAGAGATTGTGAATATTGGTGTCGGTGAGGATCTTAGTATTGCCGAACTCGCTGCTATCGTTTGCGAGGTGGTGGGGTTTGAAGGGGAGATTGTGTACGATGCGTCCAAACCGGATGGTACACCGCGTAAGTTGGTGGATGTGGGTAAAATAAATGGGTTGGGGTGGCATGCGAAGATCGGGTTGCGTGAGGGTGTGAGCAGACTTATCAGTGGTTTTTGGATAATCAGGCAGAATTGCGTGGGACTGGTGATTTGATTGTCTTTCGCGGCCGGGAGGCCGCTCCTGCAAGTGTGCGTATTAGATCCCAGTAATCAAAACCCGAGCTCTTTTTGACATATTTATATATTTAGTGATCTGGAGATGAGTATGAGAGCATTCAATGGCCTGTTTACAGAAGCTGCTAATTGTGCTGCTAACCGTTGGCCTGTTGTCTGCCTGCGGCGGTAAAGAGGAGCGTAAGGCCAAGTACCTGGAGCGGGGAAAAGCCTATCTGGCGGAAAAGAACTACGATAAGGCCAAGATAGAATTCAAGAACGTCCTGCAGATTGATCCCAAGGATGCCAATGGTTACTTGTTCCTGGGGCAGGTTGAGGAAAAGCAGCAGGAACTGGGCAAAAGCCTTCGGTGCTTATAAGAAATCTTCGGAGCTGGATCCCGAGCTGATTGAGCCGCGGGTTCGTTTGGCCAAGTTCTATCTGGCGCAGGCATCCTCGTTGAAAGCGAGAAAGGATGAAGCGGGTGCTGCCAATGCGCTGGGTCTGGTTCAGGAGCAGATCAAGGAAATACGTGCCAGAGATCCTGAGAATACCGAGGCGCTGACACTGGAGGCGAGCCTCTGGGTCAATGATGGTGATACAGACAAGGCGATGCCTCAGCTCGAAAAAGTCATTGAGCGTGAGCCAGGGTTGCAGTCGGCGGCGGTGCTGTTGTCGAGTCTTTATGACCAGCAAGAACGTGCAGATGATGCTGAGGTTGTCCTTGTTAACGCAATCAAAGCCAGTCCGGATCCGGTTGCATTGCAACAACGCCTTGCGGCGCACTATATCAATAACAAGCAGAATGACAAAGCAGAAGCGGTACTGCGCCAGATCGTGGAGGAGAATCCTGACAAGTTAGACTATCGCGTCAGCTCTGGCTTCTTTCCTGAGTCGGACCGAACAAACCGATAAGGCTGAGCAGGTTCTGAATGAGGCCATTGCTGCAGACCCGGAAGATGCGCAGCGTTACCTTTTATTGACCGAGTTTCTGGCATCACGCAAGAGTAAAGAAGCGGCTATAGAAAAGCTTCAGCAGTTTATTCAGCAGCAGCCGGATATGACGGATCTGCAATTGTCTTTGGTACAGGCTCTACCTGTCTAACGAACAAAAAGATGAGGCCAGGCAGGCATTGCAGGCGCTGATCGACAATCAGGGTACGGAGCCGGCCGGCTTGAGAGCACGGATTGTATTGGCGCAGTTACTTGCGGCTGAGAATATTGATGATGAACGTGTGCCGGTATTGCTCCAGGAAGTGCTGGATGAAAACCCGCGTGATAATGATGCCTTGCTGTTGAAAGGCAAGCTTGCGGCCAATAACAAGGATTATATCGAGGCCATTAACAATTTTCGCTCTGTCCTGAAAGATCAGCCGAACAATGCAGAGGTGCTGCAGCTGCTGGCGGCTGCCCATCTCGCAAACGAGGAGAAAGATCTGGCGCTGGATACCTTGCGCCGTGGCGTCGATAGTAATCCGGATAACGCTACACTTGCGGGTCTCATTAGCGCAGCTGCTGGCTCAGGAGGGTGATATTGATAGAGCTCTCGAGCAGCTGGATGCCGTGCTGAAAGTAGATGAACATAACCAGCCGGCATTGAGAGCTAAATATGAACTGTTGGCGCGTAAGGGTGATGCGGCTGGTATGGATGAGGTCACCAGGCTGATGCAGGAGGGTGCGCCCGAGAGTGAAGAGGGCTATATCCGCGAGGCACGCCTGCGTTTTGCAGAGAAGAAATATGACGATGCTGTCCGTATTCTGGATAAGGTTTTGGCGAAGAATCCGGACAGTGTGGCTGCGTTACTGGCCAAGTCAGATGTGCTGGCGGCGCAACAGCGTTACGATGACGCGATTGTTGTTGCCGATGAGATCATCAGGGTGCAGCCGGATAGCGCGGAAGGTTATTTCCGCAAGGCTCGACTGATGCAGGCGCAGGGAAATACGGAAGCTGCTCTATCGGAGTATGAAGAAGGCGATTGAAAAAAATCCGGATTCACCTCAGGTATTGAGCGCCTTGTTGATCTGGAGGTTAAGGCGGAGCGTTATGCAGCAGGCTGAAGAAGCGGCTGTTAGAATCTGCTCGAAGAGTAATCCAGAGCACCAATCTGCCAATGCTTTGCTAGGCGCTGTTTACCTGGCGCAAAAAAATTACCCGAAGGCTGAGCAGGCATTTGAGCGTCAGGTAGCCACTACGCCAGATAATGCAGGCGCGTATATCAGAGCTGGCTCAAACCCGTCTGGCTGCAGACAATATGCAGGGGGCTGTCCAGGCTTACGAGCAAGGTTTGGAAAAGCTGCCGGAAGATACCAGCCTGCTTAGTAGGCCTGGCAGGTTTGCGCGAACGCCAGAAAGACTATGACGGTGCCATCACTTTGTACGAACAGGTGCTGGCCAATCAACCCAACAATGCTGTTAGCACAAACAATCTTGCCGCCCTGCTGGCAGACCACCGCAGCGATGAGGCGAGTCTGGCCAAGGCCAGGGAGCTATCGATACAGCTTGAAAAAACCAGATCAGCCAGCATTTCTCGATACCGCTGCCTGGGTCTACTACCGAACCGGTGATTACGACAAGGCAGCCGAAATTCTGGAAGGTGTCGTGGAGAAGGCGCCCAAAGTCCCTGTCTTCCAGTACCACCTCGGCATGGTCTACTCCAAGCAGGGCAAAAAAGACGCAGCCCGCAAACACCTCACCCTCGCAACTGACGGCGATTTCAACTACCAGGGCATCGAAGAAGCCCGCGCCACCCTCAATTCGCTGTAAAACTGACCTATCGCCCGAAGCATATGCTTTGGGCGATAGACTCAAGTTACTTCATAATACTGCCGAAAAATCATATAGATATAATTCGAAGGGCAGTTGCTGCGGATTTCTCTATGGGCTGACTTAACTGTCAGGCTAGCCGACACACAGGATTTTGCGCTATAGTCGGCCGTCTGCATTGGGGTAGCCGAGCGATCGGCCGTTCCCTCTGCTCTGCTGTTAAGGCCATCTTCGGAACCAAATCTGAATGGATAACATCGCAGCAATCAGCTACGCATCCGGGGCAGCAGTCTTTCTGATCCTGTCTCTGGTGCTGATGACCGGGCAACGTGACCGGCCGCACAAGATGGCGCTTATGCTGGCATCGCTGGTGAGTGCGATCTGGCTGGGGGTAACAGCCTGGTCAGCCTTTGGCCACGATTCGTTGTTTTGGTCCTACCTGCTTGAACCTCTACGCGATCTGGCGCTGCTCGCCTTTATTGTGCGCATGCTCAGCGCTGCTTATACCGCTCCTGCCGAAGTTACACGTTATTTTCGGCGTACTCTCAGTATGCTTTCCAGTTTCGCTCTGCTGATCACCATGATGGTGATGTACCGCGGAACTGCCGGTCATCCGGCACCGGCGGCAGGCGGCATTGATTTGCTCTTCGCCGGTTTTCTGGTGATGTCCATTGCCGGCCTGGTGCTGGTCGAGCAGCTGATTCGCAATGCGCGCGCGGCGTCACGGCGTTCGGTGAAATACCTCTGCATGAGTCTGGGTGCCCTGTTTGCCTACGACTTCTATCTGTATTCGCACGCCCTGTTGTTCCAGGGGGTTGATCCGGCACTCTGGAATGCGCGTGGCTTCATTAATGCGCTGGTGGTACCGGTTATCGGTATCGCGGCCGTCAGGGATCCGCAGTGGTCGCTGGATATCTTCGTCTCGAGGCGTGTGGTGTTCCATACCGCAGCCCTGTTGGGTGCGGGTTTGTATCTGCTCGCTATGGGGCTGGGTGGCTACATTATCCGCGACTATGGCGGTACCTGGGGCACTATTGCACAGGTGAGCTTCCTGTTTGGCGCAGTACTCATGCTGTTGATACTGCTGTTTTCGGCGCAACTGCGGGCTACGCTGCGGGTGCTTATCAACAAGCATTTCTTTCACTACAAGTTTGAATACCGTGAAGAGTGGCTGCGTTTTATTCATACGCTGACAACGGATGAGCCGGACGAGAAGCTGCGTGAGCTTACTATCAAGGCGGTCGCTGATATTCTTCATTGCCCCGGCGGTATGTTATGGCTATACCGCGACGGACACCGTTACGAGCTGGTCGCCAACTGGCAGATGCCGATGCCGGATGTGCCCTGCAGTCTGAATGCCGATAGCTCATTGGTGCGTTATCTGCGTGAAGAAGAATGGGTGATAAATTGTGACGAGTACGCCCTGTCGCCACAGGTGTATCGGGAACTGGTTTTGCCCGAGTGGTTTGCTAATCTCGAGCAGGCCTGGTTGATTACTCCGCTGATGTTTCATGACCGTCTGCTGGGCATGATCGTGCTGGCCCGGCCACAGGTAACGCATTCGCTGAACTGGGAGGACTATGACCTGCTGCGCATCATCGGGCGTCAGTCGGCTGCACATCTGGCGCAGCTTGATGCGGCCCAGGCCTTGTTCCAGGCCAAGCAGTTCGAGGCCTGGAACCGCATGTCCGCCTATGTCATGCATGATCTCAAGAACCTTATTGCCCAGCTGTCGCTGGTGGTGTCTAACGCAGCGAGACACAAGCACAATCCCGAGTTCATGGAAGACGCCATCCAGACTGTAGAGAATTCCGTTAACAAGATGAACCGTCTTTTGGCGCACTTGCGCAGTGGTCAGGACCCGGAAAGCGAAATGCAGGAGCTGGATGTCTGCGAAGTGCTGGTGGATGTTGTGGCAACCATGTCGGCCGGTACGCCCATACCGTCGCTGGATTGTCAGGCGCGGAATATTTTCGTTAAGGGTGATCAGGACAGGCTGTCTGCCGTGGTAGGTCATGTGATAAGAAATGCCCAGGATGCCACGCCTGAGAGTGGTCAAATAGTGGTTCGGTTATTTAAACACAATGACCATGCCGTGATCGAAGTTCAGGACAACGGTAGCGGTATGGATGAGGCATTTATCCGTACCGGCCTGTTCAAGCCTTTCACCAGCACCAAGGGAAAATCCGGAATGGGAATAGGTGCTTATGAAACCCGGGAATTTATCCGCAGCCTGGGCGGTGATGTTGAGGTCATCAGCCGGCCGGACGAAGGCACGACCTTCAGGATGCGCATTCCGATTAGCGCCGAACGCAAAAGTGGTGTAAAATTCCTCGACAATTCTAATAATGGAAAAATAGATGACCACCGATTCAAGGAAACTGCTGGTTGTTGAGGACGACCCCGGTTTACAAACGCAGTTAAAGTGGTGTTTTGAAGGTTACGACGTGATTATCGCCGGTGACCGTGAAACTGCTCTCAACGAGCTGGAAAAGCACCGTCCCCCCGTGGTAACGCTCGATCTGGGGCTGCCTCCCGATGCTGATGGCACCAGTGAGGGCTTTCAAACCCTCGAAACCATACTCGACAGGGCACCCGCTACCAAGGTGATTGTAGTCACTGGTAACAACGATCGTGCCCACGCGCTGGAGGCCGTTGGCCTGGGTGCTTACGACTTTTTCTACAAACCCATCGATGCGGAACTGCTGGGCTTTATCGTCAACCGGGCTTACCGCCTGCGCGAAATTGAAGAAGAGAACCTGCGACTGCACGTGACCGGCGGTGACTCGCCGCTCGAAGGCATTATTACCGGCAGTCCGGAAATGCAAAAGGTTTGTCGCACCGTTGAAAAAGTGGCGCCCGCCGATGCCACTGTTCTGGTGTTGGGCGAGTCTGGCACCGGTAAGGAAGTTATTGCCCGCTCCGTGCATTCATTGAGTGACCGGGCAGACCAGAAGTTTGTTGCCATTAACTGTGCGGCGATTCCGGAAAACCTGCTGGAAAGCGAGCTGTTCGGTTATGAGAAGGGTGCCTTTACCGGGGCTGCCAAGCAGACGCCGGGGAAGATTGAAACAGCCCATGGCGGCACACTGTTTCTGGATGAAATCGGTGATATGCCCATGTCGTTGCAGGCTAAGCTGCTGCGCTTCCTGCAGGAGCGCGTCATAGAGCGCGTGGGTGGTCGCCAGGAAATACCGGTCGATGTGCGCGTTATCTGCGCTACCCACAAGGACCTGCCGCATCTGGCGCGCGAAAACGAATTTCGCGAGGACCTGTATTACCGCATCAGCGAAATTTCTATCCGCATCCCGCCTCTGCGCGAGCGCGAGGGTGATACGTTATTGCTGGCGCGCGTGTTCCTGGAAAAATTCAGTAAGCAGATGGGCAAGCAACAACACCGGTTCAGCAAGGATGCACTCGCGGCAATAGAGGCTTATCCGTGGCCCGGTAATGTGCGCGAGTTGGAAAACCGCGTGAAGCGATCCGTGATCATGGCTGAACACAAACAAATTTCAGCGTCTGATCTGGAGCTGGGTGGTGCCGGTGTCGATGACACCCGGACATTCAACCTGCGTGAAATCCGTGAACAGGCCGAGCGTCAGGCGATAGTGCGCGCCATGGGGCATGTTGCTGGCAAAATCTCCCAGGCTTCCGAACTGCTGGGTGTCAGCCGGCCGACCATGTACGACCTGATCAAGAAATATAGCCTGAAGTAATTTTTATTGGCTGTTGGCCCTGTTGACGTGGTCGGCAAACGCAGCTGCTTTCATGTTGCCTACGACGCGGAAGTTGCGCTGCTCTTTGCCATCGCGGCCGAAGAACAGGATAGCCGGTGGTAGCACCACACCCACTTTCTGCATCAAAGCCTTGTCCTCGGCATCGGTTGCGGTTACGTCGGCTTGCAGCAGGACGTAACCCGTTAGAGCTTCTTTTACAGGTGGGGTTGGGAAGACGTATTCCTCATACTGGATACAGTAGGTGCACCAGTCGGCATAGAAATCCAGCATCACCGGTTTGCCCGCAGCATTTGCCGCGGCAATTGCATGTTCCAGATCGGTTGCTGTCTTGATGCGTGTGAAGTCCGCTGCAGCACTATGAGTGCCACCACCTGACGACGTGAATGTGCCACCGGCAGGGCTGCTTGTAGCCATCAATCCGGAGCCGTGCAATGGGTTGGTCGCATCGCGTGCACCACTGAGTCCTCCCACCAGGATAGCCATTCCATAGAGCAGGATTACCAGGCCCACGCCTTTCCAGAACTTCCGCCATCCCGTGCTCTCGATTGGCAGTGGCTCCAGCGCGCCCAGAAAGATGCCGGAAATAATCAGCAATACGGACCACATGAGCATAATCAGCATCGGCGAAAAAATATGCGGCATGCGTGACAGGAACATGATCGCGACGCCCAGCAGGATGACACCGGCGACAGCCTTGACGACATTCATCCAGTCCCCTGCCTTGGGCAGCAGTTTGCCGCCACTGGCACCAACCAGTAGCAACGGCAGGCCCATGCCATTACCCAGGGCAAACATCGCAATGGCGCCATCAACCGGGCCGGCCGAGGCTGCATAGCCCAGTGCTGCGATCAATATTGGCCCGCCACAAGGTCCAATGATCAGCGCCGACAGACTGCCCATGATAAACACACCAATGAAGGTGCCGCCGCGTTGTTGATTGCTGATGTTGCTCAGACGGCTTTGCAGGCTGGCAGGCAGCTGGATATTGAAAAAGCCGAACATGGACAGCGCCAGCACGACAAAAAGTACCGCAAACGGAATCAGGAAGACCGGCTTCTGGAACAGTGCCTGAATGCCAATGGCGCCGCTGAAGCTGCCGACAATTGCGCCAATAACGGCGAAGGTGATCGCCAGCGCTTCGACATAAACCAGGGACAGTATCAGGCTGCGCGACACCGTGGTTCTTTCGCCCTGGCCTACAATTATGCTCGATAGAATGGGAATCATTGGATACATGCAGGCAGTGAAAGCCAGCAGTAGCCCAAAACCCAGTGCAGCGACAATAACTTTGAACAGGCTGCCTTCACTCAGCATCCGGGTGAAGCGGTCGGCATCGTTTAGCGGTGCCTCGGGTATCTCCGAAATGGCGCTGGCATCGAAAGCCGGCAATGTGAGCTGGAATGTTCGGCTCATGGGCGGGTAGCACACACCTCTATCGGCGCAACCCTGGTATTTGAGTGTCAGCGTGACAGGCGTCTGCTCACCTGAAGTGCGTTGCAAAGGCAGCGTGGCGCTGACCTGATGATAGTAGGCTTCGATATCGCCGAATATTTCATCGTTCTTGTGCTTGCCCTCCGGGAAGGCCGCGGGCAGCAGGGTGACTCCGTTGGCATCGTCCAGGCTGAATTCGAATTTGTGTCGATACAGGTAGTAGCCGTCGGCGATCAGCCAGTTGGCGGTCAGCGTATTGCTATCGCTGACCAGTACATCGGGTTGGAAGGCTTCGTCGGCAGGCAGCAGTTCATCCTGATCACCAAAACCGAGGCTCTGTCCCAGGTCGTTGAGTGATTGCAGGGCAGAAGGCGGTTCTTTATCCGCTGTTGTCGGTACTGCGTCGTTCAGTGCGAGGGTGGTGATCTGGGTGTGCGGAGGATAGCAAACGCCGATATCGGCGCAGCCCTGGGAACTGGCCTTGAGTTCAAACTGGTTCGCCGAACCCGTCGTGCGCGTGAGCGGTATATCGACGACCACCTGGTCCCGGTAGGTCTCAATTTCGCCAAAGAACTCGTCATTCTTGATTTTGCCTGCAGGGAGTTCCGGCGTGCCAAGTGAAACGCCTTCGGCGTCGGTAGCGAAGCGTATCTTGGTCTTGTATAGGTAGTAGCCGTCGGCGAGCTGCCAGGTGGCGCGGATGTGGTCGCCGTCGACCTGTGCGCTAAATGCAAAGGCCTCGTCAGCCGGCAGCAGTTCATCGTCGTCAAACAGACCCGCCTGTGCCAGTGATATCGAGCTGGCCAGTAGTGCAAAAATCCAGTATTTCATGGTGCCTCGTCTTGCGGATTGCGTATCCAGTCGAGATATTCGGCCAGGCCGTCGCTCACTGGGACTGCAATGATTTCAGGAAGTTCGTACGGGTGCTGTGACCGAATCGCAGTTTCGATCTTCTGGTAATTACCCGCTTTTGCCTTGATTTTCAACAATGCCTCGCTGCCCGTTTCTACCTGACCTTTCCAGCGATAGACAGAAGTAACGCCCGGTATCACATTGACGCAGGCTGCCAGTCGGTATTCCACCAGGTGCCGCGCAATGCGTTCTCCGCTGGCGGCATCCGGTACGGTGCAGAAAATTACCTGGACGTCATCCGGATTGCTCATGTTTTCTGCACCTTTGGATGCTTACGGAGTCAGAATATCGACCTGGTCCGCGCATCTTAGCGGAATATGTACTGCGACCCCAATTCATGTAAGGTACCCCGATGAATCCGCTCGGTTTGTTGTTTCTGCTGTTTATTCTCGTGCCGCTGGTTGAGATTTATTTTCTTATCCAGGTCGGCAGTGTCATCGGGGCTATACCCACAATAGGATTGGTGGTATTTACGGCGCTGCTGGGGGCTATGCTGCTGCGTTTCCAGGGTATGACCACCTTGCAGCGCACCCGAATGTCCATGGCCAAGGGTCAGGTGCCTGCGCTGGAGATGCTTGAGGGGGTGCTGCTGCTGTTTTCCGGCGTACTGCTGCTGACCCCCGGCTTTTTTACCGACGCAATTGGCTTCGCATTCCTGATTCCGCCGCTCCGGCAGGCGCTAATCCTATGGTTTATAAGGCGTTCTGATATTCAGATGCAGACCCGTCAGGGCCCTGGTCAGGGCCGACACCGCGACACCTATACCATCGAAGGTGAATACCGCCACGACGACGATTAGGTGGTCACAGCCCTTGACTCCGGGCGTTTCATGACTATGATTAGCACTCACTGAGGGTGAGTGCTAACAACTGGCGCTCGCAAAATTAAAATTTATAGAGTGAAAGGAGAACTTTCTGATGAATCTTCGTCCCCTGCATGATCGTCTGATCATCAAGCGCATGGAAGAGGAACGTACCTCTCCGGGCGGTATTGTCATTCCGGATAGCGCAACTGAAAAACCCAGCCGCGGTGAAGTCATTGCGGCCGGTCACGGCAAGCGCAACGACAGCGGCGATGTGATCGCCATGGACGTTAAAGTTGGCGATACCGTGTTGTTCGGTAAATATTCTGGCACCGAGGTCAAAGTTGAAGGTGACGACCTGCTGGTGATGCGCGAAGAAGACGTCATGGCTGTTATCGAAGCCTGAGTCATTACCGCAAAAAATTTTAGAGGATTTATTAAATGTCAGCAAAAGACGTAAAGTTTAGTGATGAAGCCCGCCACCGTATGGTGCGTGGCGTCAATGTACTCGCCGACGCGGTGAAAGTTACCCTCGGTCCCAAGGGTCGCAATGTGGTTCTGGACAAAGCCTTTGGCTCGCCGACCGTCACCAAGGACGGCGTTTCTGTCGCCAAGGAAATCGAACTGGAAGACAAGTTCGAGAACATGGGTGCACAGATGGTGAAGGAAGTTGCTTCCCAGACTTCTGATGTTGCCGGTGACGGTACTACCACTGCAACCGTTCTGGCACAGGCTATTGTCCGCGAAGGCATGAAGGCTGTTGCTGCCGGTATGAACCCCATGGACCTGAAGCGCGGTCTCGACAAGGCCGTCATTGTTGCGGTTGAAGATCTTAAAGGTCTGTCACAGCCCTGTGCCGATACCAAGGCCATTGCCCAGGTCGGTACCATTTCCGCCAACTCTGACGAGAACATCGGCGCCATTATTTCCGATGCCATGGAAAAAGTCGGTAAAGAAGGTGTGATAACAGTTGAAGAAGGTTCTTCGCTGGAAAATGAGCTGGACGTTGTCGAAGGCATGCAGTTTGATCGCGGTTACCTGTCGCCGTACTTCGTTACCAACCAGCAGAACATGCAGGCTGAACTGGAAGATCCCTTTGTACTGCTGTTCGACAAGAAGATCTCCAACATCCGCGACCTGCTGCCGGTACTGGAAGGCGTTGCCAAGGCTGGCAAGCCGCTGCTGATTATTTCCGAAGACGTTGAAGGCGAAGCGCTGGCTACCCTGGTGGTCAACAGCATTCGCGGTATCGTCAAGGTCTGCGCCGTCAAGGCACCGGGCTTCGGTGACCGCCGCAAGTCTATGCTGCAGGATATCGCTGTCCTCACCGGTGGCCAGGTGATTTCCGAAGATGTCGGCCTGTCGCTGGAAAAAGCCACCCTGGACGATCTGGGTTCCGCCAAGCGCATCCTGGTGTCCAAGGATAACAGCACCATTATCGATGGTGCCGGCAACCACGACGAAATCCAGGCACGTGTCGAGCAGGTTCGTCGCCCAGATTGAAGAAGCTACTTCCGATTACGACAAGGAAAAGCTGCAGGAACGCGTTGCCAAGCTGGCTGGCGGTGTCGCCGTCATTAAGGTCGGTGCAGCCACCGAAGTCGAAATGAAGGAAAAGAAAGCCCGTGTCGAAGACGCCCTGCACGCTACCCGCGCTGCTGTGGAAGAAGGTGTGGTTCCTGGTGGTGGCGTGGCCCTGCTGCGCTGCTGTGCCAAGGTCGCCGGTCTGAAAGGTGATAATCACGACCAGAATATGGGTATCGCCATTGCTCTTCGCGCGATGGAAGAGCCGCTGCGTCAGATCTGTGCCAATGCTGGCGACGAGTCTTCCGTGGTTCTTAACAAGGTTGCGGAAGGTAAAGGCGTGTTCGGCTATAACGCTGCAACTGGTGAGTACGGTGATATGCTGGAAATGGGTATCCTGGATCCCACCAAGGTCACTCGCAGTGCGCTGCAGAATGCAGCATCTATTGCCGGCCTGATCATCACCACGGAAGCCATGGTGGCAGAACTGCCGAGAGATGAACCGGCGATGCCGGGCGGTGGCGGTATGCCTGACATGGGTGGCATGATGTAAAAGCCGTTCAGTCATCAAGGCAACAAAAAAGCCCGCCATTCGGCGGGCTTTTTTTATTTGGGGTTTACAAATATAAGTTATACGTTCAGGTAAACCCAACCTTCGTTCATGCGGTTAAGGATATGTTCCAGCGCCGAAGGCGTCACTTCAACATTGGGTAGCATGTCAAGATCGTCCTCCAGGTTTTCCATTTCGCGCACATGATCCATGGCATCCTTGCAGGCCAGGAAAGTGAGATTGAAGTACTTTTCCTGCAAGGTGCGTATGCGTTGGGCGTATGGTGTGTGACCGCTGCGCAGCATTTTCACGGCACTGGCATTGGCGACGAGTTCAATTTCCGCGCCGTGGCTTTCGTCGGCATAGGTGCTGAGCAGTTGCTCCGCGGTCGCCAGCGCTTTCTCAAACTTGGCTTCGTTGGAAGTATTAAGGTGCACGATAACGCGTTTCAGCTGATTCTCATTGGTAACAGTACTCAGGTCGCCGCTATGGAATGCGCGGTCATCGTCGCTCAGGAACATGGCATTCATGTTGCTGGACTGCACAGGTGCGGTGGCATCCGGTTGCTGATGGCCAACCCAGCCCAGAGTCGCACCCAGTCCGACCAGTAGCGTAGCAGCGGCAGCGCGGCCAAACGGGTTAATGCCACGGGCTTTTTGCTTACGCAGGCGTTCGCTTTGCGGCGGATGGTCGTAGGCATGACGCACCAGTTCACCCAGCTGGCGCAGTTCGCAAGCGCGCTGGCTGATGCTGCTGTCGGTGTCCATGGCTTCAAAAATTTCGCTTTTTTCCGACGCGTCCAGTTGGTCGTCCACAAAGGCGTTGAGACGGTCATCGGAGATGTGGTCGGTGCTCATGTTGCTGTCCTTAATTGGCAAACATTTGAATCGCCATGTACTTCGGCTTCCAGTAAACGTTCTTTCAGTGCCTTTCTGGCGCGTGAAAGACGGCTCATCACGGTGCCAATCGGTATTTCCAGAATTTGTGCTACTTCAATATAAGAGCAGCCCTCAAGGTCGACCAGGGTAATAACCTGGCGCTGTCCCATGGGAAGCAGGGTTATGGCGGCGCGTACCCTTTGGATGACCTGTTGACGGTCATGTCGCACGTCCGGGGTGTCATGCTCCACCAATACCACATCGTCGATATCCACGGTGTCGCGACTGCGGCGGAAATGATCACGCCAGCAGTTACTAAGAATCCGGTATAGCCAGGCCTTGAGTGTCTTCGGGTCACGCAGCTGATTACTGTTCTTCAGCGCTTTCGCCATCGTTTCCTGTACCAGGTCATCGGCCAATGCCGGGTTGTGGCACCATGAATAGGCGATGCGATACAGGTTGCTCCTGTATTCCGCAAGCGTCCGTTTAAACTGCTGATGTTTGCACAGATTTGCTATCACGCTCATTACCGAAGTTGCTCTATGTAGGTTTAAGACGGGATTCGGATTGGAATATTCCCCCAGTATAAGTTCCGAAGACCTAAAACAACAGTCGTCGAGGCTCGGGGCCCGGGGACGTTCTGGTTGGTGTATGTAACCATCGAGGCGCTGGAGGTGGCAGAAGATTTGTATGATATTCAATAACCTTTATTCCAGGCGCCTTTGTGGCGCGGGTGGAGTAGTGCGCGTGCTGCAGGCGCTTCAGGTGCCGGGTGTCAGTCTCACGGCTGCACGGCGCGGCGATTCGGGTTACTCTTCAAACTGTGGCTAAACCAAGGAAAACTCGACAGAATCAGCCGCCATGGTCGGCATTGCCGGAGAGTTTGCAGTCGGCGGCTGAAGGGCGCTGGGGCAGTTACCTGCGAGCGGCCGAAGAAGCTGGCCTGAGGGTGTCCGCCGACGCCGCATTTCAGTCCGTGGCTTGCCGGATTTTTGCGATTAGTGAGTTTGTCGCCGGCCTGTGCGGTCGGCATCCGTCTTACCTGTCCGATCTGCTTGATAGTGGTGATTTGCTCGCCGATTCCTGGCCAGGTGCGTTGACATCCCGCGTCGCGGCGCGTCTGGCGACATGTGATGAAGAAAATAGTTTACACACCGCTTTACGACAGTTGCGGCAGCGCGAAATGTTGCGCATTGCCTGGCGCGACCTGGCTGGCTGGGCGACGCTTGATGAGACTCTGGGTGATCTCTCCGATCTTGCTGACGCCTGTATTCTGGGCGCGCTCGATAAGTTAAGTGCCTGGCAGCAGCAAACAACACCGGCGCCACTCGCTAACCGGCGGCAGCCCGCTCCGCTGGTGGTTATTGCCATGGGCAAGCTGGGTGCGCACGAGCTGAATTTTTCTTCTGATATTGATCTCATTTTTGCCTATCCGGATGCGGAAGCGGCACGTAAATCCGGTGCGCTAAGCCCGGAACAATACTTTTCGAGGCTGGGCCAGTCGTTGATCCAGGCGCTATCCCGGTCGGATGCCGACGGTTTTGTGTTTCGGGTAGACATGAGACTCCGGCCCTACGGTAGCGCCGGTGCCCTGGCCTGTAGCTTCGATGCGCTGGAGGAGTACTACCAGTCTCAGGGGCGTGAGTGGGAGCGCTACGCCATGATCAAGGCGCGTCCTGTCAGCAGCAATGCACAGGCGAACCAGGATCTCACCGAGTTGCTGCGCCCCTTTGTTTACCGGCGTTACCTGGATTTCCATGCGTTTGATGCATTACGTGATCTTAAACGCCAGATTCGTGCCGAGATCGAACGCAAGGGGCATCACGACAACCTCAAGCTGGGGCCTGGGGGAATACGGGAAATCGAGTTTATTGCGCAGGCTTTTCAGCTGGTAAGGGGTGGCCGGGAACAGCGTCTGCGCCGGCGCGGCGTGGTGGAAATCCTCAACACTTTGGCAGAGCTGAAGCTGTTGCCGAAACCCGCTGTAGCGGGCCTGATTGACGCTTACGGTTTCCTGCGGCGCGCAGAAAACCGGTTGCAGGCCATGCGCGACCAGCAGGTGCATCGCCTGCCCGAGACTGAGCAGGATCAGGCTGCGCTGGCACTGGCTATGGGATTTAACGGGTGGAAACCTTTCCTGAAGGCGTTGAATGGCCACCGTCGTCATGTTGAAACGCAATTTGAGCATGTATTCGCCTCGTCCCGGAAAGAGGCGCCGGCCGATGCAGAGCCGATGGCTGAGCTGTGGCAGCAGCGCCTGGCCGGCGCTGAAGCCGTAAAACGGCTTGAAGACAGGGGCTACGAAGACGGGGAAGAAGCGCTGCGCTGGATAGAGCAGCTGCGTACGGGTACTGCACCCCGCTACCTGGGAGAGCAGGGCAGAATCCGCTTTGATGCTTTGGTACCCATGTTGCTGGGTGTGGTTGCCAGCCAGCCGCACGCCGCAGATGTGCTGGCCCGACTGGTGAAAATTCTTGAGCAAATCGCCGGGCGAACCACGTACCTGGCACTTTTGCAGGAAAACCCGTTGGCGTTGTCGCAACTGGTCAAGCTGTGCGCCGCCAGTGCCTGGGTGGCCGAGCAAATTGCCCAGTTCCCCATGTTGCTCGACCAGCTGCTGGATCCGCGCAGCCTGTACGCGCCGTTGAGCAGCCAGGAGTTGCAAACGGCGTTGAGCCAGCGTCTGGATGGTGTTCCTGCGGACGATCTCGAGGCGCAGATGGATCGGTTGCGTCAGTTCCGTCACGCCATGGTGTTGCGTGTCGCAGCAGCGGATATTGCCGGCGCGCTGCAGGTTATGCTTGTTAGCGATGAGCTGACAGCGATTGCTGAAGCTGTGCTGGAGCAGGTGCTGGCCATCGCCTGGGACGTTATGCTGAAGCGTCATGGTGAGCCGCGCTGCAAGTGCAAGCGGCGGGGCAAATGGCGCCCGGTGTCCTTTAGTATTATCGGTTATGGCAAGCTTGGCGGTTTCGAGCTGGGTTACGGGTCGGATCTGGATCTGGTTTTTCTACACGACAGTGAAGGCAGCGAACAGCGCACGTCAGGACGAAAATCTGTCGATAATTCAGTGTTTTTTACCCGTCTGGGTCAGCGCATTATTCATATGCTGGAAGCCTTCACTGCTGCCGGCAGCCTGTATGAAGTCGATATGCGGCTACGGCCTTCAGGCAATTCCGGCATGCTGGTCAGCTCTATCGATGCGTTCAGGGATTACCAGCTCAATGAGGCCTGGGTCTGGGAGCACCAGGCACTGGTACGTGCCCGACCGGTGGCTGGAGATGCGGCCCTGGGGCGGCGCTTCAACAAAATTCGCGCCGAAGTCCTGGCTGGCGATTGCAAACTTGAAAACCTGCGTAGCGAGGTGATCGACATGCGTGAGCGGATGCGACGCGAGCTGGGCGGCGGTCGCAGCGGAGAATTTCACCTCAAGCAGGACCGCGGAGGTATCGTTGATATCGAATTTATGGTTCAATTTCTCGTTCTGCGCTGGTGCAGTGACCACCCGCAGTTACTGCAGCATTCGGGAACTATCCACCTGCTGAAAGCGCTGGCTAACGAAGGCCTGCTGAAGTCAGCTTATGCCCAGACGCTTATCGAGGCTTACCGCCAGTATCGGGCACTCGGCCACCGCTTGACGCTGGCCGAAGCTTCGACAGTGGTCGATCCGGAAATACTGCACAGCGAACGTCGTGATGTTGCAGCGATCTGGAAGCAGTTGATGGAAAGCTGAAAATTTTTAAATTCAGGAGATTGAATAATGTCGATGGCCGATCGTGACGGTGTCATCTGGTATGACGGTGAAATGGTACCCTGGCGGGAAGCCACTACCCACGTACTTACCCATACGCTGCACTATGGTATGGGCGTGTTCGAGGGTGTGCGCGCCTATGATGCGGAACAGGGTACGGCTATCTTTCGCCTCAAGGAACATACTGATCGCCTGTTCCGGTCTGCGCATATCCTGCAGATGAAAATACCTTTTGACAAGGACACGTTAAACCAGGCGCAAATCGATGTAGTGCGCCAGAACAAGCTGGAGTCGGCCTACCTGCGCCCGATGTGTTTTTACGGCTCTGAAGGTATGGGCATACGTGCGGATAACCTCAAGGTGCATGTCATTGTCGCTGCCTGGGAGTGGGGTGCTTATCTCGGTAAGGAAAATCTGGAAAAGGGCATACGTATTCGTACATCGTCATATACCCGCCATCACGTTAACATCACCATGTGCAAGGCCAAGGCGAACGGTAATTATATGAATTCCATGCTGGCCCTTCAGGAGGCGCTGGATTGCGGTTACGATGAGGCGATGCTGCTGGATAATGAAGGCTATGTGGCCGAGGGCAGCGGCGAGAATATTTTTATTATCCGTGACGGTGTGCTCTACACACCGGATCTGACATCGGCGCTGGAAGGAATTACGCGTGACACCCTCATCACGCTGGCCATGGACGAAGGCCTCGAGATTCGTGAAAAGCGAATTACACGCGACGAAGTGTATATTGCCGATGAAGCGTTCTTTACCGGAACGGCGGCCGAAGTGACGCCGATTCGTGAAGTTGATAATCGCGCGATTGGTAGCGGAACACGTGGCCCGATCACGGAAAAGTTGCAGACCCAGTATTTTGATCAGGTTCACGGGCGTCGCGAAGACTACCCCGAGTGGCTGACGTTGGTGGAGTAATTTCAGGAGGAACCCGTTGTGCCGAGTCCAAATACGGCCGCCGATGCCGGCGGCAGCAAGTACATCCAGGCAAATGCCGAAAACAGATATGAAGTGACGCGTGCCGATCTGCCGTTGCATTGTCCGATGGACAGTATGAGCCTGTGGAACTCGCACCCGCGCGTGTATCTGCCCATTGAGGATACCGGCAAGGCGAAGTGTCCTTATTGCGGTGCTGACTACATATTGAAGGGCGATTGACTCCGGGCAGTTGAAAGAGACCGTCATATGGCGATTCAGTGACGGCAAGCCCGGTCACGATCATCAGAGCCTGGGGTTGGTGAGCGCCTTGCGGGAGCGGCGTACCGTTGCAGAATACCAGCTGGATATCACCGCCCCGGGGCGGCCTGGCTGGTGGTGGTTGTCCAGGCGCTATCCGCCCGGCGAGGGACTGCCGCCGCCTGATTTGCTGCTGGGTGCCGGACACGCTTCACACTTTCATTTGCTCGCAGCGCGCCGTCGCTTCGGTGGCCGCTGTGTGGTGTTAATGAAGCCCAGCCTGCCACGAGCCTGGTTTGACCTGTGTATTGTGCCGGAACACGACGGTGTTGAACCGATGAGTAACCAGCTCATCACCAGGGGCGTATTGAATACTATGCGACCGGGCGGGGCGCATGGCAGCGATGTGGGTCTGGTCGTGATCGGCGGTCCTTCACGTCACTACCACTGGGATGACGACACGCTATTGCAGCAGTTGGAGCAATTGATTCGTATGCGGCCAAAACGCCGCTGGTGGTTAACCAGCTCACGACGTACACCGGTGGCGCTGCTTGGCCGGCTGGCCGATGAATTGCCAGGTATGGAGTTTTTGCCCTTCGCGCAGACACCATCCGGCTGGCTGGCGGAACGCATGGCTGAAGCGGGTGAAGTCTGGGTCAGCGAGGATAGTGTCTCGATGATCTACGAGGCATTGAGTTCAGGCGCGCGCGTAGGTTTGCTGGAGGTGCGTCGTCAACGTTCCAGCAGAGTTACCCGGGGTGTTGACCTGCTGATTAGTGACGGCTGGATAGGTGCGCCGGGGCAACTGCAACTTTCTGCAGGCCCGGGGCAAGTGCTGAACGAAGCTGATCGATGTGCACAGTGGATAAATGAACAATGGCTAAACGCTCACTAACTGTTTTGCAGCTATTGCCGGCGCTGGAGTCCGGTGGCGTTGAGCGCGGCACACTGGAACTCGGTGCCGGTTTGGTAAAGGCGGGTCACCGTTCGCTGGTGATATCGGCTGGTGGCCAGCTGGTCAGTCGGTTGACAGGACAGGGCAGCGAACACATCGAGTGGCCAATTGGCAGGAAGTCGCTGTGGACGCTGCGTCTTGTGAAGCGTCTGCAGAAACTGATTCTTGATGAGCGGGTCGACATCCTGCACGCGCGTTCGCGCCTGCCTGCGTGGATTGCCTACCTGGCCTGGAAAGGGTTTCCGGCCCAAACGCGGCCACGTTTTGTTACGACGGTGCACGGGTTGTACTCGGTCAGCCGTTACAGCCGTATTATGACGCGCGGTGAGGCGGTTATCGCTGTTTCCGGGGCAGCGCGCGACTATGTGACCAGCAACTACCCGGCAGTTGATGCTGCCCGTATACGGGTTATTGAACGCGGCATCGATCCTAAAACCTTCGCCTATGGCTACCGCCCCGCTGACTCATGGATGGCACGCTGGTACCATGATTTCCCGTTTTTACTGGAACGTCAGGTGCTGACCCTGCCCGGGCGCATTACCCGTCTCAAGGGTCACCTGGATTTTCTACAGTTGTTGTCGCGCCTGCTGAAGGCAGGGCTGCCGGTTTACGGTCTGATCGTCGGTGCCGAAGATCCTGCACACAGTAAATATGCCCGTGAAGTCCGGCAAGCGGTACAGCGTTTGGGTCTTGGGGGTGCGATAACGTTCACCGGACATCGCATGGATGTTCGCGATGTTCTGGCTATGTCGAACCTGGTGTTTTCGCTGTCAAATAAACCTGAGTCATTTGGAAGAACGGTGCGCGAGGCGCTCAGTCTCGGTGTTCCGGTTGTCGGCTATGACCATGGTGGTGTTGGTGAGACTTTGCATGCGGCCTATCCATCAGGGCGTGTAGCGGTTGGCGATCTGGATGCGCTGGAATCTGTAACCCGTGAGTTGCTCGAACACACGGTAGAAGTTGCGCCGCAACGCTTTACTACTGTTCAGGATATGATCGACAGCACACTCGACCTTTACCGGAGTCTGGTGGACGCATGATACTGGCGGCCCTGGTAGCCGGGTGTGTGCTGGTCTGGTTTTCGTTACGCTACGCCTGGTGGCGACCGGCGGTCGATTCGGGTAGCCCGCGTATTCTCATGTATCACATGGTAAGCGAGCCACGACCTGGTTTGCGGTTTAATGGACTGCGTGTATCTCCGCACATGTTCGAGCGTCAGTTACGCTGGTTCAAGCGGCACGGCTGGCACAGTTTTACCGTTAGCGAACTGTTTGCAGCCGGCGACCGTCTCCCAAACAAGGCATTTGCCATAACTTTTGATGACGGCTACGCAGATAATCTGTTGCAGGCGTTGCCGCTGTTGAAAAAGTACGCCGCTAAGGCAACGTTGTATCTGGTGGTGGATCGATTCGATCGTGACTGGTCGGTAGCGCGAAAAGCGCATCACGATGATGGTGAGCTTGCAAAAGAGGTAAAACTTAGTGATGAACAGGTGGGGGCATTGCTTGAGTCCGGCTGTATCGAACTCGGTTCCCACAGTATGACGCACGCTAATTTTCCAACGCTTTCCCGTGATGAAGCGCTATATGAGTTGCAGGCATCGAAGCGCAGTCTGGAAAAACGATTTAACGTTGATGTTAAGTCATTTGCATTTCCCTTTGGGCTATATACGTGCAGAGCAGGTCACCCTGGTTGAACAGGCTGGATATCAGAGTGCAGTGACTGCCGAAGAAGGTATCGAGTCATTGCGCGACGCCAACAGACTGGAGCTGAAGCGCGTAAAAATAAGCGGAAAAGATGACTGGCTGGCGTTCCTTGTGCGCATGCGCAGTGGTCGCAGAGGCTGGAAGTAATCAGCGCCGTGCCTGACTCTCCACTGCGTGTATGGGTGCTTTCCGATGGTCAGCCCGGGCACTACAATCTATCCCGCGGCGTGATCGCTGCTTTAAAACGTGTCAGACCGGTCGAAGCGCACTGGTTTACCGTGCAGTTGCGTTTCGGGCTTATGCGCAATCTGCTGCGCTTCTTTTTGAACAGGTTTTCCAGGTTGCCTGCGTCCAGCTGGATGAGGCTGTTCTATGTCATGCCCGATCTGCCTGCGCGGCGTTGCGACTTGATTGTGTCTGCCGGCGGCAAGACATCGTTTGCCAACGCCTGGCTGGGCAGGGACATGAACGTGCCGACTATTTTTGCCGGCTCGCTGCGTCGCCTTTCCCCGCAGCTCTTTACAGTGGTGTTGACGCTGGAGCCCGTCGACCCACCGAGTGCGGCCAACCTGGTGCTGGATCTCCCGCCCAGCGCTGTAGACGACATAACGCTTGACCAGCAAGGTGAGCAGCTCAGGCAGAATTTGCGGTTGCCCCGCGAGCGGCTTTACACCCTGCTGATCGGGGGTGATGGTGCCGGTTATCAATATAGTGCGCAGGACTGGAAACAACTTGGTCAATTGCTCAATGTATTGGCGGAGCGCTATCAAATACGTTGGCTGCTGTTGGGTTCGCGACGAACCGGTAACGAAGCACAGCGCATAATCGAGTCCACGGTGGACAGTGCGCTGGTTGCTGGCAGTGCCTGGTACGAATCAGGGAAACAGGTAGAGATCGGCGCATACCTGGGCGCTGCCGAACAGGTTTTCGTGACAGAAGACAGCATGACCATGCTTGCCGAGGCAATCTATTCACAGCGCCCGGTCATCAGTCTGAGGCCGGCATCGGTCGCCTCGACACAGCGTTATGAAGCAATGGTGAAGCGTTTCGCTGATCAACGCTGGATTTGTCGATATAGTGTTTCATCCCTGTTGGAAAGGCCCGGTCAGTTGACGGAGCAAGCTTGTAGCCCGCTGACAGAATCGCCATTGGATGGGTTGGCCAGGCAACTTGCAAGACGCCTTCAGCTCTGAGCCGGTTATTGCGTCGGATACGGGTATGACTCTCCCGGTGGCCGGGTTTTGAAGCGGCGGTGCACCCACAGGTACTGTTCCGGCATTTCTCTTATAACGTTTTCAATCAGCTGATTGATGCGGGTTGCGTCGGCTTGCAGGTCGTCGCCCGGAAAGTCAGCCAGTGCGGGGCACAGCGTCAATAGATATCCCTCGTTGTCGGGCAGGCGACTCTGGAAAAAGGGCACGACGGCAGCTCCGCTGATGGCTGCAAGACGAGACGTAGTCGATAGTGTTGAAGCGCTGATGCCAAAAAATGGCACAAAGACTGACTGTTCGCCACCGTGATTCTGATCGGGCGCGTACCAGACGGCATGATTGGATTTCAGGCTGGCTAGCAGTGCGCGCGTATCATCACGTGGAATGGCTTTTTCAAAGCGCCGCTGGCGTGCGCGGTGCATGACGGTTTCAAACAGCGGGTTTTTGTGTTGGCGGTACAGCACATGAAATGGATACTGCATGGCGAGCAGGCGCCCGCCAAGTTCCAGTGTGGTGAAGTGTGCGCTCAGCAGTATGACGCCCTTGCCTTTGTCCAGTGCGGTACGCAGGTGGTCGTCGCCGACCAGCACAAAGCGTTGGCGTAACTGTTTTTCGCGTCCCCACCAGCACAGTGCGGTTTCCACTATGCCCTGGCCCAGTGATAAAAAATGTGCCTTCAGTAATGTGGTCTGCTGTGCTGTGCCCAGTTGCGGGAAACACAGCCGGATATTGGTTTCTGCAATCAGACGCCGTCGTTTGGCAAAGCGCCAGGCAAGCCAGCCAATCAGGCTGCCAGTATTCATCTGCAGCCTGAAGGGCAGGCGCGTTACCAGCCACAGGCTGAAAAACATCAGCCATGTTGGCCAGAAGCGTGGCAGCAGGAATCTGGGTTGCCAGAGTCGGGTCTCGGTTTGCACCTGCGCATTGTACCAAAGAGATGCGATGTTATGATCTCGGCTGGTTGCCAATGAAGACTTGCGTGCGTTATCTCTACTCTTTTCTGCTCTATACGGCCTTGCCATGGGTGTTTCTGCGGCTCTGGTTAAAAGGCCGGCGATCTCCGGGGTATCGCGATCACTGGCGCGAACGGCTTGGTTACCTGGATGGCGGGTTGTGCGGTGCGATCTGGGTGCATGCTGTATCGGTTGGTGAAATGCGTGCTGCCGCACCACTGATCCGTGCGTTGCGGAAGCGCTACCCTGATTACCCTCTTGTAGTCACCACGACAACACCAACGGGTCGACTAACGGCTGAGAAGTTGTATGGGGAGGACATCAGCTGCTGTTATCTTCCATACGATTTGCCCGCTGCTACTCAGCGCTTCCTGGCAGCGCTCAAACCGGCGTTGTGTATCATCATGGAAGTGGAAATATGGCCGAATCTGTATGCTGCTGTGCGATCGCAGGCCGTGCCGCTCTATCTTGTCAATGCGCGCTTATCGGACAGCTCATACCGGGGTTACAAGAGACTGAAAAGCTTGATGCGCACAGCGTTAGGCAGCATCACCCATGTTGCAGCGCAGACTCAATACGACCGGGACCGTTTTCTCGACCTGGGCATGCCTGCCGATAAAGTCAGTGTCGCAGGCAATCTTAAACTGGATGCGGGGCTTCCGGTCGACTTCCATGCTTGCACTGACAGCCTCCGCGCCAGGTTAAAATCAGGCCGGCCAATATGGGTGGCCGGTAGTACGCATGATGGCGAAGAAGTAATAGCGCTGGATGTGCATGCGCGGTTACTGAAGCACGTTTCGGATGCATTATTGATTCTGGTGCCGAGACATCCGGAGCGTAGCAGTGACGTTGCCAGCATGTGCCAGTCAAAGGGTGTTAGCTTCAAAATCTATAGTGAAGTGGACTCGTTAGAGCGCGAGGCGCAGGTATTGATTGTGGATCAGCTGGGACTGCTCGTCTATTGCTATGGCATTGCCGAAGCGGCCTTTATCGGTGGCAGCCTGGTGGATCATGGAGGGCACAACCCGGTAGAGGCCATACTCGCTGGAGCACCATTAATCACCGGGTCAGGTATCGGTAATTGCCAGGCACTCTATGATCAACTGCTGGAAGTCGGTGCCGCGCATATCGTGGCAACAGGTGATGAGCTTTTCGCCAGTCTGCAAGGGCTGCTGAGCGAGCCTGAGAAAAACAGACAGTTCGTTGAAGCCGGTCAGGGAGTTGTTCGGGAGGGGGGCAGTGCGCTGGTGCAGCTGATGCAATTGCTCGGCGGAGTACTGGAATAGAGACTAGCTGCGCCGCAGTCCCCGTCGCCGTGCCATGGCATCGCCCATCTCTTCGAGTTGTCGCTGGCTGATGATGTGTTGCGCCATGGCCAGTACATCCTCGTTTTCGAATTTGATATGGGCCCGGTAGAGGTCGCAGAACTGTTGCAATTGCGCGGGAAACCCGGGGTTCTCTGCGAGGTCACCGGGCTTCTTGAAAGCTGTGGCCAGTGATTCCCAGAGCACTGCCAACTGTTCATGTTCCTGTTTCAGGCGAAAAATCATGTCGGCGAGCTTGAGCGACTGGTGCTGGAGAAGGGGGAACAGGTCTTCTTCCTCGTCCTGGTGATGGTGGACAGCGCTCCTGGAGAAATATTTTACCGCGTTGCTGATGGCACTGCGGGCTTCAGCATCGACACCGTTTTCGGCAATGTGTGCCGGCAATTTTTCCAGCGTATCGCACTGGGCAAGCATGCGTTCATGACAGGCGCGCAATACACCGAACGGGTCGTTGAAATCGGGTATTTCCGGTATCAGTGAATCACTCATGAATTTGGCGATGGCAGGTTTTTCGGTGTCGGCGGTACCAGTGCCTGGTTCAGTTCTTCCAGGTCATCTTCGGTAAGGATGCCGGAAGCCTTTTTCAAACGCAGCTGGTCGACTACATAGAGATAGCGTGCGCGTGCATGATTCAGGCGGGCAAGGAAATATTCACGCTGGGCATCGAGTACATCGACAATGGTGCGGGTGCCAACCTCGAAGCCGGCTTCTTCAGCCTCAACGGCAACCGCGGTGGACTCAAGTGAGCGCCCCAGAGCTCTGACCTGGGCGATATCGGTTTTGACGCCCCGGAACGCGTTACGTGTTTCCAGCTCGACCGCGCGGACTTCCTGCTGTAGCCGGTCGGTGGATTCCTGAAAACGGCTGCGTGCCTGGCGGGTGCGCGAGTTGACGGCGCCGCCCTGGTAAAGGGGAATGTTCAGCTGTAGCCCGATTTGGCTATCCTGACGCTTCTGCTGTACTTCTCCACCAAAATTTCTGTCGACGTAACCGGCGCTGGCGTTGAAATCCACTGTCGGCAGGTGACCGGCGCGCTGGAGCTGGATCTCCTGCTTTGCGGTTTCGGTAGTGGCCCGGGCTGCAAGGATACTCAGATTGTGTTGCTTGGCTTGTTCGATCCAGGCGTCGGGAGAATCCGGTTCGGGGTTGCTGAGCTCGAGGTCGGGCTTCAACAGGTTGACGCGATCATAGTAGGTGCCGACTACTTCGAGCAGGGAATCCTTGGCTTCTACGAGGTTGCTGATAGCCTGTATTTCCAGGCTGACTGACAGATCGTAACGTGCCTGTGCGGCTTTGACGTCGGTGATAGCAATCAGGCCTACCTCAAAACGCTGAGTGGCCTGATCCAGTTGACGGCCGATGGATTTTTTTTCGGCCTCGGCAAACTCGAGATTGTCCTGCGCGTCGAGTACCTGAAAATAACGCTCTGTGACCAGTATCATCAGTTCCTGCTGCGCAGCGACATAGTCGGCCTCTGCACGGGCAATTTCGCTATCAGATTGACCGAGTACGATCCAGCGGTCATAACGGAATACCGGCTGAGTCAGATTGAGGCTGACGACCTTGTCGGTACTGTAATCAGCAGGTGCCGAGGGATCCGTGTCCTTACGACGATTGCGATCTATGGCGCCGCTGGCGCCGATATTGGGCAACAATTGCGCCATAGCCTGGGGGCGCTGTTCGCGTACCGCTTCCAGACTGGAGCGCGCCGCTGCCAGTTCCGGGTTGGTGCGTGCCGCCTCCCGGTAGACTTCCATAAGGTCTGCGCCATTGGCAGAACCACACAGGAGAAGGCTGATGAGGATCAAGCGTTTCAGCAACATGTAATTCTCAGTAGGTTGGCATTTGCCGGTCGACGTCAGCAGCCCAGGCTGCGACACCACCGCGTAAATTGACTACGTTTGAAAATCCCTGGCTTTCAAGGAACTGGCATACCATGCGGCTGCGTATACCATGGTGGCAAATAACAATGGTTTCCCTGTCCGAGTTCCAGTTCCTGCAACTGGTGAGGAACAGAACGCATCGGTATCAGTATCGATCCATCGATACTTGCCTTGTCGAACTCCCAGGGCTCACGTACGTCCAGTAACAGTGGCTGCTCTGCCACTGTATCCAGATAGCCGTGCAGCTCGGTCGCAGAAAACTCGCGCATGGTTTCAGAATTTGAAGCTTTCGGGTTGCTGTGCATTTTCCAGTGCCGGGATAGACGTCTCGAACAGGCTTTCCTGGTTCCATTCCTGTTCGCCGACGCGGGTAATCAGCAGGGCCTCCATTATCGGTGGTTTGCCGACTATGACAAACATGCGGCCACCGGGGTTCAGCAGGGCATGGAATTTCCGGTGCAGTACCGGCAGGGAACCGGTAATGGCGATAACGTCGAAACGCTTTTCAGTCTGCAGGCCGGCAGCGGCATCGGCTGTTTCCAGTGTGACATTGTTGATGCCATGTTTGTCCAGTACGGTGCGCGCCTGATCGGTGAAATCGGTGTACAGGTCAACCGAGTGGACGCTGTTGCCCAGGCGTGCCAGGCAGGCTGTCAGGTAGGCGCTACCCGTGCCGATTTCCAGCACGCTGTCACCTTCTTCAATGGACAGGCTCTGCAGCAGCCTGCCTTCCAGCTTGGGTGCCATCATGAATTGCCCGTTTGCGAGCGGGATGCTGAAATCCGAGAATGCCATGGAGGCATACTGCCCGGGCACAAATTCTTCGCGGGGCATGCTGGACAGCACGTTCAGCACGCGGTCGTCGAGTACATCCCAGGGGCGGATTTGCTGTTCAATCATGTTGAAGCGGGCTTGTTCTATATTCATTGAGCTCATTGTGGTTATTCCGGCGCAAATTTGTCCAAAGGGTACGGTCTTTGACCGGGGCAGGCAAGACGCATCCGCTTGCATTGGATCAATCCTTTCGATACCGTTATTGGCCGCAGCTAGGGGTGCTCCTTGTTTACAAGCGGGCTGAGACAAACCCTTTGAACCTGATCCGGTTAATACCAGCGCAGGGAAGCTGAAATCTGCGCCAGCCTTCCCCTGCACGTAACCTCGACTAGAGAGGGAAAGCACTATGAGCGCCATCCCCGAAGAATTCGTTCGCAAGACCACAGAACTTTCTGCAGAAGTGACTCAGCCGTTTTCGGGCTCGAGAAAAATTTATGTGGAAGGCTCGCGTCCTGATTTGCGTGTCGGCATGCGTGAAATTCAGCAGGACGAGACAGCTGCCAGTTTTGGTGCCGAAAACAATCCGCCAATTACTGTCTATGATACCTCTGGTCCGTATACGGATCCGGAGGTAACGATCGACCTGCTCAAGGGCTTGCCGGATCTGCGTAGTGCCTGGATCGAAGAGCGCAGTGATAGCGAGTGGCTGGATGGGCCCAGCTCCGAGTTTGGCAAGGAGCGTGCTGAAAATGCCAGGCTGGCGCAACTGCGCTTCGAGCATATCCGCAGACCGCGCCGCGCCAAAGCGGGCGCCAATGTCAGCCAGATGCACTATGCGCGCAAGGGTATTGTTACGCCGGAAATGGAGTACGTGGCGATTCGCGAGAACCTGCGCCTCGAACAGCTGAAAGGCAGTGGCTTGCTTCGTCAGCACAGAGGGCAGAGTTTCGGTGCAGCGCTGCCGGACAAGGTTACGGCGGAATTTGTACGTGACGAGATCGCCCGGGGTCGTGCCATTATTCCGGCCAATATTAACCACCCGGAACTGGAGCCGATGATTATCGGCCGCAACTTCCTGGTCAAGGTCAATACTAATATTGGCAACTCCGCAGTAACCTCTTCCATTGCTGAAGAAGTGGAAAAAATGGTCTGGTCAACGCGTTGGGGTGGCGACACGGTCATGGATTTGTCGACCGGCAAGAATATTCACGAAACCCGCGAATGGATTCTGCGCAACTCACCGGTGCCTGTAGGCACGGTGCCCATCTACCAGGCGCTGGAAAAAGTCGACGGTAAGGCCGAAGACCTGACCTGGGAGTTGTTCCGCGACACGTTGATTGAGCAGGCCGAGCAGGGCGTTGATTACTTCACTATCCATGCCGGTGTACGTCTGCAGTATGTGCCGCTGACGGCAGATCGTGTCACCGGTATTGTATCGCGTGGTGGTTCCATCATGGCGAAGTGGTGTCTTGCCCATCACCAGGAGAGCTTCCTCTATACGCACTTCGAAGAGATCTGTGAAATCATGAAGGCCTACGATGTGTCGTTCTCCCTGGGTGATGGTTTGCGCCCGGGTTCGCTCGCGGATGCCAATGATGATGCCCAGTTCGGCGAGCTGGAAACCCTGGGTGAGTTGACCAGAATTGCCTGGGATCACGATGTGCAGGTAATGATCGAAGGCCCGGGTCATGTGCCTATGCAGCTCATCAAGGAGAATATGGATAAGGAACTGCGTGATTGTTACGAAGCACCGTTCTACACGCTTGGTCCGCTGACCACCGATATTGCGCCAGGCTATGATCACATCACATCAGCCATCGGGGCGGCCCAGATTGGCTGGTACGGTACTGCCATGCTTTGTTACGTTACCCCGAAGGAGCATCTCGGTCTGCCCAACAAGGAAGACGTGCGGGTAGGCATTATCACTTACAAGATTGCTGCCCATGCTGCCGACCTCGCCAAGGGGCATCCCGGTGCGCAAGTGCGTGACAATGCCATGTCAAAAGCGCGTTTTGAGTTTCGTTGGGAAGACCAGTTCAACCTCGGGCTGGATCCCGAGCGTGCGCGTGAGTATCACGATGAGACCTTGCCCAAGGACTCAGCCAAGGTTGCACATTTCTGTTCCATGTGTGGTCCGCATTTCTGTTCCATGAAAATTACCCAGGACGTGCGTGAGTATGCGCGGCAGAAGGGCATGTCAGAGCAGGATGCGCTTCAGCAGGGCATGACTGAAAAAGCTGTGGAGTTCGTCAAGGGTGGGAGCGAAATTTACAAGAAGGCCTGATCAGGCGCGCGGGCTAGCGCGGTGACAGTTTAATCAGGATCCGGTTATTTGCCAGCGCGGCATCGTTCCAGCTTTGTGCGGTGGCGCTGGCTTTTTCCGGGTACGGCATCAGGTGTTCATCTCGTGGCAAGGTTACGACTTCCAGGCTAATGGTGTCGTCAGACAGTAGCGGTGTGCTGGCCAGGAAATTTGCAAAACGCAGTGACTGATGGGCGGCGGGTGTATCGGCAGCTTGCACCGGGTTGCCGATGAAATCACATTCTTCGGCGCTGGTGTCGGGCACTGGCAGCTGAAAGCCTTCTTCCTGGCTACCCGCCAGGCAAAATTCGCCAGCATGTGTTTGCAGCGTTACCACGCCCTTGAAGCCGGCTTCACTTAACCGGGTCAGTAACGATTCGATGGTGGTGGCACGGCTGCCATCCAGGGCGATTTCATCGTTGGGATAACCGAGTTCCTGGTTCATTGCCCAGGCAGTTGTCTCCCAGCTGGAGCGGAGTTCTGCCCGGGTTTCGTCCTGTAGCGACTGCAATTCGGTAATGGTGTTCCGGGCTGACTCGCTGCTGGCATCTTCTGAGTCCGCCGCCCCGAGCGCTTCGATCTCAGTCTGTGACTGTGTGTTATGGATCGAATAGTTCCAGCCCAGGGAAAGCAGTAGCAGCAGGGCCATTAAAATGACCGGGAGGTTTGACGGGTTGGATGTTGCCGTCTGCTCGTCGGATACCTGTGTACCGGCGAGTTTCTCATCCAGTTCCCTGTTCAGTTTGCCGGCTGTGTTACGGGCCACATTCTCCATGCTGAGCAGAACGTCCTTGCGGATCTCAACGCGTTGTTCTTCGAGTAAACTGCGAAGCTGCTGATCCAGTTCGCGGCTAGCGGTGTGAGCAGGTGAGTGCATGCCCGGCTCTACAAACGCAGTTACCGGAGGCGGTGGGGGAGCTATGGGTTGCCGGCGGGCAATATCCTCGGCGCGCTCGGAAGCGCTTTCATCGCCGTTGCTGCGTGCCTGGTTTTTCTGGCGGCGCTCATCGTTACGGCGTTCTGCCACCAGGCCGATTTTTTTCAGCGACTCAAACAGTTCAACCGGGGCCACGGTTTTCGGCAGCACTCCGACAGCACCCAGGGCACGTGCCTGTCCGACATACAGATCGCCGCCCTTTGACGTGTACATCATTACCGGGATGGTGGCTGTATCGGGGTTGTTCTTAATCGCCTTGATGGCTTCGAAGCCGTCCATGCCGGGCATCATGTGATCCATGAAAATGACATCTGGCCGATTGTGGATCAGGAAATCCAGTGCCGCGCTGGCGGACTCTACTGTATCCACCAGCAGCTCGTGTTTTTCAAGCATGCGCCCCAGCACCAGGCGGGCTGACTTGGAGTCGTCGACAACCAGTGCGCGTTTTTTTTTGGTCATCACTGCTCCTGTAACTACTGCTGTGGCTTGCAAGTGTACTGGTAGGAATTTACCTTAAATCTGACTGTTCGTCAGTGTGTTTCACGGGCCTCGTTATTGAGTTTACTCTTCGGGTCTGTAGAGTGCCTAGTTATCGTAGGCGAGGAAAGCGAGTAGTGCCCGGTGCAGATAATCGGTATCACGTGCACCTGCTGTTTCGCGAATCGAGTGCATGCCAAAGGTGGGGACACCAATATCCAGTGTGCGCACACCAATGGCGCTGGCGGTGATCGGTCCAATGGTGCTGCCGCAGGCCATATCGCTGCGCACAACAAATGATTGCACCGGTACCCCGGCTTGTTCACACAGCAGCCGGAACAACCCGGCGGTTTCGCTATTACTTGCGTAGCGCTGGTTGGCATTGATTTTGATCACCGGGCCCTGATTCAGCAGCGGCCCGTGATTGGCGTCGTGCCGGTCAGCGTAATTCGGGTGTATGCCATGTGCGTTGTCAGCGGATATCAGCCAGGAACGGTTGATGCAGCGTGCCAGTTCCTGCGGACCCGTACACAGGCGTTCCAGTACCGACTTGAGGAATGTGCCATCGGCGCCACAGCTTGATGCGCTGCCAACCTCTTCGTGATCACTGCATATCAGCAAGCGGTTGGTATTGCCTTCACTATCGATAAGTGCACGTGCGCCAATATAGCAGCTGAGCAGGTTGTCGAGTCTGGCGCTGGTGATAAAGTCCTGCTGCAGACCGACAAGGCTGCCGGGCTGGTGGTCGTACAGCGACAGCTCAAAATCCAGGACAGCCTCGATGTTGAGTTCCGGGTGTTGTGCCCGCGCGAGTTCCCGCAATAGTTCGCGGAAGCTGACTTCGGGCTGGTCGCCCATCTGCATAAGCAGGGGAGGCAGGTGTTTCTGGGCGTTAAACGTTGGTGTCAACGCGGAATCGCGGTCGAGGTGTATGGCAAGGCTGGGAATTACGGCAACCGGTTCGTTGAAGTCGATTAACGTATTGCCAAGGCGTTGTTGCCGGTTGCGATAGCTTATACGCCCGGCGATCGACAAGTCACGGTCAAACCACGGGTATAACAGTACGCCACCATAGACTTCCACGCCCAGCTGGTAATAGCTCTGGTTGACCAGGTCGGGTTCCGGTTTGATATGCAGGCACGGGCTATCAGTGTGAGCACCTACCATGCGCAGACCACTGTCGGCGATATCGTTGTCTTCCAGGCAGAAAGCAATCAGCGAGGAATCATTGCGTGTCACCAGGTAGCGTCCACCCGCTTGCAGTTGCCAGCGATCGGCTTCGTCGAGGGCTGTGTAACCGGCTTTTTCCAGCAGCTGCCTGAGCGTGGCAGTGGCATGAAACGGGGTGGGTGATGCCTGTATAAAGTCGATCAGATTCTGGTTCAGTGAGGTATTGGTCATGGTTGTCCGTTTTTCAGTCGTGCTGTCGCTGACGTTGCCTGGCGCGCCTGACAATGGCGTGCCGCTGTGTGTCGTCTGACTGCCCCCACGAGGTAATTTCCTCCAGGCTTCGGAAACAGCCCAGGCAAATGTCGTTATCGTCGAGGCAGCAGTTGCGCACGCAGGGGGAAGGTACGGTAGAAACGGCTTGGAGTGGCGGCAAACGCCGGTCAGGCATACAGGTTGATGCGCGTACGGGAGAGTGTGGTCTCCGCATCGCCGCTTTGCGGCTGGCGGCGGTTATCGATCTCGCGTCGGTCGTGCTGGCTGCGTGTGTCCAGCAGCACCGTGTTCCGTTGTTGGCGCCGGTCGGCGCCCTTGCGGCGCTCGCCGTGGCGCCGGTCCTGGACGGGTTTTTGCCGCCGGGCATTACTGCCCTCACCAATCTGGACCGGGTGCACCGATGGGTAGGGCGCTATTGCATTGACCCCACGTGTTGTTGCCGGCTGGCGGGCCTCAGCCTTGAGGCTTTGTACGCCAGCGTCCTCTGATACAAGATTTAACCATTGCATATTATAAGTATACGTAATTCTCTGTGAGGTCGGCCAGTTTCAGTCGGCTTAAAGCCAAATAAACATTATATATGATTGAATTTTAATGAATTAAAATAGTTACGCTTTCCGGTGCAACGGTACGATATTGTCGTTGCCCAGCAGCGGTTCCGGCCTGCTGAAATGGTAGCCCTGGGCGAAATCAACGCCGATAGACTTGAGTTGGTCGACAATTGCTTGATTTTCAACAAATTCGGCAATGGTGCGAATACTCAGGGTATGGCCAACCTGGTGGATGGCCTCGACGATTGCGCGGTTCATCGGATCCGTATTCATATCCTTGACGAAGCTGCCATCGATTTTCAGGAAATCCACCGGCAGATTTTTGAGATAGCCGAATGAACTCAGGCCGCTGCCGAAGTCGTCAAGCGCAAATCGGCAGCCGAGCTTTTTCAGTAAGTTGATCATTCGGCTGGTGTTTTCGAGATTAAATACGGCTGCCGTTTCAGTGACTTCGAAGCACAGCTGGCCAGCCTGCACCTGATACTCGTTGATTTTGGCCTGGATGTAATTGGGCAGGTCATCATCATTGAGCGAGTTGCCCGACAGGTTAATCGAATAAATGCCCAAATCCCCCCGTTGCTGGGCAACGTGCAGGAAGTTGAAGGCTGAATCGATAACCCAGCGATCCAGGGAGTTCATCAGGTTGTAGCGCTCTGCGGCCGGAATAAAGGCAACTGGCGGTACAATCTTGCCGTCATGATCGATCATTCGCACCAGCAGTTCGTAGTGTGGTGTCAGTTCGCTTTCGTTGAGAGAGGTTATCGCCTGTTTGTACAAAACGAATCGATTGTCTTCCAGCGCTTCCTTGATGCGGGATACCCAGTGCATCTCATTATGGCGCTCACCGAGGCCACTATCACCTTCCGTGTATATGTGTACACGGTTACGCCCCAATTCCTTGGCGACGTAACAGGCGACGTCGGCCGCGCTCAGTGCGAAGGATGCATTTTCAGTATCACGGTTAACGGGGATCATGCCGATGCTGACGCCAACATCGAAGCGGCGATCCTGCCACTGGAAGGTAAAGTTGGCAAAGGACTGGAGTAACTGGTTGGCAATTTCAGTCGCCTTTTTCAGATCAACGGCCTCCAGCAGGATGCCGAACTCGTCTCCGCCAAGACGTGCCAGTGAGGCGCTGGTGGGTACATTGGCGCGCAGGGTGCGGCTGAGCTGTTTGAGTAATTCATCACCCGCCGCGTGCCCGCAGGTATCGTTGATTACTTTGAACTGGTCCAGGTCGAGGTAGAGCAAGGCGTGTTGCAGCGACGGGTCGGCGACGATCCCGGTAAGCATGTTGGCCAGTCGGTCAGTAAATTCGTTGCGATTGGCCAGTCCGGTGAGTCCGTCATGAGTGGCCTGCCAGGTCATCTGGTGGGCCATGCGGCGCTCGCGGGTAACGTCGTGAAATACCAGCACTGTACCTATGATGCGATTGTCACGGTCGAAAATGGGCGCTGCCGAATCTTCGATGTGGAATTCCTGGCCGTTGCGATTGACCAATATGCATTGTTCGTTGAGGGTTACCACCCGGCCGGTACGCAGGCTGATTACGGCCGGGCTTTCAACAGGATGGCGCGTCGCTTCGTTGATCAGCGGCAGCACTTCCGTTAGCAGATACCCCTGTGCATCGCCGTAAGTCCAGCCGGTGACATGTTCTGCAACCGGGTTCATGTAATCGACGCGACCCTCGGCATCGGTGGTAATCACGCCGTCACCGATCGAGTGCAGGGTGATTAACGCCCGCTCACGTTCCTGGTAGAGCGCTTCTTCGGTGCGCCGCCGGTCGACGCGTTCGCGGCACTCGCGCAGTTCGCGTTCTATCGCCGGTACCAGACGCGCCAGGTTATCTTTCATGATGTAGTCGTTAGCGCCGTAGCGCATGGCTTCAACGGCTATTTCTTCGCCGACTGTGCCGGATACCAGGATGAACGGGGTGTCCTGGTCATGTTCACGCAGGATCTCAAGTGCTTTCAATCCACTGAAACCTGGCATGGAATAATCGGACACAATGATTTGCCAGTTTTTAGCGTCCAGGGCTGCGCGTAACTCAGGTTCATTGTCGACGCGGATAAATTCTATGTTGTAACCGGCGCGGCGCAGCTTTACCAGAACGAGCTGGGCATCATCGTCACTGTCTTCCACCATTAACAGCTGCAGCGGCGTAGCCATTAGTGTCGTGACCCGGGCTGGATATAAGGATGGTTAAGTTGAAGCCAGTAGGGCACGATCTGGCTCACAGTTTCGGCAAAGTTTGTGCCGTGATCGGATTTGCTCAGTAAACTGTTGGCGCCCAGGTCGTAGCTGCGGGCAATATCGCTACTGTCTTCGGAGCCGGAAAGCATAACAACCGGTACGTGGCTGGTCTGGCGGGTTGCTCGCACGTGCTGTAATACATCAAGCCCGGACAATCCAGGCAGATTCACATCCAGCAATATCAGCTGAACCGGTTCTCCGTGCCATTGTTTGAGCAGCTCAATGGCTTCGGCGCCATCACGTGCGTGGCGTACACTGTTTGCCGGCACCTGTTGCTGTAGCGTCCTGAGTATCAGCGCGGCATCATTGTCGTCATCTTCTACCAGTAGGATCATATAGTTAAGCATCTCTGCACGTCAGGTGGCGCGTTGCCAGTGGCCGGATTTGCCACCCTGTTTTTCGATCAGTCGCACCTGATCGATCGTCATGCCACGGTCAACTGCTTTGCACATATCGTAAATTGTCAGCAGGGTGATCTGAACGGCTGTTAAAGCCTCCATCTCTACCCCGGTCTGCCCCCGGGTTTCCACCGTTACTACGCAGTTGACTGCCGGGGGAGCGGTCAGTGTAGTCAAATCGATATCTACCCGCGTCAGGGCGAGGGGGTGGCACAGTGGCACCAGATCGGCAGTTTTCTTAGCGGCCATGATGCCTGCAACTCGAGCGATACCGAGCACGTCACCTTTCTTGTGCCCGCCGGTGCGAATCAGTGCCAGGGTTTCGGCTTCCACAAGGATCCGGCCTTCGGCCACAGCGCGTCGGGCGCTGGCTGGTTTTTCGCCGACGTCGACCATGTGAGCTTCGCCAGCGGCATTGAAATGTGTAAGTTCACTCATACAAACTGCCCGGAAGTTATCCTGTATTTTGCATGATACACTTGGAAACAAGAATTTCCGGAATCTTTACTTGTGGTTACGGCAACTATAGGTCGCTCCGCCTGAGCGCGCAATGCAGTTCTTTGATTATGCAGGTACATGTTCTTTTTTTCGCCAGTCTGCGTGAGCGTATTGGATGCGCCGGGCAGGAATTATCGCTCTCTGCAGGTGCTACGGTTGCTGACGCCTGGTCACATGCTGCGGGCGGGAATGTCTTGTCTGACAATATCCTGGCGGCTCGGAATATGGAGTACGTGGCGTTCTCCAGCGAACTGGCCGACGGTGATGAAATAGCCTTCTTTCCACCGGTAACCGGGGGTGCCGGGTGAAACTGGCGGTTATTGACGAGGCGCTCGAACCCTGGAGTTATCTGAGCGAGTATCAGCAAGTGGCTCATAAACAGCCCGGAGAATACGGCGCAACTGCGGCATTTGTCGGTACCATGCGCGATTTCAATGAGGGCGACGAGGTGCGTGGCATGTTTCTGGAACATTATCCCGGCATGACAGAACGCTACCTGGAGAAAATCGCGCAGCAGGCTAGCGAACGCTGGTCGCTAAGTGACTGTTTGATTGTTCACCGCGTGGGTAACTTGCTGCCCGGTGATCCCATTGTGCTGGTTGCCGCCTGGTCTGCCCATCGTAACGCTGCGTTTGAAGCCAGTCGCTGGTTGATGGAAGAGCTCAAGTCCAAAGCGCCATTCTGGAAGAAAGAGCAGCTCGCGGAAGGTAGTCGCTGGGTGGCAAAGAATACGCAGGGGTGATTCGGTTTAAGACGCTTCTCTTGAATCTGTTGCGGCATTGAGTTCCACCGCGCGTATTTCAAACTTCATCGTCTCAAGATCACCCATTACATACGTGGCTGGTGCCGCGACTCCGCCGACAGTACCCGGGTTGACGACGTGGGTGTGGCCACCTTTGATGTTATCGATGAGTTCAACGTTTGCTTCGTGGTCGTGGCCGCAGCACACCAGATCCCAGTCACCGGTGGTGGCCATAGCGTGGGCATAATGCGGGTAATGCACCAGAAAAATCTTCCGGCCGGCCAGGTTAATGCCGGCATCCTGACCATAGAACGTCATCTGGTTACCGGGCTGGCTGGCAATGCGTGCCATCATGTACAGGTCGCCGGCATTGTTGCCGTATATTACATGGATAGGCAGCCCCAGTGGTTTCAGTACATTCAGGGTGCTGGGCGCGACGACGTCTCCGCAGTGAAGTATGGCTTCGGCTCCATCGGCTTTAGCGCTGCGGGCAGCTGCTTCCAGCAAGGGGCGGTGATCGTGGCTGTCAGAGACAATACAGACTTTCATGGCGTTAGAAGTTCGGTTTCTCCGGCGCATTCCTGAACATTTCGATGCTGTCGAGAATCTCCTGCTTGGCTTCGTCGAGACCGTACCAGCCCTCTACGCGTACCCATTTGCCTTCATCGAGGTCTTTGTAGTGTTCGAAGAAGTGGGCGATCTGTTCGAGTGTGGCCGACGACAGATTGCGGAAATCCTGAACGTGGCGATATTCCTTGCAGAGCTTGTCGACGGGCACGGCCAGGATTTTGGCATCATCCCCGGATTCATCGGTCATTTTCAGTACACCCACCGGGCGGCAATTCACCACCGAGCCACTGATAAGCGGATATGGAGTCAGAACCAGAACATCAACCGGGTCGCCATCCTTCGATAACGTGTGGGGAACATAGCCGTAATTGCAAGGATAATGCATGGAAGTGGTCATGAATCGGTCGACAAACATGGCGCCGGTGTCCTTGTCGACCTCGTACTTGACCGGATCGCTATGGGCCGGAATTTCGACAATGACATTAATGTCGTTGGGGCAATTTTCACCGGAACAGACGCGGTCAAGGTTCATGGCAGTTTTCCGTCAAGCATTCAATACAATTGGCAAGTATAGCGGGGTTCCATTAGGTTTTCCTAATTTAGGGTTGGATCCGGGGATAGGGAGACAGCCGTTGCTCTTTTCGAGTTTGGTGCGCCGCTTGCCGGGAGCGCGTATTTTAATTCCAGCGATTTGCCCGCTTCGCGGGTTCCCTGTGCTTCTCGACGTTTTGCGCGTTCGCTAAACTCACGAATCTCCGATTCGTTCAGACACCGCTCACTCTATCGCAAAACGTCTGCGATGCTCGGCTGCATCGATGGAATTAAAATACGCGCTCCCGGCAAGTGGCTTGGGTCTGACAACAAGCATAAAAAAGGGGCTGGTAAAAACCAGCCCCCTTAAGGTTTGACCTGTAAAAGGTCAGATCAAAGTAGCGGCACAATCATCAGCGCCACAATGTTGATGATCTTGATCAACGGGTTGATAGCCGGGCCGGCGGTATCCTTGTAGGGGTCGCCTACAGTGTCACCGGTAACCGCTGCCTTATGGGCATCCGATCCCTTGCCACCGAAGTTGCCGTCCTCGATATACTTCTTGGCGTTATCCCAGGCGCCACCGCCGGTGGTCATGGAAATGGCGACGAACAGACCGGTGACAATGGTGCCGAGCAGAACACCGCCCAGTGCCTGCGGGCCGAGCAGCAAGCCGACGAGTATCGGGACCATGATCGGTAGCAGGGAAGGGATGATCATTTCCTTGATGGCGGCGCGTGTCAGCATGTCGACCGCCTTGGAATAGTCCGGCTTTTGGCTGTGGTCCATGATGCCGGGCATTTCCTTGAACTGGCGACGGACTTCATTGACGATGCCACCGGCCGCACGTCCAACAGCTTCCATCGCCATGGCGCCGAACAGGTAGGGTACCAGGCCACCGATGAACAGCCCGATAATGACCATGTGGTTGGACAGGTCAAACGACAGATCCATACCACGGGCTTGCAGGCTGTGGGTGTAGTCAGCGAACAGTACCAGTGCTGCCAGGCCGGCGGAGCCGATGGCGTAACCTTTGGTGACTGCCTTGGTGGTGTTGCCAACAGCATCCAGAGGATCGGTGATGTTGCGGACCTTTTCATCCAGTTCAGCCATTTCGGCAATGCCGCCGGCGTTATCGGTAATCGGTCCGTAGGCATCCAGTGCCACGATGATGCCGGTCATGGACAGCATGGAAGTGGCTGCGATGGCAATACCGTACAGGCCCGCCAGCTCGTGGGCGCCCCAGATGGAGGCGCATACAGCGAGTACCGGTGCGGCGGTAGATTTCATCGATACACCCAGGCCGGCAATAACGTTGGTGCCGTCACCGGTGGTGGAAGCCTCGGCGATGTGTCGAACCGGCGAGAACTCGGTAGCAGTGTAGTACTCGGTGATCACTACCATGGCAGCTGTCAGCGCCAGACCAATGAGACCACAGTAAAACAGGTTCATGGTAGAGACGCTGCCACCGTCAAGCATGATGGTGTCGCCCATCACCTGCTGTGTGACGAAGTAGAAGGCTATCGCCGCCAGCGCACCGGCCACCATCAGGCCACGATACAGGGCGTTCATGATTTTCCCGCCCTCGCGTACATTGACAAAGAAGGTACCGATGATTGACGCGATAATGGATACGCCACCCAGTACCAGCGGATAAATAGCAGCCTGTACCGCAATATCCGTTAGCATCAGGCTGCCCAGCAGCATGGTGGCGACCACGGTCACGGCGTAGGTCTCGAACAGGTCGGCGGCCATACCGGCGCAGTCGCCAACGTTATCGCCGACGTTATCGGCGATGACCGCAGGGTTGCGCGGATCATCCTCGGGAATACCGGCTTCCACCTTGCCGACGATATCGGCGCCGACGTCAGCACCCTTGGTGAAAATGCCGCCGCCGAGTCGGGCGAAAATTGAAATCAGTGAGCCGCCAAATGCCAGGCCGACTAATGGGTGAATGGGGTCTTCAACACCCATCATAACCAGTGCACCGTAGAAACCGGCAACACCGAGCAGGCCCAGGCCTACCACCAGCATGCCGGTGATGGCGCCACCGCGGAAAGCAATCTGCATGGCGGCATTGAGTCCGTCATTGGCGGCTTCCGCGGTGCGCACGTTGGAGCGCACCGAGATGTGCATGCCGATGTAGCCGGCCAGTCCGGAGAATATCGCACCGATGGCAAAGCCGGTCGCGGTTGTCCATTCAATGAAGATGCCGATGACGATAAACAGCACAACACCGACGATGCCGATAGCAGTGTACTGTCGGTTGAGATAGGCCTTGGCGCCTTCCTGTATCGCGAGGGCGATTTCCTGCATGCGGGCATTGCCTGCGGGCTTGGCCAGGATCCATCGCACCGAGACGATGCCGTAAACAATGGCTGCCATAGCGCAGACTAGCGAAAATATCAGTTCTGTTGACATGTGTTCCTCCGACGACGTTCAAAAATGTACCGACCCCAGTGAGCCTCTTGATCAGCTAAATCCTGAATCAGGGAGTCTGAACTCATTGACCCTCACTGATCCTTGATCTTGATCATGGTCTTGTTTGTGGCGTTCAAAATTTCCGCTGCCGGTTTTATCCGGGGGCACTAAATGATGTGCCGACCGTAAAACCGAACAATTTTTCCAGATCAAACTCGCGAATCAGCCTGTCCACAGCCTGCTGGCCATGTTCACGCTGGACTTCTGCCAGGATCAAACGGGCGCCGTTGCGATTGTAGCCGCCACCCATATTGGCCTGGACGCTGATCAGTTCACGTGCTTTATCCAGAGTCATTGTGTGCCACAAAAAAGGGCGCTTACGCGCCCTTTTCCTTGTTTACTTGATCTTGAAATCGCCAAGTTTCCTGTTAACAGATACGTTCTTGAGTTGTACGTATTTAGGCATGCCATCCTTTCCGTAAGGAGGATAGTCCTCACCGGCTATCAATGGCTGCAGGTATTCACGGCAGCGTTTGGTGATGCCAAAGCCATCCTTGGTGATGAAGCTCATGGGCATCATTTTTTCTACATTGGCCACGCGTGACAGCTTGGCTTCGCCGATCTTCCAGCGGTAGGGTTTGTTCGAGGTGCGCACTATGGTCGGCATCACCGAGTTCTTGCCCTTGAGCGCCAGTTCCACGGCAGATTTACCCAATGCGTAGGCCTGTTCCACGTCCGACTTGCTGGAGATGTGACGAGCTGCGCGCTGCAGGTAGTCGGCGACGGCCCAGTGGTACTTGTAGCCCAGCTTGTCACGAATCAGTCCGGCGATAACCGGTGCAACACCACCCAGCTGGGCGTGACCGAAGGCATCTTTCAGGCCCTGGTCGGCGAGGAACTTGCCGGAGCGGTCGTGAACGCCTTCAGAGACCACGATAGAGCAGTAGCCATACTGGTTGACCTTTTCCTTGACCTTTTCGAGGAACCTGGTCTGGCTGAAAGGTACTTCGGGGAACAGCACGACAATCGGCAGATCGCAGTCTTCGGTGGTGGCCATTGCGCCTGCAGCGGCAATCCAGCCGGCATGGCGCCCCATGACTTCGAGGACAAAAATCTTGGTTGAGGTGGCGCACATGGAGGCTACATCGAAGCTGGCCTCTTTTGTTGATACCGCGATGTACTTGGCTACCGAGCCAAAGCCCGGGCAGTTATCGGTGATCGGCAGGTCGTTATCCACCGTCTTGGGAACGTGGATGGCCTGGATCGGGTAGCCCATGGTTTTCGACAGCTGGGAGACTTTCAGGCAGGTGTCAGCAGAGTCGCCGCCACCGTTATAAAAGAAATAGCCGATATTGTGTGCCGCGAAGACTTCGATCAGGCGTTCGTATTCACGCTTGTTGGCTTCCAGGCTTTTCATCTTGTAGCGACACGAGCCAAAGGCACCCGACGGTGTATGGCGCAGCGCGGCAATCGCGCGGGCGGATTCCTTGCTGGTATCGATCAGGTCTTCGGTGAGGGCGCCAATGATGCCGTTACGGCCGGCCAGAACTTTGCCGATCTTGTCCTTGTGCTGGCGTGCGGTTTCGATCACGCCGCAGGCGCTGGCATTGATAACTGCCGTGACGCCGCCGGACTGGGCGTAAAAGGCATTCTTCTTTCCTTTGGATTTTGCCATCAGAATACTCCTGGTAAGCTGGTTTATTTAATTCGGGTTGTCTTCTGCGCGCTCTTTGACGTGGTGATCCGCCTGCACCTGCAGAAGCGTGACAATACACTCGGTAAGGTCGTCATAGGTTTCTGTGCCGGTGCCGTACTGCTGATGAACACGGTAGAAAAACTGGCAGCGGAAGCGGTTGTCTCCGACTTTGACTATCACAAAATGACAGCCTTCCTTCTCCCAGTACAGCGTGGGGCAGGGGACCAGTTCGGTGCGGCTTTTGTCGAGTCGCATTTCCGTTTCGGCGAATTGTATGTCCGGGGCGCTGCCGTAGCGCTCTTCCAGGGTGGACTTCACAATCCACATATCGCTGTCTGAAAATTCGGGGATTTTGCTCATTATTCCGGCTGTCCGGTTCCTGCCGAGTTCAAAAAGGCGCCCAAGCATAGAGCAAAAAGCAATAAAATTCAGGTGCTTTGTTTGACTGGGCTTGTTGCAGGCGGTAGCTTAATGACTGTTCTGGTATTCAGCCATGTAAAAGTTTGAATATCCCTATGAAAAAACTTTTATTGCCGAAGTTACCCTTTTGGCGCAGTATCCGGGGTATTTCTTAATAAAAATCAATGACAAAGCGAGCATAATATCAGCATGAGGATCGTACTCTTAGGCGCGCCGGGTAGTGGCAAGGGCACACAGGGGCACCGGCTGGCAGCGCAATACAAGATCCCTGAAATATCGACGGGTGACCTGTTACGCGAGGCGGTGGCGGCGGGTACCCCGTTGGGACGGGCGGCCAAGGCGGTTATGGATGCCGGCCAGCTGGTGTCGGATGAAATTGTTCTGGGGGTGATCCGCGAGCGTCTCGGTAAAGCCGATGCGCGCAAGGGTTTTATTCTCGATGGCTTCCCGCGTAATGACGCGCAGGCCGAGCAACTGGATGAGATTCTCGACCAGCTCGGGCAGCCGATTGACCTGGCGGTGGTAATACATGTCGACGTCGACATGATACTGCAGCGTTTGTTGGGGCGCCGTACCTGTGTGTCCTGCGGCACCAGCTACAATATCTTTTCAGCGCCGCCACGCATGGACGACAGCTGTGACGAATGTGGCGGCCGGTTGAAACGCAGAGCTGATGATAATGAGGAAACCATCGGCAACCGCTTGCGTATCTATGAGATGCAGACAGCGCCGGTGATCGAGCGTTACCGTGAGCAGAACCGGTTGCGCGTGGTGCAGGGTATCGGTGAAATCGAGACTGTTTTCACCGCGGTCAAAAAAGTGATCGAGGAAGCGCGCGCGAGTTTTGGTAGCGATCGGTCAGCTGCGATTCGCCAGGCGGTGGCTCGCAAGCAGACAGTGCAACAAACGCCAGGCAGATCAAAATCTGCGGCTGCCACTAAAACCGTTGCCGGTGCAGCAGCTGCGAAAAGCGCCGGCAAAGTGGCCGCTAAAAAGGCTGCTGACAGCAAGACAAAATCAGCCGGGAAGCCGGGCGCTGTAAAAAAAGCCGCTGCAAAGAAAACCGCAGCAGGCAAGAAAAAAGCGGTCGCCGGGAAGAAAGTTGCGGTGAAGAAAAAAGCGGTTACCAGGAAAAAGGCCGTGAGCAAAAAGAAGGCCGCAGTAAAGAAAAAGGTGGTAGCCAAAAAAGTCACTGTGAAGAAGAAAACCGCTGCTAAAAAGAAGGTCGCCAGCAAGAAAAAAGTTGTGAAGAAAACCGCTGCCAGGAAGCCGCCGGCGAAAAAGAAGGTGGTGAAGAAAAAACCGGTTGCCAAAAAGAAGGTGGCAAAAAAGAAATCACCTGCCAAAAGACCGGCGAGCAAGAAGGCTGCGAAGAAGAAGCCGGCCGGGAAAAAGGGCCAGCGGCGGCGTTAGTAGCAGAAAAACGGAAACTAGTTGCTGCGCAGCGTCACCAGGCCGGGTATCTGCCGGGCGATTGTTTCGGGGAGCTGATATTCCGACATGACCTGCTGACGATTAGCCACCGGCCAGTGGCAGCGAGCCTGTCCAAGTAGTACGTCGTACTGTCTTAGTTGTCCCCGGTCTGCAGCGCTGATCTCGCTGGCGAGCAGAAATTCCCAGTAGCGTGTGCGTGTTTCACCAAAACGCTGGCTGATGTAGGTACGATGACGATGATAACGACGCGCCCGGGTGTACAAATCCTTCTGCCAGTGGGAGCTGTAATCTTCTATTTGCAGCTGTCTGAGGTGGCTTCGCTCTATGCCGACGCAGATATCGGATAGCAACGGCACACTGTGGCGCTCGGGTAGCTGTTGCCGGTGCCACTGGTGGCTGAGGCCACCAGAATTGCTACGTCCCCTGACCTGTAGCCAGGCGAACCCCTCTTCATGCAGCAGGTGTTCAATGTGTTGAAACAGTGCAGGGTAGGAAGATTCGGTAAATTGCTCGACAAAGCCGCTGGCCAGAATGCGGTCAAAGCGGCCCCGGCATTGATGAAAGCTGCCCAGACGGTAATGGATCTGGCTGTCCAGACCGCGCCGGCGAGCTTCGCTGTGGGCATACTGTAGCTGCTCGCGACTTGCAACCATGGCCGTGACACGCACCCCGAAATGTTCGGCCAGAAACAGCGGTAGCGCACCCCATCCGGCGTTCAAATCGAGCAGATGGTGGTGGTCGTTCAATTGCAGGCGATCGGCCAGCTGTTGGGCGGTAACGCGCTGTGCCTGCTCGGTGGTGGTGCCGGCTTCGCTATACCGGGCGCAGTGGTGAAACAGGGCATCACCGAGACAGGTGCGAGACAGCCACGGGCTGAAGTCCTGCCAGTGAGTCCGTGTTGAGCGTTTGCGTAACTGCGGTAGCCGGGCGCGGAGTCGACGTAGACAGGGGCGACTGTCGAGCAGGCCAGGCATGGATTGCCTGGGTACCAGTGTCGTGATCAGGTCGCTGAGGTGGATAGAATCAATATCCCATTCACCATTGACATAACTGCGACCAAGATTCAGCTCCGGTAGTCGATTGATGGCGTGCAGGGTGTGAGGGTGATGAATATGCCAGTCGATCTGTGGCCCTTGGTGGCCCAGGCGCAGAACCTGTCCCTCCGGCTGATGGATATTCAGCCGGATATCGTTAATGCACTCCTCAAGCTTGCTCAACTCCATTATGCTCACCTTATACTTAATACTTATAATTGCGAACAGGAATTCTGGCTTAAACAATAGACGGGCCTGGCAGGCTTGTAAAGAAAGCGTGACAATGTGATGCAAACAACCGGTGTGGCCTGGCTGCGATCCTGGCTTGAACAATTGCTGTTGCGGCGTGCGCCGCAGGATGACAGGCTGTCACACAGCGTGCTTGGCCTGGCTCTGGCAGCTTACCTGCTAATAGATCTGTTGCAGTCGCTTGCCAGTTCGGTGTTCACTGTGGGCGTTGCAATGTCGCTGGTAGACACAGTGCTGCTGATGCTGTTCGTCTGGCTGGTACTTTCTGTTGCGGGCAAAGGTGTGCGCCTGGTCCAGACATTGACTGCGCTTGCGGGGACCGGGGCGTTGCTGGGCCTGATCGGGCTACCCCTGGTTCAGCAGGCTGCGCAGGCACACAGGATTGAAGCGGGCCCGTCTTCGGCAATGGTGCTTGCATGGCTGGCGCTGCTGGCGTGGAGTATCGCCGTACAGGCGCATATTTTCCGCCACGCGTTGTCGACCCGCTATGGTATTGGCCTGTTGCTGGCTGGCGCGCACACAATTCTGGCAATCGCCATACTGGAGTCACTGTTTCCGCGGGTTATCGAAGGAAGTTAGTTTAAAGATACGATGAAAATTCACATACTGGGTATTTGCGGTACTTTCATGGGTGGGCTGGCATTGCTGGCAAGGGAGTCGGGCGTCGAGGTCGAGGGCTCCGATGCCAATGTGTATCCTCCCATGAGTACGCAGTTGGAGGCGCAGGGTATCAGTCTGAAGCAGGACTATCGTGCCGGGCACCTCGAGCCTGCGCCCGACCAGGTGGTCGTTGGCAATGCCATGAGCCGCGGTAATGAGGCGGTCGAGCACGTGCTCGACCGCGGGTTGCGTTATACGTCCGGACCGCAATGGTTATCCGAACATATACTCCAGGATCGCTGGGTGCTTGCCGTGGCCGGTACCCACGGCAAGACGACCACGGCCAGTATGCTGGCCTGGATTCTCGAAGACGCCGGATTGAAACCAGGCTTTCTGATCGGCGGCGTTCCAAACAATTTCGGGCTGTCCGCACGGCTTGGGGAGTCACCATTCTTTGTTATCGAGGCCGACGAATATGACACGGCATTTTTTGACAAGCGCTCCAAGTTTCTGCACTACCGGCCGCGCACCCTGATATTGAACAACCTCGAGTATGATCACGCGGATATTTTTCCGGACCTGGCGTCTATTCAGCGACAGTTTCACCACCTGTTGCGCATTGTCCCCGGCAATGGCCGTCTGCTGGTGAACGCCAATGACACCAACCTGTCCGATGTACTCGATATGGGTTGCTGGACGCCGCTGGAAACGGTGTCAGCCGCTACCTTCCCTGCGCAGTGGCAAGTGCGGCCAATAGTGGCCGATGGCAGTCACTTTGATGTTTTGCTTGACGGCGAGTCGCAGGGCGAGGTGAGCTGGTCCCAGCTCGGGGAGCACAATATGCATAATGCCCTTTCGGCCATTGCTGCAGCCCGGCATGCCGGCGTGCCGGTGGCGCAGTCGATTCAGGCTTTGTGTCGCTTCAGTGGTGTCAAACGCCGCCTGGAGATGCGCGGTGAAGTCAACGGTGTGAAGGTTTACGATGATTTCGCCCATCACCCCACCGCGATTGCCTCGACGCTCGCGGGGCTCAGTCAGCAAGGCGATGCACGCCTGCTGGCTGTACTGGAGCCACGTTCCAATACCATGCGACTGGGGATTCATCGTGAGGAACTGGCGCGTTCATTGCGCCAGGCTAATGCAGTCTGGCTGTTTCAACCCGATGACCTGTCCTGGGATCTTAACGATGTCAGTGCCGGTATGATTGTGCCTGTACATGTTTCCAGTCAACTCGATGAGCTGGTCGACTCAATCGTCGCCGAGGCGCGCAGTGGCGATCGCCTGGTAGTGATGAGCAATGGTGGCTTCGGGGGTATTCACGAGAAGTTGTTGACTGCATTGGCCGTCGCGCATGCATGACATGAACCCGGTCGCTCTGGCTATCACCGGTGCCTCCGGTGCCGCTTATGCGCTACGCTTGCTGGAGGTTCTGCTGCAACAGGGAGAGCGCGTCGATTTGATGGTTTCCGCGCCTGGTCAGATTGTGATCAGCATGGAAACAGAACTGAAATTACCCGGGCGTCCAGCTGAAATTCAGCGTGTGCTCAGCGAAACCTGTGCGGCTGATGAAGGCCAGTTAAGGGTATTCGGCCGCGAGGAATGGACGGCGCCCGTTGCCAGTGGCTCGAGTGCCCCGCGTGCCATGGTGGTGTGTCCGTGTACTACTGGCACGCTCGCCGGTATTGCCGCCGGCACCAGCCATAATCTGATCGAGCGGGCAGCTGACGTAGCTATCAAGGAGGGTCGTCGATTGATACTGGTGCCAAGGGAAACGCCATTCTCTGCTATTCACCTGGAAAACATGCTCAAGCTGGCACGGCTGGGCGTGGTTATCCTGCCACCCAATCCCGGCTTTTATCAGAATCCGGCGTCACTGGATGATGTGGTCGATTTTGTAGTGGCTCGTATTCTCGACCAGCTCGGTATCGAGAACGAGCTGTCACCCCGCTGGGGTTGCGACTAAAAGTTATGCAGGATGGTGATGAAATTCCGCTGTTCCCGCTGAGCACGGTGCTGTTTCCCGGTGGGCTGTTACCGTTGCGAATTTTCGAGGCGCGCTATCTGGATATGATTAGCGAGTGTATGCGCGAGCAGAAAGGTTTTGGTGTTTGCGCTATTCGATCCGGCAGTGAAGTCGGGCGGGCAGCAAACTGTCACGACATCGGTACGCTCGCCACAGTACAGGATTTTGATCGCGGCGAGGATGGTCTGCTCGCGGTCGTGGTACGTGGTGAACGACGTTTCCGGCTGGTACATCGGCGGGTTGAAAGCAGTCAGCTGCTCCGTGCCACGGTTGAGTGGCTGGATGACAGCGATGACGCAGCCTTGCCTGAAGCACACCAATCCATGGCGACATTTTTAGCGCAGTTGTTAAAGCGTGCCGGTGAACCGTTTTCACAAATGGAGACGCATTTTGAAAGCTGTAACTGGGTGGCAGGACGCCTTGCCGAGTTATTACCCTTCGCGCTGGCTGACAAACAACGCCTGCTGGAAATGGATGTCGCACTCGACCGGCTGGACGTATTGTACGGAGAACTGCTGGCTGAAGAACTCAGTCATCACCGATAAGCAGCAGTTCGCCACTCCAGACAGTAGTTGATACCGGCGGCATCGAGACCCGGCGTTGGCGGCGTTGTACCTCGTCAGCGTGCAGGGTGTTGGCAAAGTGTTGCAGGGCGCTATCGAAGTCGGGGTCAGTGCGCAGAAAACGCAGCAACATAAAGCGGTTTTCGATGTACAGGTAGCTGGCGCTGCCGATCCAGAGCGGCGCTCCGGTAGCGGACTCGCGCAGACCGCTGTCCCACAGACGCAGTACCAGTAGCCGGTTATCCAGTGTATGTGCCAGCAGGATCTGCTGGGTGTTGCCGCGATGCACCTGCGGTAGAACCGGCAATTCATTCAACCCGGCGTCGCTGTTGAACAGATCCAGCAACCCGGACAAGTCCGTGGTATGGGGGGCTTGCCAGCCCTGATCGCGTAACGTTTGCTCAATAGTAGTGCGGGGAGCCAGCCACTGAATATTCAACGGATAGTTGAGCTGGCTTTCGAAGGCATCGCGAAAAGCGGGCAGATTTTGCCAACCAGCTGACAACCAGTCAGTGCGGGAAATATTTTCCTTGGCAACAGGGTGTGGCTGGTAAAAGGCCAGGTTCTGGTCGAAGCGCTGACTGGTATACAGGCTGCTTACTGTTAACAGGGCGGCTAACGCGATCGGCGTAAACACGCGTGCAGCGATCGGGGGTGCGGGGTGCTGTCGATAGGCGATGCCCATTAACGCCACCCAGAGCAGGCCAAGGCTCAGTCCGCCGAGTATGTCTGATAACCAGTGGACACCGAGATAAAGGCGCGAAAAACTGATGGCAACAATCAGGAACATCGCCATCGAGTAGGGCAGCCAGTGCCAGCTGCTACGCAGTTCACGGGCAACGGCCACCGCCAGAAACCCGAACACGGCTACCGAGGCCGAAGCGTGGGCACTGGGGAAGGAGTAGCTCATCGTTGCAGCTTCAACCAGTGGTGGACGCGCCACCGCCATATAGCCTTTCAGGGCCTGCGTTAGCAGCCCAACGCTGGCCACCGTGATTGCCCAGTGCAGGGTGACCCGCCAGCGCCGTTGCCATAGCAGCCAGGCGCCAAGCAACAGGGCGAAACCATACAATACCAGGCCACTGCCCAGCCCCGTTATCGCTACCATCAGCCGATCGCCGAGTGGGCTGCGCAACGCCTGCAGCTGGTTGAACAGGTAAAGGTCAACATTGTATAGCGGGTCGCCCGCGGTGGGGCTGCCGATCAGTGTTAACAGCGCCCAGCTGGCGATCACCAGCAGTGCAGTCAGCACCGTCATGCCGCGCGCTTCCGGGTGTTGCGGATCGAGCAGCGCGGCAGTCAGGGGTTGCAGTCGCCGGTGCCTGCGGGACCAGTCGAGGATGCCCAGCTGGGCGGCGTGCGCATGTGGCTGCAGGCTGCGGGCAATACGCTGCATTAACCACCAGGAGAACCACAGCAGCGCTAGCAGAACGATAAGCAGCAGGGCCAGACGCCCGGCGATCTCAGCTGCAACACCGATCGAGGCACCGAACAGAACGCCAGGAAAAATGTACGCAGGTGCCCAGAGGATGGCGGATAAGGTGTTAACCAGGAAAAAGCGTTTCGCTGGCATATCCAGCATACCGGCAACGGCTGGCAGCAAGGGCCGGACCGGGCCGACAAAACGTGCCAGCAAAATACTCTTGCCGCCGTGTTGGTGGAAGAAATCCACGCCGCGACTGATCATGTCGGGGTATTTCCGAAACGGCCACATGACGCGCAGGCGCTGATGGTAGTAACGTCCGATCAGGTAACTGCTGCCGTCACCGATGATGGCGCCAACGGTAGCCCAGATCAATGTCGGCACCAGCTCCATGGTTCCGGCTGCAATCATGGCGCCGATGCCGAACATGATGACGCTGCCCGGCATGAACAGGCCGATAACCAGAAAAGATTCCAGTGCAGCGACCAGCAGAACGAACAGACCCGCCCAGTTGGGATGGGCTTGTATCCAGTGCAGGAGTTCGTTGAGCGCTGCTTCCATTTGGTTGCCGGGGATGGTGCCTTATGCGGGTAATGCCCTGAAAGCCTGTTCGGCAGCCGTCAGCGTAGCTTCAATCGCATCTGCATCGTGTGCCGAGGACATAAAACCGGCTTCAAATGCGGACGGTGCGAGGTACACGCCCGCGTCCAGCATGGCATGGAAAAACGCCTGGAACTGGCCCAGGTTGCAGGTATTTACGTCGGCAAAGCAACCTACTGAGTCCAGCTCGGTGAAGAACAGGCCGAACATGCTGCCCACCTGGTTGGTGGTAAAGGGGATGCCGGCGTTATCAGCCAGTTCACGCAGGCCGGCGAGTAACTGTGAAGTCGTGGTTTCCAGCCCGGCATGAAAACCGGGCTGCTGAACCAGTTGCAGGGTAGCCAGTCCGGCCGCCATGGCGACCGGGTTGCCGGACAGGGTGCCGGCCTGGTAGACCGGGCCCGTGGGGGCAATGTGCTCCATGATCTGGCGCCGGCCGCCAAAGGCGCCGACGGGCAGTCCGCCGCCCACTACTTTGCCCAGCGTGGTGAGGTCGGGCATCACATTGTAGTACTGCTGGGCGCAACCGGTGGCGAAGCGGAAACCGGTCATGACTTCGTCAAATATCAACACAGCGCCGGACTGGTCGCAGACCTCGCGCAACGTCTGCAGGAACCCGTCGGAGGGCGGGATACAGTTCATGTTACCGGCGACCGGTTCGACAATAATGGCGGCAATCTGCTCGCCCATGTCGGCAAATACGCTGCGCACCTGTTCGGCATTGTTGTACTCAAGTGTGAGTGTGTGTTTCGCCAGGTCTGCGGGTACGCCGGGCGAAGTGGGCACGCCCAGGGTCAGTGCGCCGGAGCCGGCTTTTACCAGCAATGAATCCGAATGGCCGTGGTAGCAGCCTTCGAATTTGACGATGTTGTCGCGACCGGTAAAACCACGCGCCAGGCGGATGGCGCTCATGGTCGCTTCGGTGCCCGAGCTCACCATGCGTACCATTTCCAGCGACGGCACCAGTTGGCACAGCGTGTCAGCCATGCGGGTTTCGATTTCTGTTGGCGCGCCGAAACCCAGGCCGTTGGCGGCCGCCTGTCTGCACTGCGTTGACCACGTCGGGGTGGCAGTGGCCGCCGATCATCGGGCCCCATGAGCCAACATAGTCAACGTAGCGGTTGCCATCGGCATCGAACAGGTAGGGGCCCTCGCCGCGGCTGAAGAAGATCGGTGTGCCGCCAACGCCTTTAAAGGCGCGGACTGGCGAGTTCACGCCGCCGGGGATGTGTTGGCAGGCGCGTTCAAAGAGTTGCTCAGACTGTGACATGGTGTGTTCCTGGTCTATAAAACAAAGTGATTGCTGCTATCAGTGTTCAAACTGGCGTGCAAACCCGGCTGCGGCCTGGCGAATGTCGGCGGCGGCAAAAACGCCGCGTACCACGGCGAGCATATCTGCTCCTGCGTCCAGCAGCTGTCCGGCGTTGTCCGGCGTAATGCCGCCGATAGCGGCCACCGGTAACCCCCAACGCTGCTTGCTATCGGCAATTAAAGCCGGCGTTGCCTGTATGGCATCCGGCTTGGTACCTGAGGCAAAGAAGCGGCCAAAGGCAATATAGTCGGCACCCTGTTCGGCTGCCTGTCGCGCAAGCTCCGGACGGTTGTAACAGGAGATGCCGATAATTGCATTGTCGCCCAGCAACTTGCGAGCGCTGACGAGATCGCTGTCATGCTCGCCGAGGTGTACTCCAGCCGCGCCGCAGTCGGCGGCGAGTCCGGCATCGTCGTTAATGATCAGGGGAACATTATGCCTGTTGCAAAGTTCAGCTAATGCGCGAGCCTGTTTTAGCCGCAAGCGGCTGTTGCCCGACTTGTCACGGTACTGGATAAGTCTGGCACCACCTTCGATAGCCAGCGCCACATGTTCTTCCAGCTGTGCGTCCGGTTGCAGTCCGGCATCGGTAATGGCGTACAGGCCTTTAAGGCGCGCAGCAGGGTGGTTCATGAGTGCGTCCTAGCTATCGTCGTCCCGCGCCCAGAACAGGCGGTTGGGAATCTGTTGTCCCATACCGATGCGATAGCCCTCGGCGAGTGCTTGCCAGGTGTACTCCTGGGCTTCGTGGATGGCGCTAAAGGGCTCCATTCCCTGTGCCAGCAAGCCGGCAATACTGGCTGCCAGTGTGCAGCCGGAGCCATGGTAGCTGCCTTCCAGTCGATCCCAGGTGAAGGTCTCCATGACCCGGTTATTGGCGTACAGCGTGTTGATCACTTCGGGAGTGTTCTCGTGGGTGCCAGTGACCAGCACGAATTCAGTGCCATGCGACAGCAGCGCCATGGCGCAGGCTTCCAGGGTATCGCCCTCGGGCGCCAGTACGCGTGCTTCCTTGCTGTTTGGAGTGAGCACGGTGGCCTGCGGCAGGAGCATTTCGGTCATGGCATCGATAACGTCGTCGTCGGTGATCTGGGTGCCGCTGCCACTCGCCAGCACCGGGTCCATGACAACGGGTATATCGGGGTAGTCCTTGAGGATGGAATGGATGGCTTCTACCGCCTCAGTGCTGGCCAGCAGGCCAAGCTTGAAGGCACTGACGGGCATATCCTCGAGTACCGCGCGTGCCTGCTCGACAATCAGGCCGCCGTCGAGAGGCGTATAGCCGATCACATCCTGGGTGTCCTGTATGGTCAGGGCGGTGACAACCGGGGCGGTATGACAGCCATGACTTATCAGCGACTCGATATCCGCCTGGATACCTGCGCCACCGCTGGGGTCATTGCCCGAAAACACCATAATCACCGGTACCGGCGAGGTCGACTGGATCATGTCGGAATGTCCTGCGCATTTGTGCCGCAGCTGGTCCGGGATCTGGCGGGAGATAACGTCATTTTCGATAACCTGTTGCTTAGAGACGCTATTGTAGCACTGCATCCAGCTATTGTGCCCGGCGGTTTCCGACCTACAATGACAGTTGATTCAGGTTGCAGGATTGATAATGGATAACTTCAAAACCTATATGTGCGTCATTTGCGGATTTGTCTATAACGAGGCCGATGGTCTGCCTGAGGAAGGTATAGAGCCGGGCACGCGCTGGGACGATATCCCGCTTAACTGGGTATGTCCGGAATGTGGTGCCGGCAAGGATGATTTTGAGATGGTGCAGATTTAGGGTGACGCGCGGGAAATTTCTGCAATCCCGGCTACACTAGAAGTGTAGGAGAAATGCAGCGGAGGGTCGCATGCGAGACCCGGAACAGATTCAATTTAAGGAATTGGTAAAAACCGCGCGGGATTACTGCAATCTGATCGATTGCCTGCCGGGCCGCGATGACTGGTTGTTAGCGCTGTTTCAGTTGTTACCCAGGCTGCACGCTAACGTCGTGGCGATACCTGACCCTGGCGGCGGCGAGGTGACTGATCAGTCATCTGACCTGGATGATCGCTTTGATCTTTTCAGCCAATTGCGCTTGCGTTTGGGTGATCGTGATATGTACTGGCTGGAATTCGATCAGCCTGGTGATGTACACGAGGACGACGAGCACCGCAGCGGTAGCCTGGCAGATGACCTCACGGATATTTATTTCGAACTCAAACGCGGTCTGGCTATGCTCGATGGGGCGACGCCTGATGCCGTGGTACATCTGTGGGAAGTCGGGTTTCAACAGCACTGGGGGCAGCACCTGGTCGATGCCGAGCGGCATTTGTATGCGCTCAGGGTGAACGAGCAGCTGCGATAGCCGATCTCGGATACGGTGGTTAAACGGGTTGCAGGCTTGGCAGTGCAGCTTCAGGGCGGTGTTTGACCCGCCTGTCCAGCCAGCCATGCGGTTTTTGCAGAAAGCTCAAATGAGCAGGTCCATTTATACGCCAGGTTCATATTTTCGGCCGCGACATAGACACCGTGTCCGCGTACCACCACCACAGGATGCTCTGCGAGAATTTCGGCCACCATTGCCGGTGCCTTTTCGAGGTAGTCAGCATAAGCGACGCTCAGCACCGGTATGCGTGGAAAGTAATACTGGCCTTCAAAATCTACGGGTAAAAAGTCATCGCCGCCCAGTGTCATGGCGACGCTGTGGGCGCCGTGACTGTGCATGACAACACTTGCTGCGGGATTTTTCTGGTAGACCAGTCGGTGTAGAGGGGCATCCAGTGATGCACCGGAAGCCGGGGCAGCGTCCATGCTGCAGCGGATCAGGGCATCGGCTTCGAGCGTATCGGCGCAGGCGCCACTCGGCGTGATCCAGTAGTCATTCTCGCAACGCACCGACAGATTGCCACTATGTGAGTCGTTTAAGCCATACTGGCGCAGCCAGCGGTAGTGTTGGATCAGTTCCAGGCGTGGGTCCATGAGTCTATTCAGTAGCCGGTTTAGGGGAATTTTTGCTCGGTTATTCAGTCCAACGGACGACTTTCCGATACAAGACGGTACAATAGGGGCGTGTCGCAGTCCAGATGGACGCGGCGCGGCCCGTGGTTTCTCTACTTAATGAAAAATGAGCATATATCGCATGATAAACACTCCTAACCGCCAATCCCGGGGTTTTACCTTAATCGAAGTCATGGTTGTCGTGGTTATCCTGGGGATACTGGCCGCGGTGCTGGTGCCCAAGGTGATGGATCGTCCCGACCAGGCGCGTATCACCAAGGCGCGTCAGGATATACGTGCGCTGGAAGCCTCGCTGAACCTGTACAAGCTGGATAATTACGATTACCCGACCACCGATCAGGGGATTGAGGCGCTGGTCACAAAACCCGATATTCCGCCGGAACCGGCGCGCTGGAAATCCGGTGGCTATCTTGACCGTATGCCGCTGGATCCCTGGCAGCAGGAATACCAGTATCTCAGCCCGGGTGTTAACGGCAGTATCGATATCTACTCGACCGGGCCGGACCGCCAGCCGAGTGATGACGATATCGGTAACTGGGATATCCGCTAAAGCGTAATTTCCATGGTAGCGATGCTAATCCAGCGCATCCGACAGCCTGCCGCCGGCAGGCTGTTTGCGTTGACTCCCCGGCATTCATCGACGGGTTTCACCCTGCTGGAACTGATGGTGGTGATAGTCATTATCGGCATCATTTTGAGCTTCATGACGTTGTCGACCGGTAGTGACCAGCGTGCAGAGCAGTTGGAGCGTGAGGCGCAACGCATCGTGGCGCTGCTGCAACTTGCCAGCGAGGAAGCTGTTATGCGCAGTGAGCAACTGGCATTGCGTGTGGGCGAAACCCGTTACGAATTCATGATTCTGGAAAACGGCCAGTGGACGCCGCTTGAGGATGATCGTCCGTTACGGCCTAGAGAGCTGCCTGCCGGCATTGAGTTGCGTCTGGAGCTACAGGATAACCCGCCCCCGGGTTTAACTGCCGAAGACAGCGAACAACCCCAGGTGTTTCTGCTTTCCAGTGGAGAGATGACACCCTTTGTGTTGACTGTATCCGCGCCAGAGACCGAACTGCGCTATGCCATCAAGGCCAGTTTGCTTGGACGGCTGGAAGTCGAATGAGATCTGCCGCCGGCTTCACGTTACTTGAGGTGCTGGTTGCCTTGATGGTGTTGGCGTTGTCACTTGGCGCCGTGATTCAGACCACCGGTAACTACACTGTCAATCAGGCTTATCTGCGTGACCGGACCTTCGCCGAATGGGTGGCGCGAAATCTGCTGGCGGAGGCGCAGTTGGAAAATGAGTGGCCTTCTACCGGTCAGACCAAGGGTGAAGCCGAGTTTCCGCTGGCGGCGGCGGATATGCCAGGACGGGAATGGCGCTGGGTAATCCAGGTAACACAAACGCCGGAGGAGGACTTGCGCAGGCTGGATATCAGCGTCTATCCGGGCAATGAGGATGTCGATGGCGATACCGAGCCGACCGCCAGTCTCAGCGGCTTTATAGGTAATCCCCAGTGATGCGTCAGCAAGGTTTTACATTGCTGGAACTGCTGGTCTCGCTGGCGATCTTCGCGTTGATCGGGGCCATGGCTTACGGTGGTTTGCAGCAGGTGCTCGAACAGCGGCAGGCCACCGAACTGCGGTCACAACAGTTGGCCGATTTACAGAAGTCCTATCGTATTATGCAGCGCGACCTGGAACAGGTTATCAATCGCGGCATTCGCAACCAGTTCGGGGACCCGGTCGATGCGCTGGTCGGTGGCAGTGGTTATGACGGCATCGAGTTCAGCCGCGCCGGCCACGCCAACCCGGCAGGTTTTTTGCGCAGCGATGTGCAGCGCGTCGCCTACGTTCCTGATCAGGATACCTTGCTACGGCGTACCTGGCGGGTGCTCGATCGAGCCCAGGACAGTCTTCCCGACGAAGAGGTACTGGTAGAGGGTTTACAACAGTTTACTATCCGCTTTCTGGATGATGCTGACGAATGGCGCGACAACTGGCCACCGCAGCAGACGCAGACCGGCGGTGCTGGTGTGATTGGCCTGCCACGCGCGGCCCAGGTGGAAATCGCACTTGATGACGTCGGCACCCTCAGCTGGATTTTTCTGCTGCCGCAAAATTATATTGCTGGTTCGCAAGTGCCGGTTGGTGGCAACAGCGGGGGTGGCGGTAACGGTAACAGCGAAGGCGAAGGTGACGAAGAGCAGGAGGGTACGTCTTGAGGTATGGGCAGCAGCAAGGCGTCGCGCTGGTAACGGCGTTGCTGGTGGTGGCGATTGCTACCGTTGCAGCCGTTGCCATGGTGAGTCGTCAGCAGCTGGATATCCGCCGGACCGGTAGTCTTTTGCATGGTGAACAGGCCTGGGCCTATGTTGTGGGTGCAGAAAACTGGGCTGTTGTAGTACTGAGGCGTGATCGCGAAGACAGCAAGATCGACACCCTCGGCGAGGCCTGGTCAACACAGCCGCCGGTATCCTTCGTCGAAGGCGGGTCGATTATAGGTCGGCTGATCGATTTGCAGGGCCGTTTCAACGTCAATAACCTGGTGAGCGGTGGTGGGGCAAACGTAGACAACATTGACTATTACAAACGCCTGTTGCGCCTGCTGGACCTGGAAGAAGAGTTGGCTGACGCGTTGGTCGACTGGATTGATGCCGATATCAATGTGCGTTTTCCCGATGGGGCGGAAGACGAAAATTACCTGTTACTGGAAACGCCCTACCGGGTATCCAACCGACCGCTAGCAGATATCAGTGAGTTGCGACTGGTGAAAGGCTACACCGCGGAAGTGGTGGCCACGTTGCAACCCTACCTGGTGGCTTTACCTGAACCGACGCCGATTAACGTTAATACGGCGGACGCTGTGTTACTCGCGGCCCTGGATGCCGATCTTGGCCTCAGCGACGGCGAAGCGCTGGTGGAGGCGCGTGGTGAAGATGGCTATGAATCGGTCGATAGTTTCAAGGACCAGCCGGCACTGAATGCCAAACAGGTCGATGATTCATTGTTGAGCGTTGAGACCCGGTGGTTTCTGATGGTCAGCCAGGCAGATATTGGCCAGGGCCGGGCCCGTCTGGCGAGCCTGATTCAACGTACTGATGCTGAATTACGTGTTGTCCGGCGCCAGCGCGAATTCCTCGACACTGTCTCCGTCCCGGTCGACGACGATGAATAGCCGGGCGAACATGGTAGGATAGGCTACAGAATTCATAGAGATAGCAAACAGGAATGGCAGATACTTTACTCATTCGGCTGGCACCTGACCTGCAGGGTCTGCGTGACTGGTTGCTGGTGGACCTGCAGGGTCAGGTCAAGACGCCGGTGCAGTCGGGTGCTCCGACCAGCGCGGTTGTCAGTGGCGCCCGTCGGGTAGTCGTGCTGGTGCCGGGCGCCGAGGTATCTCTGTATGAAGCGCGTGTTCCCGGGCGTAACCGCCAGCGTGTTCTGCGCGCCATTCCCTTCGCGCTTGAAGAGCAGCTGGCTGATGATGTCGAGATGCTGCATTTCGCGCTTGGTGACGGTCTGGATGCCGATCATTACCCGGTAGCCGTGGTTGAGCGGCAACGTATGGATGCCTGGCTGGCGCAGTTGCGAGAGGCGGGCATCAGCGCCCACCAGTGGGTGCCGGATACGCTGGCATTGCCTCGCACAGACGGCTGGAGCCTGTTGCCGGAGGCCGGCGCCGTGCTGGTGCGGAGCGGCGACTATAGCGGGTTTGCCTGCGATACGGATACGCTGCCCGTGCTGGTGTCGATGATGGCTGCGCGTGAACAGCTGCCTGAGACAGCGCGTGTTTACGGTTCTGTGGTAGTGGATCTGGAAGGTGTGGATGTGGAGCTCGACGATTCGCAGCTGCAGCCTCTGGATGTGCTCGCCAGGGGTTGGTTCACCGGGCCAGTCATCGATCTCCTGCAGGGCGCCTATAGTCGTCGCGAAGAATGGGGCCGGCTGCTGCGTCCCTGGAAAGCCACCGCTGCGCTGTTAATCGCAGCGCTGCTGCTTGCGGGTACCAGCACGGGTCTGAACTACTATCATCTTACCCGGCAAAAGACACAGCTGGAGGCAGATATCCAGGCGCTGTACAAAAAGACCTTCCCCAAGGCGCGACGTATAGTCAATCCGCGCGCACAGATGGAGCAGCAGTTGAAACAACTGCAGCGACACACGGGTGGCAGCACAGATTTTCTTGGCATGTTCGCGGAAACCGCCAATGCGGTGCGCACCGCCAAGGGTATCACCGTAAAAGGGGCGAGTTATCGGGATGGACGGCTGGATCTCGATCTGCAGGCCGATAATCTGCAGTTGCTGGATACCCTGAAACAGGCGTTGGTCAGTGGTGGTGGCATGCATGCAGAAATCCAGTCAGCTACCACGGATGACAGTAAGAAAATAAACAGCCGGATTCGTATCAAGGTGAAAGATTCATGAAAGACTGGTTTCTGGGGCTGGACCCGCGCGAGCGGAACCTGGTTGGCGGTGGCGCAGTGGTACTGGTGCTGTTGTTGCTGTACCTGATGATCTGGGACCCGATTGCCAGTGGTTACACGGAACTCAGCGACGGTGTTCAGCAGCAACGGGAAACGTTGGCCTGGATGCAGCAGGCTGCGGTTCAGATCAAGGCCCTGCAACGCAGCGGCGGCAGCAGTGCGCGCGGTCTGGGTGGTCGTTCGTTGCTGGCCGTGGTTGATCAGTCGGCCCGCTCGGGTGGGCTTGAAAATGCCATTAAGCGTATTGAACCGGATGGCAGCAAGGGTGTGAAAGTCTGGCTGGAAGGCGCGGCGTTTGATCCAATGATTCTGTGGTTGGGGAAGCTGGTAAAGAGTTTCCGCATTGAGCCCAGTATGATTACCCTCGAACCGATCGGCGATGGCCGTGTCAATGCGCGCCTGACCCTGCTGGAACCCGCTGTATGAAAGCAGGCCTGAAGTTCCTGCCAATCGGTATTGCGGCCTACGTCCTGTTTCTGGTTGTCACGGCACCGGCAGCTAAAGTTATTCCCTATTTTCAGTCACAGCTGCAGGATGTGCGTCTGGCCGGGCTTAGTGGCAGTTTGTGGTCCGGGCGGGCGTTACAGGTCAGTGTGCCGCCGGTGCAGCTGACGCAGGTTGGTTGGCAGTTTAAGCCCCTGCGGTTGATCCTGGGGTCGGTCGCATTTCAACTGGATGGGCAGCTCAGTGGTAAAGCGTTTAGCGCGCTCGCTGGTCGTGGACTGTTTTCCGCTCCCTACCTTGCTGACGTCACCGGTAGTGTGTCGGCAGTTGATTTGATGTTTTGGGCCGGATTGAGTGCAGTCGAGCTGGACGGAGACCTGAATTTTCTCCTTGATGATGTCGAGTTTTCTCCTCACAGCGTACCAGCTATAGCCGGGCAGCTGACCTGGAAACCGGCGATGGTACTGGCACCGATTGAACTGAATCTGGGCCTGGCTGAACTGACGACAGTTATTGAATCCGATGGTGTAACCCGCGGCCAGTTGATCGCCAATGGCGGTGCGCTGACCATGCAGGGTGAAGTGACGTTACAGTCAGACGGGCATTATCAGCTGGTCAGTGATGTTAAAAAGACCGGCACTGTTCCGCAGGCAGTAGACAAGTTTCTGTCCACCTTTGCCGAACCCGGCAATGGTGGCTATCGCCTCGAATGGTCTGATCAAATCAACAAGTAAACTTCTACCATGCCATTGTTGTTGACCACGCCTGAGCAACACGACTTTCAGGATCCCACACTTGAACTGAACGAGAACAAGCTGCAGCGCTGGCTGGCAGGACTGCCGGTATTGAATGCGGGTGAATCGTTGCGCATGGTGTTGAATGCGCTGGAGCCACTGAACGAGCAGAAGCTGGATGCCGACAAGCGCCTGGCCTTGCTGGCAGTTTATCAGGCAACGGTAAATCGTCTGTACGTGGCAGCAGAACCGGCACGTTTGCGGCAACAGCCACTGTCGACCGAACAGCGGCAGACGGTCGTAGATGATGTTGAACGTCTGAGTCTGGCCATGGCCAACGGTTTCAAAATTGTCGTCAAACAGATGTATGGACAGGCTGCATTGCAGGATAAGGCGCGTTTCGGGCAAGTGCTGCGCTGGAGTATTCAACAGCTGGCGGCAGCCTTGTTGCACAGTTACCGATATTATCGGCCGGAACCGGCTTTGGTTTTTCTGGAGATCAACCAGATCTACCGGCTGGCACGTCACCACGGTTTGCAGGAAATAGTAACCAGTGACGAGCAGGGCGATGCCCAGGTGAATCTGGCAGGTATTTACCAGGCTGTTTGCCTGTTGTCGTTATGCGATCCGTTTAGTCTGGAAGAAGGACTCGCGGACAGCTTTTATCGCGCACTGTTGCAATACGCGAGTGCGGCACGGGTAGTGCCGGGCAACAGCTGGCAGGGTGTGCCGGAGGGCCTGTTTTTTATCGATCTGGCCGGTGATAGCCGACCAGGGCACTGTGTCTATCTGGATTCGCCGGTGGAGGCTGGCGAGCCCCATATACTTGATGGCAGAGATATGCTGACGCAGATGCACAAGACATTGGCGGCATTGCCCGCAGACCGGCGCCGACAGCGTCCGGAAGCCGGTGTCCTGAGAGTGTTGCTGCCTGAAGTTACCCCACACGACAAGCGCAGCAGCGAACGTCTGCCCGATGGACGCTGGATTCAAATGCTGTCGGGTTTTGACGCGGTGGTCAGCGGTTTACTGGCGCGGCGTCGTGGTGATCAATTGAATGCCACCGCCTGGCGGGTCAAGGACGCCAGCGAAGGCGGTTATTGTCTGGCCTGGGAGGAAAGCGCGGCGAGCGTTTTGCGCGTCGGTGAGCTGGTGTGTGTGATTTCCGACAGCGAACAGCAGGATCCAGGTCCGGCGCAGTTAATGGTCGTGCGCTGGCTGCGTGATGGTCGTGATGAAGGTACCGAGCTGGGTGTTGAATTACTCGAAGGCATCCCCGGCCCGGTAACGCTGAAGGCGGCAAATGAGCCCGAGTGCGAGCAACAGCCAGCGTTATTTCTAACGTCAGCTAATAATCAAGGCACGGCACGGCTGGTTACACCTGCGCAGGTTTACGCGGAGGATCGGGTATTGATAGTCTATGTTGGCGAGCGTGAAGTGACAGTGCGTTGCGGAGCCTTGCTGGAACAGGCGCCCGGGTTCGATTGCTTCGAGTTTACGTCAGGTGGTTAGTCAGCGAACAGGATGGTGAAACTATGTCTGCCAGAAAGATGATACCGGTAGAGGTTATGACGCCGGAGACCAAGTGCGGGTTTTGTACCAACACCCAGTGCTGCACTTATATCAGTCAGGAAATTGATGTGCCACGCTCCAAGCAGGATTTTGATTTCCTGCTGTGGCAGATTTCGCACCGCGATATTGGTATCTACAAGGACGAGGGTAGCTGGTATCTGCTGGTGAACAATGCGTGCACCCACATCCTGCCGGATGGTCGTTGTGGCATTTACGAAGACAGGCCGCAGATCTGTCGCGATTACTCGAATGACTACTGTGAATTTGACGAGCCTGCGGAAGACGGTTTTGAGCTGTATTTTCAGAACTACGGCGAGTTGCTTGCGTATTGCAAAAAGCGCTTCAAGCGCTGGGGGCAACGGCCTTACTGAACGGGATGGTTAGTCCAGTCCTTCAACAAGCTCACTGAAATTTTCAATCGCGGTGAAGTCGCCTGTTTGTTTGGGTGGCGCTTTGCTGTCAGGCAGTCGCACGGCGCGCAGGTAGCGAATGCCGTACTGCCGCGCCGCTTCCAGTACCGGCAGGCTATCGTCGACGAACAGTGTGGTTTCCGGGTTGAAGTTGTCTTCTTTTGCCAGCCTTGGCCAGAATTGCGGATCTTCCTTGGGCACGTTGAACGAGTGAGCGCAGATCAGGTGGTCGAAATGTTTCGCCAGACCTGTTGTCGTCATCTTCAGCTCAATGACCTTCTGGTGGGCGTTGGTCAGCAGTGCCACACGCTTGCCTGTCGTGTTGAGGACTTCCAGGAACTCGGCGACGTGCGGGTGCACCTGAATGAGGTGTTCAACTTCGCGCTTCAGGGCACTGATGTCCATGTCCAGCTCGCGGCTCCAGTAGTCGACGCAGTACCAGTCAATGGTGCCCTCCGCGGCACGAAAACGCGGGAACAGGGCTGTCTTGGCATCGTCCACCTCGAGGCTGTGTTTTTCAGCGTAGCGTAACGGCACATGCTCCTGCCAGAAGTGGTTGTCGAAGTGCAGATCCAGCAGGGTGCCATCCATGTCCAGAAACACGGTTTCGATTTGTTGCCAGGGTAGCGCTTGGGACATGGTGGGTGCTTCGGGCTGCTGATTTCGCGTATGATACGGCTTTTCGAATGGCTAGCGAAGTGGCGAAAACGACAATGAATGCATGTGAATATCTGGATGAAGTGCGGGTGCTGGCGCGCCAGGCAGGGGAAAAGATACTCGAGATCTACAACAGCGAGTTTTCAGTCGAGGAGAAGGAAGATAATTCTCCGCTGACCTCGGCCGATCTGGCGTCACACAAGACCATCGTTGCTCGTTTGGAGGCGCTGACGCCGGATATCCCGGTACTGTCAGAGGAATCGGCAAAAATCCCCTATGCAGAACGCAGCAGCTGGCAGACTTACTGGCTGATTGACCCCCTGGATGGCACCAAAGAGTTCATCAAGCGCAATGGCGAGTTCACCGTCAATATTGCCCTGATTGATAATGGCGTTCCGGTACTGGGTGTAGTGCATGTGCCGGTCACCGGAGTGACTTATGCTGGCTGCGAAGGTAAGGGTGCGATCAAGGAAGTGCCGGGCGAGGGTGAGCAGGCTATTCGGGTACGCAAGCTGGGTGACGGGCCTGTTGCTGTCGTGGGTAGTCGTTCACACCAGGGCGATTCCCTGAAAGCTTTCCTCGCCAGGCTGGGCGATCACGAAATTGTCAGTATGGGTAGTTCACTGAAGATCTGCCTGGTGGCTGAAGGTGTCGCAGATGTTTACCCGCGTCTGGGATTAACGTCAGAATGGGATACCGCGGCAGCCCATTGTGTAGTCGTACAGGCCGGTGGCTCATTGACTGATCTGGAAATGCAGCCGTTGCGTTATAACACCAAGGATTCCCTGCTGAATCCGTTTTTCTTTGTGTTCGGCGACGAAGCCAAAGACTGGTCCAGTTACCTGGAATGATCCCCGCCATACAGTTTTCAAGGGGTCAGAACTTCAAGTGCTCTGGCTTCTTGTAAAGCGCCCATCTTCGGCTGAGCCGGGCGATTAGCAGGCAGACCATCAAGGCACCTGCGGTGTCTGCCAGCCAGTCGAGCGAATCGGCATTGCGCCCCGGTATGAAGCTTTGGTGAATTTCGTCACTGATGCCATAGAGGCTGGCAATGACTACGCTTAGCAACACTTGCCGGCTTGAGTAGCCCCCGGCTTTCGGTCGAAGTGAGAGTAGCAGGAGTCCGCCAAGCAAGCCGTAGGCGGTGGCGTGATACAGCTTGTCGGAATGTACAAACGGTTGCGGTGTGTCCAGCCCTGCCTGGTGAGACAGGTAGAAGAGCGTCATCATCCAGCCAATGGCCAGCAACAGTGACAGGTGGCGCAGAGGCATTGCTATCAGGCGACGGACTGCGGTGCCTGGGGAACCAGCGAGTAGAGTTTCTGACTGAGCTTGCGGCCGTAGTCGTTGCGATCAGGCTGTGACAGGCTGGCTTCAGTGGCCAGGCTGTCATTGAACAGTACCGGCTGCTTCCATTCTTCAAGTAATTCGTAGAGGGCGTCGTCCAGGCGATCGAGATGGTCGTCCAGTTCAACCAGCAGGACATCGATATTGCCAGCATCCAGTGCCTGTAGATCCTGCGCTTTCAGCGGCACCGTTGCCACTACTTCAATATTAAATTTCCCCAGCAGGCGTGCCAGGTACAGGCGCTGTAATTCAGACTCTGCTGCAATGGCAACGCGCACTGCGCTGGTTGAACGATGCGCTGCGGCAGCCGGTACGTTGGGCTGGACCGGTTGCACAGCTGCTACACGCTTCTCCGGTGCGAAGGGTTGAGGTGCCGGTTTGGGCGCCGCGGACGGACTGTTCTTCGGAAACAGGCCGCCTTTCTGTTTGTCCCTGGCCACATCACGGATTAACTGGGCGTCGATGCGTTCACGTTGCTCAGCGAAGCCGTATACCAGCGCAGTGTCGCAGAGCAAATTGATGAGGCGCGGAACGCCACCCGTGTTTGCATACACTGCAGCGCGAGCCTGATCAGAGAACAGGTCTGGTTTGCCGCCGGCAACTTTGCAGCGGTGCTGAATGTAGTCGCTGGCCTCTTCTTCATCCAGTGGTTCGAGGTGATAGTCGACGCCGATGCGCTGGGCAAACTGGACCAGTGCCGGTTGTTGCAGGGTTTGGCGCAACTCGCGTTGGCCGACGAGAATGACCTGTAACACCTGGTCCTTGTCCGCATTGACGTTGGACAGCATGCGCAGTTCTTCCAGCGTCTCGGCCGGCATGTTCTGTGCCTCGTCGATAATCAATACCGTGCGCCGGCCCTGGGCATATTCCTGGATGATGAAGTCCATGAACTCCTGGTAGAGCTGGATTTTATCCCTGCCCTGGTGTGGCAGGTCGAACGCCAGGGCGATCCACTGCATCAAATCACCAAAGGTCTGGTGGGTATTGGATATCAGGCCGACTCTGAGTAGCGGGTCGATGTTATTCAGCAGTTGGCGTATCAGCGTTGTTTTGCCGGTACCGATGTCGCCGCTGATGACCGTGAAGCCGGCCTGATTCATCAGGCCATATTCCAGCAGCGTCAGCGCCATGCGATGTTTGCCGCTCAGGTAAAGAAACCCTGAATCGGGGAGTAGCGAGAAGGGCTTTTCACGGAAGCCGTAATAGTTCTCGTACATCGCTGTGATCGCCTACTGCTGGCCTGCTTTGTTGAGCACGGTACCCAGCACGTTGGTGCTCGAAAGCAAGTCCAGTGCGCGCTCGACTTCCTTGCGCTGGGTTTTGCCTTCTTCGATAACCAGCAGGGTGGCATCTACATACGGCGCAAACGCCGTGGCGTCGGCAACATCGAGAACGGGTGGCAGATCGAAAATAACTATGCGCCCCGAGTAGCGGGTTTTGAGCTCATCAACAAGACGGCTCATTTTCGGTGAATTCAACATTTCTGATGAGTTCTGCATGGCGCGGCCGCCCGGCAACAGGGTCAGGTGGTCGATACCGCTGGGGTGGATGAACAGTTCACTGAGCGGAGTGTCTTCGAGCAGGTAGTCGCTCAGGCCTTTATCATTAGGCAGTCCCAGGTGCGAATGTAAGCTGGGGTGGCGCAGATTGGCATCGACCAGTAGTACTGTGTAGTCCACTTCCATGGCCAGGCTGATAGCCAGATTCAGTGCGGTAAGTGACTTGCCCTCGCCAATCCCCGGACTGGTGATGGCCAGAACATTCCAGTCGTTTTCATTCAGTCGCTGCAGTACCTGGGTGCGCAGCATTTTGTAGGCGTCGGTAAAGGCGCAGGGTTCAAAGCCGGTCACAACGCGTTTTTCCCGTAGCTCACGATTGGATACCTCGATATGTCGGGTCTGCGAGTAAGTGACCTGCTCTACTGGTGTCTGCGGGCTGGTCGGCACTGACTTTGGTGCAGTTGCCGGATTATTGACCGGCACCGGTGCGGGCTGGCCTTCGCGTTCGGCGCGTGCACGTTCCAGGGCCTGTTTTATGCGTTCCATTGTGAAATACCTGTTTTAATCCCGGATTACACCTAGGTGTTTATGACTACGTCTGCCTTGCGAAGTGCCTTGTACCAGAGCACGTCGAGGGGCTTCCAGAAATAGTGCACCATGGCTACTGCTAGTATGAAGGCGGCTGCGGCAGCGGTGACCTGCGTAGCGGTACGGCGCTTGCGCTGTTTGACTTCGGTGTCGTTCGCCATGTAGGGAATCACGGCGAGAGGTGCAGCGCCAACTGTCATGGCATACTGGATCTTACTGCCGCGTACCGAGTCATCCAGGCTTTCGGCTACAGCCGCATAGCCGATGCCGCAGCCCAGCGCCAGCACCAGGCTGAGGAACAGGATGGCTGGTCGGTTCGGACTGACAGGCTCTTCAGGCAGAATCGGTGGTTCGACTATTTCGAAGCGTTCGCCCTTGCTGTCTTTTTCCAGTTCCTGTGCAATCTGTGCAGAGATCAGTTTGGTGTGAATATCCTGGTACTCAGCCGTGGTTAAGGTGAGTTCGCGCTGTATTTCACGAGTATTCGCGTTCGACCTGCGGTGTTTCGATCAGCCGCTGCTCGTACTCGCCCAGTTTGTCTTTCAGGCTGGACTGCTTGGCACGCAGCGAACGGATGTCTGTATCGGCTGCCTCGATCTGGGTCTGGAGCTGAATATAGGCGGGATTGTCCGGGTTGTCAGCGGCTGTGGCTGCCAGGCTGGTGTGGCCACTGCTTATCACCGGAGGGTTGGCCTGCAGTGCTTTGATGCGCCTTTCCAGCTCAACCACGTCCGGGTGTTCCGCAGAATACTTTTTCCGCAATGTGGCGAGTTCACCCTGAAGTAGCTTCGATTTGCTTCAGTTGCTCTGCTCGAGCTGTCGACCTGGCCTGTTTCCATTTCCAGCCCTCGATCTCGCGCTTGGTACGGATCACATCGGGGTGGTCCGCAGAATAGCGTGCCACAAGGGCCAGGTACTCGGTACGCAGTGCTTGCAGGCGGGTTTTAGGGTCCAGCGCCAGATTTGCGCCGTACGGTTTAAGTTGGGCGAGCTGGCTTAGCAGATAAACTCTGGTCTGTTCCTGGGCGCGGATCTGGTTGTCGATATCGGATATTTCGCGCTCGGTGCGCTCCATCAGGCTCAGGTTCAGCTGTCTGAGTTCCGGAAGCGAATTGATGTGCGTTTCTTTAAATACAGCCAGTTTTTTTTCCATTTCAGCAATTTCTGCGCTTAGGCGATCGGATTCTTTGTTGAGAAACATGTAGGTTTCGTTGGCCTTTTCCGAGCGTTCTTTTAGGTTTTCTTTTAGATACAGGCTCATAAGCTCATTGGCTACTTTCTGGACCTGGGCCGGGTTGTTCGCCGGTAAAACTCAGCTGAAAGGCGATGGTGGCTGCTGTTGGTCGACCGGTGCGCGGATCGACAACATCGGCATCGATGAGATCGAGGCCAATGTTGTCACGCATTTCCTCAATGATTTCTTCGGTAGTCAGGCGCTTGCGTTCGTCAGCGTAAAGATCATATTTATCAATAATTTCCAGAAGATTTGGGCGGGCCATGACTTTCTGGCTGATCGCCTGGATGCGCTGCGAAGCAAAACTGGTGACGGTGGACCGAACCAGATCTGGTGGGATGTCCTGTTCTTTGATCAGAATGGTCGCCGATGATTTATAGGTGGCCGGCCACAACCATGCCGCCAGTGCTCCAATCAAGAAAACGGAGATAGCAATTACCAGAATGCTGGTTGCGACGCCTTTTGAATGCGCTTAAATAATCTGAAAAATCAAGTGTTTGTTCTTCCATTATTTTCCCTTTCGCGCCAGGGGAACTGCGACAACGCGCGCATGACCCTCCCCCAAACACAGGCCACTAGCGGGAAACCGCGATTCTAGGCCAGAGGTAGGTTAGCGTCAAATACGCGGCGTTTTGTGTCGCGTCATCGCTGGTGTCGTCAAAAGTCTGTTTCCTGTAGCGGTAACTACCGGATAAACTCCAGAATTTTTTGAATTGCCAAGCTAAATTTGGGTTCTATCTGGTAGTAATCACGGTTAACGCTGGTGCCGACAGCATTGTTGGTTTCACTATTATAGAATTCCAGCTTCAGATTGGCCGACAGGATTTCGGTGAACCGGTAGAGGCTGATTAGCCGAAATTGGTGACTTCGATCGGCCGGCCATTGATATCGTTACTGATATCGCGAGAAGCTGAAAAGCGTGCTTTCACCGCGCAGAAAGACTCTTGGTGATACTGGCGCTGAAGGTTGAGCCCCAGTCACTGTTGGATACGTCCTCAGTCAGTGGGACAAAACCAATAATCGTATTTCCGGAGAAGATGGGTATCAGGCTGGTCTGGCTGAAATCCACCTCGGTACGACGAACACCGGCAAACAGCGAAGTCGACAAGGTTTCACTAAACTGATATGAGGCACCACCTTGCAGGTTGGTATTGGTTGATTCAACATCGTTGTCGTTGTCGGATTTGGTTCTCGATAGCGTAATCGAGGCGGTCGTTTGTTCATTCAGGACACGGGTCAGCGATGCCTGGGCGCTGTTCAGAGTGTAGTCCACAAAGCCGGTCCCACCAGCGTTCTTGTATTCGACATCGGTGTAGCTGTAACTGGCATTGACGCGTGTGCGTTCATTCAAGATATAGGTCCAGTTTGGACTGACATTAATGCGTTGGCGGTCTACACGGTCAAATACCAGACCGGTCGCTTCCAGCTGGCTGTCCAGCGTGGTGTCCTTGATAAAACCAAGATCCAGGCCCAGGCGAGAGCGTTCCAGATTATGAAATGAGTTAATTTCAAAGCGGGAGTTGTTGTCATCCAGATTACTGTCATCTTCATAGCGCCGGAAATCGAAGCGGACTTCGCCACTGGCGCCTGATGTTGGTGTGTTCGACACTGAAGATGGCGCTGGGGCTGAAGGTGGCTTCTGCCGAGGATACTTCGTCATCGGTGGTCAGCCGTATATTGTCGTTGTAGCCGCCTTGTAAACGCAGTGTTGGATCGATTTTCCACTCAGCGGCTCTCACACTGGCAGCACAGGATGCCAGTAGCAGTATAGTCAGCGTTTTACGAAACACTGTTCGCATGATTGTCGGCCTTTGTTAAGTGGTTGTATTTAGAGCTAAAGAAGCGGCCCGTTTCGCCAAGCCTTTAATTGTCTATTGTAGGAGCGGTCCCCTCGACCGCGATAAAATAAAAAACTTAAGGAACCACCACCACATCCCCTGCCTGCAAAACAACATTCTGCTCCAGCCGCTTGCCTTTCTCCACTTCCGCGTATTTAAAGGAAAGTGCTTTTAGCTCTCCATTCTCCCGGCGAAGAATCTTGATATCGTTCAAGGCCGCATAGGTTGAGGTGCCGCCGGCCATACTCAGCGCCTGCATGACGTCCACATTGCGCACAATTGGAAAAACACCCGGGCGATTAACTTTGCCGATAACGTAAACCGTGTTGCCAGTGAGTTGCCGCACAGAGACAGTAACCACTGGATCGGGAATATATTTTTTCAGGCGTTCGGAAATCAGGAGGCGCAGGCTTTCAATGCTGTTACCCGCAGCCGTCTGCTTCCCCAACCAGCGGGAACGTTATTTGACCATCAGGGCGAACGATGACTTCCTGGGTCAGGTCCTCCTCTTTCCACACCGATACCATGAGTACATCGCCCGGCTGTATTTTATACTGATCGGTAGTTCCAATATTGTCTGCGAGTATCGGAGCATTGAGCCCTAAGGATGCGAGAACAAGGATCAGGATGGCGACCAGGTGCTGCAGGTTCATGGGCATCGAAGCCTCCTTTTTTATTATACTTAGGCGTTAGGCGCGAAATTGAAACAAATGGGAAGCTGTCGGTCAAGCAATAACCTTAAAGCATTGTTCTATTGTGAAGTTATCCTTGCAAATAGCGGTGATGTAAAACTGATGTTACTCAATCAGGACGCTGAATAAATAGAGTTATTAGGATGATGCTTTAAGGCTCTCATATGCTCATACCAATAAACATGGCCACCTGTGAATTCTATTGAAGATTCAGTTTGCAGCAGCAGATTTGCAGCAGTAGCTTGACACGCAGTAAAGTTAACGATTAAAACGTGGCTGTTTACAAATTGTGCGTCATCATGACTGGCGATCACGGCGGCGGGTGCAAGTTGGTCGTCGGCAAAAAATCAATAAATTCAAGTTGCTGGACACCAGCTGCTTTGCTTGGTGGGGCCTAGGCGCCGCTGGAGGAGACAATTTAATGAGATTTAATCGTTCGGCGTTCGCCGGAGCCATGGCGTTGTTCGCGGCTTCTTCTTCCGTCTATGCCACCAACGGTATGTTCCTCATCGGGAACGGTGCCAAATCAAGATCAATGGGTGGCGTTGGAATCGGTTACACACAGGACGCCATCGGGTTTAACATGAACCCTGCGGGAATTACGTCCGTCGGCATTAACGCCATGAGAGTCGATTTAGACGCAATTCTTTTCCGGCCCATGCGCCAGTCAGGGGTTCCTGATCCTAGAGACCCTCCAAATGCTGGTCACCTTATCCGCTATCAAAGTGGCTCTAATCTTTTTGTGATCCCGTCAATGGGGGGAGCGTATAAATTTAACCGGAAAATGTATATCGGTTTTAGTTTCGTTGGGGCCGGTGGCGGCCAAACCCGTTTTACCCGATTGAGCCCGATAGGCTTTAACTTTTTGAACCCGGCTGGTCGCACAGATGTGTCCGATACTTTGGGGGTGAGTTTAATCCAGGCGCATATGTCTATGGGGCTCGCCTATAAACTTACTAAAAATCATTCTATCGGTGCATCTCCCGTTGTTCAGATTTCGCAATTTCGTGCGTATGGCTTGGGTGTTTTCAAGCCCTTTAGTTCTGACCCAGATAATTTGACTGGACGCGGCAACGATTATTCGGTTGGATTGGGAGCCCGGTTTGGCTGGCAAGGTAAGCTAGCCGATTGGCTCACCGCTGGAGCCGCATATCAATCACGGTTGTATTCTACCAAATTCGATAAATACAAAGGCCTGTTCGCAGAGGAAGGTGCCCTGGATACTCCGGCAAACGTTGGTGCAGGCTTTTCTATCACGCCAATGGAAAGGCTAACCATAGCGTTTGACTGGCAGCGTACGTTTTATAGCGACATCAACGCGATCGGTAATCCAATAGAAGCATTGGCGAGTACGGACGGGTTTCTTGGTGAAGATGGCGGTGCAGGGTTTGGCTGGGATGATCAGGATATATACAAGATTGGTGTGAAGTATGAGTTGACGCCTAAGTGGGATGTTATGGTGGGGTACAATTACGGTGAGGCCCCTATGCCAGAAGACCAGCTTTTGTTTAGCACGCTCGCGCCTGCAGTGACTGAACATCACGCAACAATGGGTGCCGCCTATCGCCCGAATAAAAATTTGGAGTGGACAGTTGCTTATGTCCATGCCTTTAAAAATACAGAGAAAGGTTTAGCTGAATCCGGTGGCCAGTTCGATCAGTTTTTCCCCAATGAGGACTTGACAGGCCCTGGGCCCACCGAGCTGGAGATGTATCAGGATTCTTTGGAACTCTCCTTTTCATACAAGATGTAACCCGGGTGTGGAGCCAAGGGTTACTATAAATACAGGCTAATGTTATGAGAATTATTCACCGCAAAAACTGTATCGCAAAAGCGCTTTCTTTGGTGATCGGTTCCTTGGGGCAGCGTGGTGACGGCCGATACCGTCGTGTCCTGGGATTTGCAGGACTTCAATAGTGACGGCCTTAAGAGCGACTTCGCCTTTTTCTCGGCGCCACCCGGAAATGGAGCAATACGTAGTCTGGCGAAGGGCTACATAAC
>CAVWAK010000029.1:0-156973 GCA_963752745.1 uncultured Gammaproteobacteria bacterium
GCACTCGCTCACCACGGCTGGATCCCCGAAGCGGTTTATACGACGGCTAGCGTGACGCCAGGCCGAAAGTCTCTTGATTACGAGCACCCGGTATTTGGACGCTTTTCTTTTCATCCGTTGGCCATTCAGGCAGGTTACTTTCTGGAACTGGTTGCGCGTGTGCAGATCACGCAACAATCCCTGCTGGTGGCCGAACCATTTCGTGCACTGATGGACCTGGTGTGCTTACGCAAAGTCGAGTGGCAAGGTATGGAATGGTTGATTGAGGGTATGCGTATTGACTAGGAATACCTTCGAAAATATCACCAGCGCGGATATCAGAACTTTAGCGCTGGTTTATAAACAAAAACGTGTCAATTCTTTTCTCAAATCGTTAGCCAGGGAGCTAGGCAATGATTGAATTAATCCAAACACGATTGGATAGCTATAAGGCCACTGGCCCTGTAGAAGAAGAGCAAGCAACCAAGGAAATCTTACAAGAGGTTGCTTTGTATTCTTTGTGGAGAGCGGGATTCTTTGAAGTTGCTGCGTTTCAAGGCGGTACCAGCTTACGCATTTTGCATAAGCTGCCTCGATTCTCTGAGGACCTGGATTTCATTCTCAAAGAGCCTGATCCTGACTTTGACTGGAATATCTATCTGGATAAATTACTCAGCGGTTTGCAGGAATTCGGATTGCAATCAGAGGCACTGGATAAGAGTCGTATGGATCAGCGCGTAAAGAAGGCCTTACTAAAAGATAACTCGGTCAGTAACCAACTCGACTTGGCTTTCTTCCGCGGGAATGCAGATCAGAAGCTGAAAATCAAACTGGAAATTGATGTTAATCCACCGGAGGGTTCGGGTTATGACTATTCATATCTCGATTTCCCGCTTGATTTTGAAGTCTGTCATCAGGATCTGAGCAGTAACTTTTCTCTAAAACTTCATGCCTTGCTTTGTAGGCAGTATTTAAAAGGGCGCGATTGGTATGATTTTAATTGGTATGTAAAACAGAGTATCCAACCCAACTTTGCTCACTTACAAGCTGCTCTCTATCAATATGGTCCCTGGGAAGGTCAAACACTTACTGTTGATAAAGATTGGCTGATTAATACTCTGTTAGAGAAAGTGGCTGCTATCAACTGGAGTGAGGCTGCTGAAGATGTCTGCACGTTTTCTAAACGCAGCTGAGCAGCAGAGTCTGAAACTCTGGAGTAATAAATTTTTTAGTAAAAAGGTTGAGGCCCTCAGACAAGCCGCTTCATAAACAAGTCTGACCCCAATTATTTCGAAAGATTATTAGCAAATCCCTCCACCCCCTTTGCCCTGGTAATATTCAAGTAAAGCAATAACTTAACACTATTCTCTTGAACATCTGCCAGGAATAACCGGCACAGCGACGTTAAAACTTGCGCCGTACACCATTTGTACATACACTTATTCCATGGATTTTATCTGGGACCCAAGGAAGGCGTCCGAGAATCTGCGTAAACATGGCGTGGATTTCGCTGATGCTGTGCTCGCACTCGAGGATGAGAATGCGCTCACTATCGAGGATCGGGATCACAATGAGCTGCGTTTTAAAACGCTGGGTATGGGGCCATATGCCAAAGTGTTATTTGTTGTTCATGCTGAATGGGGTGAGGATTGCCTTCGAATCATTTCTGCCCGCAAGGCGGACCGTCTGGAAGTCCGGCAGTACTACCAGGGCTTGAGTTATGAGTGAAGACTTCAGTAAAGGTAAACGGGGCGCGGTGGTTAAACAGGGCCCCAACAAAGAACGCATCACCATCCGGCTCGATGCCGATGTGATTGCCTATTTCAAAAGCCTGGTGCACGAAGCGGGTGGTGGTAATTATCAAACGCTGATAAACGATGCTTTGCGCGAGCATATTCGAAGGCAGGAACAATCGCTCGAAGAGACTTTACGCAAAGTGATTCGCGAGGAGCTGAAAAAAGCGGTGTAGGGGTTTATCGCGGCCAATGAGGCCGTTTATACCCGACGGTTTAACGGGTGCTCCTACGCGTAGCTTCGCAACAATCCTCGCTACACACCCTGCATCCGCACTTCGTCGGGTGAATAGAGTATGGGGGTTTGCTATCGCGGCGACGGAGCCGTTTATACTCGCTGCTAGTGCTCCTGCACGGCCTCTTTTTTTAATGCCGCGATCATCGCCGCATGAAACAGGTAACGGCCATAACGCCAGTCTTCATTGTCGCCATGCACTTGCTCGGCTGCCTGTTCCAGACTGTTGAGGTAGGTCAGCATACAGGCCATTTTATCGGCTGTGCCGCCGGCCTCGGTTTCGATCGGGGTGTCGATCGGGGTTGGCTTTTTGTTATCCACAACTATTTTGAGTGTTTGCACGACAGCTCCTCCTGTATTCAGCATACACCCCAAGCATAGAATAAATTTGCAGGGCGCATATCTGGCTTTCTGTTGATCTGCATCAGCTCCGGATGGTTGACCGGGAAAGGCAGGCTGATACCCTTCTAACCATTCGAGGCGTGAACCAATCCTGACCGTCACGCTTAATCTATGAGGCCAGTGTCGCTCCTCTATGCACACTGAAAAAAACAACAATATGAAACTGGTCTTCAACCTCTGGCTGACGCTGCTGGTCATCTGGCTGATTGCCAATAATTCATTGTCGCTTGACATCGTGCTGACCGGCGCTGCACTTGCGGCCCTGCTGGCACTGGCGTTTGCCCCGTTTTCCACCGCCTACGGCTGTATCCGCTGGTCGCCGCGGGTGTTACTCAACATCGTGCTTTACCTGGCGGTGTTTATCGAGGAACTGGTCAGGGCCAATCTCAGCGTGCTGCGGCTGGTGCTGTCACCGCGCATTCACATTGAACCGGGCATTATCGAAATCCAGACCACGCTGAAGTCGTCTATTGGTCGGCTGGTGCTGGCCAACTCCATCACCCTCACCCCTGGTACGCTGGTAGTGGACATCAAGGGCGATACCCTGTTCATCCACTGGATCAATGTGTCAACCAAAGACCCGGTAGCGGCAACGCGCGCAATCGCCGGGCGTTTCGAAAAGTATCTCGAGGTGATATATGGCTGACACCCTGCTGACCATTGCACTGGTTTTGATCGCTTTCAGCCTGGTGTTCGGCATGCTGCGCCTCATCCTGGGGCACACCACCGTTGACCGCGTCATCGCCATCGACCTGCTGACGGTGGTTTCGATCGCGATTATCGCCTTGTACGCGCATTACGCGGAACGCTTTATTTACCTCGATGTCGCGCTGGTCTACGGCCTGTTGAGTTTTCTCGGCGTGCTGGCGGTGGCGCGTTACCTGGAAAAGGGTTTGTAACTTGCAGACAGGGACACACTGACATGATCGAAATCCTCATGCTCCTGCTGTGCACGGGCATTATCATCAGCGGCGTGCTGGCGGTGCGGCTCGATAGCCTGGTCGGTGCGGTGGTCAGCGCCGGGCTGGCGAGCCTGTTCGCCTCGGTCACTTACGTGATACTGGCGGCGCCGGATGTCGCCATGACCGAGGCCTCCATCGGCTCGGGCCTGTCCACGGCGATCTTCCTGTACGCCGTGCGCCGCACGCGCGAGGACGACTGACGCATGGGCGAACTGATCGGCAGCGGCATCATTCTCGCGGGCTCGGTGTTCCTGTTCTCCGCCGGCCTCGGTGTACTGCGCATGCCCGACGCCTATAACCGCATCCAGACCGGCACCAAGGCCACCACGCTGGGCACCATACTTGTGCTGCTGGGACTGGCGGTACTGCACCCGGCCTGGACCTGGAAACTGCTGATCCTGATGTTCTTCGTGCTGCTGACCAACCCGGTGTCATCGCACGCCCTGGCGCGCGCGGCACACAGCATCCACACGCCGGAGGCCGACGAAACCGTCGTTGACCAACTCGAAGAGGAAGAACAGAAAGCCGCTGCGGCCGGCAGTGCCCGGGAGGAGTCGACATGATCCAGCGCTTGCTGATCTTTCTCACCCTGTTGCTGACCGCCGCCATCTTTGCGCGGCTGGCACTGAACTACACGGAACACACGCAACTGAGCAAACTGGCCACGCATTACGCCGGCCAGGGCCCCGCTGAGCTGGGCGCTCCCAACCTGGTCACGGCGGTCGTCGTGACCTACCGCGGACTGGATACGCTCGGCGAAGTGACGGTGCTGTTTATTTCCGCCGCCGGTGTCGGCCTGATGCTGCGACGCCGGCAACAGGTCTCGGTAGAGGCAGAGGACCAAAAGCCTGCCAGTGAAATTGTCGTTACCGCGGCGCAACTGCTGTTGCCCATGGTCTTCCTGTTCGGCGTTTACGTCTTCGTCAACGGCCACCTGTCGCCGGGCGGCGGCTTCCAGGGCGGCGCGATAATCGCTGCCGGCAGCCTGTTGTTGCTGCTGGCGTTGCCGGGTGCCGAACTGCGCCAGCGGCTGATCGCGGTGACCGAATCGCTGTCCGGTTTCAGTTACGTGGTGGTCGGGCTGCTTGGCGTTATCCTCGCCGGCGGTTTCCTCGACAACCGCATTATGTCGCTCGGCACCTACGGCACGCTGTTCAGCGCCGGCGCCATACCGATTATCTACACGCTGGTCGGCCTCAAGGTCGGCGCCGAACTGTCTGCGGTGCTCGGCCGCTTTCGCGACACAGGTGACCAATGACCGGCCTGCCGCTGTCGCTGTTCGCCCTCACCACCGGCCTGGCGCTGATCCTGATCGGGCTGTTCGGCATGCTCACGCAGAAGCACATCATCCGCATGATTATCGGCTTCTCGCTGATGGATACCGGTGTGCACCTGGTGATGGTGGCGATCGGTTACGTCACCGGCGGTACCGCGCCGATTATCAATGACGCCGTGCCCGCAGCGGACGCGGTGGCACGCGTAGTCGACCCGGTCCCCTCGGCGCTGGTGCTGACCGCCATTGTCATCGGCCTGGGCGTCACTGCGGTGATGCTGGCGTTTGCGATCCGCATTTACCAGGCGAAAAAGACGCTTAACATCGACGCCTGCTCGGAGTCCAAGTGGTAGACCTGTTACACCCACTCGGCCTCTACGTGCTGGCGCTTGGCGCCGGTTTCCTGATCCCGCTGCTGTACCGTTCCAGTCCGGCGGGCGCCACCGGCCTGTTCCTTACCGCGCTGGGCGGCATGGTGCTGATCGCGGGCAGCGGTTTCTTTGCGCTGGCCAGTGGTGCCGACCCCATCGACATCGAGACCGCCGGCATCGCACCGCCGTTTTCCATCAACCTGCGCTTCGGCCTGTACGAGAGCCTGGTGGTGTTCGCGGTCAACCTCGCCGGCCTGCTGGCGGCGCTGCACTACCTGCCGCGCCTGCGCGCGCAGGCGGCCACCCTGCTGCTGTTCATCATCATGGTCATGGGCATCAACGGCATGGTGATGACGCGCGACCTGTTCAACCTGTTCATCTTCATCGAGATCACCTCGCTGGCTACCTACTCGCTGATCGGCTTCGAAGACCGCGAGAGCCTGCTGTCGGCCGGTTTCAAATACGTCATCGCCACCTCGGTGGCGTCGACCTTCTTCCTGCTCGGTACCGCGTTCATCTACTACCAGACCGGCACCCTCAACATCGATGACATCATCGCCCACAAGGCGCTGATCAGTGGACCGGTGGGACAGGTAGCGCTGATCCTGTTGCTGACCGCGCTGTTGATCGAGCTCAAGCCCTACCCGGCCAACGGCTGGGGACTGGACGTGTACGAAACCGCGCCCGCTTCAATCGCCGCGATGATCTCGGTGGGCGTGTCGGCAGGTGTGCTGTTCGCGCTGTATAAAGTGCTACCGCTGTTCAGCGACTTTGTCACCAGTATCGCCGTGGTCGGCGGACTCACCTTCCTGGCCTCCAACGTGATCGGTCTGCGCCAGGACAACGTCAAGCGCCTGCTCGGCTATTCGTCCATCGGCCAGGTCGGGCTGCTGGCAATGGCCCTGGCACTGCTGCAACAGGACGGCCAGCACGCCTACCTGGCGATGATCGTCGGTGGCCTGTTCCTCAACCACCTGCTGGCCAAGGCCGGGCTGTTCTGGCTGGCCGGCGTCGTGCAACGCGAGCACATAAAGGAATGGTCTGCGCTTGCCGGCAAGCCCTGGGTATTGCTGGTGTTCGGCGCCTGTCTCGCGGCACTGATCGGCCTGCCGCCGTTCCCCGGCTTCTGGGCCAAGTGGGGCCTGGTGCTGGAACTGGCTGCGGACAGCCGCTACGCCTGGATCGCACTGATCCTGGTCGGCTCGCTGCTGGAAGCCGCCTACCTGTTCCGCTGGTTCGGCCACGCGCTGCGCGCCGATGGCTCGGCACCGGTATCGATTAACGCAGCGGCACTGATGCCGTCCGCGCTGGCCGCCGTGCTGCTGGCAGTCAGTGGCTACATCACGGCAAAACACGCTGGCGTTGTTCCGCTGCAACTGTTCCTGCCGCTGTACGCCGCGGCCGCGCTGTTCCTGCTCGACGGACTGCCGGGGCGCGTCAAGAGCCTGCTGATGATTGCCGTGGTAGCGGCGGGCGGTGCCTGGGTGGCCGGCGACGTGCAGGGACTGAACCGCATCTTCGCCATGATCCTGGTGGCCGGCGGCGTGCTGGTGGCGGTTGCAACCCTCTATCGCGACGACGCACGCAAGGGCTTCTTCCCGTTGATGACCGCGCTGCTGCTGTCGCTGGCAACGCTGCTGACGGCGCGCACCAGCCTGGAGTTTTTCTTCAGCTGGGAACTGATGACACTGAGTTCCTACCTGCTGGTCACACTGGGACGCGATGCCGTTAAACCGGCGTTGCTGTACCTGCTGTTTTCGCTGGGCTCGGCGTTTCTCATCCTCGCCGGTTTCGCCGTTGCCTTTGCCGCTACCGGTTCCATCGCGCTGAGCGCGCTGGGTTCCGCCGGTGACGCCGTGCCGTGGATATTCAGCCTGCTGGCGCTGGGCTTTGTCATCAAGGCCGGTGGCTTCGGCTTCCACATCTGGCTGCCGGGCAGTTACGCCGAGGCCGATGACGATACCACCGCCATGCTCTCGGCGGTGATGAGCAAGGCGAGTATTTTCGGCCTGCTGATGGTCGCGGCGCAGCTCGGTGTGCGCGCCGACATCGGCCTCGATCCGGCCTATGTGCTCGGCTGGATCGGCATACTGACGGCGACTTTCGGCGCACTGATGGCGGTGTTCCAGGAAGACCTGAAGCGGCTGCTGGCCTACTCCAGCATGGGGCAGCTCGGTTACATCGTCGCCGCGGTCGCGCTGATGAGTCACCTCGGCTGGGTAACGGCGCTGTACCTGAGCGTGAATCACTTCCTGTTCAAGGGCGTGCTGTTTCTCGCCGCGGCCGGCGTGATTTACCGCAGCAATACCCGGCTCATGTACAAGATGGGTGGCCTGATCAAGAACATGCCGGTGACCTTTGTCGCCGTGATGATGGCCATCATCGCCATGTCCGGGGTGCCGCCGCTGAGCGGCTTTGGCGGCAAGTGGCTGCTGTTCAACGCCATGATGGACAAGGGCTGGTACTGGCTGGCGGTGCTGGCGTTTTTCTCCAGCGCGGTGGCCTTCCTGTACATGTTCCGACTTCTGCAGACGGTATTCCTCGGCCAGCGCAAGCTGGAGCACAAGAACCTGCGCGAGGCGCCCGCCATCCTGCTGGTGCCGCAGGTGATCATGCTCGGCGTCATCATGCTGCTGTCGGTATGGCCGAAACTGTTGCTGGATCCGCTCTCCGCGGCCGTCGCACCCGTACGTGCCCGGCGCGCTGGTGTGGGAAGGCTGGGCGCTGCAGACCCACCTCGGCTACTGGAACCCGACGCTGATCATGATCATTGTCGGCGCGGTGTGGGCGGTGCCGCTGGTGTTCCTGCTGCTGTTGTCGCTGAGCATGAAAATTCAGCCGGTAAAACAGTTCAATATCGTCTACGCGGCGGAGCGGCCGCACCGCCCGGAAGATACCCACTACGCCTACCGGTTTTTTGCCCACTACGAACGTGCTATTGGTTTCCTGGTACAACCGCGCGCCACCGCTTTCTGGTCGGCGATCAGCGAATGGAGCCACACCCTGGCCGCATCGATGCGGATTTTCTATACCGGTAACGGACAGACCTACGCGTTTCTCATCCTGGTCTATTTCGTCGCCCTGTACTTCGCCAACGGCGGAACGGTGTTGTAGATGGACATAGACTGGCTGCAGAAAATCGGCAACTTCGGCCTGACGCTGGCGATTGTGCTGGTGTACGGTCTGCTGGTGGGCGCCGCCATCGAGCGCATTATCGCCAAGGTGCAGGGGCGCATCGGCATTCCCTACTCGCAGCCGTTCATCAATATTCTCAAGAACATCTTCAAGCGTACCGCCGTCAGCCACGGTGTCATGTTCTAACTTGGGCCGGTGTTCCGCATCGCCGGCGGCGTCGGCACGCTGGCCTTCATCCCGGTGATCTACGGCAGCGAAACGTTCAGCAACTTCAGTTTCGCCGGCGACCTGATGCTGGTGATCTATTTCATGTTCTTCGGCCAGCTCGGCATGGCGCTGGGCGCCGGCGAGAGCGGACATCCCTACGCCGCCATCGGTATCGCGCGCGGCCTGTCGCAGATGACCGCCTACGAGGTACCGTTCGCGCTGGCGGTGGTCGCCATTGTCATCCAGTACGACACGCTGTCGATCACCGAGATCGTCGCCGCGCAACAGGGTGGCTACCAGAACTGGACACTGTTCACCAACCCGATCGCGGTTGCCGCTGCCATGCTCGCTTTCCTGGGCATGACCGGCTATTCACCGTTCGATATCTTGCTTGCCCCGCAGGAAATTCCCATCGGTCCGCCGACCGAATTTCACAGCGCCTACCTGTCGCTGCTGCAGGCCAATCGTGCGTTGTTCGGCGCCACCAAGCTGGTGCTGTTCATGAACCTGTTTTTCGGCGGTGCCAGCGGCTGGCTGGAACTGATGATCAAGACATTCGTTATTTACATGGTGGCCATCATCGTGGGCGTGTCCTTCCCGCGCTTCCGCGTCGACCAGTCGATCCGTTTTTTCTTCAGAATCCCGACCCTGATCGGGATCGCATCCATTGTCTACGTACAGATGGCACTGGTGCGCTAAGTGCACCGCCAGACAACGCAGACTAGAGGTAGTCAGACATGATCAAGAGCCTGAACACAGAGTCCACGCTGGAAAACGCGGGGTTGTCTGCCGAAGAGCAGGACCTGTTCAGCAACGCCCGGCCCAAGGCCTACGAGCCCTACCCCATCGAGGCCGTAGAGAACTTCGCCAACTGGTGCCGCGCCAATTCGCTGTGGATACTCGCCTTTGGCACCGGCTGCGGCGCTATCGAACTGCGCCCGTTGATGACGGCGCGTTTCGACGCCAACCGTTTCGGCATCGCCGGCCGGCCGACGCCGCGCCAGTCGTCGGTGTTCATCATCGGCGGTTACTCCTCGATAAAAACCCTGAAGCGCATCGTGCGCAGTTACGAGCAGATGCAGGGCCCGAAGTTCGTCATCGCGCTGGGCATCTGCCCGGTCAACGGCGGCATGTACTGGGACAGCTACAACACCATCAAGCGGCTCGACCAGTACATTCCGGTCGACCTGTACATCACCGGCTGCATGCCGCGCCCCGAGGTGCTGGTCGGCGGCCTGGTGGAACTGAAGAAGATGATCAGGGAAGGCCGCTGCGACGGCGCCAACCGCTACGTGGAGAAATTCGACTGGTACAAGGCCAACCAGAAGAGGGTGATCAAGAACTGGAACATGCCGGACTACAACTGGTGAGCCGCATGCTGGAAAGATTGATAACAGAATTCCAGGTCAGCGACGTGCGCGAACGCAAGCCCGGGCTGACCACGATCAGCGTCGACAAGGACAAGGCCGAGACCCTGATCCGCGAACTGCGTGACCGCGAGGGCTACACGCACCTGAACTTCATGACTGCCATCGACTATATCGAGCGCGGTTACTTCACCATTGTCTACATGCTGCATAACTACGCTACGAAGTCGACACTCAGCGTGCACGTCAACATCGACCGCGTGAACGCATCGATGACGTCCATTCATACCCTGTGGGCGCAGGCCTGGACCTACCAGCGCGAACTGCGCGAGCTGTGGGGCATCGACTTCCCCGGCAGCCCGCGCATCGAAGAGGACTTCTGCCTGGAAGGCTGGGACGAAATCCCGCCCATGCGCCGCGAGTTCGATACCGTGGAATACTGCGAACGTACCTTCGAAAGCCGCGACGGCCGCGAGACCGTCGACCCGCGCGAGCACATGCACGAAGTGATTTTCCCGGAACGCGGGGGTGATAACTGATGCCCGGGATACCCACGCATTCGGCCTCGCAGGACATGAGCCCGCCGGAACCGCTCGATCTCAGTTCCGGCAAGTACGTCAAGCTGTGGCAGGGTCCGCAGCATCCCGGCATCACCGGCAACATGTCGCTGGAGCTGACCCTGTGCGGCGACGAGATCGTCGAGTGCAAAACCCACGTTGGTTACCTGCACCGTGGCTTCGAGAAGTTCATGGAGCGGCGTACCTATATCCAGAACTTCACCGTGGTGTGCCGCATCGCCGTGCCGGAGCCGACCTTCAACGAATACCTGTACTCCGCAGGCCATCGAGGAACTGTCCGGTATCGAGGTACCGGAACACGCCGTGTGGCTGCGCGCGCTGAACCTGGAGATGATGCGCCTGGCGAGTTTCCTGATGTGGACCGGCGGCATCAGCGGCGCCTTCGGCCTGTACACCGTGCCCAACTGGACGCTGACCTACCGCGACTACCTCCTCGACCTGTTCGAGGAACTCACCGGCGCGCGCATCTACCACATGTACATCGTGCCCGGCGGCGTGCGCAACCCGCTGCCGGACGGCTGGAAGGAAAAAACCCTGGAGATCCTCAAGGGCACCGAGAAAATGCTGCGCGAAGTCGACCGGGTGATGCTCAACAATGCGGTATTCAAGACCCGCACCAAGGGCCTGGGCCTGATCACACCGGACATGGTCGATCCTTACGGCATCGTCGGACCCAATGCGCGTGCCACCGGGCTGGCGCGCGACCTGCGCAAGGACGAGCCTTACCTGATATACGACCAGCTCGATTTCGACGTCATCACCGGCAGCGTGTCCGACGCCTACGAACGCACCGTGTTGCGCCAGCAGGAGATGTACCAGTGCATCGACCTGATCCGGCAGATGCTCGAGCGCATGCCGACCAGTGGCCCTTTCCAGGCCGCCGACATGCCCAATGTGCTGCACTGGAAGATTCCGCCCGGCGAGACTTACGTCAAGGCCGAGTGCACGCGCGGCGAATACGGCTACTACGTGGTCACCGACGGCAGCGAATACGTGCGCCGCGTGCACGTGCGCGGCCCCAGTTACACCCACGCCATCGCTGTCATGGAACGACTGGCGGTGGGTACCAACATTGCGGATATCGCCGGGTTGATGGTGTCGTTGCACACCTACCCGCCGGAAATCGAAAGGTAACGGCATGAGCCTCAAAGACCTGATTGCACCCTTTTTCGTCTGGCAGCGCGCCTTCGAAAAACCCTACACAGTAGGCCTCAAACCCATCGAGGAGCGCCCCGGCGCGCCCGCCTACCGCGGCTTTCATATCAACCTCAGCGAAGACTGCGTCGGCTGCGGCAGTTGCTTCACCATCTGCCAGAACCACGCCATCGACATGGTCAAGGTCGACGCCTTCGAGGCGCGCAGCGGCGACAGCGGACTGCGGCCACGCTTCGACTACGGGCGCTGCTGCTGGTGCGGATTGTGCGTCGACATCTGCACCGCCGGTTCACTGCGCATGAGTAACGAGTACGCCTGGTTCACCACCGACCCGGACGAGTTCCGCTTTGTCGCCGGCATGGAAAACAAAAGCTGGGACGGCCGCAAAGGCGGCTATCACCGCCACCCCGATTACCACCTGTTCCCACCGAAACGCGTGGAGATGGAGATGCTGTCGCCGGAGGAAAGCCTCGACTCGTTCGACGAAGTAGCCAGGGGCTATAGTGAAGTGCAGGCGAAACTGGAAGCGGACCGTTGCGTGGAATGCGGCATCTGTGTCGCCACCTGCCCGGCGCACATGGACGTTCCGGACTACATACACAGCATCCGCGACGGTGACTATGAGAAGGGCTTGCAGCTCATGTACCGCACCAACCCCTTCCCCGCCACCTGCGGGCGCATCTGCACACGCCGCTGCGAGTCGGTGTGCCCGGTCGGCATCCAGGGCGAACCGGTGGCGATACGCTGGCTGAAACGTTTTATCGTTGACCAGGTCGAAAACGACGACTACGCGCGTATCCTGCCGCAGGCGGCACCCGCTACCGGCAAGAACATTGCCATTGTCGGCGCCGGCCCGGGCGGACTGAGCGCCGCTTACTACCTGCGCCTGAAGGGACACGCGGTCAGCGTGTTCGAAGCGCATGCACAGGCCGGCGGCATGCTGCGCTACGGCGTGCCCAGTTACCGGCTGCCGGATCCGGCGCTGGACAAGGATATCGAACACATCCGTGCCATCGGTGTCGAGATGCACTTCAATCACCGCGTCGGCAGAGACAGTACGTTTGCCGAGCTGGTGGAAAAATTCGATGCGCTGTTCGTCTCCACCGGCCTGGATGTGCCGTCCAACATGCGCATCGAGGGCGAGGACCACCCGCGCGTCATGGCCGGGCTGAAACTGCTCGACGATGTTGCCGAGGGCCGCGACCCGGGAATCGGCAAGCAGGTCGCGGTAATCGGCGGCGGCAACGTGGCCATGGACGCCGCACGTGTCTCGCGCCGCATCGGCGCCGAGGTCACCGTGCTCTACCGGCGGCGACTCGAGGACATGCCCGCCGACAGCGAAGAGATCCACGAGGCACAGGCGGAAGGCTGCCGCTTCGTGTTCCAGGCGATCCCGGTCAAGGCCCTGGACGCGGAACAAAGCGAACAGGTGACACTCCAGTGGGGTGAAGCGGAAATGGTCGACGACCCGCGTGGCGGACGCCCGCGACCGGTGCTGCAGGAAGACCGCATGCACCTGGACACCTTTGACACCATCGTCTCCGCCATCGGCCAGGGCAGCAACCTGGAATTCATTCCGGCCGACATCGCCGAACAGTTAGCAATCAAGTGGGGCAAGTTCATCCCCGGTGATTACCAGCAGATGGCGCTGGACAAGCTGTTTGTCGGTGGTGACGTCGCCAACACCACCGCCGACGCCATCAGCGCCATCGAGGATGGCCACCACGCCGCGCGCGGCATTCACCGTTTTCTTGATACCGGTCAGCGAGGATAGTATTCATGAACAGCGTCGACGAAATTCTCGATTACGCCATCGGCCAGGAGCAGGAGGCCGCGGACTTTTACGCCAGCATGGCGCAAACTGCCGAGAAACACGGCATGAAAGATACCTTCATGGAATTCTCGCGCGAGGAAGAACGCCACCGCGACAAGTTGCTGGAGGTCAAACAGGGCGACCAGGAACTGCATGCGCATGCCGAAGTGATCGACCTCAAGATCAGCGACTACCTGGTCGAGGTGGAAACCGGCAAGGACATCAGCTACCAGGACGCCCTCATCGTCGCCATGAAGCGCGAGCGCGCCGCCTTCCAGCTCTACTCCGACCTGGCGGAAAAAGTCCACGAGGAGCAACTGCGCCAGGTGTTCATCGGCCTGGCCAAGGAAGAAGCCAAACACAAGCTGTTCTTCGAATCGGAATACGACGAGCGCGTTTTAGGCGACAACTGATCTGCAACACAACAGGGGCAGGAGCGCCGTCCTTCACTCAAAGATAACGAATATAGATGTAGATGCTGCTGATGGCGATGGAGAAAAGCATCAACGGAAATGCGAGCAGCATGAATGGCAGGAAACGTATGGTCTGACCTGAACGTTCCGCGAAGCCTGCAACGATCAGATTGGCGCTGGCGCCGATCAGACTGCCATTACCGCCCAGACAGGCACCAAGCGAGAGCGACCACCATAACGGCATGAGTGCTTCCGGACCACCGAGTGTCGACTCCATGTTTTGAATCAGCGGAATCATGGTGGCTACGAAGGGGATGTTGTCCACCAGTGCCGAGGCGACAGCCGACACCCAGAGTATGGAAATCGCTGTGGTCGCCATATCGCCACCGGTCAGCGCCAGCACTTGCTGCGCCAGCAGATCCAGCAGCCCGGTGGCTTCGATCCCGGACACCATGATGAAAAGACCGATGAAGAAGAAGATGGTGGTCCATTCGACCTCGCCGAACGTTTTGCTGATGTTTCGGGACTGGTCTTTGTAGCTGCAGGGGATATTTTGTAATAACAGCAGTAAGGCGGCACCGAACATCGCGATCGTGGCAGGTTGCTGTTGCAGATCATGCGCAAACACAAACCCGGTTATCACCAGTGCCAGGACGAACAATGACATCCAGAGTAAACGGCTGTCCTTGATGGCCTCTTCCTGCCGGTAATTCATGACCTGACGACGGCTCTCCGGACTCGCGCTCAGTTTACGGCCCCAGATCAGGTAGAGCGGGATCAACAAGGCGGGTAACAGCACGGCAACAAGTGGTGCCAGGTTGAACAGGAAATCGTTGAACGACAGTCCAATCGCAGAACCGATCATGATGTTGGGCGGATCGCCGATCAGTGTCGCGGCGCCACCGACGTTGGCGGCAAAGACTTCGGCAAACAGGTAGGGATAAGCACTGACCTTGAGCGCTTCCGTGATCAGCAAGGTCACCGGCACAATCAACAGTACCGTCGTCACATTGTCGAGCAGCGCGGACAATACTGCCGTCACCAGTACCAGCATGACCAGTATGCCCCATGGGCTGGCGTTAACCTGCTTTGCCGACCAGATGGCGAGGTACTCGAAAATGCCGGTTTGCCTGACGATGGCTACAATGATCATCATGCCGGTGAGCAGGCCAATGGTGTTGAAGTCGATGCCTTCGATAGCAGCTTTCTGCGTCAGGACCCCACCCACAATCATCAGGCTGGCGGCTAACAGGGATATGATCACCCGGTTGACCCGCTCGCTCATGATCAGCACGTAGGACAGTACAAAAAGCATGCCCGCAAACCACATGGGGTGCAGGCCAAACACTACCTCTGCGGTTGCACTGCCGTGGCCGTGCATTCAGATATCCGCTGCCAGAATATTTCTGCCTGCGTCAAAGTAGGAGATGACACCGACCAGCTTACCCGAATCCATTTCCACTACCGGCAGGCTGGCATGCGTGCGGTAGAGGACCAGCAAGGTCTCCACCAGCGGGGTGTCGGGAGCGACCGTAGGGACCTGGTCGTACATGCAGCTGGAGATCGGTTGATCCACGTGCTGGTTCAGGCGCCGGTGGATGTCAGACAGCGTCTCGCGGACAAACTCTACGCTATGCAGCCCGTGTTCCATGATGGCCGCCTTTGGCAGCGCCAGGCGCAGCAGGCAGTCGACCCCGAATACGCCCAGAAAACGCCCATCTCCATCCACCACCGGCAGGTTTCGGTAACGGTGCTTCATGATGTACTGCATCGCAGTGGCGATGGTGCTGTCGGGCTGCAGCACCGTTGGGTTGGTGTCCATAATCGAGCGAGCGGTCATCGCTATAGGCTACCCGTTTGTCCGGCGATTGCACAGCGAGTCAGCGGTAGCTTCGCAGTAAGCCTTTCAATAGTCCCTGCACCTGCACTTCATCCGGTAAATAGGTCATCGCTTCCATACTGACATTCGCCGGATGCAAAACCACCTCCCCCGGTTTCTGCTCAATCCGCTTCAGCGTCACTTCTTCATTCCTGACCAGCGCCACCACGATCTCGCCGTTGTTGGCAGCGTCGCGCTGTTCGATGACCACGTAGTCACCGTCGAGGATGCCTTCCTCGATCATGGAGTCGCCGCGCACTTTGAGTACGTAGCAGGGTTTGCGGCCGAGCAGTTCGTCGGGCACTTGCATGACTTCGGGTTGCGGGACGGCTTCGATGGGGCGGCCGGCGGCGATGGTGCCGAGGAAGGGGATGCCCTCCTCTTCTTGCCTTTGAGCCAGGCGAATGCCGCGGTGGGTGCGGTCCATGGGTTCGATCAGGCCGGCCTGGATCAGGGCCTGGATGTGTTTGTGCAGGGAGCCGCGGGAGGTCAGGCCGAGGGCCTGGCAGAGTTCTTCGTGGGTTGGGGGGTGGTCGAAATGGTCCTGGTTTTCAAGCAGGTAGTCGTAGATTTCCTGTTGGCGGCGGGTCAGGTTCATGGTCCGGTTTGCTCTGTTCCCCATGGGTTCTCGATTCTAACACCAGGAGAACCATTAGAGAACAGCGCATCAGCAGCCCGGCCCCCGTGCTATGGCTTGCCACCGGTATCGAAGCCGGTGACCTCGTAGAGGACACAATAGGAAAACACGGCGGATGACAGCGCCACTGTAGCCATGCCGGTGAGTATGATATTGGACATCGTGTCGGTCGGCACCAGGTCGGTCAGCGGCCCAACGGCGAGCAGTGTCGAACCGGCCAGGGTACGCGCGACACGGTCCATGGTTCCCATGTTACGTTTCAGCTTGAACATCACTTCTCTCCTGTGTTGATGAACGGGGACGATTCATACGGAAACGACGCTCGTGGCGCCGGTCAGCACGCGTTCCCGGGAGGTCTCTGCAGTGTAGAGTCGTATGCCACCGCCCTCGGCCTTGACCGCATACATGGCCTGGTCTGCATTACGGGTGAGCGTCTCCGCGTCGTCGCCGTGCTGCGGAAACACGGCAATGCCGATACTGGCGCCGACGCGCACTTCGTTATCGCGCACCGCTACCGGCCGTGCTATCTCGGCCGCGGCACGCTGGCAGATGTTGAGGCTGCCGGCCGGGTCGAGGTCGTCCAGCAGCAGCACAAATTCGTCGCCACCGACACGGGCCACCGTGTCCACACTGCGTATACAGGCGCTCAGGCGACGGGCAATCTCCTGCAACAGGGCATCACCCGCACCATGTCCGAGTGTGTCGTTGATATCCTTGAAGCCATCCAGGTCTATCATGGCCAGAGCAAAACGGCCCCGGTCGCGCTGCGACATGGCGATCCGCTTGTCCAGCCGGTCGTTAAGCAGGTTGCGGTTGGGCAGGCCCGACAGTGCATCGTGTAATGCCATGTACTCCATTTCCTGTTTCTGCCTCGACAGTTCGTCGGTCAGGTGACGCAGAACGAAGCTCATCCAGACCATCAACCAGATATAGAACCCCGCGGGGATCAGCAGGCGCTGGAAATAGACCTGGATCAGTGCTGCCACACTGCCGACCTCGAAGTCGTGCAGGAAGATCAGCTGGGCACCGCTTTTGGGCAAACGCAAGCGCGTCCAGGTCAGCATGCGGTCGCCTATGTCGAGATAACCCCCGTATTCGTTGACACGATTTTCCTCGAGCACGGCCGGCTTGACAGACGTTGCGGATTCTCTGTCCATGCTGCTGTCTGCAAGCACCTCTTCACCACGCACGAGCATCACCCGGTAACCCGGTGCCGCCAGCGCCAGCAGGCGTTCGGGATCGCGGGCGTCGGGGCGGGCGCTGTACAGCTGCGCGCTCGCGTAGCGGTGCAGGTTTTCGATCGCATGGATGAGTTCGAGTTCTTTCGAAGCGTTGTAGACGGCCAGCAGGATCAGGGTCACGCCGATCATCGAAGTGATGACCAGGAAACTCAGGAAGCTGTACTTTTCGGGAATCCTGTTGATCAGTTGCTGCGGCATGCGCGGAACCAGCTATGTGCTTCAAATTTAACGATGTTATTGGGCATCGTTCTCTACCCTGGGATAGCGGCACAACCCGCTGGTTACTAAAGGATCCAGCCTGGACTGACAGCGGGCTTGATTTGTTCTCTATTGGTTCTCTATGCTAACGGCAGGAGAACGAATGGAGAACATGGCATGAGCAGCCCGGCTGAGGTAGTGGTTCCCGATGAAGGTGCGTCCGGCCTGGATCCGGCCGGGGCGCTGGCGGCGACGTTGCGCGCGGAGCACGGGGCGCGCATTACCGGGGAGCTGGTGGTACCGGCCAAGGATGGGCGATATGCGCCCTTGCCTGCCGGGCTGGATGCGCGGCTGGTGGCGGCGCTGGCCGGGCGCGGGATTGATCGGCTGTATACGCACCAGTCTTCTGCCTGGGAGTCGGTGCAGGCGGGCCGGCATTCGGTGGTGGTGACGCCGACGGCGTCGGGCAAGACCTTGTGTTACAACCTGCCGGTGTTGCAGGCGGCGCTGACTGAGCAGGCCAAGGCGTTGTATATGTTTCCCACCAAGGCGCTGTCGCAGGACCAGGTGGCGGAGCTGACGGCGTTGAACCAGGCCGGTTCGCTCTGGGTGTGCGCGCTTTTACCTTTGACGGCGATACGCCGGGCGATGCGCGCAAGGCGGTGCGCACCCGCGGCGATATCGTGGTCACCAATCCGGACATGCTGCACCAGGGCATTCTGCCGCATCACACCAAGTGGGCGCAGTTCTTCGAGAGCCTGCGTTTTGTGGTGATCGACGAGATGCACACCTATCGCGGCGTGTTCGGTTCGCACGTGGCCAATGTGTTGCGGCGCCTGCAGCGCATCTGCCGTTTTTACGGGTCTGATCCTCTGTTCATTCTGTGTTCGGCCACTATTGCCAACCCGGCGGAGCTGGCGTCCGCAGTTGATCAACGCGCAGGTGAACGCCATCACTGACAGCGGTGCGCCGCAGGGGGCGAAGCACCTGTTGCTGTGGAATCCGCCGGTGGTGAATCCGGATCTTGGGATTCGCGCCTCGGCGCGTTCGCAGACTACGCGCATTGCGAAGATGGCGGTGAAGCGGGGTCTGAAGAGCATTGTGTTTGCGCAGTCGCGGCTGATGGTGGAGGTGCTGACCAAGTACATGAAGGATGCCTTCGATAAAGACCCGCGGCATCCGGCACGGGTGGCGGCCTATCGCGGCGGTTACCTGCCGACCGAGCGCCGTGCCATGGAGAAGAAGCTGCGCGCGGGCAACATCGATTGCGTGGTGTCGACCTCGGCGCTGGAGCTGGGCGTGGATATCGGTGCGCTGGATGTGTGCGTGCTGAACGGTTACCCCGGCACTATCGCCGGCACCTGGCAGCGCCTGGGCCGCGCCGGAAGACGCCAGCGCACGGCACTCGGTGTGCTGGTGGCGAGCAGCCTGCCGCTGGACCAGTACATTATCCGCAACCCGGAGTTTTTCCTCGGCGCCTCGCCGGAGCAGGCGCGCATCGATCCCGACCAGTTACTGATCCTGCTGGATCATATCCGCTGTGCGGCGTTTGAACTGCCGTTCCGCGATGGTGATGTGTTTGGCAAGGAAGACTTGAGCGAGATGCTGGCCTACCTGCAGGAACACGGCGTGGTGCACCACGAGGGCGGCCAGTGGCACTGGATGGAGGACAGTTATCCGGCCAACAGTGTCAGTTTGCGTTCGGTGGCGGAAGGGAATTTTGTGGTGATCGATACCACCAACGGTGCGCAGACGGTGATTGCGGAGGTGGATTACAGCTCGGCGCCGGAGACGATTTATGAGGGCGCGATTTATATGATCCAGTCGGCGCCTTACCAGGTGGAGCGGCTGGACTGGGAGGGGCGGAAGGCGTTTGTGACGCGGACGCAGGCGGACTATTACACCGATGCGATTGATTATACGCGGTTGAAGATTCTGGATGACTCGGTGGAGGTGGCGGATAAATTGGGGACAGAGAAACGGGGTCAGAGACAAAAATCGTCTCTGACCCCGTTTTCTCTTCGTCTGTGGCGCAGGGTGAAGTGCATTTGGTGCGGCGTATCGCGGGTTACAAGAAGATCCGTTACTACACCCACGAGAACATCGGCTTCGGCAAGATCGACCTGCCCGACCAGGAGATGCACACCACGGCGGTGTGGTGGCAGGTGAACCCGGATGCGCTGGATGCGGCATTTGATTCACGGCAGCAGGCACTGGATGGTTTTTTGGGTGCCGGTTATGCGCTGCATATTGTGGCGGCGATGCGCATGTTGTCGGAGCCGCGCGATATCGGGCGTGCGGTGGGTGATGGCAATGCGGAATGGTTTGCCACTGTCGGTTCCAACGGGCGTGGGCGGTTGTTGAACAAGGACGGTGAGGCGGTTGACCCGATGGCCTTGCAGCGCTTTACGCCGACCTTGTTTTTGTATGACAACTATCCGGGCGGGATTGGCATCTCGGCGCCGTTGTTTGAGAACCGGGCAGCGATTGTTGAGGATGCGCAGGCATTGGTGAGTGCCTGTGAATGTGCGCATGGCTGTCCGAGTTGTATCGGGCCGATTTTGGCGAGTGATGAGGTGCGCGGGTATTCACCGAAGCAGGTGGCGTTGAAGGTGCTGGGACTGCTGTCGAATCGTGCCGGCGCTGCCGCCAATCCGCAGTGTGTGGAGCATGCCCCCTCAACAACCGAAAACGGTCAGGTCTGAAATGAGCCTGTCTTTTGTTGGTTTTGGATTCTCTCGCCCCGCACTCCTTTTATGCCCTTCACGGTGCTCTGGGGCCGGGGGAATCATTTTTATTCGGTGCGGCGATGAGCGTCGGTAGCCGGCTGTCACGCTTGCAACAGCAGACCGGTGTGGCGGCGCGGCCGCCTGCATCAAAGCCATCTATTTCCACCTTGCGTGAGAAGATTGCACTGTTGGAGTCGCGCGGCCGGGCTGGCAAAAACAGGGGGCACAAGGAGTCAGATTCTACTTTTAATAAATACAATAACATACTGTTATTAAAAGATAGTCTTGGCGGTGATCTGGTCGCTGACGGTCTGATCCGGGTCCGCAGGCGTATTCCTCTCGAGGGCGAACTGGGCTCTACGGCATTGAACATTTTACGGGAGCGCCCTCACCTGCCGGGCGAATCCAGCAACGCTCACCGTAACGTATACATCGACACCGAAACCACCGGCCTCTCCGGTGGCAGCGGCACCCTCGCCTTCCTGGTCGGTATCGCCGTGGTTGATGCAGAAGCGATCGAGTTAACGCAGTTTCTGATGACCGGCTTTTCTGCCGAAGCGGCCGCATTGAAGGCCTTCGCTGATTGCCTGACACCCGATGACCAGCTGGTCAGTTACAACGGCAAGAGCTATGACCTGCCGCTGTTGATGACCCGCTTTCGCATGCAGGCCATGCAACACCCTTTCGATGGCCTCCCCCACCTCGATCTTTTACATCCGGTGCGGCGCCTGTTCGGCAAACGCTGGAACGACTGCCGCCTGATCACTGTTGAAGAAAACCTGCTCGGCTTTCACCGCATCGATGACCTGCCCGGCAGTGAAGCACCCGAAGCCTGGTTCAGTTATATCCGCAAGGGTAACGACACCAAACTGATAAAGGTTGTTGAGCACAACCAGCAGGATATTGTTTCGTTAGCGGTCGCACACAGTGTATTGATGCAGGCCACCGAGCAGCCCGTATCGTTTGACGTGGACCTGCATGCCCTCGCCCGCTGGTTGTCAGAACACAATGAAGACCATGCGCGCGAGTTATTGCAGACCTGTACTGAAGCACTCTGCGACGACGGCAAACGCCTGCTCGGTCATCTTTTGCGCCGCGCCGGTGACTGGCAACAGGCGATTAACATATGGGAAGCACTCGCCGCCCGTGGTTGCACGGATTCACTGGAAAGGCTCGCCAAGTACCACGAACATATCAGCAAAGACCTCGCCGCCGCACGGCGTTACTGCGCAGGATTACCGGACGACGCCGCGCGTGAACATCGGCGTAGCCGCATCGACAGCAAGATCGCGATCAACGCCTTTCGTTCGGTCTGAATCCGGAAAGATAAAGGACGAAAAAAAAGGCGGAGGTATTCAATCCCTCCGCCCACGGTTCTCTTTATTTTGAAGGCATGTCTAGCCGGCGTTAGTCACCATACGCGCGACCATGATCAAGCCCATAAACAGCCCGAACAGGCCCGACATAATGACCCACATATTACGCATGCACTTCGCATCTTCTTGATCTCTCACAACCTTACCTCGTCATTAAACTATTGAAAAAACTGGCCTTTCAAGGCCCACTAAAAGTTAGCGACTATAGTTTACTGTTTTGCTCAGGTATTTGGCATTAGAGAGATCTAATCGAGGGATAAGCCTATTCTTGAGTTAATTACCTGGTTATTATGTGGGTATAGGGTCGGCCTTCAGGCGAACGCGCCGACCACGAGCGCCGTCAGTGCGAGTAACGCAAGAGACGGTACACGAAAGTCGCTGCACCAGGGAGCAAGGCGACGTGACTTTATTTCTGTTCGCTACCGGTATCGAAGCCGGTGATGTCGTAGAGAGAAATTGGGGTCAGAAATAAACGGGGTCAGAGAACAATTATTCCTAATATTAGAGAAAATTGCTCTCTGACCCCGTTTATTTCGTTTATTTCTAATCTTCCAGTGGTACTAGATTACGTCGATCAGTTTTTGTATCAACAGCGCAGCGAACAGGACAACCGCCGCCAGTAACGTGAGGTTGGCCGGCCAGCGGTTGCGCAACGGGCCCAGCCAGTTGCGGAAACCGTTCATGTAAAGCAACAGGCCTGCCAGCAACGGCATGAAAGCGGCACCGGCAACCGCGTAGATCAATACTACCCAGACCGGTTTTCCCGACCACAACAGGATCATGGGCGGTATCGCGAGAAAAGCGAGATAGGCACGGTAAGGCACCGAGCGCGTATCAATGACCTTGTCGCCGGTATTGTTCCGCCACTCGTGTACAAAGTCAGCAAACAGGTAGGGCACGCCTTGCCATACACCGAGCATCGAGCTGAATACCGCACCCCAGAACCCGATCAGAAAGCACCACTTGCCGACATCGCCTACCGTCGCACCCATCTGCTCGGCCACAGCCAGCACCATCTTGCTACCGGACAGGATATCGGGCGACACGCCGGCTGAAATGATCATGATCGCAATACCGAACAAGCCGGTCAGTCCATAGGCAACCAGCAAATCGGTTCGCACCTGCCGTAACTGTCCGGACCCGCTCCAACCACGTTCGCGGATCCAGTAACCGTAACTGAGCAAGGTCACGCTACCACCCACACCGCCGATGACACCCAGCACGAAGAACACCGAACCTTCAGGCAAACGGGGAACGGCGATCGCGCCGATGACACTTCCCCAGTCCGGTTGTAGCGCCACGGCACAATACATTACCACCGCGAACATCAGCAGGATAAAAAACTTCATCATGACTTCGAGCAAGCGGTAACGTCCGAACAGTACCAGTCCGGCGGCGATGAGTGACTGTATTGCGCCGCCTGCTTCTACGCTGACCGCAGGCACCATGGCATGCACCGCCAGGCCGGTGGCCGAGATCAGTGCACCAGCGACGATGAAGCTCCACAGCAACAGGTAAATAAAGAAATACACCGACCAGAAGCGCGGCAACCGCCTGACCCAGCCTTCCAGCAGTGTGGTGCCGGTGGCCAGTTGCCAGCGTGCCAGGCCCTCGTTGAGCGCGAATTTAAAGACTGCGCCGACGACCGCGGCCCAGAGAATGGCCATACCGTATTTCGCACCTGCGACCGAGGCCGCAATCAGGTCACCCGCACCCAGTCCGGTTGCCGCAATAACAATGCCTGGGCCGAGATCTCGAAATCGTATCATGCATTCACCCACCTGAATCTGTCGGATAGCTTCTGTCGGGTAGCTGATGTTACCAGATCAGGCTTGGGCGTCTTGATTCCGCGTTCGGGTTTCTTCTCAAGCTGTTGTCTATACTCTCAACCTGTATGGATAGTGATGATCTCAAGCGCGCCCGTGACGCCTGGCAACTTGGCTAATAATAATAGTTAGAGAAAAATGTGCGCTGATCAGTAAAGATCTGGCTGCTGCGCGGCGTTGCTGTGAACTGTTGCCGGCCGGCACCGATCACGAATATCGGCGGAGGCGCATCGACGGCAAGCTCGTGATCAAATCAATTCGTTCGGTCTGAGAAATTGGGGTCAGAGAACAATTATTCCTAATATTAGAGAAAATTGCTCTCTGACCCCGTTTATTTCCGTTTATTCGCGGATTACCTGGTAACCTCTACCTCTTCCTGCACTTCGATTACTTCCATCGCCGAGAACTCGATCTCGGTACGCCGGTTCGGTGCCAGGCATTCGATCAGCGCGTTGCCACGTTTACCCTCGCAACTCACCAGCGGGTTCGCAGGACCGAGCCCCCGCGCATCAATGGCCTCGTCACGCATGCCGCTGGAAACCAGGTAATCGTGAACGGCCTGTGCGCGCTTCTCCGAAAGTGTCTGGTTATAACCGTCCGGCCCCAGCCGGTCGGTAAAACCGGTGATAGTGATGCGCTTGTCCTTCAGCACCGACCGGTCCGGCAACTGGCTTATTACGCCATCCAGGCGGGTACGTCCCGCGTCGGTCAGCGTGGCGCTGTCGAAATCGAACAGTGCGTCGGCTTCCAGCCGAATCGGTTTGAGTTCTTTGCGAACCAGGACTTCGACGGCCGCTACTTCGACCGGTTTATCCCTGGCCGCTACCAGTTCCGGGTCACATTCCGCAATGGCATTCGGCTCCGACCAGCGAGCCGTATGCAGACAATCACCATAGCCGGTACGAACGATGGACGTTGCGGATTCGTCTACGTAGCCGGGAGCTGCCGATACCATTCCACCGGTCAGGCCCAGGCCCACCAGCACGAGCGTGTGCGTTAACTGTTTCATTTGATTTGCCTCCGAACGTTGAACTGCCAAACGCCCGGTATGTACAGCTTTTTCCGTAAAACCTGCCACGGCTCACTCGCCACACAAACCAGGTTACCTGTATAAAACCTAACTTCCAGTGGGATAATATCAAATAGCCACACGGTATAATATTGTCTTTGATTGGAGACAACTGATCGCCGCGAGGTGACTGCGCCTGCGAGTACTGATGAAGCAGCATATCCAGAAGCTGTCGGAGCGGTTTGGTGTGAGTGCGGGGATGTTTTATTAAACATGCCGGCGATGCCGCAGCACTAACGCAACTTGCCAGGCTGAGGTTTATTTAACCGGCACTCAGTAAATTTCGAAATCCTGCGCGGCAGCACGCGCCCGCTTGATACGCTCCCCGGTTACAGGATGCGTTGAAAGAAAATCGAGCGCGCCGGGCTCGCATTCGCAATCTGCCAGGACCCGTTCCATCATGGTTGCAAATGCCTCGGGGGACATCTCGTGTTGGCGAAGCAGTTCAAAGGCGAAGTCGTCCGCTTCGGTCTCAAAGTCGCGTGAATACTCGGCCTGCGCCACCACAGAAGGCAGGCCCGCCACCGCCACGCTGAGTGTAGCGGCATCGCCTGTGATTGTGGCTGCGGCAACCGCTACCGCGGAATCCTGCAAAACATGGCGCATGACATGGCGAAGCTCGACGTGGCCTATCTCATGCGCAAGGATTGCCAGTACCTCCTGATCCGATTCGGCCAGATTCACCATGTCATCTGTAATCACAATAGTGCCACCGGGCAGGGCAAAGGCGTTCGCCCCGATATAGCTGGATTCACGAAACGCCAGCCGGTAGTGCTGCGCAAAAGGCAGCTCGGCAAACAGATTTTCAAATTCCGAACGTATGCGATCCTGCGTGTCCTGATCCAGTTCGGAAGGCTTGAACCAGTCGCTGTCGTCCAGCCATACCAGCGCCTGTTCGCCCAGCGCCTGTTCCGTTTCAATCGGGATCTCTGCCGCGACATGCTTGGCCGCCGCCGGCAAACCGTACTCATAACCACTGACCAGTAACGAAACAGTCAGCACCACACTTGCGACCGCCACCGCCACACGTTGTTCCAGCCAGGCGACGGCACCTTCTGTTTTACTGTGCTGTGGAAGCAGATCCAGCATCGGATCATCGGCGCATTGAAACTGCCCACCATCGGCCAACGATATAAACCGGTCAGCGCTGCCAACCCTGGGAGATACCAGCATGCTCGATACGCCATATTGGCGTGGCTCTCCGTCCCAAACCAGCGTCGCCTCCCCTGCCGCGAATGCCAGCGTAGCCGACCGCCGTAGCGGTTGCCTGCCGTCGTAGTAATAGCCTTGATGAGAAAACGACCGGCTGTTCATAGCGACAGATCCACGTCGAAAATCGCACCCAGTTCGGCTCCGGCAGCCTGCACTGCGCTGACTTCACCCCCTGCCAACTCACTCAATTCACCGTCCACCCGCACGTGCATGTTATCTGCGCGATATTTCAGTGTGCGCATCACGGCCCAGGGTGTCAGCAGGCCCAGCGAAACGATAATGCCGACTGCGTTAGTAAAATACAGCTTGCCCATACCGCTACCGGTCAGCGTCGATCTGAAGCGCAACGGACCCAGTCGGGTATGGTTCCACACCAGGTTGTTGGTATTGGCCTGTATATAGGCATAGCCCAGCATATAGCCGAGGTATCCCGGCACACTGACAATCACCAGTGACCAATCTGAACTGATCGATAACGGGCCAACGACCCAGAACGCCGCTGCTGAAAGCAAGCCGCACCCGGTCAAAATCAACCCGGCTACAAAATACACCCGGAAGAACTGCCCGCCCGTGGCCGAGTATTCACCACGCTCCCCGCCGAAGGATGCATAGCTCACCATAAAGTGCTTAACCCGGCTAAGCCACCAGGGAAAGAGCAGAAAGAAAACCAAAAATGCAAATCCTGCCGCCTGCAAATGACCCCACCACTCGAACATCGTGCCGACCACCAGCACCGGAATCAGCCCCAGCCAGTAGATTGCCTGCGCTGCTCCAAGGTAGTTACCCCGAAATTGAAAGGTCATATTGCGGAAGGCTGAATAACGTGCATTGAATGCTGCCGAACGCGAGATCACCCAGGGCGCGATTAACATGCCGGCTCCCAGCACCCAGGGCAGCGCCGGCAGATAGAAACTGCTGGAGAACCAGTAAATGGCAAACAGAACCACGGCAATAATCCGCCCCTTCAAAATAGGCAGCGGTTCCGCCAGATATTGAAAGGGCGTCTTGTCAATCGTGATACTGGAATAGAAGTACCGCTTCTTGCGCACCTTCGCCCAGGCCGAAAACACACCAAGCGTTAACAACGTAAGACAAAGATTAACAATCCAGATACGGAAATATTCCTGGGCCGAACCACGAAACTCCAGCGCCAGCTCTTGCGGTTGCGCACACTCGTCCACAGGTGAAGCAACCGGCACTGAATCCGATTCAGACATAAGCAGCGACTGATGAATTTGTTCTTGCCATACAGGGTCTGTCCCGGACGTACTTTATTGATCTGAGGGTAGCGGCGCGGGCCTGAAACTATTTAGGCCAGCCCCCTTTCAGCCTGTTCCTCATGCGAACACACCGACCACGAGCGCAGTCAGTGCGAGTAATGCAACAGACAGTACACGAAAGTCGCTGTACCAGTGCACCGCCTGTGCGGGCGCAGGCTCGCGCTGTTTTCCCGCACGCCACATCAATGCCTCTACGCCCTCCACCGGTTCCGAGCGCAGACTGAAAACGATTAGCACGACGCTACTTAGCGCGAACAACAACGGCGCGATGTAAAGAAAATGCACGTCCGTTAATCCCGACACGACATTGACGACAAACAACAGGATGCCGCCCAGCAAGCCTGTTATCAGGGCTGCAATGGCAGCCCCTGCGCTGGCCCGGCGCCAGAACATGCCGATCACCAGAACCGCGACGACCGGGCTTACGGCGTAGGCGAGCACTTGTTGCAGGTAATTGAACAGCGAACTGAACGTCGCGATCTGCGGTGCCCATGCCATCGCCAGTAACATAAACAGGACTGTTACACCGCGCCCGATCCACATCAGCTTGCGACTGTCGAGCCCCGGAGCCCGGGTGTGGACGAAGTCCATGGTGACCAGGGTGGAGGCTGAATTGAGTGTCGAGTCGATGCTCGACATCAGCGCTGCCAGCAAGCCGGCCAGTACCAGGCCCAGCACCCCGGGGGGCAGCAGATCAAACATCAGGGTCGGGAACACCTGGTCCTGGTTGGGCAACTCCGGGTATAACACGCGCGCCATCAGTCCCGGCATCACCATGATAAACAGCACAGACAGTTTCAACAGCCCGGCGAAAAGTGCACCGCGCTGGCCGTGTTGCAGATCGCGGGCACTGAGCAGGCGCTGAACCATGAACTGGTTCATGCCCCAGAAATAGAAACCGATCAGAAATACCCCGGTGACCAACCCGGGCCAGGGCAACTGCGTGTCGTCTGCCGGTAAGATCAGCGAAAGCTGCTCTGGCGGTGTTACCGCGAGTACGGCTTCCCATCCATCTATCCGTTGCCAGGCCGCCCAGGTAATGATGCAGGCACCCGTGGTCAACAAAACTGCCTGCAGCGCATCGGTGTACATGACTGCCGCGAGCCCACCCGCTGCCGTGTAGATGCCTGCTACCAGGGTCAGCGCTACGATGATCTGCCACAGGGGCAGCTGCGGAAAAACAAGCTGTATCACCAGTCCGCCCGCGTAGAGACTGCCGGCTGTGTCGACGACAATGTTCAGAAACAGCGTTAGCGCCGAAAAGTAATACCGCGAACGCCGGTCGAATCGACGTTCAAGATACTCCGGAATGGTGAACACCCGGGCACGCAGATAAGCAGGCAGGAAGAATGCGGCGATAATTACCAGCACGATCGCGGCCATCCACTCGTAGTTGAACACCGCAATCCCCTGACCGTAGGCATTACCGGACAGGCCGACCAGTGTCGTGCTGGAGATGTTCGAAGCGAACAATGAAATGCCGATCAGCGGCCATGTCATGCGACGGCCTGCCAGGAAATACTGCTCGGCATTCTTTTCGCGCCGGGCAAAGAACAGGCCGATCACGATGACAACCAGCGCATAAGCACTGATCATTACGTAATCAATTGTACTGAGTGTGAACTCCGGCATCATCCGTTACCCCGATTGGCGTGCAGCTTAAGATCGTACCCTTACTGACTGAAAACAGCGTCAGTGAACTGCAGGAGCAGCCCCTGACTACGATGCCCCTCTCCAGGCGGCCAGGTTCGGCTGCGCCTGCACACGTTGCAACAGGATAAAGGGTACTGACCCCTTTAATCACTGTAAATCAGCCCGCGTCGCACCAGCCACTTCTCAATCTCTACCGCAAACAAAACCAGCGAAGAAAGCACCAGACAGATCACCAGGTCAAACATCGGCAGCGGGTGGGTATGGAATACGGCATTAAGCGCAGGCACATAGATCACCGCCATCTGCAACAGCATGGTCAGGATGACAGCACCCAGCATAGGCAGGTTGCTGAACAAGCCAATGGTGAACAATGATGCGCTTTCACTGCGTACCGCCAGCGAATGAAACAACTGTGACACGGTAAGCACGGTAAACACTATGGTCTGCCAGTATTCAACGCCGCGTGAAATCGCCCAGGCCAGGGAAGCAATCGATATCCCGCCGACAAACAGCCCCACCCAGATAATATGCTGCCACATACCATGCGCAAAAATACTCTCGTCCGGCGGCCGTGGTGCACGGCGCATAATGCCCGGTTCGGCGGGTTCTGCCGTAAAGGCCAGCCCCGGCAGACCGTCGGTGACCAGGTTGATCCAGAGGATATGGATGGGCAGCAAGGGAATCGGCAGGCCGAGAAACGGGGCGAGAAACAGCGTCCAGATCTCACCTGAATTCGAGCTCATCGTATCCTTGATGAACTTGCGGATGTTATCGAAGATACGGCGCCCGGCCCGTACTGCCCTGACAATGGTGGCAAAGTCATCATCCAGCAGCACCATGTCCGCAGCCTCGCGGGCCACATCGGTGCCCTTCTGCCCCATGGCGACACCAATACCGGCACGTTTCAGTGCCGGCGCATCATTCACTCCATCGCCGGTCATGGCAACAAACTCACCATTCATCTGCAAGGCCTTGACAATGCGTAACTTCTGATCCGGACTGACGCGGGCATAAACCCTGACCGACTCAACGACACGGGCAAATGCCTCATCGGACAGCTCCGCCAGTTCGACCCCGGTCAGTACCGTCTTGTCATTATCCGTAATACCGAGGCGTCTGGCGATTGCCGTGGCGGTTCCCGGATGATCGCCGGTGATCATCACCGGTGTAATGCCCGCCGTCAGACAATCCGCCACCGCCTGAGACGCTTCGGGTCGTGGCGGATCAATCAGGGCGACCAGGCCGAGGAAGGTCAGTTCCTGCTCAACAGTTTCAGGTTCCAGGCTTATCCGGCATGCTGCTAAAAACACGCGTTGCCAGCGCCAGCACCCGGTAACCTTCATTGGCCAGCTGCTCGGCTTCGACCAGTACAGTATCCGCTTCAAACGCATTGGCCCCGTCATCCCCCAATGCATTGATGCATTGACGCAGAACCTGTTCCGGCGCCCCCTTGATATAGGCCACCACACCCTCACCCGACTGATGCAGGGTGGTCATCTCCTTGCGTTCACTGTCAAAGGGAAGTGCCGTCAGCCGCGGTAGTGCCTGTTCCAGCGACAGCTTGTCAAAACCCGAGCCTTGTGCCGCTTCAAACAGCGCCAGCTCGGTGGGTTCACCGGCAGGCTTGCCATCCATCTCCGCCACGTCGTTGCTCAGGGCCAGGGCCCTGCCCAACTCCGACCACGGCGTTGTCGCATCGGTAGCGGGCAATGCATCCCGTCGTTCACCCGCCGCGACAAACAGCTCAGCGGTCATCCGGTTACGCGTCAAGGTGCCGGTTTTGTCTGCACAGATAGTAGGTAACCGAACCCAGCGTCTCAACCGCCGGCAGGTTACGCACCAGTGCGTTGTGCAGAATCAGCTTGCGCGCACCCAGCGCGAGCGAGACCGTCACCACGGCCGGCAAGGCTTCCGGTATCGCCGCCACCGCCAGACTCACCGCGGTCAGAAACATCAGCAGCACCGGTTGGCCTTGCAGCAAACCGGCCGCAAAGACTACCGCACAGATAGCCAGCACGGCCAAAGCCAGATAGCGCCCGAAACGGGCCAGCCGCAACTGCAGTGGTGTCTTCACACGCGCTTCGCCACGCAGCAGTTCTGCGATACGCCCGATCTCGGTATCCAGGCCGGTCGCGATCACCACCCCCACTCCCCGCCCCCGGGTAATCAGGCTGCTTTTGAAGGCAAGATTGAAACGATCACCCGGAGACACGTCTGTTTCCGTCAATCGCTCTTGCTGCTTGTCAACGGTGAGGGACTCACCGGTCAAGGCCGACTCGTCGGCTTGCAGCTCTTCCTCCTCGAGCAGTCGCAGATCCGCGGGCACCACATTCCCGGCTTCCAGCAGAACCACATCCCCCGGTACCAGTTCCGCTGCGGCTACCGTGACAGCCTTGCCATCACGCAGCACCGTGGCTTCCGGAGCCGCCATTTCCCGCAGCGCCGCCACTGCGCGTTCAGCGCGGAACTCCTGTACGGTGCCAATCAGGGCATTGAGCAGAACGATAACGAGAATGGCGATGGTGTCGACGGGCTCACCGATGATCCCGGAAATCAGCGCCGCCGCAAGCAGCACCAGAATCATGAAATCGGTAAACTGGCCCAGGAGCATGGCCGGCAGGGAACGGTGGCGGGTTTCAGGGATGGCATTCGGACCGTGTTCAGCCAGCCGCCGCTTTGCCTCCGCCGCAGTCAGGCCATTGGCAGACACATCGAGACGACGCAACGCTTCATCAGCCTCAATAAAATACCAGTCCACCTCTGACACCTTAACCCCCATGACACCAGTTAACGTTACGCCGGATAATGCCTGGCATCGACAAACAGGCTCGGCAGCAGGCAGGAGCGGTCCACTGAAGGCGATAATATGGCAACACCATCGCGCCCGAAGGACGGCGCTGCTGCGAAGGCGCCTGGTTCCTGCGGGATCATATCCCGGCCCTTCTCTGCGTGCCACACGCAACTCTCGCCCCCTTACACGGTCAGAATCAGGTAACCGCCCCCGATGGGGGTCGATGGAGTAACGTTATGCGAAATATTCTGACCGCACCGGGCCTGCTGGCCGTGATGCTGACCCCGTTGGTCGTGGGGCTTGCCGGCTGTGGAGCGGGCGATCAGTCGCCGGAACAAAGTGCGCAGGAGGATCCGCCTATGGGAAGCAAGTACACCAGGCCCTCGGATGAGGAACTGAAAAGCCGCCTGACACCGCTGCAGTACGAGGTCACCCAGGAGGAAGGCACCGAGCCGCCGTTCAAGAACGCATACAATGACGAACACCGTGAGGGTATCTTCGTGGATATCGTCAGCGGTGAACCGCTGTTCTCTTCGACCGACAAGTTCGATTCCGGCACCGGCTGGCCGAGCTTTACCAAACCGCTGGACGCGGGCATGGTTGAGGAGAAACGCGATTTCAAAATGCTGTTGCCGCGCACCGAGGTGCGCAGCCGCAATGCGGATTCACACCTGGGGCATGTGTTCAATGATGGGCCAAAGCCGACGGGACAGCGTTATTGTATTAATTCGGCGGCGTTACGGTTTGTGCCCCGGGAGGAAATGCAGGCAGCCGGGTATGGGGAGTTTATGAGTTTGTTTGAATAGTTTTTTTCGCGGCCAGTACCCGTTAAACCGTCGGGCATAAAGGGGCCGCTCCTACAGTTTGGTGGGTGGCAGGGTGAAGAAGAATGTTGCGCCCTCGCCTGGTTCGCTTTCGGCCCTGATGCTGCCGCCATGGCGCTGGATGACGCGCTCGACGGTGGCCAGCCCTACACCGGTGCCGGGATAGTCCCCTGATTTATCCAGGCGCTGGAACGGCTTGAACAACTTGTGGGCATATTGCATATCAAAACCGGTGCCGTTGTCTTTCACGAAGTATACGACCTCGCCTTTTTGTTTGACGGCGCCGAACTCGATACAGGCGTGATCAACTTTCCGGGTATATTTCCAGGCATTGCCAAACAGATTATCCAGGCAAATCTCCAGCAACAGGCGGCTGCCGTTGACTTTCAGGCCATCCTGGATTCGCCACTCTACGTTTCGGCCAGGAGAAAGTTCGCCGAAGCGTGAGGCGATATTGTGTGCCAGCTGGCTCAGGTCGAAAAGATCGGGTTCCATTTTGGCGCGGGTAATGCGCGACAGTTCGAGGATATCGTCGATGAGTTCGGCCATATGCTTGCCCGCTTTGACGATGCGTTGCAGGCTTTGCTTGTCATCGTTATTGAGTTTAAGCGCCGCGTCTTCCTGCAGGATCTGGCTGAAACTCGTTATTGTGCGCAGTGGCGATCGCAGATCGTGGGCAATGGAATAACTGTACGATTCCAGTTCGCGATTGCTGGCCTCCAGCTCGCTGCTGCGTTCGGCCACCAGTTCTTCCAGGTGATCACGGTAGTCGCGCAATTCCGCATCCGCCTGTTTTTGTTTCGCCAGCGAACTGCGCAGCAGGAACAGCAACCTGCCGACCACCACACCCCCGATCAACAGCGTCAGCACCACGGTACGCGTTATGTTCGTGTTACTTGACCGCTCCATCAGTGACAGTTGTCGGCCGATTTTTGCCGCTTCCTTGATATGCAACCGGTCGAGCTGTTCAACCCTGTTTTGAGCATGCATCATCGCCACAGCAAATTTTCTGCCGGCCTCTGCCTGGTTTGCGCCGGCCGTCTCCTCAAGCATGTTCTCCAGCCTGAAAATACTGTTGTGCAGTTGCTCGGTTGAAGATTCGAACACGATGCCGGGCATACCACTCTGCCGCTCCTCGACAGTTTCGAGTCGCGTTTTGATCAGGTACAGGTGAGGGCTAAGCTGATCGCGATTAACGCCGCGCAGCAACTGAATGTCCGCCAGGTCCTTCCCTAGCGCCACCGACAACTCGTCACGGAGAATGTCCTTTTCGATTTCATCGAGTTCCTGGCCAATGACGTTCAGGGCGACAATCGTCGGCAGGTGGAACGCCGTTAATTGCCGCTCGAGCTGCAACGTTTTCCTGTTTTGCTCATACAGGTAAGCGACCAGAAGCAGCGCCACCATGGCCATGAAAAAGGTAATGCCGTAAACGTAACGCGGCACCGCCTCGAGATCGCTGGTTTTTCTCATTCGTTATTATTTCTATCTTCGATAAGTCCCAGTTTGCGCCCGACCGCTTCGAGTGCAACAAAATCTTCCTCGGTAGCCGGCAGGTAGAGCCGCCCGCCTGTGGCACGCAGTATTTCTTCTTGCTCCGGTTTATCCGGTGATAGCTGTAAAAACCCCTGTAAAAGCTGATCGTATACGGCCTGGGGAACACGCGCGTTTACGGCCCAGACATAGTCGGCGTAATGCGGTGTGTTCCACATGCTACGGACCTGCTCCGGTGTAATTGTCCCCTGCTCGTAGAGGCGGGAAACCACGATTGCGTTAGCCACGCCCAGGTCAGCCTGGCCATTGGCTACCCACTCGACGGTGCGGTCATGCGCGCCGGAATAGAGCACCTCGGAAAAAAATTCTTCCGGATTGATGCCCTGCTCAAGGAGAAAATGCCTTGGCATGAGATGCCCTGATGTGGACAGGCGTGAACCGAAGGTAAACACTTTGTCTTTGAAATCCCTGATGGAGACCGCCTCGCTATCTCCCCGCATCACGAAAGTACTGGTGAAACTCGCATCCACATCGCGCATGACCAGGGGACGTGCCCCATCCGCCAGGCGCGCCCTTACAAAGGCGAAACCGCCAAAACGGGCCAGGTCGAGTTCATTGCGGTGAAACCGCTCGAGGAGGTCTTCGTAGTCCTTTACCAGGACGAATTCGTAGGACAACCCTGTCTCCTGCGACAGGTAATCGAGCAGCGGCGTGAACCGCTTGCGCAGCTCGGCTGCCGACTGGTCGGGCAATACCGATATCCTCAACCTGTCCATAGTGAGGGATTCGTCATCATTGCCGGAACACCCGCTAAGCAGGGACAGCAGTAACGCAATTATTGCCAGCGGGTTGATATATGCCACAGTCCTGCTCCCTGGATGCTGCCTGCTTTTCCCCATCACCATAGCTTACTTCAATTATTGCGCCTTGCGGCACAGTCTGCGGGTATAAAAACCTTATACTTCTCAGGCCCATACACCAGATTATTCACTGAAATAGTGCTAAGCCCTTTCAATTACAGGCCGATAGACACCTTATATTTGGAATTCTCTCTATAGGATGTTGATCTGTTGGACCGCTCGAAGCTAGCCCTGGCCTGGATGCTGATTGCAACGGCTTATTACCTTGCGGCAAAACTGGGGCTTTTACTCGCGTTTGAGCAGGCCAACACCAGTCCGGTGTGGCCACCTACCGGTATTGCCATCGCCGCTGTTCTTTTCTGGGGGCTCCGCGCCTGGCCGGGCATCTTCGCCGGTGCCCTGGCTGCCAACCTGTCCACCGGGTTGACGCTGCTGCCCGCGCTTGGCATCGCCACCGGCAACACCCTGGAGGCGGTTGCAGCCGGCTATGTGCTGCTGAGTTTCGCGAACAGTTACCCCTTCCGCAAGGTCAGGCACGTCGTCCTGTTCACCGCTGTTGTCCTCACGGCAACCGCTATCAGTGCGACTGTCGGTGTCGGCAGCCTGCTCATGGCAGGTGTGGTGAATCAGCAGGCAATTACAACGCTGTGGGGAACCTGGTGGGTAGGAGACGTGGTCGGTGGCCTGGTACTGACACCGTTCCTGTTGACCTGGGCGCAGCGTCCCGACATCAGTCTGTATGCACGCCAAAAGATGGAGATGCTGGCCTTTACCGTCTGCACATTACTGTGTGCTGCACTGGTATTCGGCAAGTGGTTTTATGTTGGCGACGACAATTACCCGCTGTCGTTCGTCTTCATTCCTCTGCTGGTCTGGACCGCCTTCCGCTTCCGCCAGCACGATACGACTGTTTTCATTTTGGCGCTAACAGGCATATCGATTTATGCCACCCTGCACGGACAGGGGCCGTTTGTCAGGGACTCGGCAAACGAATCGCTGCTGTTACTGCAGAGCTTCATGAGTGTCGTCGTGGTAACCACCCTGCTGCTGGCGGCCGCGGTCGATGAACGCAACCTGTCCTACGCCAGTTTAAAAAACATCCGCCGGAAGCTCGAACAGCACGTTGCACAACGCACCAGGGCCTTGCAGGAAAGCAACACCGCGCTGGAATCGGAAGTGGAAGTTCGCGGGCATACCGAACATGCATTGCGCACCCTGCTCGGGGCCAGCGCCACGCATACCGATGAAGCGTTCTTTCGCATGTGCGTCAAGGATCTCAGCGCCCTGTACGGCACTGCGTTTGCCTTTGTTGGTGTGTTTGCCGATGACACGAAGCGCTCTATCCGGACGTTGGCCGTGTGGGCCGGCGGCGACTTTGCCGACAACTTCACATACGACCTGGAGGGCACCCCCTGCCAGGACGTGCTGAACCTGGACATGGAACTGATACCCTGCGATGCCGCGCAGCAATACCCGCAGGATGAAATGCTGATCCAGATGGGTATCGACAGCTATTTCGGTGCGCCACTGGTTTCGCCGTCGAACAAGCTTATCGGCCTGGTCGCGGTCATGGATAGCAAACCGATGACGCTGCAACACTGGATCAGACCCGTGCTGGGTATTTTTGCCAACCGCCTGGCACTGGAAATCGAGCGCAAAACCGCCGAGGACGAACTCAAGCTGGCGGCCAGTGTGTTCAATGAAAACGTCGAAGCCATCATGATCGCCGACCGGGACACCCATATCCTGCGCGTGAACCCGGCGTTCTGCCGGATTACCGGCTACAGTGCTGACGAGTGCATCGGTCAGCCCATCAGCCTGCTGAAATCCGGTCGCCAGGACCGCGACTTTTACGTCCAGTTCTGGCAGGCGCTGATAGACGACAATGTCTGGCAGGGCGAGATCTGGAACCGACGCAAGGATGGCGCCATCATTCCTGTCTGGCAGACTATTTCGGTGGTACGCGATGCTGCCGGCGAAATCGATCACTTCATCAGTATTTTCAGCGATATCTCGGAAAAGAAAATGTCCGAGGAGCGCATCTACCACCTGGCACATTACGATACTCTCACCGGCCTGCCCAACCGCACGTCTTTCCAGAACGAGTTCGAAGGTGCGCTGTTACATGCAGAGCGGCACGGCCGCCGGGTTGCATTGCTGTTCCTCGACCTGGATCAGTTCAAGTTGATCAACGACGCTGCCGGACATCCGGCCGGCGACGAACTGCTCAAACAGGTAGCGCTGCGTCTCAAGGAAACTATCCGTGATGAAGATATCGTTGCGCGCCTCGGCGGCGACGAATTCACGGTGCTGCTCGACGACATCAAGACTGCTGAAGACGCCGGTCTCGTGGCAGAGAAGATTCTGCAGCAACTTGCCACGCCGTTCCGGCTCACTGATGCAGAACTGGTAGCCACTGCCAGCATTGGTATCAGTCTGTATCCGAACGATGGCAATGATGCCTCCACACTGTTGAAAAACGCAGACACCGCCATGTACCGCGCCAAGGAAAAGGGCCGCAACAATTACCAGTTCTTCACTTCGGAAATGAATACCCGGGCACTGGAACGCCTGAGCCTGGAAGGCGCGCTGCGCACGGCACTCAAAAGAAACGAGTTCCTGCTCCACTACCAGCCGCAGGTGGATATGCAGTCGGGCGAAATCATTGGCCTGGAAGCGCTGGTGCGCTGGCAACATCCCGAGCAGGGTCTGATACCCCCCGGTGTTTTTATTCCGGTCGCCGAAGACAGTGGACTTATTGTGCAGCTGGGTGAATGGGTGCTGAAAGAAGCCTGTACCCAGCACGGCCGCTGGATGAACGAGGGCCTGCCGCCAGTATCTATCTCTGTAAACCTGTCAGGCCGACAGTTCGTGCGCCAGGACCTGCTGGGCACGGTGCAGGGAATAATAACTGACACCGGCATAGAACCGCGATACCTCGAACTCGAACTGACTGAAAGCACCATCATGGAACACGTGGACGATACTATTGAAACACTTCTGGCGTTGCGCAAACTGGGCGTGAACCTGTCTATCGATGATTTTGGCACCGGCTACTCGTCGATGGCTTACCTGAAACGTTTTACTATCGACAAGCTGAAAATCGACCAGTCATTTGTACGCGACCTCGTCATCGATTCAGACGACGCGGCGATCGTCACCGCCACCATCGCCATGGCGCACGCCCTGAACCTCACTGTGATCGCCGAAGGTGTGGAAACAGAACAGCAGTTACAGTTCCTTAAAGACAACGGCTGTGAACAAATGCAGGGCTACTACTTCAGCCGCCCGGTACCTGCCGGGGAAGCAACCGAGCTGTTGCGTTCACGCCGTCGCCTGGCCATCAACACAGCGGATGAGCCAATACCCGGCGCCGTAGCCCTGTCCCTGACCTGAACAAGCCCCCCGCAGGAGCGCCGCCCTCCGGCGCGGTTACTGCAGAGCCTCATCGCGGTCAGGGGACCGCTCCTACAAGTGCGTCGTGGAACTGTAGTGCTGCGAGGCGGGCGTATAAGCCGTTTTCCTCTACCAGTTCATCGTGACGACCACTGGCGACGATACGCCCGTGATCGATCACCAGGATCTTGTCGACTTTACGCACGGTCGCGAGACGATGTGCGATAACGAGCGAGGTGCGCGCCTTGCATCAGTTGTTCGAGTGCATCCTGGACCAGGCGTTCGCTCCCGGCATCGAGGGAACTGGTGGCTTCATCAAGCAGCAGTACGGCCGGATCACGCAGTATGGCACGGGCGATGGCAATGCGCTGACGTTGCCCACCGGACAGACGGATGCCGCGTTCACCGAGGAAGGTGTTGAAGCCCTGCGGTAACTGGTCGAGAAATTCCGTCGCGTGCGCGGCATCGGCGGCACGGCGTACGTCTTCATCGTTTACATCCGGAAGTCCGTAACGGATGTTCTCCCAGGCATCGGCGCCGAAGATGACCGGGTCCTGTGGCACCAGCGCCATACGCTGACGCAGCTGTTGCGGATCGGCTTCACGGATATCGACACCGTCGAAACGAATGCTGCCGGCGTCCGGATCATAAAAGCGCAACAGCAATTGCAGCACCGTTGACTTGCCGGCACCCGACGGACCCACCAGCGCAACCTTCTCACCGGGTTTTAACGTCAGTGACAACTCGCTGAGCGCCGGGCTATCGGGTCGCGAGGGATAACGGAAAGTGACATTGTCCAGCTGCACCTCGCCACGCGCGGGTTCGGGCAGTGCAACGGGAACAGCCGGCGGGGATATGCCGGGCTCGGTGTTTAGCAGTTCCAGTAACCGTTCAGCGGCGCCGGCGGCGCGCAACAGCTCACCGGCCACCTCGCTCAGCGCACCTACCGAACCGGCGACCAGCAAGGCATAAAACACAAAGGCGGAAAGCTGCCCGCCACTGATGCGCCCGGCCAGTACATCATGGCCGCCCACCCACAACACGATACTGACGGCGATAAATGTCAGCAGCATTACCATGGCCGTGAGCAGCGCGCTGATACGGGTACGGCTGATGGCTGCATCAAAGGCGGCTTCCACCTGTTCGCCATAACGCAGGTGATCGATGCGTTCATGACAGAACGCCTGAACGGTGCGGATGCCGTACAACACTTCATCAACAAAGGCGCCGATGTCGGCAATCCGGTCCTGGCTGGTACGCGACAGGCTGCGCACCCGGTGCCCGAGCAGCCACAACGGTATTACCGCCAGTGGAACGCCAAGCAATACCAGCAACGCGAGCTTGCCACTGGTGATAGTCAGCATCACCAGCCCGCCACTGATCAGCAGTGCATTGCGCACCGCAATCGCCAGCGTCGAACCAACCACAACCTGCAGCAGTGAGGTATCGGTGGTCAGGCGCGAGATCACTTCACCGGTGCGCGTGACTTCAAAGAATGCCGGTTCCAGCTTGAGCACCTGGGCAAACACCGCCTTGCGGATATCGGCCACAACGCGTTCACCGATCCAGGTGACCAGGTAGACCCGGGCCGCAACCGAGGCTGCCATTACCGTGACAACAACCAGGAACAGCAACAGTGCCTGGTTCAGTGCCGTACTCGAACCACTGCTGAGGCCGTGATCGACAACCCGTTGCAGGACAACACCAAAACCGAGCACCGCAGCGGCCGCAATCAGCAGCGCGACGACCGCGCCCAGCACGGCACTGCGGTAGGGACGCATAAAGGTGAACAGCTGCACCAGTACACTAAGGTCGCGGCTGGGTGGGCGCTGTTCGGTTATTGTATTCTGTTTGTTTCTGGGCATGTTGTTGTGTTTGAGGTCCGTTATCGCGGCCATGAGGCCGCTCCTACAGGGTATGGCGCATCGCCCTTCGGCGCGTTTGGTAACCTATGGCGTACTGTTCTTTGGCACGCTTGTTTGTGTACCGCGTATGAGCGCCGCCCTTCGGCGCGATTGCTGGCTACGCTACCCCGGCCTGGCCGCTTGTCGCCGCATTTTTGTTCGGGCCGGAATCATATTGTGCGCCGTGCTTGATAAGTAAGCCAGCTGAAGCGACAGGTTTAGCCCGCTCTCCTTAACCCTGTAGTATGCTTGTCAGAACAACAAGCGGAGTTTTACGGATGAGCCGAAACAAAGCCGCCCTGCACGCCTGCGGCAAGGTGCTGCTGCCCTGCTGCCTGCTGGCGTTTCACACCAGCGGCGTGCTCGCGCAGACAGACGCTTTCAAGGAATGTGTGCTGGAATTGATGGAAAGCGCGGCCAGCGATATAACGGTCGGCGCTATCCGCGAGACCTGCATGGCTGCCGAAGAGCCTGTTGCCCCCGCTGCCACTGTCGAACCTGCAGCCGTTCCGGAAGTACCCAAATCGGCTATCGACCGCCGGCTGGCTATGGAGGGTGCCACCGAGGTGGTCCCGTTCGTGATGACGCCCCACAAGCCCAATTACATTATCTATTCGTATAACTTCAAGGATTACGTGAATCCACGTACCGATCCGCAACCGGATGAAAATGAACCCAATAAGCATTCAGAGGTGGATTTCCAGGTCAGTATCAAGTTTCCGGTGTGGAGAAACATGTTCAATACCAAGACCCATCTGTTTGCTGCCTACACCAACCGTTCTTTCTGGCAGGTGTTCGACCACAATGATTCTTCGCCTTTTCGTGAAACCGACCATGAGCCGGAGTTATGGCTTTCGCATCGAACCCGCTGGAAAATGTTCGGCGTGACCAACCGGCTGATTCAGGCAGGGTTTCGTGCACCAGTCCAACGGGCGCAGCGGTGAAGTGTCGCGTAGCTGGAACCGCGTATACGCCAATATGATTTTCGAGCGCGGTAATTTTTATTTCGGCGTGAAGCCCTGGCTGCGTATCCAGGAAGACAGGGAGGACGATGATAATCCGGATATCGAGGATTACCTTGGCTACTTCGAATTCCAGGGGATCTATAACCGCAACAAGAGCAACTACGGCCTGTTTTTCCGTAACACACTGAAGGACGGATACCGCGGCGCTGTTCAGCTTGACTGGGGTTTCCCGGTTCATGACCACTTGCGGGGTTACGTCCAGTACTTCTACGGCTACGGGGAAAGTCTGATCGATTACAACAACAAAGTGAATAAACTGGGCATCGGTATAAAACTGACTGACTGGCTGTAGAAGCGGAACAGCGCAAAACTGATCTATAGATAAATTTTCCTGATATTTTGACCGGGAAGTTGTCCACAATTACTGTGGATAACTATGTGGATTAAACCGGCCTGAGAGCGCGGGACCCTTAAAAACCAGACATTTCGTTTAACTTGCCTATTTTATCCTCAATAAAATGATTATTATATATTACAATTAGTTACATAACTTTTGTCGAGAAATAATAAAGCGACAGTCGTTTCATACAGACATTTGTTTACCGTTTGGTTACAGCTGTGAATAAGAAATTCTGTTATGGAACTAAACGCACACAAGAATCAAGCTATTCTTTTGTCTATTCGCTCGAGATTACCCGCCCACCCTCGCGTATATTCGGGTCGCATGCCGTCTTCGCCAAACCGCATTCAGAGTGTGCTGCTTGATCCCCTGGGTTTCATCGGCAGTATTCTTTCCGGATTCCGGGCCAACCAGGGTTTCCTGCTGGCCGGTGCGGTAGCGTATTACACGCTGTTGTCGATCGTGCCTATGTTTGCACTGATACTGGTGGTGCTGTCACAGGTGATCGAACCGCAACGCCTGCTGGATATCACGCAGGGTTACCTGGCCCTGGTCGCTCCCGGCAAGGCGCCGGCATTAGTCGCGCAGATAGAAGTCTTCATCGATAACTGGAAGCTGGTGGGTATGGTGGGCCTGGCGGTGATGCTGTTCTTCAGTTCGCTGGCGTTTACCGTGCTGGAAAATGCCATGTGTGTGATCTTTCATCACCGCGTGACGATCCAGCGCCGCCATTTTCTGATGTCCGCCGTCCTGCCCTATATTTATATGCTGTTACTGGGCCTGGGTCTGCTGGTCGTCAGTGTGGTTAGCGGCAGTCTTGATGCCATGGAAAATAGCGGTATGGGCGTTGAGGTGTTCGGTCTGCGCTGGACGCTCAGCGGCCATGGAACTACCTTCATGTATGTTGCGGGTGTGATCGGTGAGGTGTTGTTGCTGACATCACTCTACCTGGTGATGCCGGTGGGCCGGCTGGCCTGGCATCATGCACTGATTGGCGGTGTCGCAGCTGCGTTGCTGTGGGAACTGACACGACATTTCCTGATCTGGTATTTCTCGACGTTGTCGTTTGTGAATGTCATCTACGGAACACTGGCCACGGCAGTGGTCATTCTGCTTAGCCTGGAAGCCGCCGCGCTTATTCTTTTGCTCGGTGCGCAGGTGATTGCCAGTTACGAGCGGCTTGGTGTCGAGGATGACCAGGGGCTGCAGACTTGACCGGTACTGTTACCATCACACTGATAACAGAGTGATGGCACGCGAATGAAGCATCCCCTGCTGGAGTCCTATGTTGGCTGGCTGGAGCGCGCACGCTGGCTGGTTGTCGCCGGTGTCGTTGTGATTGCGCTGGCTGCCGCCCTGGGGATACGCCTGCTGACTTTCGACGCCAGCTACGAAGCCTTTTTCTCCGAACGCAACCCGCAGCTTTCCGCACACCACGCTTTTCAGCGGATCTATTCGCGCAGCGATAATATTCTTGTCGTGCTGGCCCCGGCCAAAGGTGGCGTGTTTACCCGCGAAACGTTATCGGCCATCGAATGGCTGACCGAACGTGCCTGGCAGGTTCCCTGGTCGCGACGTGTCGACTCAGTCACCAATTTCCAGTACACGGAAGCCGACGGCGATGACCTGTATGTTCACGACCTGGTGGAAAATGCCGGCACACTCAGTGATGCGGAGATCGCCGCGACCAGGCGCGTGGCACTGGAAGAGCCTCTGCTGGTGAATCGCCTGATCTCACCTGATGGCCTGGTCAGCGGAGTGAATATCACCCTGCAGATTGAACAGGGCGACGCAGACAAAACCACCGAAACCATGAATTTCACCACTGCACTGCGCGATACGTTCAGGCAGCGTTACCCCGATATCGACGTCTATATGACCGGTGGTGTGGTCATGGACCACGCCTTCCCGCAGGCAACACTTGATGACATGGTCACGCTGGTGCCATTGGTCTATGTCGTAATCTTCCTGACCATGCTGCTGCTGTTGCAATCGGTGACCGGTACGCTGGCCACAGCACTGGTACTGGTAATGGCAGCCAGTACCGGCATGGGCCTGGCCGGGTGGCTGGGCATTGCACTGACCCCGCCCTCGGTGGGTGCGACGACCATTATCATGACGCTGGCGGTCGCCGACAGTATTCACATCCTTATTACGCTGACTCATGCGCTGGCGCGCGGCCTCGACCGCCGGGCAGCGGTACTGGAGAGTCTGCATGTCAATGTACAGCCAGTGACACTGACCAGCATCACCACTGCCATCGGCTTTCTGAGCATGAATTTTTCCGATGCACCGCCGTTCCACGATCTCGGCAATATCACCGCCATGGGTGTACTGGCTGCCTGGTTCTATTCCCTGACCCTGTTGCCGGCGATATTGCTGATGCTGCCCCTGAAAGTACGCCGTGAGAAGATGCGCGGTGCATTCATGCAGGCACTCGGCGACTTTGTCGTGCATTATCGCCACGCGCTGCTATGGGGCATGGGGATTATGATCCTGGCAGTCGGCGCATTTATCCCGCGTTTGGAGATCAACGACCAGTTCGTGCAATACTTCGACAGCTCCATGGAGTTCCGCCGCGACACCGATTTCACCACCACACATCTGACCGGCATCGCTCAACTGGATTATTCACTCAGCGCCGGCACACCCTCGGGCATCAACGAACCCGGCTACCTTCAGCATCTGAAAGCCTTTTCCGACTGGTTCGAACAGCAACCGGAGACCGTGCACGTCAACAGCCTGCACCTGCTCCATGAACGCCTGAACATGAATCTGCACGGTGATGATCCCGCCTGGTACCGGCTGCCGGACTCACGCGAGCTGGCTGCCCAGTATCTGTTGCTCTACGAGTTTTCACTGCCCTACGGGCTTGATCTCAACGATCAGATCAATGTCGCCAAATCGGCCACCCGCTTTACGGTGACGACGCACGATATTTCCACCCGTGAAATCAGGGCCCTCGAAGCACGCGCCGAAGACTGGATGCGTACCCACCTGCCCGCACACATGCAGACCCATGCCACCGGGCCGTCCATCATGTTTGCCTATATTTCAGAGCGCAACATTCGCACCATGATGTGGGGTACGGCATTAGCGGTGCTGTTAATCGTCACTACACTGACCATCGCCTTGCGCAGTCTCAAGCTGGGATTGTTAAGCCTGTTTCCCAACCTGATTCCCGCGGTACTGGCTTTTGGTACCTGGGCGCTTACCGTGGGCCAGGTGGGACTGGTGGTATCCGTGGTATTCGCCATGGCGCTGGGTATTATCGTCGACGATACGGTGCATTATCTGAGCAAGTACCTCCACGCCAGGCGCGCGAAAGGCCTGTCGTCAGCCGATGCCGTGCGTTATGCCTTCAACACCGTGGGAACGGCGCTGTGGGTTACTTCTGTGATTCTCGCCGGTGGCTTTTCGCTGCTCGCGTTTTCACCGTTTCAGCTCAACCAGCACACTGGCCTTTTGATGGCTGTTACTATCGGCTATGCACTGGTGGCGGATTTTTTCTTTTTGCCACCTCTGCTGATGGCAATGGACAAAAACAAACGCCCGCCGAAGCCGGTTAAACAGGCGTCTTAGGTATCACCTGAACTGCGGAGCAACATGCATCAACCCGCCCAGCTAAAACGCGGCCTGTCGCTCTGGCTCCTCGTCTTCTACGGTCTGGGCAACATTCTCGGTGCCGGCATCTACGTGCTGGTCGGCAAGGTAGCGGGAAGCGCAGGCCTGTTCGCACCCATCGCCTTTTTCGTGGCATCGCTGGTGGCTGCGTTTACGGCCCTGACTTACGCAGAACTGGTGGCACGTTACCCCCTCAGTGCAGGCGAGGCGGTTTACGTGCAAAAAGGACTGCGGCTGCCGGCGTTGTCGGTTGTGGTTGGACTGTTGATTGTGTTGATGGGTTCGGTATCGGCGGCCACTATCGCCCGCGGATTTATCGGTTACCTCGATATCCTGATCGAATTGCCTGACGCCGTAGCCATGACACTACTGGTGTTTGTACTCGGTGCAACAGCCATCTGGGGAATTATCGAATCGGTAACCATCGCGGCATTGGTCACTTTGATCGAACTCCTGGGTCTGGGCCTGGTGCTGGCGGTAGCCGGCGACAATCTGTTCACTATCCCTGACCGGCTGCCGGAGCTGCTTCCGCCGATGGACCCGGTAATCTGGCAAGGCATTATGCTGGGTGCGTTCCTCGCGTTTTATGCCTTCGTTGGTTTTGAAGACATGGTCAATGTGGCCGAAGAGGTCAGAAACCCGGTGCGCAATGTCCCCCTGGCCATCCTGCTCGCACTCGGGATCACAACACTCCTGTATGCTGCGGTCAGTCTTGCTGCCATTCTGACGGTGGCGCCGGAACAGCTTGCGGCCAGTAACGCGCCACTGGCAACGGTCTACCAACAGGCCACCGGCAGCAAACCCGTGGTCCTCAGTATCATCAGCATCTTTGCGGTGGTGAATGGCGCACTCATCCAGATCATCATGAGCTCACGCATTCTTTACGGCATGAGCCGGCAGGGCTGGCTCCCTGCCCTGTTTGGCCGGGTCTGGAGCAAAACACAAACACCGGTGGCTGCCACCATCGCGGCTGCCGGTACGGTGCTGGTGCTGGCGCTCTGGCTGCCACTCGTGACACTGGCCAGGTCGACGAGTTTTCTGGTACTGATTGTCTTCACCCTTATGAATCTGTCGTTACTGCGCATCAAGTTGCGTGATCCCCACCCCGAAGGCATACGCGTGGTTCCCCGATGGATACCGGCGGGCGGCATCATCGCGAGTCTTGGCTTGCTGCTGTTTCAGCTATACGCCGGCTAGGGCCAGATACCGCGTAACAGCGTGGCTTCTGTCACACGTTCGATGGCGATAGCCAGGGCTATGGTACGAAAATCCGGTATGTCCTCGCTCGCAGTGTCCGCTGTTTCTGCATCTTCGGGTGATTGTTCGCCGACTACATACGATTGCCAGCGGTTAAAGACGGTGTCCACCGCCATGCTCATTCTGGACTGGAGCTTTGCATCGACCTGTTCAGCATCCCACTGCTCGTTTGCCTGGTTTTGCACCCACTCGTAGTAGCTCACGGTGACGCCACCGGCATTGGCAACAATGTCCGGCAAGACGTAAATGCCCCGCTTTTTCAGCACCTCGTCGGCGGCCGGTGTGGTCGGATTATTAGCACCTTCAACGATCAAACCGGCTTTGATATTGCCCGCGTTACCGGCATGGATCTGGTAACCCAGCGCGGCTGGCATCAGGATGTCGCATTCGAGTTCGAGTAACTCTGCGTTGGTGATTGTCATCGTGTCCGGCATGCCGACTACCGTGCCATGTTCCGACTTGAACGCCTCGACATCAGACGGGTCGAGTCCCGCCTCACGATAGACGCCACCCTGGCTGTCACTGATGGCGATAATCCTGGCGCCATCGCGGAAAAATGCCTTTGCGGCCATTGCGCCGACATCGCCAAACCCCTGTATCGCCACGTGCGCCCCGGCGAGATCCTGCTGCCCCGGTATCAGTGCCTTGGACAAAAAACGCCTGGCCGCATACACACAGCCGTACCCTGTGGCTTCATGACGCCACCAGGACCCGCCCATGCCTATCGGTTTGCCGGTCACTACCGGGCGGTTGTTATGGTTGGGATGAAGTACATCATAGGTGTCGAAGATCCAGGCCATGGTCTGTTCGTTGGTGTACAGGTCGGGCGCCGGAATATCGGTGTAGGGTCCGATCACGTCAGCCATCTCGGCGGTAAAGCGCCGGGTAATGCGCCTGAGTTCACGTTCACTGAGATGTTTTACATCACACACCACACCGCCCTTGGCACCGCCGAAGGGAATATTCACCAGCGCGCATTTCCAGGTCATCAGCTTCGCCAGCGATATCACCTCTTCCATGGTGACATCGGGGTGGTAACGTATGCCGCCCTTGCCGGGTCCGAAAACGCGATTGTGAACTACGCGATACGCCTGGAAGGTTTCCACCGATCCGTCGTCCAGCTCGATGGGGAAATTTATAACGTTGATCCGCTTTGGTTGTTTGAGAAAATCGACCAGGCCTTTTTTCAGGTGCTGAATAAGGTGCGCGGCCTTCTCGAACTGTTGCTCGCTGATAACGACTGGATCGAAACTTTCCTCGTCTGCCTGGTTGTCGGTTTGCTTGTCTGACATCAGCCGCTGGCCCTCTCCTGTTCAGTATGAGCCCGATTATAGTGGAGTAACCTGTGGCCAGAGCACATTTTTCCCTAATATAGCCCGGCTGTCCCCGGCATCCGCTCCACGCAACAACAAAGGGCCTGCCTGGTTGGTATACTTACAGCATACTTCGAGTCCCATGGCGAGGCAGATCATGAAAATACTGATAAAGGCAGGTGTACTAAGCCTGTTTTTTCTCACTGGCTGCAGCACCCTGACGGTGCAGAGCGACTATGAAACGACATACGATTTTTCGACCCTCAAAACCTATGCATGGCTCGAGAGCAAAGTGCCCAGCAAGGATATCCGCATCAATAACAGCCTGATCATCAACCGGGTTGTGAATGCAGTTAACAGCAACCTGCAATCGAGGGGCTATACACTGGTAGACAAGGATAAAGCCGACTTCCATGTGAACTGGTTTGGCGGCATTGAAGACAAGATACGCCAGGAAACCATTAATACCTTCTACGGGGACATGGGTTACGATTCTCGCAACTGGGGCTATAGAGGCTACTGGCCTGGCATCCGGACTTATACTTTCGAATACCAGCAAGGCACACTGATCATCGATATCGCTGACAGCAACAGCAAGCAGTTGATATGGCGCGGCACCGGCCGGGAATACCTGGAAGAGAACAGAACCCCGGAACAGATCACGGAAGGTATAAACAATACCGTTACTGCGATCCTGAATAACTTCCCTCCCGACACCGTCAAGGCGCCAGACGCTCAATAATCCACTGCGCGTTTTCGTTCAGGCGATAGATGAAACGATCGTGCAAGCGACTGTCTCTGGCTTGCCAGAACTCGACGGTCTCCGCTGAGACCCGATAACCGCCCCAGAAAGATGGCAGCGGAATCTCTCCGTCCAGAAACTTGTGCTTCATCTGGTCAAACATACCATCGAGAATAGCGCGCGATTTGATTACCTTGCTTTGATGTGAAGCCCAGGCGCCAATCTGGCTGCCGCGCGGCCGGGTTGCAAAATAGCCCAACGATTCGGCCGTGGGTATTTTTTCCGCCGTGCCGGTCACTTTCACCTGCCGCCCCAGTTCCTGCCAGGGAAATAGCAGGCTCACCCTGCTGTTAGCCGCGATCTGTTCCGCTTTACGGCTGGAATAATTGGTGAAAAACACGAAACCTTTTTCATCGAACAACTTTAGCAGGACCATACGCTGCCAGGGCTGTCCCTGCGCATCAACTGTTGCCAGCGACATTGCTCCCGGTTCAGCACTTTCGGTCTCGATCGTCTGCGCATACCATTGTTCGAACTGTTTAACCGGATCAGCATCCAGATCTGCCCTGACCAGCCCTTTCGCCATTAACTCACGACGCAACGTCTCGCTATTCATGTATAAAATACCGCCTGAAATCTGTTTCTTATCGTCCCAGAGTACTAAAAAACAAAGCGGAAGACACAATTATCCGTCTGTACTTGCGTGCGAGTACAGGTGAGCGAATAATCACGCCCCTGATTTCGTACCCACATTAAGTATCTGGAGGTAACAACCGGTGCCAAGCAAGATGTTAATTATGATGACCAGTGGCCCTGATACACCAACACGACTGGGAACACCGTTTCATCAGGCCATGACTGCGGTGGCACTGGATGCCGAAGAGGTCACTATCGTGTTTACCATGGAAGGCACCCGTTTGCTGGAGAAAGGTGTGGCGGAAAACGTATATGCCAAAAAGGGCTCTGATAGCAGCGTCTACGAGTCCATTCAAAACGCCAAGGCGTGTGACGTTAATATGTATGTGTGTCCGTCATCACTGGAGCTGCATGACCTTACACTGGAAGACTGTATTCCCGAACTGGACGGCGCCATGGGTGCGGCAGGTTATGCCACCATGGGATTACAGGATGACGTAGTGGTGTTCTGCTACTAGCGTGGGCTGAGCACTACTTTAACGCCGGGTGATCCTTGGGCAGCTGCTTGGAAACCCAGATCGCCAACCGGTGTCGCATGGACTTCTGGGAAACCTGTTCCTCCGGCAGGGGCTGGATCAGTTTGTCATGTACCAGCAACCGGTATATGTACTCGATCTTGGCCGTTGCCGAGTCTGTCGGCTCGAACTCCACCACCCCACGCTCCTCGCCGTACGCCACGCCGGCGCGAATCGCTTCCTTAACCAGTTCGGCTTCGTGCTTTAGTTTTTTCACGGATTCACGGGTTCCCTGTATCGGCTTGATGCTGGAACATCGGTCATAAATGGAATTGTCCCAGTTTAACGCTGAATTCCCCCACTTCCTACGGCCGCGGAACTTTTTCTCCGTTAATCATCGATCAACAGGTGGCCCAGGTAGGCGAAAATGCCAATCATGATACCGGTAAGAAACTGGGCGTGTACCAGGTAGGCGAGCTTTTTCAACTCCCTGGGAGAATAGCGCCAGGAGAGAAACAGACCGAACAGGCCCTGCCAGACGACCAGTGCAAGCACCGCGGGGAAAAACAGAATGTGCATGGGCAGGCCCATTAGCCCGATATGCACCAGGATGATGGCGACGGTAGCGATGCCGACATAAATGTGGGTACGATCCAGCAGGCTCAGCAACTGCTGCATACCCGGCGCAGTGAGCGGTTGCGAGTAGTCGGGCAATATTCGACGCGCGATCGGGCCCTTGCCGACAACCAGTTTCAACAAGGTACGTGCATAGATAAACAGCAAGGCCCACAGCCCCACTTCGCCGAAGCCTTCACCGATTTCACTCAGAATGGTTTCGTTTTCGGGGACCGGCGGGTAGGCGTTGTTAACGTAGATAAAGTAGGTGAGCGACACCGACAGCACTACCGCGGTGTAAACCAGCACCCCTTTGATGCTCTTTATAACTGCCATATTCCTGCACCACCTGACTGAGGAAATGCAGGAATTATAGCTCGCCTGGACGATAGTTCCTTGAGGTGGATCAGGGTGAGACAGGTTTTCCCCACAGCGTTTCCACACGTGCATCACGCCCGCAATTGTAACGGTAGAACTTATAGCGAACGGGATTCTTTTTGTAATAATCCTGGTGGTAGTCTTCTGCGGGATAAAACCTGGTCGCGGCTATCAATTCCACTTTTAACGGCTCGGGGAACGGCTTGCTGGCGGCTATCCGTTTCTCTGATGCCTGTGCCTCGCGGTGTTGCGTCTCACCACTATAGAAAATTGCCGGCCGGTACTGCGGGCCGCGGTCACAGAACTGACCGTCATCGCGGGTTGGATCTATGTGGCGCCAGAAATAGTCCAGGATCTCGGCGTAACTGATCCGGCTGGCATCGAAGCTAACCTCTACAGCCTCGATATGACCACTGTTACCGGAAGAAACCTGCTTGTAGGTAGGGTTCTTCTGCTCCCCGCCCGTGTAACCGGACACCACACCCAGCACACCGTCGAGCTTCTCGTAATCGGCTTCGATACACCAGAAGCAGCCACCGGCGAGGATGGCTGTCTCAACCCCCGGTTCCGATACCGGTTCTGCAACAACAGTTGATTGCAGTACAAACAGAAATATTGCAGATAAACAGGCGCGCTTAAGCATGAATGTGCTCGCTAGTGGAATGATGCTTCTTTAGTGCGTTTTTGAGGCAAATAGTTCACCCGGTCCGGCCGATTGAAAAATTTTTCTCGCCTTTAACCCTTTTTCAGCAACCGTGCGTTTACCCCTTTACCCAACCACACAAGCGGAGACGTACCATGTTAAAACCCAACCTGATTCTGGCCAGCACCCTGACTACACTGGTGATTGCCGGCTGCGCCGATACCAATAACTCCAGCGTGCCGCAAGAAATCGCCCGGCCCGCGCCTTCCAGCACATCCCTCCCTGCCCCGCAAACACCTGATGAACAACCCCGTTTGCGAGAGGAGAGCGAACTTGTTGCCAAAAGCGAGCGGGATGCCAGTCAGCGCCGGGCCATACCGCCCAGGCAATTTGTGGCGGAGAAGAAATCCGTAGCACAGGATGCCATTGCCGGTATCAGCATTGCCCGGAGTCTGGCGCCACTACGTTCTGCCAACGAACCACTTAACCGGGAAAACTATCACCACTTTGACAGCAACCCGGTAACACGTGTGGCCGAGTCGCCGGTGTCCACCTTCAGTATCGATGTCGATACCGGCAGCTACAGCAACGTTCGACGCATGCTTAACGCCGGCCAGCTGCCAGCCCAGGATGCAGTGCGGATCGAGGAACTGGTCAATTACTTCGACTACAGTTACCCGGCCCCGAACTCGGCTGACACACCCTTCCAGGTCACCACGGAAACCGGGCCGAACCCGTGGAACAGCGAATACCCGCCTGTTGCACATCGGTATCAAGGGCTACCAGGTAGACCAAGGCGGATATCCCCGCCGCCAACCTGGTGTTCCTTATCGATGTCTCCGGCTCCATGCAGTCACCGGACAAGCTTGAGCTGTTAAAGAAAGGCATGAAACTGCTGGTGAAGCAGATGCGTCCGCAGGATCGCGTGTCGATTGTGGTCTATGCAGGTGCTTCAGGCGTGGTGCTGGAACCAACCGCCGGTGACCAGACCTTCAAGATCAACCAGGCGCTGGACAAACTGACCGCCGGAGGATCAACCAACGGTGCTGCCGGCATTCGCCTTGCCTATGAAGTCGCGCAGTCAGCCTATATCAAGGATGGCGTCAATCGTATCCTGCTGGCCACCGATGGTGACTTCAATGTCGGTACCACCAACTTCGAACAACTAATCGACCTGGTGGAAACACGCCGTGATTCCGGCATAGGCCTGTCTACCCTGGGTTTCGGCACAGGTAACTACAATGACCACCTTGCCGAGCAACTGGCCAACAAGGGCAACGGGATGCATGCCTATATCGACACGCTGAACGAGGCCAACAAGGTGTTGGTCAACCAGCTCTCTTCCACCCTCCTGACTATCGCGAAAGATGTGAAGATTCAGCTGGAGTTCAACCCTGCGGTCGTCTCCGAGTATCGTCTTGTCGGTTACGAGAACCGCCAGCTGCGGCGCGAGGATTTCAACAACGACAAGATCGACGCTGGTGAAATCGGTGCCGGACACACGGTCACTGCAATTTATGAAATCACCCTGGCAGGTTCTGGCAGCGAGCGCATCGACCCGTTACGCTACGGTGGCAACCACAAAACAAAACGCAACCACGGCAATGAACTGGCCCTGCTGCGCCTGCGCTACAAGCAACCTGACAGCGATACCAGTCAGCTGATTGAGGCGCCGGTGTACAGGAAATCGATCAAGACCGGTCTTGAGCAAACCACCGATCGTTACCGTTTTGCCGCTGCAGTGGCAGGCTTCGGGCAACAGTTGCGTGGTGGTGAGTATCTTGAAGGCTTCAACTACGACTGCCGTCCTGCAACTGGCTCGTGGTTCGCGTGGCAGTGACGCGAACGGTTACCGCGGTGAGTTTATCCAGCTGGTGCAACTGGCACAGTCGGTTGACAGTACAACACGCTAGCACTTTTCCCTGTGCCGGTTCCTTTACGGGGCCGGCGCAGGGTATGCTTGGCGGCATGACGTCGGATGAGGAGCTGATGATGCAGTACCAGGCAGGCAGCACGGCGGCCTTTGATACCCTGTATGAAAAATACCGGGGTGATGTCTACCGCTTCCTGCTGCGGCAGTTCGACACCGCCACGGCCGAGGAACTCTACCAGGATGTGTGGATAAAACTGATCCAGGCACGTGATCGCTACCAGCCCAGTGCGCGCTTCCGCACCTGGCTGTACACCGTTACCCACAACCATATAACCGACTACTATCGTAAACACCGCGTTACAGTGGTTGCCGATGGCAGTGAAGGCATCGAAACCCGTGCGCCGGAGCGCATCGCGCAGGATCAGCAGATACTCGCGGTGTTGCACGCCGGTATACGCCAGTTGCCCGATGTGCAGCGCGAAGCTTTTCTGCTGAAAGAGGAAACCGGCCTGTCGCTTGACGAAATCGCTGAAGTGATGGGCGCCTCGAAAGAGTCCACCAAGAGCCGGCTGCGCTATGCGACCGCCAAATTGCGTGAACAACTGAAAGGACTGTGGCCATGAGTGACGACCGGGATCTCTCGGCGCTCTACCAGTCGGCCGACAAGCCTCAGCCGCCAGCCGCGCTGGATGAAACCGTTCGCGCCGCCGCGCACCAGGCTGTAAAGCCGAAGCGCTCACACACACCGCAATGGCTGGGCGGTATTGCCGCCAGCCTTATCGCCGCACTGCTGATTACCCAGCTAATGCCCACTGTAGAACAGGAAGCTGACATTTCGATCAGGCAAAATGATATGCGCCTCCCGGCTACTGATGCCGTAGAACCCGGCCTGGAATTGCGCGAAGCTGCGCCGGCAGCCGCAGCACCGAAGTCCGCGCCACTGGAATCAAAGCCGGATCGCGCCAGGACAGGCAATCAGATCATGCTGGAGAAATCTGAATTGAAACGGTCACAGCCGCGTAAAAAGGCCACTGCGCGGGATGAGGCTGATGCCATTTTGTCTTCTGAACCGGTGGAAGAAGAAGTTCGTGGTGCATTGTCGACACCCGTTGTTGTCCCCACATCAGCGGAGACAGAACTACAGAACATCATTGACCTGCTGGACGCCGGCAGGCTGCGAGAAGCTGAACAGCGTCTTGACGATTTCCGGCAACGCTACCCGGAGGTTGAAATACCGGAGACTCTCACCCGGCGCCTGGAACCACCAGACACAGACTAGGCGGCGACAGGACTTGCCGATTTCAGGGGCGCGGCACAATCGCCACTTCATCGCCACCCTCGATCAGGGTGAAGGGTTCGGCAAAGTGCTTGTTCACCGTCACCTGCACGCGCTCTTCGGCAAATGCCTCGTTCCAGTCATCACCGCGTTTTCGCAGCCAGGCAAGCAGGCTTGCCACGTTGGTTACTGAAGCCGGTATGTTGAGATCTTCGTCGTCTTTGCCGGAGATGACTGCCAGCTTGATGAAATACAACACCTTGATAGCAACCTTGCCGTCCGGCTTGACGCCACGCTCCAGACCGTTGTCTTCCAGCTGTTGCAGGTAGGCCTGCCAGCGATTTTCGTAGTTCACGCCGAGATCGTGCAGATTGTCCCATGAGCATGTACAGCTGTAACCGTCATTGAAGTCTATCTGCAGCGCCTCGGTATCCCGGGGCTCGATAGCCTGGAAATCGACCTGCTTTTTACCCTGCACCGGCGCGCCCTGATCGGTGCTTACGCGCAGGTATTCACACGGATAGTTAAAGCTGAAGCCGTCTGAAAAAGCGATCTCCAGGAGGCGGGATTTCTGATGGAGATTGATGCCGGTGGGGGCAATCGGGGCGGCCTGGTCTGTCACGTTGTACTCGGTTATCTGAAAGCCGGCGCATTGTCTCATAAAACTGTTTGCGGTGGCTCATTAGGGGGATTACCCCTTCTTTCTGCGGGTATCGGGCGTTATCATTACCTGCAATGAATAAACTGAACCTGTTTCTGATCGCGCTGCTGACCGGCACGCTTACCTTTGCGCTCTACACCTATAAAACCTCGCAACCACCGGATCGGGAACAGATAGAACGCTGCAACGAACAGGTCGCGCAAATGCCGGAAAACACGCAGCAGGAAATCAACCGCAGCATCAACACTTTTATCGAGTGTCTTGAAGAATAAATCAGCGCTGTCTAGTTAAGCGCCAGGTCGTCGAAGCGGCTGGTACTGAATTTATTACCAAACAGCTCGTAGACCTCGTCAACAGTGCGAGGGTCAGAGGGTTTCGAGTGGAAAATATCCTGATTACTCTTGGCCGCCGCAGGAAATATCTTCCCTGCATGAATATCCGGTGTTTCCTCCAGCGCCTTCAGAAACGCAAGCGCGCCGTCGGTACCCAGGAAATGGGTTAGATACAGGTCTGTCTGGCTGGGCTCGCGGTTCAATGAGAAGCTCAACTTGCGCTGATTATCGCGCACGGTTTCTGCCACCATCATCGCTGATAACCGGGGATTCTTGCGCAGTTCGAGCAAGTGTTTGTGGAGTACCTTGTCCTTCACCATCGGCCGCTGATAACCACTCCTTGTCACGTAGAACTCGATGGCTTCTACATAGTCATTCAGACCATAGCCGGCACCGTGTTTCTTTATCGTGTTTAACCAGGTATCACGGGTGAACTGGTACAGGCCAGTCGCCGACGAACCCGTGGCCTTGATGCCCGGTTCAAAGTTACTCTCGGTTGCGGCGAGCTTCATCAGGTAGGAGAACTCTACACCCGTCCTCACACTGCTGAGGCGAATAGCTGACAACACGCCGCGGTCCATACCGAAACGATCTGCATCATTACGCGCCATACTTGCGTAGCTGCCAAGCACAGCCGACAGCTGGTCATCTGTCAGTTGAACTGTCGACTCAGGCAAATACAGTGACGCGAACTCCTCGAGCGCCTGCCTGGTACGCAAGCCCTTGAAGCCATCGGCCTCGCCCAGGTCGAAGCCCAGCGTTAACAGGTTCTTTTGTTGCTTCTGCACCTGCAAGTCAAATTTCGCAGCTGACCGAGCAACCCCGGGATCAGCCATCAGCAGCGCCGGCCCCCACTGCCGGTGCTGTGACGTTTTTGTTCCGGCAACCCGGGTTTTACCTTTGCCGGAAGTCGGCGGTGGTTTTTTCTTGTCAGTAGACCCCTTCCTGTTTTTATCGGTAGATCCGTTCTTGCTTACGCTGAGCTGGGTCGTTTCCAGTGCGGTGACTGCCACCGCTCCCGATTGGCGCTGCGCCGCTACGTTGCTTTGCGCATCCTGGAAGGCCAGTGAGGTAAACAGTGCTGCGATCGTCAGGAAAGCGCCGCCGACATATATCGCAACCTGGTTCAGTATGCTGTGTGTCGCCGGGCTGCCGGCTGCAGTGGCCGGTCTGACATAGTGTTTGGGGACGTTGACCTGTTGATTCGCCTGGTCCAGCCGGGACCTGGCTGTTGCGAGTGACGACTTGAGCTCCTGAACCTGTTGCAGTGCCTCATCACGCTGCAAGGTCAGTGCATCGAAAACGCTATGCTCCGCGTCGAGTCTGGCCTGGGCTGCGGCTAATTGTTTTCTGAGTTCGTCCAGTTCAGAGCTGTGTTCTTCGTTGCGCTGCTGCTCTAAACGACAAGACCACTGGTCACGCTCACGCGCGTACTGCAATGCATGCTGTTTCTGTTTGGCCAATGCCTTTTGTAATTCAGTGTGATCTTGCACAACAGTTCAACCCTGATAGTCATTACTAACGATGGCTTCCTTGTTAGCGTAATCCTGCCGAAGTGATTTTACAGGATGATTAAAGGATAAGTAGCAAGATTCGTACATATATTAACTATTACTAATATTTCAGTTAGTTAAGCGACTGTCACTGATGGGAGACAGCGAGGGCATGTAAAGTAATTCGACGTTTTTAGGGGATTTTTTACAGTTTCAGGCGGGTGGACGGCTGGCATCCGGCCGGATTGACTATACAGACTGCCTGGATACAGCCTGGTCGTTAAAGCGCTGTTACCAGGGGAAACGGCTCGACCGGGCCTCCAGCAAAGCGATGATCTCTTCGTGATTATCCGCCATGGCGAAGTCCCTGGCCTGCTTCCTGTCCAGATTTCTCAGCCCCGGATCTGCATCGTGCTCGAGTAACATGACGACAACCGGCGTATGACCATCGCCTGCCGCAAACATCAACGCTGTGTTGCCCTGGGCATTTTTCCTGTTGATATCAACGCCGGAACGAAGCAGCGCGTCGACCACCGTGACGTGCCCGTTTACCGCTCCGAGCATCAGGGCGGTATTACCCGCGACAGAAACGGCTTCCGCGTCTGCCCGCCATTTCAGGAACCCTATAACGATCTTGGCATGGCCGCGCATTGCAGCACGATGAAGCGGCGTATATCCCTCTTCATCGGCGACATTCAGTGAGGCGGATGATTTCAGCAGTACGTTCACCAGCGGCACCGAACCATGGTCAGCGGCATACCAAAGCGCTGATCGCCCGTCGGCATCCGCGCAGTCAACGCAGGCGTTTCTGGCCAACAGCATTTTCACCGTCTTTACGTCACCGTTACGCGTCGCCCACAGTAAAGATGCAGAGGTTTTTCCGGACTCTATATTCAGCCCGGCACCCGACTTCAGCAGCAACGCGACAACCCGGGAATGACCGGCAACAATCGCCACGTCCAAAGCCGTTTCGCCGCTGGTATTGGCGATAACGCGTGCCTTGCTGCGTAACAGGTGATCGACAACGACCTCGTGTCCCTGCCCCGCAGCCAGTAGCAGAGGGGTATCGCCCGTGCGGGTGGCTGCATTTACATCGGCGTTTGCGGCAATGAGATCCTGAAGAATATCCCTGTTGCCGCGCCAGGCCGCCCGCGACAATGCGGTATAACCTTCAGCATCACGCGTATCCGGATCTACACCCTGTTCAAGCAGGGCCTGCACAGCCACTCTTTGACCTCTCCAGGCTGCTTCCACGATTAATGGAACTGCCGTGTCATCGCGCTGACCCGCAAGCTTGCGTACACGCTGTGCAGCGTTACTGTCCTTATCCTTGTCCAGCCTGGTCTGCATTGATCTGGCACCGGATTTCACCAATGCCTGCCGGATGCGCGCCTGTTTGCGATCCCCGGCGTAGTCAAGCGCTGACCAACCCTTGCGGTTTGCCTGATTGGGATCGGCGCTGTGTTTCAACAGCAGGCTTACTGTCGGCAGGTCACCGGCGCGAGTGGCCAGTATCAAGGGCGTGTTGCCTGCCGCATCCGGCTGGTTGATGCGGGCACCGGCATTCAGCAGGTGAGTAACAATAGCCACGTTGCCAGCGGAAGCAGCTTTCAACAAAGCGGTGTCGCCGTAACGATCCAGCTGGTGAACATCTGCACCCCGTTGCAACAAGAGTTCGACAATCTCCACCCGCCCCTGCTCGGCAGCCTTGATGAGCGCGGTTGCCTGGTAGGCATCCAGGCTGTTGACTGCAATACCGCTGTCCAGCAACTGTTGAACCCGGCTGGTATCGCCCTTGATGGCTGCCCGGTGTAACAATTCCACTGAATTGCCAGCATCGGCTACTGGATCGGCATAATCACTGGCCTGGCCTGCCGGCCCGATTTTCTTTAACGCCTTGTCGTGTCCCTGTGCTGCAGCCTTGCGGTACCAGGCTATCGCCTTGCCGGAATCTTCCGTCACTCCCCAGCCGTTTTCATACATGCCGCCCAGGTTGTACTGCGCCTTCGCATGCCCCTGTTCTGCAGCCTTTTGATACCAGTAGGCAGCCCTGGCGTGATCTTTGCCGACACCGCGTCCACTGCGATACATGGCAGCCAACTGGTATTGCGCATCGACATGTCCCTGGTTACCCAGCTTTTTATACAGTGTGTATGCTTTCTGATAATCACGCATACGCACAGCCGTCTGTGCATCCGCATATTCATCAGCGAGTAGCGGCTGGCTCAGGGCCAGCGAGCCCAGTAGCAGGCCGGCAATCAGCCATCTGGAATCAGACCGTGCCATGTTTAGTCTCAACTTCGATGCCGGTTTTCTTCAGGAATCCTGTTGGCAACACGCCACCGGCTGAAATAATCACCGCATCATTAGGCAAACTCACCACTTCATTGCCAGTGTCGAGCTGAACATTTTTTTCTTCAATACTTTTTACATTTGACTTGAAATACACACGCAGCCGGCCTGCTGCCTCGGCAGCAGCGACTTTCTGTCGATTCTTTTCCTTGGCACGTGAAAACGCCTCCGATCGATAGGACAGCGCAACTTCTGCCCCATCCTGCTCGGCGATACTGATAGCCGCCTCAAGCGCGCTGTCTCCGCCACCTACAACCAGCACCCGCTGTCCACGGTACTGCTCGGCATCAATCAGCCTGTAAACCACTTTTGACAGCTCCTCTCCGGGCACGTCCAGTTTACGTGGCGTACCGCGTCGCCCGATAGACAACAACACTGTTCGCGTCCGGTAGCTCTGCTTCGAAGTGGTAACCAGGTAACCGCCGGCTTCGGCGGTGATCGTTTCCAGTCGTTCCTGGTACTGTATTTTGACACCGGTTTTGCGCTCGACCTTTTCCCAGAAAGCGATCAGCTGTTCCTTGGTTGTTTCGGTAAAGGTAACTTTTCCGTATAGAGGCAGCTTCACAGGTGCTGTCATGACCAGCTTGCCGCGCGGGAAGTGGCTCACTGTACCACCGAGGGTTTCCTGTTCTACGGTGACAGACTTGAGTTTATGCTCCATCGCACCCAGCGATGCAGAAAACCCGGCGGGACCGGCACCAACGATAAGCACGTCCAGCCATTCCTCCTGCTGCTGACCTGTACCCGGGAACTTGCAGATATTTTCCAGTGCCTGGCGTCCCTGCTCCACGGCGTTGCGTATCAACCCCATACCACCAAGTTCGCCAGCGATAAAAATGCCCGGCATATTGGTTTCAAAGTTTGCCTGGACAAAGGGAATATCCATACCGCGCTTTTCAGTGCCGAACACCAGCGTAATGGCATCGAACGGGCATGCCTGCTGGCAGGCACCATGGCCGATACAATGGGTCGCGTTAACCAAATGCGCCTTCGAGTCTATGACACCAAGCACGTCACCTTCCGGACAGGCGCTGACGCAGGCACCGCATCCCATGCATTTGAGTGGATCAATCACCGGGTGTAGTGAAGCCGGTTCGGTAAGACCGGCCTGTATATTGGCGTCCAACGCAGCCCTGCTATCCGCTTCCTGCCGGCGCTTGCGAGGCGCGTACCACCCCAGGACCAGAAATATGGGCAGCAGATAGATGATCAAAGAAAGTTTCATAAGTCTTGTAGCGTCACCCTGACCGCAAACCTCAAACTACTGCATCAGCTTCGACAAACCTGCGATGCAGCTCACACATCAAAAATATCGTCTGACACTTTTTTGTCGTTATGCAGCAACGGCAGAGCTTGCCGTCACTTTTTGAACACACAGGGTGTCACTAATATATATTCCTTTATATTTAAATATATATAAAATTTAATTAATTTCATTTCTAGCATATTCCCGACCGTTTCAGGCGTGGCGTACAATTTGCATATTGGGATATATTTCCCAAATATTGTGAAATAGTACACAGTATACAACACGCATGTACAGGCAAAATGGCGCATGAATAACCCTAGAGAGAGGAGCAGATTACCCGCTATGATGGTCGGAGAAAAACAATGTCAATTGCAAGTGAACTAACCATTGAAAATGCAGGCCGGCGTGAGCGCCCGGAACCCGGCGTTCAGAATCTTGTCGGCCTGTACCGTCTACGGGTCCGCGGGATTGTAGTACCGAGCCTGTACATCCTGACCATGGCCATCATCTATATCGGCTGGCAGTACAGCGCCGAGCGCCCGCTGACCGCGGAGCACGGCCTTGGCTACTGGCTGGGCATTATCGGTGGCAGCATGATGTTGCTGCTGCTGCTCTACCCGCTACGCAAGCATGCTCGCTTCATGAGCCGGCTGGGACCGGTCAAATACTGGTTTCGCATGCATATGTTGTTTGGTGTGCTTGGACCGGTATGCATTCTGTTCCACAGCAGCTTTCGGCTGGGTTCAATGAATAGCAACATCGCCCTGTTCTGCATGCTGGCCGTGGCATCAAGCGGCCTTTTTGGTCGGTATTTTTATGTCCGTATTCATCATGGACTGTATGGACGCAAGGCATCACTCGCGGAAATCCAGGAGCACGCCGAGTTACTCGATCGCGCCCTGGAAAGACCACTTGGCGCTTATCCTTTGTCAGCCAGCCGGATCCGGAATTACGAGCGCATGGCACAGAACCCGCCTAGCAACGTACTCGGCAGCTTTGGCATGCTGTTCTCGCTGGGTATCCGCACCTGGTTTACATACGCATCTCTCTGGCTTTCATTTGCTACTGATCTCCCCGCCGCGGAGCGCAAGGCACTGCTTCGGAATATTGGTGCCCGCATGGAATGTACCCGCAAGCTGTCCGAGTTCCAGTTTTATACGCGACTGTTCTCCGCCTGGCATGTGCTGCATCTGCCGTTATTCCTGATGTTGATTTTCTCCGGCTGCATTCACGTTGTAGCTGTGCACATGTACTAGGCACCCGCAGGGTACATATGAATTACTGGAAGCTGGTACAAATTATGACCGCTTACATACTATTGATATCTGCACCGCCAGCTTCGCTGGCGGTGGATATTGAAACTCTGCTGATGCCCGGCGAAGTGATCAGCGGTCATGCGAAGTTTGAATCGGACTGTTCCAGCTGCCACACCCGGTTCAGCAAGAATACACAAACCCGCCTGTGCCTGGACTGTCACGAGAAAGTAGATGCCGATATAACTGCCAGGGATGGATTTCATGGTCGTATTGTGAAAGACGGCGATACCTGCAAGCAGTGCCATAGCGAGCATTTGGGCCGTGGCGCCGATATTGTTCGTTTAAACCCGGCCACTTTCAATCATAATGACACCGACTTCCTGCTGCAGGGCAAACACCGCTCAACCAGCTGCAGCGTCTGTCATGACAGTGATGAACCCTACCGAAACGCGCCATCGGACTGCAAATCCTGCCATGGAAAACAGGACCCGCATAAAGGCAAGCTTGGTGAGACCTGTGCTGGTTGTCACACCCCGAAATCATGGGGCCAGGTCAAGTTTGACCATGATAAAACTGATTTCCGCCTGCAGGGCAAGCACACGGATACAGCCTGTGATGCCTGTCACATCAATGAACGTTATGCCAGGACACCTGTTGCCTGTAATAGCTGTCATGCGCTTGATGACGTTCATAACGGCGCCAACGGTCAGAAATGCTCTGACTGCCACAATCAAAGCGACTGGTCGAAATCCAGGTTCGACCACGCCAGGGAAACCAAATTCCCGCTAAAGGGCCTGCACAAAGACATCAACTGCAAGGCGTGCCATACGAAATCGGTGAAGGAGGCACTCCCTCACAAGGATTGCATTTCCTGCCATAAAAATGATGACCGGCACCATGGCCGCTACGGCAAAACGTGCCAGAGTTGCCACACGGAAGCGGGATGGGCTCGCAGCAGCTTCAACCACGACATCAAAACCGACTTTGCACTGAAGGGCGGACATCAGGAGCTGACCTGTTCAGCATGCCATAGCGGCAACCTGTCCAGTGAAAAACTGTCTGGTAACTGCATCGACTGTCACCGCAACGATGATGTACACAAGGGTCAGGAAGGCAAGCAGTGCGCGCGTTGCCACAATGCCGCTGGATGGGGCGAGAACATCATATTCGATCACGATGTGACGCACTTCCCCCTGCTCGGTCTCCACGCCACAGCCCCCTGCGAGGAATGCCATGTCTCTGCCGCATTCCAGGACACACCCAGGGATTGCATCAGCTGCCATCGTAATGACGACACTCACAAAGCGATGCTCGGGGAAGCCTGCCACCAGTGCCACAACCCGAACAGCTGGGCGATCTGGGATTTCGACCACACTGAGCAGACCCGTTTTGCGCTCGACGGCAGCCACGAGAATTTGCGCTGCATTCAGTGCCACAACAAGCCGTCGCCTGCGAATCTGAATCTATCCACACAATGCAACGCCTGCCACCGGCAGGACGATGTCCATAAAGGCCAGTTCGGCTCCAACTGCAGCCGTTGTCATAACAACGAGGATTTCCGGGATGTACAAATCAACTACTAGCACCTGGATCAAAAACACGCGATCGGCCGGAGCAGTGCCACAGGCCTGATGCTACTGCTGCTGGCTCGCTATTACTGACGGGTGTTGCGCAAGCGGCCGGGAAAGGCGGATTTGACCACTTTTCGACCGGTTTCCCGCTGGATGGCGGACACGAAAATGCGGACTGCGACAGCTGCCATGCGCGCGGTGTATTCAAAGGCACGCCGCGCCGTTGCGCAGCCTGCCATGCAACAACATCGCGCCTGGGTGGTGAACGTCTGCCACCTGGCCATATCGCGACCAACAGTGTCTGCGAGGATTGCCATTCAACGTTCTCCTGGACGCAAATCGCCCGTTTTGATCACAACTCGGTAGTGGGCACCTGCTCCTCATGCCATAACGGGAATACCGCCACCGGAAAATCATCAAGCCACATTCGCAGCGGCAACAATTGCGAGGACTGTCACTCTACAAGCAGCTGGCAAGGTGCGCGCTTTGATCATGGCCAGGTCAGCGGTAACTGTTTCAGCTGCCATAACGGTAGCACCGCCGCAGGAAAATCGACACGACACATTCAGACTGCAAATCTTTGCGAAGACTGTCATCGTACCAGCGGCTGGGCACCGGTGACCCGCGTTGACCATGCGCTGGTAATGGGTAGCTGCTCGTCCTGCCATAACGGTACAACTGCGGCCGGCAAGACACCCAACCACATCAACTCCGGTAACACCTGTGACGATTGTCACAACACCAACAGCTGGTCAGGTGCGGTCTTCGACCACAACAGCGTCACCGGCAGTTGCGCCAGTTGTCACAACGGCAGCACAGCCACCGGCAAACACCCGACCCATATCCAGACCAACACCCTGTGTGAAGACTGTCACCGTACCACTGGCTGGATACCGGTGACCCGTGTCGATCATGCTGCCGTTCTTGGCTCCTGCTTTACCTGCCACAATGGAACAACCGCGACCGGCAAGACACCGAACCATCTTACTTCCGGTAATACCTGCGACGATTGTCACAATACCAACAGCTGGTCAGGTGCGGTCTTCGACCACAACAGCGTCACCGGCAGTTGCGCCAGTTGTCACAACGGCAGCACAGCCACCGGCAAACACCCGACCCATATCCAGACCAACACCCTGTGTGAAGACTGTCACCGTAGTACCGGCTGGATACCGGTCATACGTGTCGATCATGCCGATGTCATTGGTACCTGCTTTACCTGCCACAATGGAACAACCGCGACCGGCAAAACACCGAACCATATTACCTCCGGTAACACTTGTGACGATTGCCACACAACCAATGGCTGGACACCTGCCGTGTTCGATCACAACAGCGTATCACCCGGCAGCTGCTCCAGCTGCCATAATGGCTCGACCGCTACCGGGAAGCCCGTCAATCATATCCAGACCAGTGCGCAGTGCGATACCTGTCACTCGACGCGTGCATGGTTGCCGGCAACCTTCGACCATAACAGCGTGACCGGTTCATGTTCGAGCTGCCACAACGGCACCCAGGCGACCGGGAAACCGGGCAATCATTTCGTCACCAGCCTGCAGTGCGATACCTGCCATGACACCAACCGCTGGACACCGGACACCTTCCGGCATACCTCCGGAGCCTACCCGGGCGACCACCGTGGCAACCTCGCCTGCACAGCGTGCCACCAGGGTAATTCCCAGACGGTCACCTGGACCGCACCGCAGTACCAGCCAGATTGCGCAGGCTGTCATGCCGGTGATTTCAAGCCCGGACCGCATAAAAAGCACGAAAACCCGGATGCCACTTATACCGTAGGCGACCTGCGCGACTGCACGGGCAGCTGTCATATCTATACAAACAGCACGATGACAACCATCAAGGACGCCAGAAGTGGTGAACACAGCGTCAATTCCGGCGACTTCTGACAGGGACCTTATGAAACACCTGATACCAACAACTGCAACACGCCTGCCGCTCAAGGCAGTTATTGTCGTCGTGTGCCTGGCAGCAGGCTGGCTGATACAGGCAGAACCCGCCAGGGACAAAATCATTGCCAGCGCCCTGCTTAGAGTTGAGGGGGACAATACCCTCCTCGATGTCCACCTGACGTTTCCGTTCCGCTACCTGTCTCATTTCCCGCAGGAGACCGGGGAGGAATTACGCATCCGGATACAGCCCGTGCGCGTGCCCAGCTCCGATCTCAACGCCGTTTTCCTGCGCGAAGGTACCGTGCCTCCCGATGCTGACATCGCGGCAATCGACGAAGTGATTTATGAAGGCGACAGCGCCAGCGGTCCCTGGCTAACCATACGTTTTACGCGACCGGTTCGCTATCAAGTCATACCTGGCGGTGATTACCGCAGTGTGACGATCGCGATACTGGAACTTAAATAGGGCCGCCCATCGAAAATGAATTTCCGTATCAACATCTATACATCCCTCAGGGCAAGACAATTTGTAACTCTACTGTGCCTTCTCCTGCTAACCACTATGGCTCATGCCGCAGGCGTTATCGACACTGTAGACATCGATGACCGCGATAATCCCGCGACTATTCGCATCAACTTCACGGTCCCGCTGCAATACATAAACCATGCACCTGAACGGCAAGGCGATGAACTGAACATCCAGTTTCGGCCGGTGAGTAACAATCTTTTCTCACTGGAATCGTCAGCCAGTGATCAACAAACCGTGACGGCGGCCAGCAGTCGCTATGTACCGCTTATCGATGCTCGCTACCAGAGTATTGGCGTGGAGCGTGGTGTGCTGACGCTGCGTTTTTCCCGCCAGGTCGACTATGAAATTTATCCCGGCGCGGACCGGCGGCATATCCTGGTCAAGGTTGTCACCGCAAACAATCCGCTGGAAGACAAGGAGAGCCTGTTCACCGCCCCACCAAAATCAAAGGCACCGGAGAAAACCGGGAAGAAGAAAAAGCCGGCCTACAACCTGACACAGCACTATGTCATCAGCCTGGAATCTTTCCTCGAAGGCAAGGACATGCCAGCTCTTAACGACATCCCGAATCGAGAAAAATACATTCTCTATACTACAAAGTTTCCGATTGACGGGCGTATATGGAACCGCTTGCGTATCGGTTTTTTCTCGACCCGAAAGGAGGCGGAGCAGGTAAAAGCGCTTATCGCCTCGCAATATCCCGGCGCCTGGGTAGCTTATGCCAGTGCAGAAGAGATCAACGCGGCGCTGGAACAGAGCGATATTCTTGCCACGCCGGTCACCTCTCCCCCGCGCAGACCGGCACCCGGCCTGCCGCGGGCAGACGAAGACAAGATCTACAAGCTGATGGAGGAAGCACGTACCGCTATTGCGACAAATGAAAACAGCCGCGCCATTCGTCTGTATACCAAGGTACTGCAGTACCCGGACAACCCTTACAGCCAGGATGCACTGGAGTTTCTCGGCCTGGCTCGCGAACGCAACCAGCAGTACGCGCACGCTATTAACGAATACAAGCGTTACCTTGAGCTTTATCCCGAGGGTGAGGGCGCCGACAGCGTCAGTCAACGGCTGGCGGGGCTGACCACCGCCTCACGCAAACCCCGTCAACTGTCGACCTCCAGGGCAGCAACTTCTGACGCGAAGCCATGGGAGTTCTACGGCGGGTTTTCACAGTATTACCGGCGCGATGAAATCCGGACTGAGGTCGGTGGCAGCAATGTCACCCGGTCTGCCCTGTCTAATGATCTTGACCTGACTGCGCGCAAGCGCTCGGATAACTACGATCTGCAGTCACGCTTTACGGGCTCGTACCTGTACGACTTTCTCGGTGACGGAACCGGAAGCAGCAGTAGCATTAGCAGCCTGTATTTCGACGCAAACCAGAAGCAGTACGGCTTGTCAGCGCGCCTTGGCAGGCAATCGCGTAATACCGGTGGTGTGCTGGGACGTTTTGACGGACTGCTGACCGGTTACCAGGCAACCGACTGGATGACCGTCAACCTGGTCGCCGGCTTCCCGGTTTTTTCCACCCGCGATGCAGTCAAGACCGATCGTTACCTGTATGGCCTGAGTGCTGACCTGGGCACGTTTGCGAACGCCTGGGACTTCAACGCTTTCATTATTGAACAACAGAACGATGGCATACTGGATCGGCGGGCAATTGGTGGCGAAGCACGTTACTTCGACCCCGTGCGTTCCCTGCTGGCCTTCGTAGACTACGATATTTCCTACGACTCATTAAATACCATGGTGTTGCTTGGTACCTGGACGCTACCGGACCGTACCACTATTAATGCCTCGATTGATTACCGCAACAGTCCTGTTCTGACTACCACCAATGCACTGCAGGGTCAGACCCTGCCTGATATTGACGAGCTGCTGAATTCATTGAGCGAAGACGAGATCCGGCAACTCGCTGAAGACCGCACGGCGGACGTGACGACCTTTACGCTGGGTGCTTCTCATCCATTTACAGACCGGTTCCAGATGAGTGGCGACGTTACGACTTCCCAACTATCGGGAACAAACGCTTCCGGCGGCGTCGAGGAAATACCAGGCACTGGCAACGAGTACTTCTACAATCTGCAATTTATCGGCAGCAACCTGATTAAAACCGGCGATATCAGCGTTCTGGGACTGCGCTACTCCGACACCAGCACCAGTAACATCAGCTCCGTCAACATGGATATCCGCTACCCGGTCATGACAGTGTGGCGGATAAATCCCAGAATGAGGGTCGACTACCGGGATAACAGCAACAACGACTCCACCCAATGGATTGCGGCACCCTCGCTGCGCGTGGATTACCGCTGGCGGAAGCGCTACCGGTTCGAGCTTGAAGGCGGGGGTGAATGGTCAACCCAGGAACTGGTCACCGATACCCAGGATACCTCCTCCTACTTCGTGTCTATAGGCTATCGGGCAGATTTCTGATGCCTGATTGCGTCATTCTCTTGACACCGGCATGGTTGGGATGATATTCCCAATACTATGCCGAAAGATATTCAACAGACGCTGTCGCGCTCGGTCCTCGCCATACTCAAACCGCTGGTGAGAATTCTGCTGCGTAACGGCATTGCCTACGGCAGCTTCGCCGAGCTTGCCAAAAAAGTCTATGTAGATGTGGCGTTTGAGGATTTCGCACCTGACGGCAAGAAGCAGTCAATCAGTCATGTATCCGCCATGACCGGGCTGACCCGCAAGGAAGCAAAACGCTTGCACGAACTCGAGCAAACAGATCAGAAAGACAGCGAGCAACGTTACAACCGGGCCATACGGGTTATCTCCGGCTGGCTCAACGATGCTGAATTTCTCAACAAGCGCGGCAAACCCGCAACGTTGCCCCTGGAAGGCGAGCAAGCCTCCTTTGCCGCACTGGTGAAAAAATTCAGTGGCGACATCACGCCCAGGGCGATGCTTGCCGTACTCGACGCCGCACGCTCTGTCGAAACTACAGACAACAAGGTACGCCTGGTTGCGCACGCCTACATACCGGGTAATGACCCGGTCGACAAGATCACCATCCTGGGTACGGATACCGCTGAGCTCATCGCGACTATTGACCACAACCTGGTCAGACCTGACAACGAGCTGCGCTTCCAGCGCAAGGTATCCAACAGGTATGTGCGTGTTGATGCTATCCCCCGGTTTCAGGCGCTTGCGGCAAAACGCTCGCAGGCACTGCTGGAAAAATTCGATGCCTTGCTGGCTGAATACGAAATCGATCCCGACGATCCGGATGCGGATGAAAGTCGGTACGTCAGCATTGGTATCTACTACTACGAAAGTTCATCCGAGAATGAGGAGCAGTCATGAACAGGGTCTGCAGATATTTGACAGTCAGCCTGGCGGCAGCCGCACTTGTAGCACTCAGTGGCTGTGGCGGAGGCGGCGGTGGTGACTCGATTGCCGGCATCGGCGGCACGGGGAAAACCATCAGTGGGGGCATTACCGGATTCGGCAGTATCTATGTCAATGGTGTGGAACACTTCCTCGATTCGGCAAGCATCGAAGTCGACGACAGTATTGCGTCAGAAAATGATTTGCGTATCGGCATGGTGGTAACGCTTGATAGTGAGGTCAGCGGCGTTATCGGTACGGCAAGCGCTGTCACCTATGACCATGCGGTTGAAGGACCTGTTTCTGCCATTATGACCGGCGCCGACGGCCTGACCAGGACATTCAGCGTACTGGGCGTTGGTGTATCGATAGACGCTACCGGCACTGTCTTCGACGATAGCACACCGGGATTTTCCTTTGACTCGATCGCGAACAACGACGTCGTTTCCATCAGCGGTTTCTTCGACGGCAACGGCGTTCTAAATGCCAGTTATATCGACATTAAAGGGATCTACCCCGGTTTTTCGCAGGTAGAAGTCAAGGGTATCGTGTCGAATGCGGGCGGCGGTGCAGGCCTGGGTGATAACTTTACGGTGAACGGTATCATTGTCACCATTCTTGCCGGTGCCGACCTCTCGGATATCCCTGGCATGCTGGTAACCAACGGTATGTTTGTCGAGGTAAAGGGTAACCTCATTTCTGCTTCGCAGATAGACGCGAGCGTTATCGAACTCGAAAGCGAGGATATTGGTGAGGACGGTGACGAGATAAGTCTTGAAGGCCTGGTGTCAGGATTCAGCGGCAACCTGAGCAGCTTCCTTGTTGCCGGCCAGCCAGTTGATGCTTCCTCCGCCAGCTTCGAACCATCCAGCCTGCAGCTCGAAAACGGCCTTAAAGTGGAGGTCGAGGGACGCATTTCAGGTTCAACACTGATCGCTGATGAAGTTGAAGCGCGCAGCGGCGAGATAAAGGTGCACGCAACAGTCAACAGCATAGCCGTGACCAATGCCTCGAACAATGAGGGCTCCATAACCCTTAACCTGGCCGGCAATACCCTGGTTGTCATGACCGACAGCCAGACGACATTTGAGGATGAAACGGGTGTCGATACCAGCCCGCCGTTGAAGCTGAACGAAATCAACAGCGGCGATTTCCTCGAACTCAGTGGTTTCCTGAACGGCGCCACGGTAAGCGGGTCGGAAATTCACCGTAAGTTACCGGACGATGTAATTCTTCAGGGTCCAGTCGACAGCGTGGTGAGCGGAAGCTCGATAACTGTGCTCGGCGTTAGCTTTTCGACCGATGGCGGCACACAGTTCGAGGGCAGCGATGATAATCCCTTGCCCGGTGGTTCTGCCACGTTCTATTCAGTCGACAGGACCGGTGACCGGATAAAGATAAAAGACGACCAGCCTGGTGATGGCATTGCCGATGAAGTCGACCTCGAAGACTAGGCTTGCTGAAATACGGAATAGAATGACCCCCTAACGTATCTAGACCAAAGTACAGTTACAGCATTCATCGGATGAAGACGGTCAGCCATACTGACCTGAAAAGACAAATCCGGGGTGTACGCACCATATTGCTGTAGACCGAGGATGCTTTTCCAGCTGGGTAAAGCCCGAATTTGGTGGATGGGGACGTGCAGCACTTCAGTAACTCTCTGTTGTTCGTAGTTTTACTGCTGGCGGTCATCTGCAGCCCCGTTTTCGCCAATAATTTGGCTGCCGATGAGAATGAAGTCATCCGTATCGGTGTCCTCGCCTACCGAGGCAAGATGCCGGCGATGGAACGCTGGTCAGCAACGGCGGCATATCTTTCCGAGCGTGTCGGTCACCGCTTTGAGATCGTTCCGGTAAACCTCGACGAAATAGCCGACGCCATCAATGCGGCGGAAATTCACTTTACGCTGACCAACCCCGGCAACTACGTGGATCTTGAGGCACGTTTCGGTGTATCACGAATCGCAACCATGCAAACCCGCGGGCCAAATCAGATCCATGTTCGTTATGGTGCCGTGATTATTACCCAGGCAAGCAACTCAAACATCAGGTCACTCAGGGATCTGAAGGGAAAATCATTTATGGCGGTCAGCGCTGTGGCCTTCGGTGGTTTTCAGATGGCCTGGCGCGAGTTGATCGAGAGTGGTATCGACCCTTTCAGCGACTTCAGCGATTTGCAGTTTTCCGGTTTCCCGCAGGACAAAATTATCCATGCCGTAAAAAACGGCATAGTCGATGCGGCGACAGTGCGCTCCGAAACATTGATGCGCATGGTCGAGGCAGGAACGGTGAAGCTGGAAGAATTTCGAATCCTTAACCCACAACACCGGAAAGACAGTGCACTCCCCTTGAGCACCCGGCTTTATCCCGAATGGCCGTTTGCCACACTGAAGACCACACCGCGGGATTTGGCAACCCGTGTTGCGCAGGCGCTGCTTTCAATGCCGGCCGATCACCCGGCAGCACATGCATCACGCACGGCCGGGTGGACCGTACCACTGGACTACTCGCCGGTACACCGGCTGATGAAAACACTGAAAATCGGTCCTTACCAGGTATTGCGCCAGACCTCCTTTACCGCTCTGTTAAAGCGTTATACCGGCTTGTTTGCAGCGGCCGCACTACTCATGCTTTTACTGATTGTTGTGAACGGCTATATATCCGGCACAAACCGGAAGCTCAAACATGCACAATCCGTTCTGGAAAATGAAATATCCGAGCGCAAACGCTCGCAGGAAGCGCTTGCACGCTATCGGGATACGCTTGAAGAACAAGTTGCAGAACGCACCGAAGATCTGAAACAAACCAACCGGTCACTGGAAAAAAGCCGCATGGCCTTGCGCGAACTGGTAAGAATCACCAGTGCCCCGGATTTATCACATAACGAAAAACTTGCCCGATTGCTGGATACCGGACGCGAATACTTCAACTTGCCGGTCGCTGTTCTCGCGAGCATTGAAGCAGAAGGAAGACGCATCTGCAGAATATCAGCCGACACAGGAATGGAGCCGGACCACTCCGGACCACTGAACGAAAAGTGTATCGCCCTGCTCGTTGAACGTAATGGTGAGCCGCTGGACATACCTGATCTTGGCGCAGCGATGGAGACTGATTGCGGATACCGACAGCAGGGCTGGAATAACTATCTCGGTGCCGCCGTGATGGTCGACGGTCATACCCACTGCACACTGGAATTTGCAGGCACCGATCCCCGCAGTCATGAATTCAGCAAATGGGATCACGAATTGCTGAAGGTTATGGCCCAGTGGATAGGTGATGAAGTCGAACTGCAGATTGCACACGAATCCCGGCAACGCCATCAGGCCGAGTTCGCACGCGTATCGCGCATGAGCACCATTGGCGAAATGGCAGCCAGCCTGGCACATGAACTCAACCAGCCGCTGACAGGCGCAATCAACTACTGCAACGGATGTTTACGCCTGCTGCGGGAAGGCAATACAAATACAGAGAAGCTTACCCGGGGTATGGAGAGCGCAGTGGAAGGGGCAACACTGGCTGCCAATATCATCCGGCGTATTCGCGAATTTGTTCAGAAAGGTGATACACAAAAAAGCGCGGTGGATCTGAACCAGGCAGTACGCAATGTTGCGACGCTGGTGATGCATGAGGCCAGCCGCCACGATGTAGAAGTCAGGCTTGACCTGGCTGAAAACCTGCCACTCGTCGAGGGCGACATGATTCAGCTTGAACAGGTTGTACTGAATTTTATACGTAATGGAATCGACGCAATGGATGCGATCAACGCAGAGAGCCGCATCCTCACGATTACGACACAATGCATGGAGGGGGAAAAGGTAATGGTAAGTGCAGCGGACAACGGAGAAGGCATTACGGAAGAGGCTATGCCAAAAATCTTTGATGCATTTTACACGACCAAGCCGGAGGGCATGGGAATAGGCCTGTCTATAAGCCGGTCGATCATTGAATCTCATCAGGGCAGCATCAGGGCCAGGTCGCTTTCAGGTGGCGGCACCGAGTTCTTTTTCGAGATCCCGATACTGAAGGCAGGCTAACCATGGATCCAACCATCTATATAGTAGACGATGACCGTCTTGCCAGAGAATCGCTGAAATGGCTCGCCGAATCCGCCCACTTGTCAATACGTGAATTCGAGTGCAGCAAGCAGTTCCTCGATAGTTTTGACCACGAGTCACCCGGCTGCGTAGTCCTGGATGTGCGCATGCCCGACATTAGCGGCATGGAACTGTATGCAAGAATCAAGGAAACCGGCGCTACCATTCCGGTCATTATCGTAACCGGTCACGCGGATGTCGCCATGGCAGTCAGAGCGATGAAGGCCGGTGCCTACGACTTCATTGAAAAACCCTATAACGACGCCTTGATGCTGGAGCTGCTGCAGAGTGCCATTACGTATGATCGTGACAGACGTGAAAGTCAGGAAAAAGTAGATGATGTCCGCTACCGGGTATCCCGGTTAACTCCGCGTGAGCAGGAAGTAATGGATTTTGTGCTTCACTCCAAACAGAACAAGGTGATTGCTTTCGAGCTCGGCATCAGCATCAAGACAGTGGAGCTTCATCGCGCAAACCTCATGGCGAAAATGAATGTGGCCTCCCCCACTGAACTTGTCAGGCTGGCAATGATGGCGGGGCTGGACTAGGACAAGCCCTGGCCTGGACGGTTGGTTACCGACGATGGCAGTGACGATTAAGGGAGTCCAGCCAGATCCTCATGTCAATACCGCTCCCCTTTGAGGTGCTACTCTCGTTTGATACGGGGTAGCGCCTTTTCTTATGCGCCTGACCTAGGGTTTACCCGAGGGCGAAATCGGGTAGAACCCAGTTACGTTAAAGGCCGGCCATCCATAGACTATGTCTCGCAGCAAATTATAACGACGAATCCAAATGGAGAATAAACATGTTCAAAAGAAACAAATTAAGCGCAGTCATTGCACTGGTCACGGGGCTCTCGGCGCTGCCTATGACAATCATGGCTGGTGGTGGTCACGGTCACGGTCACGGTCACGATGACGACGATGATGATAACCACAAAAAAAGCTTTGTACTCACCGGTAACTGTGCCCAGCTACCCGCCGATCGCACTACTGAGTTCCACGGCAACCCTGCAACCAGCAACCTGAACCTGGCCATGGCCGGTAACCAGTGGGTAGTGTTTGACCATCTTCATGCAGGCGTTCAACGAGCATCGCGATGCACATGGCGAAAAGAACATCGATCTCACCGCCATCGGTAACCAGCCGCGAACCTTTGCCGGCCTGCAGAACAAGGGTGCCGATTACTTTATCGAACTGATCCCGCCGGGTCAGGAACGTAACCAGATCAAGAGCGGGCTGCATGCTGCTCGGCAACGAAGACGATCGCAACTTCCTGCCGACCAGTATCCAGGTCGATTTCGACGTCTTCACCAGCACCAACTTCAACCTGATGCGTGACCTGGCCGCCAGCGGGTTCGTCACGGAAGCAGTGCCCTACATCCGTAACCAGCTGACCCTGATGACCGATGCGACCAACAGCGCGGGAATCGGTACTGGTGCCGACGAGACCATCGACGCCACCCTGGATCTGCTGGATCCCGCTATCCGCGTTTCGGAAGTGGACCACATCAACGAAGGTGTCCATCGCGGCATCAACGCCATGTACCAGCGTATGGATGAGTACACCCGTCTGAACGGTCAGCAGTCCGATATCGACGCGACTGGATGCGGCCTGGCTGCCGTGAGCATGCCTCAGCCCGGTTCACCGGCTGCAACCCACGCTACGGGTGTCAGCACCAACTTCAACCTGGCCACCAATCCGGAACTGTAATTACTCCGGGTCATGCCACTATTGCGGACGGTACACTGCGGGTGTGTGAGTTTGCGATTCTGAACAAGGCCAACACCCACGAAACCCGCGTGCACCACGTCGAAACGCCTGAGCGCATCCTGGCCGGTGATTCCGATGTGGGTCCGGTGTGGGTCTCCGAGCTGCAGCTGGCGGTTAACAACGGCGACGCTGTGAGCTGGTTATCAGCCCATCGATGATGTCAACCTGCCGGTTGTCTACTCGGTCGCCTTCCTGGCAACCATGAGCAAGAAGCACAAGAAACTGGCCAAAAAGTGGACCAAGTTCCTGCTGAGCCCCGAAGGCACGCAGATCTACGTCGACGGTGGTTTCTCGGCACTGACCGGTACCGAGCAGGGCGAGCGTTACTCGTTTGATGCAGACGGTAATCTTGTCATCGAGCAGTTCACTCCTTGATCAAGTTCAGGTAACAGGTAAACGCCGTTGCTGCCAGTGATTTTTTCGGTGGCAACGGCGTTTTCAAATTTATTGCTATACAAACCCGGATCCAGCCCGTTTATGCAGACTATTATCGTTGGCCATTCTCTTGATGGGAAGGTCTTCGGTGAAGCAAAGTGCCTGGCTTTAAGCCTGCTTCGATAACTATAGCCGCTTGCCGGCCAATGTCGGTGTTTTATCAGTACGGGTTTCGATTTTCAGATAGCTGAGCAGACGCACGCTACCCGTGGCATGCAGCCGGGTATGAATCTCTTCGACAACGGACAGAATCTCTGTCAGTTCGCCTTCGATATTAGTGCCGGACGCATGCGTCTCAACCAGGAAATCGTGTCCATCAAGCAGGCCGATGACCTGCCTGATTTCTTCACGCACAGAGACACCCTCGCCTATGGGCACCACTTGCAGCTCGGCCGTTGCTTTCATCGTATTGAGTGTACCTGAGAAACTAAGCCTGGCCGGGATGATGCCCGGCCAGCTTCAATGAAGCCTCACTTATTGGCTTCGCGTTCCTTGACTTCCTTAATGACAGCTTCAGCCACATTGTTCGGGCACGGAGCATAGTGCGAGAACTCCATGGAGAACTGGCCGCGGCCGGAGGTCATGGTACGCAGATCACCAATGTAGCCGAACATCTCACTCAGCGGTGCATCAGCCTTGACACGTACACCGGTAGGACCGGATTCCTGGGCCTTGATCATGCCGCGGCGACGGTTCAGGTCGCCGATGACATCACCCACATGATCATCAGGTGTGAACACATCGATTTTCATGATCGGCTCCAGTAACTGAGGAGACGCCTTGGGAATGGTCTGACGATAGGCAGATTTTGCGGCAATTTCATACGCCACTGCCGAGGAGTCAACCGGGTGGTAGCCACCATCGGTGAGGATGACTTTCACGTCAAGCAGCGGGAAGCCAGCCAGGGTGCCGTTTTCCATACTGGTACGGAACCCTTTTTCAACCGCCGGCCAGAATTCGCGCGGCACGTTACCACCGGTCACTTTCGATTCGAATTCGAAACCGCTGTTGGTTTCACCCGGTTCGACCACGTACTCGATCTTGGCGAACTGACCGGAACCACCTGTCTGTTTCTTGTGGGTATAGCTGTCTTCAACACGCTGGGTGATCGTTTCACGATAGGCCACCTGCGGCTTGCCGACTTCCACATCGATACCGTGGGTACGCTTGAGAATATCGACCTTGATATCGAGGTGAAGCTCGCCCATGCCTTGCATGATGGTCTCGCCGGAGTCCTCGTCGGTCTCGACACGGAAGGACGGATCTTCCTGGATCATCTTACCCAGTGCGATACCCATCTTTTCAGCGCCGGCCTTGTCTTTCGGGGCGATGGCAATGGAAATAACCGGGTCCGGGAAGACCATGGGTTCGAGTGTGGCCGGATTCTTCTGATCGGCCAGGGTATGACCGGTCTGCACGTTCTTCATGCCGACTATGGCGATGATGTCACCGGCCTGCGCGGAACTGATTTCCTCGCGGTCGTCGGCATGCATGACCACCATGCGACCGATGCGCTCGGTTTTACCGGTAAAGGTATTGAGTATGGTGTCGCCCTTGTTCAGGCTGCCCGAGTAGATGCGAACAAAGGTCAACGCACCGAAGCGGTCGTCCATAATCTTGAATGCCAGTGCACGCAGTGGCTTGTCCGGGTCGACAATGGCGAACTCACCGGTCTCATTACCTTCGATATCGACTTCAGGCTGTGGCTTGACTTCAGTCGGGCTCGGCAGGTAATCAACCACGGCATTCAGCACCAGCTGCACGCCCTTGTTCTTGAAAGATGAACCCGTGTAGGTCGGGAAGAAGTCCAGTGCGATAGTTCCCTTGCGGATGCAGCGCTTGAGATCCTCGATGGAGGGCTCTTCACCATCCAGGTATTTCTCCATCAGGTCATCATCCTGCTCGACAGCTGTTTCAATCAGCTTCTCGCGCCACTCTTCAACCTGGTCGACCATATCGGCAGGTACATCTTCGAGTGTGTAATTGAGAGGATCACCTGACTCATCCCATACCCAGGCCTTGCGGGTAAGCAGATCGACAACACCCTTCAGGTTTTCTTCAACACCGATCGGCAGCACCATCACCAGCGGATTGGCGCCGAGCACGTCTTCGACCTGTTTAACGACGCGGTAGAAATCAGCACCGACGCGATCCAGCTTGTTGACGTAAATGATACGTGCAACTTCGGATTCGTTGGCGTAACGCCAGTTGGTTTCCGACTGGGGCTCTACACCACCGGAGGCACAGAACACACCCACGCCGCCATCGAGCACTTTCAGCGAACGGTACACTTCGATGGTGAAGTCGACGTGCCCGGGGGTGTCGATGATGTTCAGCTGGTGATTGTCCCATACACAGGTAGTCGCCGCGGACTGGATAGTAATACCACGCTCCTGCTCCTGCTCCATGAAGTCGGTGGTAGCGGCACCATCGTGCACTTCACCGATTTTATGGATCTTGCCGGTGAGCTTCAGAATACGCTCGGTGGTCGTGGTCTTGCCCGCGTCTACGTGGGCAAAAATACCGATATTGCGGTAGTTGGATAGCTCAGTCATGGTATCAGCTCATTAATCTCAAAAAATCATACCCTGGCGCCGCCTTCCGGGAAGCCAGCGCCGCAAAGAATCTCTATTAAATTACAACCAGTTACATTGCAGCTCTCCTGACGCGTCCAGTGCCGGAATTGCTGAGTAGCGGAAATGGGTGCGTATGATACCGGATTTCGGGCAAACTGCATGAAAAACTTGATATTCGGCACCGAAAAACCAAATTCCAGAAGGGGATACTGATAACAGCACCCTCCCCTGGTATCACCGCCATAGCGGGAACGCGGAAAATTGCGCTCAGTGTTATGCTCGGGACTGCGGGTTAAAGCCCCAACGTCAGGCTCAAATACACAGGAACCGCCACATCCATTCCCATCTTTGCGCTGACCCAAACAGTTCACAGAGCGCTGTGCCTCATGTCCATATCGTCGTTGTTGGCCAACCGCAACTAACCCGATTCGATGCTCCGGCCAGCGCTGGATTATGTATCGGAGACTGCGGTACGCTCACTTTAATTCGACTGATCAGGCAGTTTAGAAAGCCGCCTGCAACACATGATTACTTATGTGTAATTCAATGATCTACAACATATCCTGAGATAAAAAAGATGGCTGACAAAACCTACTGCGGAATCACCAACGATTACTATGGCGGCATGACACCCATCGGGACAATCTTTCGCGATGCGAGGGTTTTTGGCATTCTGCCGAAAAGTGAAACCTGCGAAGACTGGTCACACAACCGGTTACAGATGATTCACGATCAAACCAAGAAGGAGTGGGACAAGTACGGCTACCTGGTGTCGAACCTGCCCGACGACCTGCGCCAGCGACATACCGAAATTTATCAACGGGCCGTAGACAATGCTCGCAAACTGGGCCGGGACCCTCAACTCGAGTCAGACGACTGAAAACGCTGGCACGCTGGCACGCTGACGCGACGACAATCGTAACCGAAACATTCTTCCTGCCTATTGTGACACAGTCATCCAGACACAAACCTGTGGTCGACGTAGCCATCGGCATGCTGCAACGCAAGGATGGCTGCGTACTCATGGCCAAACGTCCTGAAGGCAAACCGTCGGCTGGCCGCTGGGAATTTCCAGGTGGCAAGATTGAAAACAACGAAAGCCCGCACCAGGCACTCGTGCGCGAACTCCACGAAGAACTCGGTATCGATATCGTAACCGCACAATCCTGGATGACCCGGGAGCAACCCTACTCCACCCTGACTGCAAGACTGCACATCTTCCGTGTTACCGACTGGCACGGTGAGCCGCATGGACGTGAAGGCCAGTGCTTGTCGTGGCAAGACCTGAATGCTGTAGACGTGGAACCGTTGTTACCTGTTAACCACAGCATCATTGAAGCATACCTGTCGACAGACTGGACGAAGGCATAACATCCCTTGTACTAATATAGCCTTTCGATATGAGCGTGATCGGAAATGAATAATACTAACCAGCCTTCCAGGCGCCTTGCCTCGCTGGCTATGCTGGTATTTCTTTATCCACTCTGCCTTTGGTACCGCCGCTACAAAGCGGAACATCGTGACAGCTGGGTACGCTTTATCTGAATTTACAGGGTGAAGAAATGGCGGACACCTGACTATCCCGGTATCCACCCAGGTCGAGATAAATGACAACCCCCTTCGGCAAGGTGAGCGGTCTCTACGATAGAACGGTGGCGTATCAAACGCCGCCGTTCGTTTTTGATAGGTAAGAAAAAGCCTCATCGCGCTTTCCCTTACCCAACCTCGCGCTCAAATGTCAAAACGATCCAGGGTCATCACCTTGGTCCATGCATCAACAAAGTCATTCACAAACTTTTCTTTTCCGTCGTTGGACGCATAGACTTCTGCGACAGCACGCAGCTCGGAGTTGGAACCGAAGATCAAGATCGACAGGGGTGGCCGTCCATTTGACCTTACCCGTCGCTGCGATCACGACCTTCGTAAACACCTTCGGACTTCGATGACTTCGACCACTTCGTAGACATGTCGAGCAGGTTAACGAAGAAATCGTTGCTCAAGGTACCCGGCTTGTCGGTGAAGACACCGTGTGCAGCTTGTCCGGTATTGGCGTTTAAAGCACGCATGCCGCCAACCAGAACCGTCATTTCCGGAACGGTCAGGGTCAACAAGTCTGCCCGATCGACGAGCATTTCCGCCGGCGATCTAGCATTACCTTTACCGAAGTAGTTGCGGAAGCCGTCCGCCGTCGGTTCGAGCACGGCAAACGATTTCACATCGGTCTGTTTTTGCGAGGCATCGCCACGACCCGGTGTGAAAGGCACCTTCACCTCGTGTCCGGCTTTCTTTGCGGCCTGCTCAACGGCGGCAGAACCACCCAGAACAATCACATCGGCGAGCGAGACCTTCTTGCCACCTGATAGCGACTTGTTGAAGTCTTGCTGAATTTTTTCGAGTTTTTTCAGTACCTTTGCCAGTTCATCCGGATTGTTAGCTGGCCAATCTTTCTGTGGCGCAAGACGAACGCGTGCCCCGTTTGCCCCACCGCGCATATCGGTGCCGCGATAGCTCGCTGCCGACGCCCAGGCGGTACGTACAAGCTCGGAGACAGTTAAACCCGATTCAAGGATCCTGGACTTCAGCTTCGCGATATCCTTAGCATCGATCAACTTATGGTCGACGGCAGGGATAGGATCTTGCCAGATCAGCTCCTCGGCAGGAACCTCAGAGCCAACATAGCGTGCACGCGGCCCCATATCGCGGTGGATGAGTTTGAACCAGGCCTTGGCGAAGGCGAGATCAAATTCTTTCGGATTATCCAGGAAGCGCTTTGAAATCTTGAGAAATTCCGGATCTTTTTTCAGCGAAAGGTCGGTGGTGAACATGATAGGCGCATGCCGCTTCGACTTGTCGTGGGCATCTGGCACCAGTGTTGATGCGGTTTCGTCTTTAGGAATCCACTGTACTGCACCTGCGGGGCTCTTCGTTTGCACCCACTCGAACCTGAGAAGATTGTCCAGATATAGCATCGACCATGCGGTCGGTGTGGAGGTCCAGGCGCCTTCCAGTCCACTGGTAATGGTGTCACCAGCATTGCCTTTACCGCACTTGTTCATCCAGCCGAAACCTTGCTCTTCGATGCCTGCGGCTGCGGGCTCCGGACCCACGCAATCAGCCGGTTTTCGCGGCACCATGGGCTTTACCGAAGCTATGCCCGCCAGCGATGAGCGCAACAATCTCTTCGTCATTCATTGCCATGTTACCAAACGTGGTACGAATATCTTTCGCTGCAGAGATCGGGTCGTGATTGCCGTTTGGTCCTTCCGGGTTCACGTAGATCAGGCCCATCTGAACTGCTGCGAGCGGTTTTTCCAGCTTTCTGTCACCGCTATAACGCTTATCGCCTGCGAGCATCTCGCTCTCAGGGCCCCCAATAGACCAGTTCAGGTTCCCAGTCGTCCTCACGACCGCCGGCAAAACCGAAGGTCTCGAAGCCCATGGATTCCATCGCGACATTGCCCGTCAAGCACGATCAAATCGGCCCATGAGACATTGCGACCGTATTTCTGCTTGATTGGCCAGAGTAATCGTCGTGCTTTATCCAGGTTGGCATTATCAGGCCAGCTGTTAAGCGGTTCGAACCGCTGTTGACCGCCGCCGGCGCCACCGCGACCATCAGACACACGGTAGGTACCGGCGCTGTGCCAGGCCATACGAATGAAAAATGGACCATAGTGGCCGTAGTCTGCGGGCCACCAGTCCTGTGACGTCTTCATCAAGGTCTCGATGTCTTTCTTCAGGGCTTTGAGATCGACACTTTTGAACGCCTCAGCGTAGTTGAAATCTTCGCCATAAGGATTGGACGCAGCATCGTGATCGCGAAGGGGATTAAGGTTCAGCTGATCAGGCCACCAGAATTGGTTCGACTTTGGTTCGCCCTGAGAAAAAGCAGGGCTTGATGTCGCAACCAGTGACACGGTTACCACTGCAGCGGAAAGTAAAGAGATCGTTCGTTTGAGCATTGAAGCCACCTCCGTTAAGTAAGAAGTACAGCGTATGTCCAGTAAATTCCGCCGACTCCGGGCTGGTTAGACTGTTTCTAAGCGCAGTTTAGACTTATTCTAAACCCTGTCAAGGAGAAATCAACTTCAAGAAAAACAGAATATTATTATTTTTCGAGCGGCTTGCAGCCCCCCCTGATGTACTTAAGCGGATGACTCCAGCGATCCTCAGTTCTCAACCTCAGGGCCGGTTCCATCAACCAATTCAAGCCAATAGGGTTCGGCCTCACACGAGCAGCAGTCATACCAGACGGGAACACCATCGTGCATGCTTTTGCTCTTTCGCTGGCTGCCTTTCGCAGCAACATCAGCCTGCGCAGTGGTTATTTCTCTGGCCTGATGACTGTCTTCTTTCATCCTGGAACCCGACTGGCTCATTACCAGCCCTGCCTCATAAAACGACGGTTAGGATAACTCAATCTAGTACAAAAACCGGTAACATCCAGCAGCGATTTACGCCCGGAGCTTGATTAACCGCATCGCTGCCTGCCTAGTTGACTGATAAACATGCCATACGCTCCCGTCGTGCCTGAGGGTCCAGCGCACTAATTGTAGCTGCACGTTGGTAGAACGCATCGAAGTTATATTTTTCCTCGCCAAGCAAGGCGAGAAATGCATCGACACAGGCGTGGTAGGCAGACACTGAACCCAGCTTGGCGTTATTCAACTCCCCGGCAAACCAGTCGTCATACCCAGGATCATTTTCCCACTTACCTCGCAATGCCCGGTAACGCTTCTGCGCCATCTCCAGCTGTTGTTGCTTGGCACGCCGCATTGTGTTCCTGTTCATATCCTGCCGATAGAGTTCATCCAGTTCGCCGCGAGTCTGTTCGATCAACTCAACCACCTTGCGTTGACGGGCACGACGGGTCTGATAATGTGAGATAAGAGCGGTATTATCCGACTCTTCCAGCCAAAGCTCGACACCGGCCTGTTCGACCGCTGTAGCAAATGACTCGTTAAATACGGTATCTCCCTCCACGTATAACTTCTGGTGAGCCAGTTCGTGAAAAATAAGGCCCGCAAGCTGTGGATCCGGCCACTCAATCACTGTGTTTAGTATGGGATCATCAAACCAGCCCAGCGTCGAGTACGCTGGAATCAGGGCGATATAGGTATCGAAACCTTGCGCCCTGAACAGTTCGTCGTCATTTGCCAGAAGCTCTGTATCAAAGTATCCACGGTAAGAGGCGCAACCTACTACGGGATAGCACCACTGGTGAAGTTCAACTGAAAATTCAGGCGCTGCAAAAAGACTCTTGACCACATAGTCTCTTTCCAGATCAGCGTAACCGGTGTAGCTACCGGTCTCTGGCAAACTCATTCGTTCGATGGCAAAGGTACGGAACTGCGCGACGCGCTGCAGTCTCGCCCGCAGCTGTGGATCCCGGGTCTCGTCCTCGACGAGTTCTCCTATTGGCGCCCTTCTGTGGATGATATCCAGCTGCCCACCGACAGATTGCTGGTAATAGCGTATTTCACTGCACCCGGATAGCAGCAAGCAGGAGCCCACACAGGCCCGGGGCAATGCTGGTGAGGTTTATCATCAACCGGTTTTTCAACTGTTCCGCCAGTGACTCTGGCCCGCTAACTCTAACCGATTGGCGGACATAAAAAAGCCCCTGCAATATTTGCAGGGGCTTTTTCCATAGACCAAAAAACCGGCAGTGATGACTAGCCGGCCAGGTTGTCCTTGATGGTCTGTACGACAACGTCACTGGAAGTGGCATTAATACTTACCAGCTTGCCCGCCTCTTTATAGAAACCAGCCAGTGGTGCTGTCTTTTCATTGTAAACGTCCAGACGATTTGAAATGGCTTCTACGGTCTCGTCATCACGCTGCACAACGCTGGCACCACACTCGTCACACACACCTTCGACCTTCGGTGGCTTGCTCTTGACGTTATAGATGGCACCACAACCGGTACAGGTACGGCGTGTAGTCAATCGATCGAGGATCACATCACGCGGCACATCGAGTTCCACTGCCATATCCAGCTTGATGCCCAGTTTGTCGAGCAGTCCGTCCAGCGCTTCTGCCTGGGGAATGGTGCGCGGGAACCCGTCCAGCAGGAAGCCTTTTTCACAGTCCGGTTCCTGCAAGCGTTCGCCCATAATGCCCATGATCAGGTCATCTGATACCAGGTCACCCGCATCCATTGCTGTCTTGGCCTGCTTACCCAGTTCAGTACCGGCTGCCACGGCAGCACGCAGGATGTCGCCGGTTGAAATCTGTACCGAGCCATCCACGTCGGTCAGCATCTTTGCAACCGTACCTTTGCCCGCACCTGGCGCACCTAAAAGTATCAATTTCACGTAACCTACTCCTCTGATTTGATCTGATAAATCGGGTCTGAAAATTCCGGGGCGACCGTGTCCACGGGGCCACATCAAGCCGGCTATTGTGCTTGAGCCTTAACCGGCAATCAATAACTTAGGCAAGTTCCTAAAACTAAAGCAAATTACTAAAAGCGCAAAGTACTGAATTATTATAGAATCCGCGCCTCTTACAGATTGCACGGTCGCCCGGTAGTATGCAGTTCTCAACCCGCAGCAAACTTTTTCTCAGCCATTTTCTTGCCATAGTGCTGGTTTCGGGCAGCATTGGGACCTATTTCTATACTTCTGCCATCGACAACCTGAAGCGCAGCCTGCAATCCCGCCTGCTCAATAGTGCTGCCATTCTCAGCAAGGTGTTTTCCTCCAGCCAGCTTGGTCAACTGGACAACCCTGATGACATGGCGACAGATACATATCGTGATTTGCGCACATTAATTCAGAGCTATGCAAACTCAAACAAAGATATCGCCTTTGTCTATATTATGCGCAAACAGAACAATCAGGCTGTTTTCGTTCTGGACTCGGACCCCGATGAACCGGCGTCACCCGGTGAACCTTATGACGAATTCATTGCCGAGCTGATGCAAGGCTTCGAGCGCCCGTCTGTCGATAGCGAGATTACATCAGATAAATGGGGCAGTTTTCTGTCCGGCTACGCCCCTTTGCATGACGGCGCTGGCAATTATCTTATTGGCATCGATATGTTCGCCGACGAGGTTGAACGAAAAATGGTGCAACTAAGGCAGGCCGGCCTGATCTCACTAAGTGTATCAGTCCTGCTGGCGGTGATTTTCTCGATCGTTTTATCCAGGAACTTTACGCAACGTATTGAGCGGCTGGTGAAACGCTGCGGAGAAATCGCACGCGCCCGGCTCGATACCGGTTCAACGAAACAGACCGGCGACGAACTGGACCACCTGGGGTATACCATCGAAGCCATGGCAACGCACCTGGAGCGGAGTCAGACCGAAAGTGACAACGCCCGGCAGGCGCTGCAAAAATCCAGGGACGAACTGGAGGGCCGGGTAAAACAACGCACCCAGGACCTGCTCAATACCAACGACAAGCTACGCGACGAAATCAGGGAACGCGAGCGTATTGAAACTGTATTGCAACAAAGCGCTTTGACCGACTACCTGACCGGCCTGCCAAACAGACGCGCCATGATCCAGTTACTGGACAAGGAAGCTGCCCGCTTCCAGCGATCGGAGCACCCCTTCTCGCTCGTGCTGCTGGATATTGATAACTTCAAACACATCAACGATTCATTCGGCCATGACGGTGGCGATGAAATTCTGGTCGCCGTCGCGGAAAAAATGGGGAGCTGGATGCGCGAGAAAGACGTGTTGGCTCGCTGGGGCGGGGAGGAATTTCTCATTCTGCTCAGCGACACCGATGTCAAAAGCGCAACCGAACAGGCAGAACGTTTGCGTACAGCAATCGAAGGCCAGGACTTCGTAGTGCAGTCGAAAGTAACGCACCTGACTGTCAGCCTGGGTGTCGCCGGTTATAATGATGCGGATAAAATCGACAACTGTATCAAGGAAGCTGATATCGCTCTTTACAAGGCCAAGTCCGGAGGACGTAACCAGGTCATCTCCCACTGCGACCAGGAATAGATCATCCCGCCGGGGAGACAGATGGCCTGCTTGAGCCCCTCTGCCGGTTGGCGTATGGTTTTTGATTGGCCCCATACAACCTAACTCATGAGTTATCGCTAACGTGCTTTCAAAACGCTGGTTTCGAGTCACTGCAATACTATGTTTCCTGCTGGCTGGCATCCTGATTGGGACTCCCCTCCTGCTCAAACACTACGCCAAACAATGGCTGCTGGAACATGGCGGTGACGAGGTGGTTTTTGAGGATATTGACTTCAATCCCTTCACCGCCACACTGGCGCTCAAGGGCCTTGAGGTGCGAGTCGACTCACTGACTACACTGTCATTTGAGCAGGTTGCGGCCGGACTGTCCTGGACTCCATTGCTTGATAAAAAAGTAGCTGTCGAGCGTGTCGAGCTGAGTGGATTCACCATTGTTATCGATAATCGGCCGGAAGATTCGCTGTTAGTAGGCGGCATCCGTATACCGGAAAACACACCCTCTGATACCGAACCGGAAGGCACGCAACCCGGCGAGTGGATGGGTGGCATTGAAAAGCTGGCCCTGCGTGATTTTCACGTTAAATACGCAGATCAGCACCTGGACCTGGCACTTGATATCACCAGTCTGGAACTCGACCACCTCAATCAGTGGTCACAAGAGGATCCGGCGCATCTCACTGTGAGCGGTTCACTCAACCAGGCACCCTTCTCTCTGGATGCAGAACTGGCGCCCCTTGCCGCACAACCGGCTTACCGGGGAACGCTGACAATAGATAGCCTGTCACTCGGTGCCTTTGCGCAACTGGCACAACCAGCTGTCAGCAGCCTGGCTGGCGAGTTGTCGTATGACGGAAAGCTTGCCTTCTCACAGAAGGACGGCGGCTTTGTTCTGAATCATGACGGCGATATCCGCTTGCAGGCGCTGGACACCGTTCTCGACGATCCCGCGCTCCACATCACCAATAAAGCTGCGAACATCAGCGGCACACTGGAACTGATCGCCACCGATGGCCCACCTCAAATTCAACTGGCATCTGATATCACCCTGCAGGACCTTCACCTGATTGCCGAAGAAGGCACACTGGAGTTGCTCAGTGCCGACAACCTTCAACTGTCCGGTCTCAGTCTCGAAGGCACTGACAACCTGACCATTCAGTCTATTCTGGTAGAGCAACTTGGTCTCGGGCGCAATGCCGACCAGATATCGCAGGATGCATTTATTGATGCCGGACGTTTTGAAGTCTCCTCGCTGGCCTTTGCGAATGATCTGCTGACAATCGACACGGTCCACTACAAGGATGGACACAGCCGGATAAAAAGAAATACAGAAGGCCAATGGCGGGTTATCGGCATTATCGATAGCATGAGCCGGTTGAGCAAACAGCAGCAACAAGCGGAAAGCGCTCCAGCACCGGATGCAAAAGAAGACAATCCGTTGGCCATTGCGATTAACCGGATTGAAGTCAGCGGCGACAGTAAAATCAGCTTTCTCGATCAGGCCGTAAAACCGGGGTTCAAAACCGAACTGAAGATTGACTCTATTCTGGTTGAGAGCCTGGATACTCGCAAACCCGAACAGCATAGCAACTTCAAGCTTGCTGGCCATATAGGCAAACACACCCGCCTGGATTTCAACGGCTATGCACAACCCTTCCAGCAGCCTTTTGGTATTGACCTTAAATCAAAAATTGACGCATTGGATCTTCCCCCCCTGTCGCCCTATACCCGCGAATCACTTGGACTGGTACTCAATAGTGGCGCACTAAATGCCGATACCACGCTGCGTATCGACAAACAGGAAATGAAAGGTCAAATTGACCTCGAACTGCATCAGCTCCAGCTCGAAACCGTGGAAAGCAAGAACAGCCTGCAGAGCAAAATCCCGGTGCCTCTCAATGTTGCACTCGATACACTGCGTGACAGCAACGATACCATTGCACTGAAAATCCCCATTCAAGGTGATCCAAACAGCCCGAGTTTTGATCCCAACGACGCTATCACCAAGGCTCTGGCCACTGGTGTAAAAAAAGGCGCTCTCACCTACCTGACCTTTGCCTTGCAACCCTACGGCGCGGTCATCACTGCTGCAAAGTATGCCGGTGAGGAACTGACAAAAGTACGCCTGAAGCCGGTCGAATTTGACCCGGGGCTGGCTGAGATCGACGCTGAAGACAGGGATTACCTTGGCAAGGTAGCCAGTGTTCTCAAGGAACGTCCAAAACTTGCAATCAAACTCTGTGGCGTTGCTGTCGGTGCTGACAAGGCCTACCTGCAGAAACAGGCCGCAGCCAAAACCGAAAAAGACAAAAAAAGCCAGCCCTCCGGGCCCGCTGCTGCGGATATCGACGAGTCACAACTCACAGCACTCGCCGGGACACGCGCTGACCAGGTCAAAGACTATCTTGTCGAACAATTCGGTATTCCGGCCAGTCACCTGGTCAACTGCCAACCCCGTGTAGATACAGAAAACAGTGACTCGCAGCCACGTACCGACCTGCTGATATAGTATTGACCAAGCCTGGACAAACATACCGGCCGACACACGGTGCCGTAGCCGCCGGCCACCCCAGGACCGCCGAAGCTGCTGTTCATGCGCTGAAAGAAGGCGGCAATGCTTTTGATGCTGTGGTCGCTGCGCACTGGTGTGCCTGTATCTCCGAACCGGTACTGACCTCGCTCGGTGGCGGCGGGTTTCTGCTGGCCCGCGCAGAAGGTAAGGCTCCCACTCTCTACGATTTCTTTGCGCAGACGCCACTGGTAAAGAAATCGCCGGACGAGATCGACTTCTATCCCATTCAAGCCGACTTTGGAACAACGCAACAGGAGTTTCACATCGGTTATGGCGCTACAGCGACACCCGGCACCGTGCATGGCCTGTTTCAGATACACAGGGACCTGTGCAAGCTGCCAATGAAGGTACTGATGGAACCTGCCATCGATCTCGCAATCCGGGGCGTAGAGATTAACCCGCTACAAGCATTTATCTTCGACGTGGTTAAACCCATCTGCCTGGCAACAGAAACCACCGCCGCCCAGTTTTCCAGCCAACGACAGCCTTCTCGACTGGTTAGCACAGGTGACACACTCCGTCTGCCGAAACTCGCAGAGACACTGGGAGCTCTCGCCGATGAAGGCGACCGTCTTTTCTATGAAGGTGATATCGCTGCCGAGATTGAAGCTGCCTGTCGTGACACAGGACACCTTACTCGTGAGGACCTGGCCAGCTACTCGACGATAAGGCGTCAACCACTGCGGGTTAACTACCGTCATGCGCAGTTATTCACTAACCCTGCGCCCGCCTCCGGCGGCTTGCTGATAGGATTTGCTCTGAAACTTCTTGAAAAGCACCTGTCGGCAGACAGTCTGGATAATGAGGCCGAATACATTCAGCGGATTACCGATGTTATGCACGACACTAATGAGGCCAGGATCGAGCATTTGAATGCCAATGAACCCGGCCACGAATTGCTGGATGAAGAACTGCTGGCGACCTACGTGTCACGAGTACGCGGCCGGGCGCGCGCTTACCGCGGCACAACCCACATCAGCGTAATCGACGCTGACGGTAACGTCGCGGCACTCACTACCAGTAACGGTGAAGGCTGTGGTCACCTGGTTGGTACCACCGGAATGATGCTGAACAACATGCTTGGCGAAGAAGATCTGAATCCCCATGGGTTTCAGCGCTGGCAGGAAAACCGTCGCCTCACATCGATGATGTCACCAGGCATGTTATTGAAAGGAGACGGCAGCTGTATTGCCCTGGGCTCTGGCGGATCAAACAGAATTCGTTCAGCAATACTTCAAGTGATCTCGGCACTCGTCGACTCAGGCATTAGCCTGGAGAGTGCTATTCAACGGCCACGTGTGCACTTCGAACAGAACAGATTAAATATTGAAGCGGGGTTTAGTGAAACCACAGTATCCCGTTTGCGCGAGGCATTTGATCAGCTCGAATGCTGGCCCGATCTCAACCTGTACTTTGGCGGTGTTCACGCTGTCGCCAGTAATTCAGTCGGATTTGACGCATACGGCGACCCCCGCCGGGGTGGAGTCGCGGTCAAGGTCTGACGCGACTGCATCAGTAGTTACTGGGAGCTTCCAGCGGCTACTCTCCAGCCAGCCGGACAAATCCGACAGCAACATGGGTTTTGCAATGAAATAACCCTGCGCGAAATCACAACCCATGGACTCAAGCATGTCCAGTGAGGCCTCGTTCTCTACGCCCTCCGCAACCACCTGCAGTTCCAGGTTATGGGCCAGATCAATCACCGACTGCACGATCTTCCGATCCATATCATTTTCAGACATCTGCATCACAAAGCTTTTATCGATTTTCAGCTCACCCACAGGCAGTTTTTTCAGATAAGCCAACGATGAATACCCGGTACCGAAATCGTCAATGGATATGGTCACTCCCATTTCGTGAAGTGCGGTCAGTGTGCGCAGCGCAATTTTCGGATCCTCCATCATGGCACTCTCGGTCACTTCCATAACCAGAGAACCCGCTGGCGCGCCCCAGATATTCAGCGCCCGGGCCACGAGATCCACAATCTCCGGTGAATGCAGCAGCCTGGCTGACAGGTTCAGGGATATCGGGGCCGATGACGAACACTCCCGACACCGCTTGAACCACTCTCTCAATGCGACATTGAGCGACCAGTAGGTTAACGAGTCAATCAACTCGCTGCTTTCTGCAACTGGTATAAACGCATCCGGAGCAATCCAGCCCCGGCTGCTATGATTCCAGCGCGCCAGCGCCTCGCACCCCCCCAGCACACCCCGCTTGAGGTCGATTTGCGGCTGGTAGTTCAGTATAAGCGAGTTGTTATCCAGCGCCGTCTGCAACTCACATCGCAGATCAGATTTATAGCGCCCCTGATCACGTAACAGCGTGTCATACAGGCGATAATCGCTCCTGGAGCGGCGGGCTTCGTTCAAGGCTGTATCAGCCCCCTTCAACAGCTCCCGAGAGTCTTTAGCCTGGTCCGGATATATGGCTACACCTGCATGTACAGACAAGGACAGCCTGGTATCGTTAATTGTGACAGGCCTGGCGATAACCTCGACAACCTTGTTCGCTGCCAACTCAGCGAGTTGTGGTGAGCGAAGCCCGGCAAGCACCACTGCAAATTCGTCGCCGCCGACACGAAAAAGCTGATCGCTTGCCCGCATGACGTCGCTGACCCGTTGAGCCACTGCCTCCAACACCCGGTCTCCGGCTGTGTGCCCCAATTCGATATTTATTTCACGAAACTGGTCCAGATTGAAAACCAGCAGACCAATCCGTTCTCCGTCAGCGATCAACCGATCGAGCCTTTCCAGCAGGCTGACACGTTGAGGCACATTATTAAGCTGGATTGTCACTTTAATCGCTGGTTCTAAACACTAAAGATAGAAATCTTCGGCGTTGATACCATAGGTACCCGGCACAAGTGGCCGTTTGATCTCGACCACGTTCCCTTCATCATCTTCGGGATCCTCAATCAAATCGAGCACTGGATTGAATTCGTAGGCTATTTTCTTGTTGTCCAGTACCAGCATGACCTTGGGACGCAAACGGCGAACGCGATTTTGCGACAGCACCAGGCCTACCTCGTCAGTACTTAGCTCTACCAGGGTGCCGGTGGGATAAAGGCCAATGCACTGGATGAACTGTTCCACCATATCGACCTGAAAATCCTTGTCTCGCCATTCGTAAATCAGTTGCACAGCGTCATAGGCGGATATCGCACTGCTGTAGGCACGTTCACTGGTAATCGCGTCATAGCAATCGACCAGGGCTGCAATACGACCATTGACCGGTATCTGGTTACCAGGAATCCCGCGTGGATAGCCGCTGCCGTTATGGCGTTCATGATGGTTCAGGACAGTAGCTAAAATCTCTTCGTTCGCGCCCTGCATATCGCGCACCATCTTTGCACCAAACTCTACATGACGGCGAATCAGCGTATATTCTTCTGTTGTAAGTCGGCCTGGTTTTTTCAGGAGTTCTTCTGGCAACTGCAGTTTTCCGATATCGAACAGCAGTGTCCCCACTGCCAGGTCTTCCAGCTCCGGCCGGGAAAACCCGAGGTGACGACCAAACGCCATCGCCAGGCCACAGGCATCGATGCAATGAGCGTAGGCATAGTTGTCTTTATTCTTTAACCGCGTCAACCAGAAGAACGCATCCGGGTTACGCAGAATACTGGCCATCAGGCCAGTGACAGTCTGCCGCACCTGTTGCACCTTGATACTGCGACCGGACTTGAGATCGCCGAGCATGTTGGTAATAACATCAATCGACTGCGTTCTGGCTGCAGTACAAGCCTGGATCTCTTCTTTCACCGTCGTCTGTACCGGATAGCGCGTATCACCATTCGCTCTTTTGAACACCCTGACAAACGCGTCATTGTCTTTCTTCTTCAGGGTTTGCAGCACACGCGCTGCCGGTTCGCCACGCTCGGGATCGACGTAAACATATTCGCAATGCTCGCGCAGCTCAGTTATATCGTCGGTAGAATTGATGTGAAATCCCTGGAACAGGTAGTGGGTCTCCAGCCACGGACGATCAAGGCGTGAGACATACATGCCGATTTTGACGTCAGTGACACTGACTTTCTGTTCGATAACCGCCATACAACTACACCCAACCTACCTGCACACTTTTGAATAACACGTTGATTATCGGCCCAATAAGGCCATAACTTGACCTCCCGGGACAATATAAACATTGCGCCGGCTGCAGATCGCAATATTCCTGCCGATCATTCGAAATATACCCCCTAAGACACTAATCATTAGGGGGTTTATAAGCTAAACTTACTCCACGAACAAAAATCAAGGAGCTGTCCCGATATGAATCTGGAAAAAGTCCTCTTCGCCTTCTTCTCCATCCTGGCACTGACCCTGAACTATGGCTTTTTTGTTGGCGAACTGGACAACCCCGACCACCATAACGCTTACGAACTGTTTGCTGCCCTGGTAGTCAGCCTGATTGCTACTATTATGAAGTTCGGCGACCGTGCGCACATTGGCGCGTTGTTGCTGGCCACCAGCCTGGTCGCAGACCTGCAACTGATAACAGCAGCACTGATCTGGGGCTTTGTCCTGTACATCGCCGAGATGCCGCTGTCGACCAATGCCATGGCGAGTATTGTTTCGTTGTCCGGTGGGGCGCTACTTGCCAACCTGATCTCGGTTATCCTGCTGGTCGTGGAAACAGTCACCTTCCGCCGTTAGCCCCCGATAATGCAAAACGTCATCTACCTGATGTTGCGGCGCATGCGTTTGCCGCTGATCCTGCTGATCGCAGTCTACGCGGTTGCAGTGGTAGGACTGACCCTTATTCCGGGACAGGATGACCAGGGGCAGCCCTGGCGGATGGATTTCTTCCACGCGATCTATTTCGTCAGCTTTCTGGGTTCAACCATCGGTTTGGGTGAGATCCCCTACCCGTTTACCAACGCCCAGCGAATGTGGACGACGTTTGTTATCTATTCAGCTGTCGTTGTCTGGCTGTATGCCATTGGTTCTATCCTGACACTTATTCAGGACCAGGGCTTTCGTCGTGTGCTTGCCTATACGTCTTTTGCCCGCAAGGTACGCAGAATCAATGAGTCATTTTATATTATTTGTGGCTATGGTGATGCCAGCAGTCTCCTGGTCCGTGAACTCGTGGAACGCGGCATACACTGTGTCGTAATCGAAAAAGACCAGGACAAGATCCTTGGCCTGGCTGTTGAGGACCTGCCTGATTATGTGCCCGGTCTGTGTGAAGATGCGACGGTGTCCGAACACCTGGTGTCAGCTGGACTGACCCACCCGATGTGCCGCGGCGTCATAGCCCTGACCGGCGATGATCATGCCAACCTGACAATCGCAATTTCCTGCAAACTGCTGGCGCCTGAAGTTCAGGTGATCTGCCAGTCAGACACCAAAGACTTTGCCGAAAACATGGCATCATTTGGTACCGATAACGTGGTCGATGCGTTCGAGATCTTCGCTTCAAGGTTTGCCATGATGTTCCACTCTCCCAGCATGTACCTGGTATACGAATGGATGACCTCGGTTACGCATTCCCCGCTGGCCGATTTCACCCGCCCCCCTACCGGCACCTGGCTGCTGTGTGGCTACGGCCGATTTGGCAAGGCAGTACGCAAGTACATCACCCCGGAAGGTGTAGAGACGCGCATCGTTGAGGCTGATCCGGACCTGACCGACGCACCGACCGATACCATCACTGGTCGCGGCACCGAGGCACACACACTGGAAGCGGCCGGCATTCACGAAGTCCAGGGGCTGATCGCCGGTACTGACAATGATGCCAACAACCTCTCCATTATCATAACCGCCCGTCAACTGAACCCCGAACTGTTTACTGCAGCCCGGCAGAACCTGCAGAACAAATCGGACATCTACAAAGCCGCACCGATCGATATGATCATGCAGCCGGGCACTATTATCGCCAAACATATCCTCGGCATTATCCTGGCGCCGTTACTCGATGATTTTCTGCGACTGACCCACGACCAGAACGAAGAATGGGCCAATGTTCTGGTCAGTCGAGTTGCCGGTGTTGTAGAAGATGTAGCGCCGGATGTCTGGGATGTCGAGATAACACCGCTGGCAGCACCGGCAATATTCGACTGCCTGATCCGCAGCGAACCCGTTACTCTCAAGCAACTGTGTACAGATCCAAACGACCTTTCGCAGCAACTTTCATGCGTACCGCTACTGATCAAGCGCGACCAGGAGTACCTGCTGCTCCCGGAGATGCACGAGCTGCTGAGGAGCTGTGACAGCATACTCTTTTGCGGACTGGGCAATGCCCACCGTGAAATCATGCACCTTGTGCACGATCACCAGACGGTTCGCTACATCCGTACCGGCGTTGATATGCCGAGCGGCATCTTCTGGCAGTGGATAACACGCAACAAAAGCGAATTGCGCTCAGCTGATTAAATCTTCACCTTCAAGATCCAGCAGTTGCTCCGCACTCAATCGCCTGGCAGTTTCCGACAAGCCGGCTCGCGCTTCCTCGTCCCCGCCAGCAACCGCACGCGCATACCAACGGTATGCTTTAAGCAGGTCTTCACTAACACCGCAGCCATTCGCATAGGCCCAGCCGAGCCCCTGCTGCGATTCGGCGACCCCCTGCTCAGCCGCCTTTTCCCACCATTGCACAGCCTGCCGGTCATCCTGATCAACACCGATCCCCTTGTGATAGTGCCAACCGAGAAAGTGCTGAGCCATTGCCACGCCTTGCGCCGCCAACTGCGTAACAATGGCAAACGAGCGGTCAAACTCCCCGTTACTGATAGCGGCTACCGCTTTCTGAAGCTGCGGATGATCTTCATTCATCTTGTATTTACCCGACAATAAAACAGGTTTGAATCTTATCAAGCATAGGGAATCATAAAGAAGCGTGCAATAATTGTGCTCGCATGCCACCTCCAAAAACACAGTTAAAGCAGCGCGTCATAGTCTGGTTGATCAGCTCACTAGGCCGTGTCCCTTTGCCTGCCCTGTATGCCCTGTCAGACCTGTTGTTTCTGATCTTGTATCGTATTATGAAGTTTCAGCGTCGCCTGCTGGACGACAACCTGAAACACGCCTTTCCGACCTGGAGCAATGCTGAACGCGACAACCTCGCCGCTACCAGCTACCGCAATGCCCTTGATTTTCTGGTCGAAACAATTAAATGCTGGCGACTGGACAAGGCCGGGATCGAACGACGCGTAACGCTGAAAAATCCTGAACTGATTGCTGAACTGGCCGCACAACACAAGACACTACTGGCTCTCACATCCCATTCAGGCAACTGGGAATGGCTCCAGCTTGCCTGTGCCGCACAACTCGAAACACCAGTTGCGGCACTCTATAGTTCGTTAAACCTGCCGGATATCGATGCATTGCTGACGACGATGCGCAGCCGCTTCGGCAGCACGCTGATAGAAGCAAAAACGGCATTGCCTTCTCTGGTTGAATTTTCCCGGCAAGGGGGCATCATCGCTATCAATGCCGACCAGGGGCCAAGACCAGAGGATGACAAATACTGGGGCCCGTTCCTGGGTATCGATACGGCTTTCTTTACCGGGCCGGACAAACTGGCCCGCCTGTTCAGGGCACCTGTTGTTTTCGTACGCATGCAGCGCCTTCGGCGCGGTTACTATGAAGTTGAATTCGAGCTGCTCTGCGAACCCCCTTACCCAAAGGACCAGGACAGCATTATGCCCGCATATATAAAGGCTGCAGAGCGGCAGATCCTGTCTGCACCCCAGGACTGGTTCTGGTTATACAAGCGCTGGAAATACCCTCGCCCGTTGTACACTGACTAGCGCTCTATGTAGCCTGCAAGCTCACTGATCGTCGGATGATCAAACAGGTCGGTAACATCTGTTTTACCCGGATAGCGCGCTTCAATTTCTTCGTGGATGCGCACCAGCATCAGTGAGTCTGCGCCCAGTTCAAACAGGTTTTGATCGGTCGCGATCAAGCGCCCCGGGAACAACTGCCGGCATAGATCAAGCAGTGACTGTTCGACGCTGTCAGCCGCAGGTTCGCTACCAGGTTCAACCCGGGCGTCAAGGTCACCCAGCAGCTGGTCATATTCACCCGCACTAAAGGCATCAGCAAGACGAAAACGCTGTAGCTTGCCGCTACTGGTTCTTGGCAGGCTATGTACAGGCAGAATTGCCCTGGCGTGCAAACCCGTCGCCGCTGCCAGTGCTGCCCGCAGTTCCGGCAGACGCGCGGAAAAGTCGGCCAGAGACTTGCGGTGCTGGATAAATACCAGTAACTCGTCTTCGCTATTGTCTACGCTGCGCACCGCGCAGACCACCAGCTTGTCTGCATCGATGCCGGTAGTGCGCTGCAACGCAGCTTCGATATCCTGCGGGTACCAGTTTTGCCCGCCAGCGAACAGAATATCCTTGCAGCGTCCGGTAATATACAAGCCGTCAGTCGTAAGTAAACCAAGGTCACCGGTATCCAGCCAGCCGTCAATCAAGGCGGCTTCATCACACTTCGGGCAACGGTAATAACCACCGGTGACATTGTCACCACGAATCTGCACATGACCGACAGTAAACTCGGGTAGTTGCCTGCCCTGGTCATCACAGATGCGAATTTTGCAGGCTGGCAAGGGATGACCCAGGCAGACGAGTTCGTGGGCTTGCGTGGAAACCTCAACCGGTACCACGCGATCTCCTGGCGCAAGCTGCCCGGATGCCAGCACAATCGTCCGTAATTGATCGCCTGGCCTTGGAAAGGTAACGGCCAGGCTGGCTTCCGCCAGGCCGTAAACCGGGAACATACTTTCTTCAGGCAAGCCCCTGGCCTTCAACGCCCGGGTAAACGCCCGGCATGCGTCGGCAGACACCGGTTCGGCGCCATTAAAGACAAGACGGACGTGACTCAGGTCCAGCGACTCATCTTCGGGGTCAACTGCCTTGAGGTAGTGCCGGTAACCAAAGCTCGGGGAACACAATAGCGTTGCAGAATAATCACACGCTGCTCGCAACCAGCGCGCCGGACGACGAACAAAGACATCAGTGTCCATCAACACCTGGTCGATCCCGTTATGCAACGGCACAAGATGAAAACCGATCAGGCCCATATCGTGACTCAATGGCATCCAGCTCAACGTTGTATCACCAGCACTTATTGCTGCTGCCTGTGTGATATCACGGATATTGACAAGCAGATTCCTGTGACTGAGCTGTACACCCTTGGGCTCGCTGGTCGAGCCGGATGAAAACTGTATGAAGGCTATATCTTCGGGTTGTGCATGATGCAGTTCACCGGTGTCATCAGACCGGGTGATATCCTCCATAAGACAAACCCGTTTATCAAACTGCGATTGCGAACCAGCCGTCTGTTTATACCGCTGCCAGAGTTCGCGCTCGGTAAACAGCCAGGCTGATTCAGACAGTGTGCCTACACGTTCAAGCCTGCCTAGCGCATCCTGGCGAACACCTCCTGCAAGTGGTACAGCGACGAGTCCGCCGAGCTGGCAGGCCCAGAAAGCATCAATAAATGCGCGATTGTCGCGCACGAACAGCACCAGCGCATCACCGGGCTTCAGCCCACGTGACTGCAACACGGCCAACAAGCGCAGTGCCCGCTGCAGCAATTCAGCATAACTAATGACGCTTTCGCGGTCCTGGCTGCGGAGAAATCGCAACCCACGCTGAGACGACGCAGGAGCAAGCAAAAGATCCGCCAGCGTTGTAGCTTCAGCCATGGCTGTTTACCCGGAATTTCAGCCACAAATGATGACGCGGACGCAGATTTACGTCAGCATCCAGTTCAATACCTGTTTTCCCGGGCAATTCAGGTGAAACCTGTGAAGCAATTACTGCCAGATGTACCAGCATTTCCATGTTGGCAAAGGTTTCGCCGATGCAATGGCGAGGACCTGCGGAAAACGGCAGGTAGGCATAGCGCTCCCAGTTTGCATCACCCAGAAAACGGGTTGGATCGAAGACTTCGGCCTGTTCCCAGTACCCGGGGTGTCGGTGCAACAGATAGCTACAAATAAACACATCGCTGCCAGCCGGTAGCGTATAGGGACCCAGTTGATCTTCGTTCAGCGCCTGGCGCGTATACAACCAACCCGGCGGATAAAGGCGTAACGCCTCCTGCAGAACGGCGCGCGTATAGGCCAGTGACTCCAATGCACCGCTGTCCAGACTGTCAAGGTTCAACTGCCCTGCTTCATCGACTACTCGCCGCATACTGTCCGGGTGGGCGGCAAGCAGGTACCAGGCCCAGTTCAGAGTTGCTGCAGTCGTCTCATGACCGGCGACAATAAGCGTCAGCATTTCATCAATAATCTGCCGGTCACTCATGCCCTCGCCGCTCGACCGGTCGACTGCCTGCAAGGTATGTGTCAACAAATCCACAGGGTAGTCATTTTCCTTCCGGCGCCGCTCAATAAATCCTTGTATCAACTTGCCAAGAGCCCGAAATTTTATGGCGAATTTCAGGTCACGGTTACTGTGCTTGCTAACCAGCGCAAAGGACTGTGCCGGAATGTCGACAAGGTCAGCAGAGAAAAGTGCTCGCAGCATCACCTCCAGGGCAGCCTCACTAACGGCCTCTGTCACATTGACTGCCTCGCCGCTACGTGCCGCCCGCTGCCAGCTACTTGCCTGCTGTTGCGCCACATCGAGAAACAGGGGCAGGCAAGCTTCGACACCGGAACGGTGGAACCCCGACTGCATCTGCCGACGTTGCCGACGCCAGGTATCACCTTCACTGGTCATCAGGCCGTTACCCAGCAGCACCCGTATCCGCTCGATTCCGATTCCCTTCGTGTAGTTGCGATGATTGGTAACCAGGATGCGTCGAATCAAACCGGGATCATTAACAACCCAGGTATCAACGTCACGTGACTCGGCAGGAACGCGATAACAATCGCCATAGTGCTGCCAGAGGCGGCCCAGCGTTTCCAGTTTGTCTGGCTGTTTTTCGAGATCAAACGGCGTGTCCGGCCCGGGGGGCTGGCGGCTTGCTGAACTGGCAATGGACATAAAAGAATGGTTAGCCTGAAAACCCGCACATCTTGTGGCTGCCATCGCACAATGGCTTGTTGGCCGACGCACCACATCGGCATAATGCAGCCTTGCTGCGGACAGCGGCTACGCTATTATCCGCGCTGGTAATTTCCATCGGCCCCTTTGCGATCAACATGGCATCGGGTCGAACTGTTATTGTCAACGGTCCATCGTCGTTTTCCGGTTCCGCGGAATCGATACCCAGCTCGACATCGTCAGCCGCGAAACCCGATTCCCGGTGGCTGCCATCACAAAATGGCTTGTTGGCCGATGCGCCACAACGGCACAGCACTACTTCGCCGCCTGAATAAAGCACCTCACCTTCAGGATCGACAACCTTGATCTCTCCCGTGCAGAGTAACGGCCCATTCTCACGCACTTTGATTCTGTTTTTCGGGCTCATACCGGTCTCCTTTACAAGCTGAACAACCCCGATTGCTCGGGAAATACGATCCCCCAAAGATACACGAAAACACTAATCAGAAGCACGCCTATCAGGTTCAGCCATAATCCGGCGCGTGCCATCTGCGCAATATGTATGCAGTGGCTGCCAAACACAATGGCGTTCGGTGGTGTCGCCACCGGCAGCATAAAGGCAAACGAGGCACAGAGTGTCGCGGTTACCATGAGGATCAGTGGTGAAAGCTGCAGCGCCTGCGCCAGAGCGCCCAGCACCGGCAATAGCAGCGACGCAGTAGCCGTGTTGGATGTCACTTCAGTCAGGAAGATAACCAGCAACCCCACACACAGGATCACTACCGGCACCGGCACCCCGGCAAGCACCTCTAGCTGCCAGGCCAGCCAGGTCGTCAGACCAGACTCGCTGAAGCCCGCAGCGAGCGCAAATCCACCACCAAACAGGACAATAATATCCCAGGGAATACGTACCGCTGTCTCCCAATTGAGCAAGGCTCCACGCTGCCCACCGCCAGCCGGCATGACAAACAACAGTAAGGCACCGGCGATTGCGATAGTGGAATCCTTAACCATGCTCAGCGGCTCCCAGGTAATGAAACCACGCAACATCCACAACGACGCTACACCTGCGAACACCAGTCCAATACGTTTTTCCGGTGTAGACAGCGGCCCCAGCTGGGCCAGCTCCTCGCGCAAATGACGACCCGAATCATCGAGCCTGATCTTCCCCAGCGGGAACGCAATACGTGTCAGGTATAGCCATGCCAGCAACAACATCAGCAGCGACAATGGCAAGGAAAACTGCATCCAGGTGCCAAAGCGCAAATCAATACCGTATTGCTGGTCAAGCACACCTGCCAATACTGCATTCGGAGGCGTACCGATCAGCGTGGCCACGCCGCCAATACTGGCTGAATAGGCAATCCCAAGCATTAATGCAGTAGCCAATGGCGAAGTCCGCCAGCGATTGTCCGGCAGCAACTGTTTCAACACCGCCAGACCGATGGTCACCATCATCATTGCTGTAGCCGTGTTGCTTATCCACATGGACAACAGGGCCGTGGCAATCATGAAACCCAGAACAAGCCGAACCGGTGCCGTACCGACGCGCTGAATAATACGCAGCGCAATACGCCGGTGCAGGTGCCAGCGCTCCATGGTGACAGCGATCATGAACCCACCCATGAACAGGTAGATCAGGTGATGCCCATAGGCACGGGTGACCATATTGGCAGGCATAATGCCGGTCGCAGGAAACAACACAACAGGCAATAACGCCGTGGCAGGAATAGGGACAGCTTCACTGATCCACCAGATAGCCATCCAGGCCGTCACGGCAACCAGCTCCCAGGCCTCCTGGTTAAGGCCATCCGGCCCGGGCAACAACAGCAAACCTGAAAAGGCTATCGGACCCAGCCACAGTCCGACCGATCCCGGCCTCACGAATCGCCCATCTCGTATCTGACACCGCAGCCACCCAGACCGCAGTAACCGTTCGGGTTCTTTGCCAGGTATTGCTGGTGATAATCCTCGGCATAGTAAAAAGTCGGCGCGCCCAGAATCTCCGTAGTAATACTGCCACGCCCGGCCGATGACAGACTGGTCTGAAAACTGCGTTTACTGTCTTCAGCGACCTTCTGTTGCTGTGCATCAGAAGTGTAAATACCGGAACGGTACTGCGTACCGACATCGTTACCCTGGCGCATACCCTGAGTGGGATCGTGACTGTCCCAGAAGCAGGCCAGTAACTGATGGTAACTGACCCTGGCAGGATCGAAGACCACAAGCACAACCTCATTGTGCCCGGTCATCCCGCTGCAAACCTCACGATAAGAAGGATTTGGCGTATAACCACCCGCATAACCTGCAGCGGTAGTGTATACACCATCAAGCTCCCAGAACCGTCGCTCTGCTCCCCAGAAACAGCCGAGACCAAACACCGCCTGCTCCAGTCCTTCCGGAAATGGCGGCACCAGCGGATGACCATTCACGAAGTGCGCATCCGGCACCGTTACGGGCGTATCCCGGCCTGGCAGGGCCTGATCAGGGTCTGGCATCTGTATTGCCTTGTGCATAAACATTACACTACTCTTTTCCAATGTGGCCTCATAGTAACCAACGATGACCGTAAAACAAGCCACCCCATCCGCCCTGCTGCTCACTGCGCCCGGCTGCCCGCACTGTCCCGGCATGAAACGCGTGCTGGATGAGCTATTAAAAGAGGGCCTGATCGGTGAACTCGAAACCGTGGATATCGCCCAACAGCCGCAACAAGCCGAAGCACTCGGGGTGCGCTCGGTTCCATGGCTAAAACTCGGTGAATTTGAGCTTGAAGGCCTGCATTCAGTGGGGGAACTACGCAGCTGGGCTCAGCACGCCGCCACGCCAGAGGGATTGGGTGTATTTTTTACCGAACAACTCAAGTCGGGACGACTGCCCAAAGTTATGAGTATGGTCCGGCATCATCCGGAACAACTTGATGCATTGCTACAACTCGTGGCCGACACAGGGACTGAACTAACCGTACGTATAGGAATCAGCGCTGTGGTCGAAGACCTGGCCGGCAGCGATACGCTGCTGGAATACCTGCCGGTACTGGAAACACTGGGCACACACCCTGATCCACGCGTGCGCGCCGATGCCTGTCATTTCCTCACCACCACCAACAGCGAAAAGGCGATTTCTCCACTGGAGAAACTGACCACGGACAGCGACCCCTCAGTCCGTGACGTGGCAATTGATAGTCTGGAAGAACTAAAGCAAGAACTACAGCGTCAAACGTCCGGGTTTCCATAACCACCAGGCAGTAAAGGCTTTGCCTGGCTCGCGCAATAAATCCAAATCAGTTGTACCCCGGATGTTCTGTAACTATTCAGGCGTTTCAATCAGGCTATCGTGCGGAATTCTATCGAATACAAATACCCCGCCGCCATGTTTCTGCATGAACAGCTCTGCGCGCTCCCGGTCGGCGAACGGCACCACTTCCGGCACCTGCATGCCACCGACGCGGTCACTGCCGACCACGTAGAATGCCAGACGGGCCTCAACCCATGTGCCGGGTTCAGGCTGATCCCAGCTGGCACGCCCTGCATCGGTGACATATATCGCTGCAATGTTCTTCGCTTCACCCGGCAATATGGTAAACGCTATAGTATCGCGCACCGAGGTAAACCATAGCGGCTGTTGCCGATCGGCCAGGAATATCTGTCCTTTGGGACCATTGTGATCCAGAACCGTCATCTGGCAGAAATAGCCGACGGCATCCCGGGTAAGTTCGTGTGGCGCCGGAACATCTACTGGCTGGTTGTCACTACATGCCCAGGTCAGGAAAGTAAAAAGCACAACCAGGGCCTGGCGGGAAAGACACCGCATTTACAGCTCCCGCCGATGGAATACCGCCATGGTCGCAGCCAATGGAAGCACGATCCACGTCACCATGAGCCCCAGCAGCAGAGGGACGCCAAACCCGGCTCGGGCAGCGACACCGGCAATACCGGCCGCCTGCCCCACGGCGTCAAAAGCAGTCAGGTTCAATAACCGGTAGGTATCGGCCGGGCTGACAAGCATCAATGTAGAAAACAAGGTCTGACCCATCCGCTGTTCATGGTCTGCGAGCAGCAGGCCAAGCAGGGCAAGGTCGTACAACACCACAAAAATCAACCACAACACGACAGCAGCACCGGCAGCCGTACTACGTTCACGCACCAGCACGCTCACCAGGTAGCCAAGCCCGATAAATACTGCACCGAGCAGTAGCGAACTGCCCATCATGGCGACATAGGCCTGCCAGCCCTCGACCCCATTGTCTGTGAATAACACCGTAATTCCCGCGGCGCCGCCATAGCCAACAGCAATCGCTGTAGACAGAATCATCATATGACCCAAAAACTTGCCCATGACAACTTGCCAGCGCGCCACCGGATAAGTCAGCAGCAACAACATGGTGCCGCGCTCAAACTCACCGACCAGAGCGTCGAATGACAGCAACAATGCAATCAGCGGCAACAGGTAAACGCTCAGGCTGGTGAGACTGACGACACTGACATCCAGCGCTCCCGCGCGAATCGTGCCGGCAGGAGCAGATCCCACCAGCAATAAAGCAAGTGCCGTAGTGCCCAGTAGAATTATGGCAGCGGCTACCCAGCGGTTACGCAGACCGTCGAGGAATTCATTCACTGCCAGTATCCCTATCGCTTTCACTATGGCTGCGCCTGTTCCATGTAATGATTGTAGATTTCGTCCAGCCGGGGCGGCACCACATCCATGTCTTCAATAACATCACCGAGGCTGGCGATATGCCGGAACAACACCATCTTGGAAGCCCCCAGGCAGGACAGGTTGATGCCATGATCATTGACTCTTTGTACTTCACCCATGTGTGCAACCTGTTCGGCCACTTCGGCTGACTGGCCCGCTGTCACCCTGAGCCGGACCACTACCGGCAGACCGGCCTGTCGGGACAGTTCGGCCAGTGTTCCGCAAGCCACAATGGAACCGCATTTCATGATTGCGATTCTATCGGCGCGTGCCTCGACTTCGTTCAGCGAATGGGACGAGGTCAGCGAGGTGGTGCCCGACAGACTGAGTGTGTCGATCAAATCGTAGAACTGTCTGCGTAGCGAAGGATCCAGGCCGCTGGTCGGTTCATCAAGAAACAGCAACCGTGGCTTGCCCAGCATGGCCTGGGCAAGACCAAGCCGCTGGCGCATACCCTTCGAATACGTGCTTACCCGCCGGTCGGCTGCCTGCTCCAGGCCAACTTGCGCCATAATGGAATGGCATTCTGCCTGGTCAACACCCTTAAGCCTGGCATAGAACGCCAGCACTTCCCTGCCTTTCATTGCACTGTGAAAAGCCACGCTTTCCGGTAGATAACCTATTTCACGGCGCTGCGAAGCGGCGACCGATAAAGGGTTGTTGCCGAGCACGCGCACCTGTCCCGCACCGGGGTGCGTAAGACCAAGCATCAGCTTCATCAGGGTCGTCTTGCCGGCACCGTTATGACCGATAAGCACCATGTGCTCGCCGCTACGGACAGCAAGGTCGACATCATTGCACCACGGTCTTGTCACCGTAACGCTTGACTACACCAGTGACCTCAATGGCCTTGTCCACTGCTACCTCGTCAGCCATCGGAAAGTCACCTGCTGTGGTGGCTCACTCATTAACGGAGCACTGTCCATCACCCCGCCCGGGTGCAGCGAAGGAAACTCGGACTGCGCCCATCTGAGCATCTGCACAGCCGGGCTGTTAAGCAGCAGTTTCGCCATCGGGTGACGCCAGACAATCTGGTCAACAAGGTCATTCGGACGATAAGGCTGGTCTGCAATACCGTCGTTATCGAGATCAAATGCCGGGTTATCGCTCCAGTAGTTACCGCGCCCGTCCACAGACCACTCGATATACCGGGTGCCAACATATTTCACCTGCGTGCGATTATTCACAAACGCATTACCGTAGATCTGGTTACGCTCGGACCCGGCAGTAAAGTGAATGCCGATCTGGCAGTCGGAGAATTTGTTAGCGTTAATGCGATTGATATTGGCGTTATAGATAAAAACGCATTTCTCCGCTCCGCCCGTGATCCTGTTACCGCTAAATTCCGAGTTATTGGCATAGTTCAGAAACAGACCGCGATCACGGTCACTATTGGACACATTATTAACAACCTTAAGTCGGTCCGAGTACATCAGCGCATAACCAACATGATTACCGGTCGACAGGTTGTTACTGACCTCACTGTCATTGGTATACATGTAATGAATGGCAAAGCGCACATCCTGCAGGCGGTTGCCACGAAAAACATTGTTGCGGCTGGTGGTCACAAAGATACCATCACGACCGTAACGGATATCATTGTCCTCGACCACTGAACCGGGAGTATTCCAGAGCTGAATACCGTTGCCACGATCATTCACATGCGGATCAGTACTTCCAACAATTATATTGCGCCGCACGACGGCATTATCCGGGCCCTTGAGATACACGCCGATCAGGTTATTTTGTAACCGATTACCATCGATCAGGGCACGATCCGCATCGACTGTAACAAAAATCCCGCTGTCTTCGGTCGCCAGACTGGTGCCTGAATTTTGCACTGTCACACCGCGCACGACGACATCCGGTGCCGCCACGGTAATCACCCGGCCCACACCCTCGCCATCAATAATACTTGAAGCCCTGCCCAGCAACTCCAGTGGTCGGTCGATAACAATTGCCCCGACATACACGCCATCCTGAAGCAACAGGCGGTCGCCGGGCTCGGCCTGGTCGATGGCACTGTTGCAGCGATCCTGCACCCGGCATCACCGTCCGGTCTTCTGCCGAGAACCGGCGGAGACAGGCAGGCAAACAGTAACAGCAAAAACCCGCCGGTCAGATTGACCGACGGGTTCCGGTACTTCAGATGACAGAGCAAAACGCTAATAGCCTATGCCGGTTCCACCAGCATGCGGCCACGCATTTCCATATGCAGCGCATGACAGAACCACTGGCAGTAGAACCAGTGCACGCCCGGGCGATCCGCCTTGAAGGTCACCGATGAGGTGGCCTGCGGCCCGATCTCCATGGCGATGCCGTAGTTGGCCAGCGTGAAGCCGTGTGTCAGGTCGTCGATCTGGTCATTGTTACTGACGTAGACCGTGACCTCGTCACCCTGCTTCACGGTGAACTTCTCCATACTGAAGCTGGGCGCTATCGACCACATGTAGACACGCACCTTGTTACCGTCCCGGATCACCTTGGAGTCCGTATACAGCGTCACGCCGTCCTTCTTCGCCTGGGCGGTTGCGTCGGCCCACATCGGGTCATCCTTTTTCCACACCGATCGCGGGTTGACGATATCGGTACGCACAATGATGCAGTCGTGCGGTTCGGCAAAGGTCGGGCCATCGTGCACGATCTTCATCTTGTCACCGGTAATATCGATCAGCTGCTCGTTCTCCGGCTTCAGCGGACCAACATTGATGAAACGGTCCTTGGAGAACTTGTTGAGCGACACCAGCCATTTGCCGTCGGCTTCCTTGGTCTCGCCCATGGAGGTGTGATTGTGCCCGGGCTGATATTGCACATCGATTTTTTCGAGGATCGGGTCGACCTCCTTGCCAGCTGTACGCGTCAACCGCCTTCTGGATATTCCATTTCACAGCCTGGCTGTCGAGGAACAGCGTGGTAAAGGCGTTGCCCTTGCCATCAAAGGCGGTGTGCAACGGCCCGAGGCCCAGCTCCGGCTCGGCGGCCACCACATCACGCGGCTTGATCTTGTCATTAAAGAGATCAGGCAGACGGCGCACGTCCAGAACGCTGACGGTCGGCGACAGCTTGCCGTTGATGACGACATACTTGACCATCAGGCGCGGTGTTACAGCCGTGCGGACTGTTGGAAATCGGAATGTAGCGGGTATATTTAGATCCCTTGCGGCCGTCGATCACCGGTACACCGTTGATCTTCTTGAAGTCACCATTCTTCACCGCGGCCTCGATACGCTTGATATCGAACACCACCACCCAGTCCTGCTCGCTGGCGGTCATCTCCGCAAGCGTCACACCTTCCTCGCTGTTGTAACAGGTCGAGAACGCGTACAGGCCCTGGTAGTCGGCATCACAGTTATCCAGATTGCCGTCAACCATGACCTGCCAGGCCACCTTCATTGCGTCGCCATCGACTGCGCGTGAATATCGCGTGATATTTTTCCGGCTCATCCAGAATACTGCCGTCGTTCGGCACCGGCACCCGGTGTTCACCATTGGCAAAAACATAACCGGTACGCGGATACTTCTGGGGACGCAGACCATGAATATCCGAGGCATTCGGGATTTCAATAATCTTGTCGCATTTCATGACATCGCAGCGTACACGAGCGACACGCGTATTGGCCTTGTCGTTCATGAACAGGTAACGACCGTCATAGGTGCCATCGGTGAACGACATATGCGGATGGTGCAGATCACCGTTCGTCCAGACGCCGCCCCGGCTTTCCAGGAACTTCTTCGTCTCCGGCAACAGCCCGTCGGTAAGGATCTTGCGGCTTTCGTTGGTATCGCCCCAGCCGGTGGCGCTGCAGCGGTTGAACACCGGCACACGCATCAGTTCGCGCATGGAGGGCACACCCATGATACGCAGCTCGCCGGCCTGGCCACTACTCCAGAAGCCGTAGTAGTCGTCCAGGTCGCCGGGGCCCACATCAGCCTTGCCGCTGCCAGCAGCCTCTGCTGTGTCAGGATACAACATGGAGCCGCCAACCAACCCGGCTGCGCCACCTGCTCCGGCCAGTGCTGCCAGCTTGGCAGAACCACCCAGAAGCTCCCTGCGGGTAATACCCACCTTTTCGTTCTCATCTTTTGACATCATTTCTCTCCTCTTGATAGTTCTGCTGTCGTTAAATATTTACCCTTGTCGGGCGCAACAACGCTAACCCGGACTTTTGGAAACCTGGTCAGAAGCTGTATCAGTTACTGCATTTGTCTTTACTTTGCTTTTTATCTCTTCTACTTTCAGGGCGACTCCCGACTTGTCACCCTTTGAAATACTCGTTTGCCGTTCCCGCTTCAAGCGTTTCTGAATCAGTACCGGACAGACATGATTATCAGAATAGACCACCTGACAATGCAGACAATACAGGCATTCGTTGGCATCGATATCCCCTTCCGGGTGGATGGCCTGAACCATGCATTCGTTGCCACAGCGCTGGCAAGGTGCGCCGCATTCCTTGTAGCGCTTGAGCCATTCAAACATCCGCAGCTTGCCAGGAATTGCCAGTGCCGCACCAAGCGGACACAGGTAACGACAATAGAAACGTTCGACAAACAGGCCGGGCACCAGCACTGCGATGGCAAATACAACAAATGGCCAGTCACGGACAAATTTCAGGATAATCGCAGTCTTGAAGGGCTCAACTTCAGCCAGACGCTCGGCCACACCAAGGGAGTGCAGGGAAAACCCGAACAACACCAGGAAGATCAGATATTTCAGCGCCCAAAGGCGCTCATGAAGCCCCCAGGGCAGAATAAGCTGGGGAATTTTTACCACCTTCGCAAAACGGTTTAACAGTTCCTGCAGCGCGCCAAAGGGACACAACCATCCGCAATACGGCCCTCGACCCCAGAATAGCAGTGCTGCCGCCACTGCTCCCCATTGAATAAAGATCAGCGGTTCCATAAGAAAGTAGCTCCAGTCAAAACCACTGACCAGGGCATTGAAGACCGCAAGGATATTGACCACCGACAGCTGTGCATTTGCGTACCAGCCGATACCGAAAAGTGTAAACATCAGGAAGCCAATGCGTACCACGTCTGTCAACCGGGGACGCTTCACCAGCCAGTCCTGAAAGAAAAATATCAACGTCAACACACCAAGAGACGCCAGCAAAATCACGATCTCCGGAAGTTTGGCTACCCACATTTTATTCCACAAAGGTGCATCCGGCGCTTCAGCATCGAACCAGGACAACAATCCCTGCGCAGGAGGGGGCTCTGGTGCGATAAAAGACAGGTATTTTTCCGGCGGGTTGTACGCCAGATCAAACGTCAGAAACGCCTTTTTCGTCGCGCCCGTGGCACGCCCCACCAGCAGCTCCAGTTTCCAGGGTGCGGCGGGATCAAACCCCTGCCCTGGCGGCACCAGGAAAAGATCCACGTCCTTGAGGTCCGGTGCACCATCAGCTGCAATATGACGCAGGCGCTTGTGCTGAAAATCATGGAAGCGAATCGAGGTATCACCCTGAACTATCTGGAACCGATCGAAAATACCGCCACGCACATAGCCCGACCCCTTGAAAGAATAGCGGCCGTCACCGGCAAGCAGGATTGCTTGTTGATCCGGTTCCAGGCGCTGAATCAGATTCCTGTATTCTGCATCTCCCAGCAAACTGCGTCCGATAGCAGGAATGGAAACCACCGCGGCATACAGTTCAATAAACGACTCATCGGGTTCACCCTGTTCAGGTCGGTTCGCTGCCAGCGAATCACCCGAGCTTTCAAATGCTGCGTTGACCTGTTCGAGGGTCAACGCAAGCTGTTGTACCGAGCCATCGGCAAACAGTGTTTGCCAGTCCTGGACCTCATCAACCTCGGCATTGATCACCGCCCGCGGGCCACTTTGTATACGTTCCGGTGCCAGGCCGCCCAGATGATAGCTACGTGCCACCTTGATAGCGCTGCGCAAAATGGTGTCGTCCATCACCATGACGGTAACGGTGGCACCGGTCACCACGTCAACCTTGTGGTCGCCAATTTCATTGCGTACCAGCGCACCAATATCCAGGCCAATATAGTCATCGAGTACAGCGACGATGCGTTTTTCCGGGATGCCGATAAGAATGATCGGTTCGTGGTGCTCAACCAGCAACACCTTGCGGATCACGCCTTTGAGATCAATGGATACCAACTGGTGAATAGGCTTTCCGGAATACCCGGTAGTGTTAATGTAGTCGCTGGTAAGGAACACGAAACCAAGCTGTTCAGTGCCGCTGAACGCCGGCGCCACCGGTGGATCACCTTCCGGACCGGCAATGCTGTCGGCCCCTGGAAATACAACCTGCGGGTCGATATCCGTCAAAAAGCGTGGCAACTCGGTAGCCATTACCAGGCTGCTTGCCAGCGACTGGAACAGCAACATGCTCGCAAACAGTAGAAAAGTCGCGGCAGGACTACGCCTTTGCGTAGCCGCTACAAGACGTAGAAAGCGCAGCGCCTTGGCACTTCCATGCTCCAAACTATTCACCTGATCTTTTTTGAGAGTATTATCCCGGGGTAGTGAGCGAGTATAGCCAATCCCCGGGAGAGTTCGACTTGACTTGTATCAAGACACCCGGGAAACCTTGTCAGGACCGTTTAACGTAATGTATGCGAAACTGTTGACATGCTGAATATCGATGTTCAAACGACCGGCGACCTGATGTCTATTGCGCTGTATGCGGAACACGAGGCCGTCCGGCGTTACATACGTCTGGCCGAGGCCATGCACAGCTACGGCAACCAGGAAGCCGCATCACTGTTCGAACGGATGGTCGAAGAAGAACGACAGCATGAGCACCTGATAGAGGAATGGGCAAACCTCGAAGGTATCCAGCTGCGCACTGATATCGGACCGATCAGGTGGGAAGATCCAGGAGTGCCGACCGATTATGACGGTGAGGCCATCGACCCGGCACACAGCACCCCCTACCGGGCGCTGGCCTTTGCAGTGCACAACGAGGAACGCGCCTTCCGCTTTTATGTTCACGTGGCCGCCACGGCGGATGATGAAACCGTGCGCGAGTATGCCGAAACGCTGGCGCAGGAGGAACTCGGCCATGCCGCCCTGCTACGCTCAATGCGCCGGCGTGCCTGGCGAGCCGAGCGGGAAGCTGGCCACGACGAGCCGGACATCGAACCCTCTATCATTCACACGCTGGCTGACCTGCTAGCGGTCGCGGCCAGCGCAGAGCGCTGTCTTGAAGCCAATCTGACCGCCATCGCTGACAGCCGCCCGGAACTGAAAAAAGTCAGCGCCTTCACCCACGACATACTGGTGGACACTGAAATCCGGCTGAATGCCGCGGGCAAACCGGGCAAGAATGTTGCCAGGGCCATTGAATCAATAGAGAACTACAAAAGAAAAACCACCTTAATGAGCAACGACCCGGACGCTTTGCAGCAACGCCTGCGCTCAGACAGTGATCGCTGCTTTGCGTTCTACGACACCGTGGTGACACACACCAAAGATGAAGCAGTCATGCTGGCAGCACAAAAACTGTCTGAGTCGATGCTGGAGCGCATCGGTATGCTGCAGCAAAGCCCCGTCCAGACCAAAGGCTGACCGGGCGCACACCAGTCCCTGTTGGTGGCTTGTTGACCTGGATCAAGGGTATACCCCTTTAAAAATGATTAAACTGGCCGATCTAGAATAGACAGCCATTGAATCCACGAGCCTGATGACAAATACACTCACGTACGCATTTACAGCCCTGTTCGCACTGATGGGGCTCGGGTTTGCGATATTCCTGCTCAAGGCCATCAGCAAAAATCTCGCCAGTGGCCGGGCCTACCGCCGCTCACTTGAAGAGCAGGCCCAGGCTGAACCCCTGGGCGATATGATCAAGGCGATGGGACTATCGTCTTCTGACTACCTGCATGGCGAGTCGATACTCAATATCCGCCAGCAACTTCATCAGTGCAGGACTTGCCCTGCAACGGACGAATGCGAGGACTGGATGGAACATCCAGCTGAGGAAGCTCCGCCTGATTTCTGCCCAAACGCCGAGCATTTACGCAACACCCGTGACACCCTCAATGATGCCGACTGATCCCCTGATTTATAACCAGCGAATCAGGTAGTAAAGATATTGACCTTCAGATGACTTCGAGGGCCCGGCAACTACCGCTGCATGCCTGTTCCTGTCGGGATCAGCCGCGGTACGCGCCTTTTCCTCAGAATCCACCACTTCCACACAATTAGCCGACAAGCGCTTCTTTTTCTTTGGTGCGTACACCACAGCAAACTGCTCCTGCACCACACCACCGCGGTCCATCATCAGGCCACCGATCGACACACCCATTCAGCAATACCACTCGACTGTCATTATTTCTCCTCACCGGCAGTACCACGCCAGATCAGTATTTTAACGCTGCCCCTGACAAGCCCGATAACAGCCAAACCACAGCCACCAAGCCGCACCTTTTGGCTGCCTGACCAGCCTTTAGTATAGTTTCTGCCTGGCTATTAAATCTAAAGTGTTTTATAGCCTGTCAGCGATACGTTATTCACAGTAATACCAGCCACTCGAATATTACAGACTGAAGTTCACCTGACTTTTTGTCAGGCATTAAAAAATGTCTATATCTATTTGTAATATATAGATTTATATGAATTGAGCAAAAATTAAACGATTTAAGGATCGTGCTTCAAAAACCCTGTAAATTACTTCCAAAGCGCTTTCATCCACAAACTTATCCACAGATTCTGTGGATAAGTTTGTGGCCCTATATTCCACCAGAACCGGCCGGCGGAGCTGGTCTGGAAAGCTGTATATCGCCCGAATAGTCAAACGGCAAACGCTGGCCGTGATCACCAACCGCGACCGTCCCGTTGATGCGGTACTCAAAGCCCGGCGACCGACTGTTTTCCAGTGACTGGAGCTGGCGGAATACCTGGATCAGGTTGGACGAAACCTCCAGCGCAATCACCTGCTCGCCGTAGGCCGGTACTGTCACAGAACGGTTACTGACGCCATCGGCAAACGCCTGGCCGTTAATATCCAGTTGGAAATCGACGCCCTGGATAGGCAACTCATAGGAATTGGGGTTCTTTATCCGCAGACGCACCTGATAACGCTGTTCAAACAATTCCATCGACACCAGCTGCAGCCCGACCAGATTGACACGCGGCGGCTCGGGTTTACCGGGCAAGGTACTGCAGCCTGACAAGACTGCCAAAAGTACAAGCCAAAATATACGCATATAAGCAACCATGGCCGTCATGATACACGCTCCTGTACCACAACCCAGGGCGCAACCACCACCGCCCACAGCTCTGGATCACGGCCACTCCAGTCTCTGGCGGTTTCCACACCGAGGTGCTCTACCTGCCCGGCAGTGATCCAGCGTTCAACAGCCGGTTTATCGTCATTGGCAAAACCCACCGCGACTTCGACAAGATCCAGATCACTGGCAACCTTGATGACCACGCCACGCGCAAAAGGCACCTCGAGTTCCTGCCAGCTAGTACGGGCTGTTTCGGTGTGCAATTCCTGCAGGGTAAAGTTCTTCGAGGACATGGTTGCCATGTTTATCCCTTGTTACATCAACCACAAAACGGGGCTGCTTCCCGGACTGGTTAACAGATCAGTATAAAGTGCGAATGCCGTAACAAGCCCCACCGGACTTGCGCGGATCCAGCGACGGAATCGACTTTATCCTCGCTCTCAGATGTTGCGTTGTCACCTGCTGCCTGGTAAACACGCCAACAGCATTGTAATTCTGCACTGTGCTTAACGCGAAAGCACTGGCGAAACGCCTTTGACACTGCCTGGATAGCAGATATGCGGAAACATCCAGCTCCAGACGGGTCGCAAAGTTGCTCACAATCAGGCCCTCGCTGCCAAGCAAGCGGGACAAGGCGTTAACCCAGGCTGTATCTGCAGTCACCGCACGCTGCGGTTCTCCATCATAGTCGGCAAACAGATCGTCGACAATCATGTCAAAGGGTGGGCCACTGTAGTGCTTCACCCAGTCCAGCGCGTCAGCCTGGTGCAATTCGATATTATCGCCCTTAATATCGAAAAAACGTCGCGCTATGGAAAGATGCGTATTACTGAGTTCAACGCCAACAATTTTCTCTGGCTCAATGAACTCGCGCAGATGTCTTATCACGGCCCCACCACCGACACCCAGCACCAGTATGTTGCGCAGCTTGTCCGGCGGATAGAAAAAAGCGGGCAACCATAACAAATCCCATACACTGCCGGTAACCGGCCGACGTGGATTGTACTGGCTGTGAAAAACACCATTGGTATAAAGGCGCAACGACCGACCGGCCTGCCGCACCTGGTAGTGCGCACCACCAGCACGCTTTTCCCACAACAGACTCATATGCCAGGTATCAGCGCCTGAACCTGCGAAGAAAACGTCTGAGTGGCCCGGGCATTTTAACATCATCATTGAGCATACGGCCGGTAAACTCTGGCGCATCATGCTCATCATTTTCCCCGAGCAGGTCTCTCCGGAAAGATTGCTCATCGATACTGGCCCCCAGATAAGCCGCAATAGTGCGCATATCGATCTCGGCATTCTCCATACAGGAAGTACCACCGGGCGAAGGCGTCATGTTGAAAATCGCACCCTTTCCAGTATCAATCTTGGCTTCACCCATAAGCAATTTGCACTGGGTTTTATCGATAAGCTGTGGACGGATGCCACCAACTTTCTTTGCAAAGGTCAGGTCGCGCAGGCGTAATGAGGGCACAATCTTGCGCGCATCCCTCAGGAACAGCAGCTTGCGGATAATCGGGACTTCGAAGAGGATATTTTTCAGCATGTAGTTACGAATATCCGCCACCCGGAACAAATCCCAGAGCACTCGCGCCACACGCCTGTCGAACTGAAATACGCGCAGAAAATCCGGCATGGTACGGTAGTTGTAACGTTCCAGTATCGGCAGAATCAGCGCTGTCGGCCCAAAGCGTGTTTTGCCCGGCACCAGAACATCAGGATCACCATGTATGGCAGCGAACGGCAGTTTGTCGTTTTGTACGGTATAGACCTTGCCATTGAGAATCTGTGGCGTGAAGTAGTAACTGCCGGCAACCGGCAAACAGGAGTAATGCAAACCGTATCCCAGATCGTGCGCCAGTTTCAGACTATGACCGCCGGCACATACGACCAGTGCGCGGGTTTGATAACAGGTCGAGGGTGTCTCAACCAGGAACCGGTTGTCCTCGATTTTGATATGCCGCACGTCCTGGTTGTAATGCATATCAATCTGTTTGCCTTCAACCTGACACGCCTGGCGTACAAAGGAACGCGACAGGGCTTCAAAATTTACCGCTGTGTACTCATCGGTCGAACCCAGCGCCACGATAGGTTCTCCGCGTAGCTGGCCGCTCGCCAATGCCACCACTGCCGGTTCGATACGGGCAATATCCTTTTTCTCAAACAGCTGAAGATCAGGATAATGCGGTGACAGCTGCTGAAAACGCTGGCGTAGCAACTCGCACTCGCGCTCGCCAACACCCAGCACCATTTTCGGATATTGATAGATCAGATGGTCCTTGTCCGGCTGGCTGAGGCAATAGCTCGCGAGCATACGAGCCGCTCGCTGCACCTTTAAGGCCTTGTCCAAGGTGTAGTTTGTTTCGATATCGCCACAGTGCAGCGTCTGACTGTTATTACTCGACAGTGAATTCACGCGAGCGGGTGCCGCATATTTTTCTATCAGGCCAATATTAGCGATATCGGTGTAACGCGCAGCCTCGTAGAGCAAGGCGCTACCGGATACACCGGCACCAATAATCAGAAGATCGTATTGCTGGGCGCTCAACAGTTACCTTATCCTCTACAAATGCAGCAGTTTCAGGACCGGTTCATTCAGTGCAGGATCATCGTTAAAACCTGACACCAGCAAAATATCGCGACCGGAGTGACCGAGTTGACATTGGCCGGCAATCAGCTCGCAGATAGCACGCCAGTCAGTCGTTTTAGCCCGATCAACCTTTACCGGTACAATACCCCAGTGCAGTGCCATGCGCCGGCATATCCTGTCATCCGAACACACACCTACTGTCGGCGCCAGGGCACGGTGCGCCGCCAGTATGCGTGCCGTGGTGCCGGTATCAGTCGGCACAATAATAGCTTCAAGATCCAGGTCACGCGCCAGTTGTACCGCAGCATGCGCCATGGATTCGCGGATAAAATGCACCTTGCTACCACGGTCGGCAATAGGTTCCTCGGCAAATGAACCTTCCTCCCACTGGTGGCGCTCAACTTCGCGCAGTATTTTGTCCATGGTTTTGACAGCTTCCAGCGGGTACTTTCCCGCCGCTGTTTCACCCGACAGCATCGCGGCATCGGCACTTAACAAGGCAGCTCCTGCCACATCGGTCACTTCTGCTCGCGTTGGGCGCGGGCAGTCCATCATGGATTCGAGCATCTGCGTCGCAACAATAACCGGCACACCCGCCTGCCGTGACTTGGCGATAATGTCTCGCTGAATCAAAGGCACGCGTTCAGCCGGCAACTCGATTCCGAGGTCGCCACGAGCAACCATAATCCCGTCGGATACATGGATGATATCGTCGATGGCTTCGACGGCCTCCGGGCGCTCGATCTTGCTCACTACCGGAATAGTGGCTCCCAGCTTCTTCATATATTGCTTGAGCTGCGTTACGTCTCTGATAGTCCGCACAAAACTGAGTGCGACAAAATCGACACCTGCTTCGATACCAAAGCCAACGTCTTTGCGATCCTTCTCCGTTAATGCGCGGGTCGACAATTCAGAGTCAGGCAGATTCATACCTTTGTGGTTGGAAAGCCAACCGCCATCGACAACCTTGCAACTGACATCACGTCCTTCCACGCCAAGCACTTTCAGACTTAACTTGCCATCATCGAGCAGAATCTTTTCACCACGCTGTACATCTTTGTGCAGTGATTTATATTGCGAAGGGATCAGTGCCGCCTTGCCAGTCACCTTGCGGGTGGTGACAGTAACCCGCGCGCCAGCCTTGAGCTGAATACCATCGTTCTCAAACTGTCCTACGCGAATCTTCGGGCCACAAAGATCCATCAGAATGCCTATATGACAGCCCGCCCTGGCAGCCGCCCTGCGGACACGCCGAATCGTGGTTTGATGTGTGTCCTGATCACCATGGGACATGTTGATGCGCACCAGGCTGACACCGGCTTCAATCAGCTGTTCGATCACTACCGGGGAGCTGGAAGCAGGTCCCAGCGTGGCAATGATTTTGGTACGGCGCCACTTCAAGGCAGTGCTTGTGGGGCCCGTTCCGGTTTGCGGCATGGATTCCGTCCTGGCTGAGAATTTCAAAGCGGTAGAATGACTTAGACTGCCGCCTGGATCAAGGACCAGACATCCAGTCAACATTCAGGTGGCCCACTGAATGCAGATGCACTGCGAATCACCTTGCGTATCTGCTCGCGGAACTCAAATGGTCAGGGCCACACGCCAATCGCCGGCGACTCAATGAGCAAGGCTAACCCTGCGCGCCCTGTGTCAACTTCAGGCCGGCAGCCTCGTATAACTGTTTCTGTTCACTGGCCGTCAATTCCCGCGTCTTGCCCGGGCGCAATCCCCGTTCGAGAATAACAGGACCATAACGCACCCGGCTTAGCCGACTGACCGTTACTCCCTGAGACTCCCACAAGCGTCGCACTTCGCGATTGCGGCCTTCCTTGATTATTACGTGATACCAGTGATTTGCGCCACTGCCACCGGATTCTTCTATAGCAGCGAACCGGGCGAGACCATCATCGAGTTCAACACCCTTGATCAGTCGCTTGAGCATCTCCATGTCGACTTTACCCAGCAGGCGTACGGCGTACTCACGTTCAATCTCCTGGGAAGGATGCATCAGGCGATGGGCGAGTTCACCATCAGTGGTAAACAACAGCAGGCCGGAGGTGCTGATATCGAGACGACCAACACTGATCCAGCGACCGGTATGCGGTTTTGGCAGGTTTGCAAATACCGTCTTGCGCCCTTCCGGATCGTCGCGACTGCAGATCTCCCCCACGGGTTTGTGATACATCAATACCTGTGGCACAGCCGCTTGCGTTGCCGTCAGCTGGACCGCTTTGCCATCAACAACAATGCGTTCTTCACCCGATATCTTGCAACCCAGTTCGGCAGTTTTGCCATTGACCTGGATACGCCCTTCCCGAATCAGGTCTTCGAGGTGACGGCGCGAACCGAAGCCTGCCCGGGCCAGGACTTTTTGCAGGCGTTCTTGCATGGGAGATCCCTAATCAGAGGTGTTCAGTGCAGGGTTTCGTTATTGTCTGCCGTATCTACAGGCACCTGGACCACGATATTGCTGTCACCTTCTTCAGCCAAAGCTTCGCCGCTATCGTCATCAGGCAACTCCGCTGCTCCGGAAGGCATCTCTTCGCCAGGCAATGCCAGTTCCAGTTCAGCATTAATAGTGTCGATGTCGCGAGTTCCATCCGTCCGCTCTTTGATGCCATTGAAGGCCTGTTCGGGTATCAGCGCATGCTGTTTGCGAGCAATTTTCCTGTCGACAAGCTGATGCGCAGCTACGGCGACATTCTGGCTGACATGGAAACACTCACCATCAAGGCGGATGAACATGCGCGCAACGCTTTTTTTGCGGGCAATGCCAGCCGCATCTACCGCTTGTGAAGGATTGGCGGTCGTTCAACACCGGCTAGCGCGGAGGGCGCGCAGAGCCTCTTTCGACCAGTTCGGCGGGCAGAACCGAGGCGCGTTTTCGCACCATCGACTTCTCAATCTGTTCCAGCAAAATGGCAGCGGTCGTCTCGATCATAGCATTGGCTGACTGGGAGACGGTGGTCAGGTTGTATCCGGACCAGGAGGCTTCGGGCACATCGTCATAACCGACGATGGAAACATCTTCGGGGATGGAAAGTCCCAGTTCTTCCTGGATAACATCCATCACGGAAAACGCCATGTGATCATTGGCGACAAAAATCGCATCGGGCGGGGTGTCTGCGGCAAACAATTCCCTGGCAGCCGCCGCAGCGCCATCAAAAGTATAGCCACCGACCGCTCGGTCATGAACCGCGATGCCGTGTTCGGCGAGGCCCTTGTAGAACCCTGCCTCGCGATCCCGGCTGGTCGATGAATCCTCCATCCCCGCGATGAAGGCGATGCGTTCATGCCCGCCGCGCACCAGGTAATCGGCGACCAGCCGTCCGCCTTCGATATTGTCTGACGTGACACTGGAAGCAGGTGAGGTGGCGACGTACCGGTTGAACATCACAACCGGAATACCAGTTCGTGCGCATTCGCGGGCCAGATTGGAGGAAAGCGTGGCCGATGCCATGACGATGCCCTCGACCTGGTATTGCATGATGCGTTGAACCAGTTCGTCCTGGTTGCCCGGTTCGGTCATCATCAACAACGTCTGGTATCCCCTGCCTTGCAAATTGCGGCACAGGTCTTCGATGAGCACCGGATAAAACTGGTTGTCCAGATAGGCAACGAGCAGCGCAATCAGCCGGGACTTGCCGGAAATGACGGCCCGCGCCAGCGCGTTGGGCCGGTAACCGAGTTCGGTGGCCGCCTTCATCACCTTTTCGCGGGTTTTGGCGGACACACTGGCGCCCGGTGTGAAAGTCCTGCTGACAGCCGACTGTGATACCTCCGCCAGACGCGCGACATCTCCTGAAGTCGGATTTTGCTTGGAATGTGAGTGCGGCATTTGCAGGCGGCCCGGGTTTGATCTGCTGGTGGTCCTTGCCTACAGCATACCGTAAGCCCGGCAAATGGCCACCGCTGCTGATCGCGATGCCGGTCGTGGCTTGCGGAGCCGTAGCGCGGAATTGGATGGCCGATTTGAATTCACGATCTTGTTTGGGGCTGTCTCAAGGTTTTTCTGTTCCAGAACATCATTTCTTTCTGACAGTGGCGACTGAAAGTGTGGGAATGGCCTGCATCCACCCGATGACCGGCATCGTAAACTCGGCAGGTTTTTCCACATCATTACCCCCGTGTGGATTTCTGATCGTGACGGTTGATGTCTTCAGGCAGACGTCGCCGATGGACTCTGCCGGATGGCCGTCTGCTGTCAGCAGTTTGGCCGAAATCACGGCATAAACGTGTTCCACATCCAGCATTCCCGAAACATCGGTCCATGGTGATCCCTGTTTTTTATTGGCTCTCGAGCATGTCAGAAAATACAGATTGCCATCATTGCAATTTGGAGAGAATGCCTTCCAGAGAGCCTTGGTTACGGTGTTTTCCCGTTCACCAATAGCCTGTTTGCGTTCCTCTTTTACCTTTGGGCTGTCATGCAAGCTTTCCTCGTATTTTTCATACATGAAGCACTCTTCAAACGACACGAATCGATCGCCGTACAGCACCCTGCAAATCAGGCCGGGATTCCTGTTGCCGTTTGCGGTTTCGTATCCTGAGTTCTTCATGGACTCGTAAAGGTAATTTCCTTTCAGGCAGGAGCCATTCTTGCCAAAGTCCTCGGTAAAGCAGGCATAGGCTTTCTCCAAAATCGGCACCCATGAGACGCCCTTAACCGGCCGGGCGCAGATCAAGCCTCCGTCTGCCGATGTAAGCAGGCAATTTATCGTGAAGGGTGAACCGGAGACGGACCGTGCCTTTCCCGAGGAAATGCTCGAATACACGTTTCTTGTTCCGGGCGAACAGAAATACCTGTGCGGCCCGCATTGGGAGACGCAGAAAATGATCGGCATGGTAACGGTGACCGAGTAAAGACCGGTGGTCTTACTGCGCACAGGCCAATAGCGGCGTCGGCATGGAAGTCGATTTGGCGATGCGGCAGATTTAGCTCTGCGGTTGGGGCGGTTGGGGCGGTTTGACGCTCAAGGTTGTCGAAGACGCCTGATCATTCGTCGTGCATAGTTCAAGATGACGCATGTTCCCTTGCGGCACTTTTCTTTCAGCTAAGTCATTGAAAATTATGGTGAGCGCTCGGGGGTTCGAACCCCGGACCTACTGATTAAAAGTTGTTGTATATAGGGTTCGCATAGCTTTTCATAGTGAAATTTTTATCTATTTAAAATCAATGGGATACATGCTATATAGGCTTCATGGCGGAGCATAGAAAACCACCCTTACCCGCTCAATTCATGAGCCTAGGAAGAGCCTAATGAAACTCACTGATCTTGCGATTTCGCGTCTCAGTTCGCCGGAAACCGGGCAAAAGACATACTTTGATGAAGGCCTCAAAAACTTTGGGGTGCGTATCTCCCAAGGCGGCACCAAATCGTTTGTGGTGCTCTTGGGAAAGCAACGCCATCGCCGTACGATTGGTCGCTATCCTGACTGGTCGCTTGCCAATGCCCGTAGAGCAGCCAAGAAGCTCTTGGCAACCGCTGATATTGAAGAATTGGCTAAACGACCGTCCGTGCCATTTTCTGATGCCAAAGAACGATTCCTTGCTGATGCCGCCGCCCGCAATCGAGCCAAGACCAACTATGAATACCAACGGCTCTTAAACCGCCATTTCGCTTTTCAAAAGCCGATCCATCAACTCACCCGCCAAGACATTATGTGGGTGATTGAAAGTCTTAAGAACGTTCCTTCGGAGCAAAAGCATGCCTTTGTGGCAATCCGCACGATGATGAACTGGTGTGTGAAGCAAGGGCTTCTGAATACCTCCCCAGTACCGCGCTTGTCGCTAAAGGTAGAAAGTCGAGATCGTGTCTTGTCTGATGCTGAGCTTGCCGAAGTTTGGGGGCGGGCGGGGGACTTTGGCTACCCCTACGGTACCATCGTGCAGTTACTTGTCTTGACCGGCCAGCGGCGCGGAGAGACAGCTGCCCTTCAATGGGATTGGGTAGAAAGTGACCGAATTGTCTTTCCCTCCGGTATCACCAAAAACCGGCGCACCCATTACCTACCGATTGGTCCCAAGGCACAGGAGATAATTGCCAGCGTACCCAAAGACAGCGACTTATTGTTTCCATCTCGCTTTTATGAAAGGAGACCATTCAACGGCTGGAGCAAGTGCAAGAAGCGGTTTGATGAAGGCCTGTCCTTTCAAGACTACACTTTGCATGACCTGCGCCGCACGTTTGCTACAAATCTAGCGCAGTTGGGTACCCCAATTCATGTAACCGAGCGCATCCTCAATCATACTTCGGGGACTTTGTCCGGAGTGGCAGCTGTATACAACCGCTACAGCTATGAGAATGAGATGCGCGATGCGATTGAAAGTTTGGAGCGGAATCTCTTCCCGACATTTTAGATGGTCATGTTTGAGATGAAATTTGATGCTCTTCAAAAGGACGGTTTAATCTCCTTTTGCTTAAGGCAACGATTTGGACCACTCAGAGCATTGTCTCCTATGCCTGATTAAATATGAGTTGGGAGTGGTGGTTGTTAGATTCAGAAAATGCACAAAAAATGTGCTATGCTGTGCGCATAACCCCAACACATATGTCCACAAAATCTATCAAATTATACAACGTACTTGTTGACCTGAAGGTCGACAGGGAAGTCGCAGCGGAAGCGCTGGAGCCTATTTTGACCAAGGAAGAGGCTTTTCAGGTATTGGCAACCAAAGACGATTTACATCGTCAGACGAAATGGATTGTCTCTACATTCATTGCCGTGGCGCTCGGTCAGATTGTGGTTCTGACAGGTATCATGACTCTGATATTGGGCCGGGCCGCATAGTTTATTCAGCTCATGCCTTGCCAAGAGCGACAGAAGCCCCTTTGCAGGGCTTTTTTGTATCGAATGGGAATTGGGTCGGATTGGCTGCTGAGAGGCCACAAATCGGCTTGTGTGGCTTCTGAGGCGATGTTGGAGTATTGGCAGGCAGCTGAGGCCTAGAACTGAATCACGGGTAGCTTTTGGCGTGAGTGTTGATATGGGGAAGCGGAGTGATTGACGGTCTCATAGTCCAGCCAGATTGTTCGAGTTTTTGGTTGGTTGAGTTTTTCCTCCGTTCCTTTCCTTTTTGAATGCTTCATATTGTTCTCTGCTTATTCTTCCCTTGATATTGTTAGTGTCAAAATTTTTGACATCTGGAAGTCGGGATTGCCGACATCTAGAAGTCGGAAATCCCGACATCTGAAAGCAGGCTACGTTGTGGTTGTTGGTGATACATCACCGCGCATGTTTGAGGACTTTGGCTTTGAGATTGATTTCATAGAGGTTTGAACGGCCTTGGCCTCGGCGCTTGATGTTGATGAAGTCCTTTGCCTCCAGTTCCTTGATGTATTGATTGGCTGTCTGGCGGCTAATGCCCATATCAACGCCCAATCGATCCTGGCCAGGAAAGCATTGGTCATCTCCCATGGCGTAAGAAAGCAACATGGCATAGGCCAGCTTGCCTCCGGCACTGATTTGATTGGATTTGAGGATGGCATTGGGAATTTGCGTAAACCCGCGTTGGGTCAACGGATCCGCACCGATTATCTTGATGTTACGATCAAGAGCCTCTCCAAAAGACTTCATATTGGAATAGTATACACCATGGGGCCGAAGATTGCTGGATATGCTGTGACCAATTAGTTGCTCTTCTAGAGGGGCAAAAGGCTGATAAAGGGAGGTTAGAACTCCAGAATTAAAAGGGTCGCACAATTTTTGTTTCGCGACGCTTCGTGCCAGATGTTTAGATTCTGAAAGAATCGGTTGGGTCATTCGGCGACTGACCCGATACGAAGCGCTGGACAGAAGTGGAAGCGTCAGCCACCTTCGACTCCGATATGTCCTTACCATACTTCACCTCAGGCAAAGGCAATGACTGATCGAGCGTATTATCTTCAGGCATCACCGCCGCTCTGACTTGCTCTGCAGGCGGCGGTTTTGAGGATGCTTGCCTTTCGGCTCTCGAACCCGGCATGAGCTTACCGCCAATAGCAATGGTCTCCAGCGTCTCGAGCATGCGCTCAGCGATGGCAGTGACATCCTTGCGTCCGGCACGCGCTTCCGTGAGCTCATCGCGCAAGAACTCTTTGTCGTCGCGAACCTCGGCTATGAGGTCATGCGCTCCCTCGAGTTGGGCTGTCAGTTTGGCGTTTTCGATAAGAACACTGGCCAAGCTTCTGGTTTCCCCCACTTCCTGGCGCGTATCGCCAAAAGCAACTTTGCTGGCGTCGCCAACGAAATCAGGCGTCGCCACCGCATCGCCTTTGGCGTCAACGTTTTGTGCTAATTGCGTGCCGCCACCGGCGTCGCCAAGTTCATTTGGCAACGCCACGGCGTTTGGGACGGTTTCGGGGTTTTGTTCGCCAACATCGCTCTTTCTGGCATCGCCAGATGGGATTGGCGTTTGGCTGGCACCGCCAGTTGGGGCCTTGGCGTCGCCATTGACGGGAGGGAAATCCTGTTCGCCTTCATCCCATTTGATTTCGTTGTCTTTAATATGTCGAAGCAGGGAAGTCTCATTCACCAACCACTCTGAAACCGGCTGACCGTTTCGAGTGGTTTGAAGCTTATGGCAATCAATCACGCCGTCCCGGCACATGCGCTGTACCTTACGATTGGAGGCGAACTTGCATCGCTCCTTGACCATCAGGGAAGAGGCCTCACCAATTGTCAGGGAATATGTGTCGATATCGGCATCTGATTGGGCAGGGAAGTTGGCCTCGCCAACAAGTTCAGAACCAAACCCGTATCCAGATTGATCATCGAATTCCATCCAAGCATTCTACCATGCTTCCGATGCCGCAAACCGTTGGCGATGCCAGAATTGGTATATGCTCATGGGGATACGGGATGGGGATACGCATGGGGAACCCGTATCCCCAATTCGTATCCCCCTTCAAACAGCATCATAGGGTTTCAAGCATCTTCAGATTTTCAGTTATCCGGCTGCGACTTCACTTTCATCTTGTTAAAGATGAAAGTGAACGGCGCTTACGGCCCATTACGGACCTTCGGGTTGCAGGAAAAACGATCTTATCGCTTCCCCAGACCGGACATTTGTGATGGCCGCCATATATTCATTTCAACAATGACTGCAACACGGGTAAGCATGTCATTGTTTGGTCCAATTCGAGCATCGATCAACTTGCGCGCCTAATGCCAGTCTCATCAGCATGCTGAAGAATACGTAATTTGCGTTGAATCTCGCGTTGGTCCTTGTTCATGAACATCTCCTTTTTCCCAGAAATGGGAATTTAATGGAAATGCCCTGCGAGTAACGACATATCTACAATCGGGCTGATAAAATCAGTCGCTGTTGATTACCTGTCTGATGGCATTCGGGCTAATGCTGTCTGCCCTGGTACAGTAGACAGTCCATCGTTGAAAGAGCGCATTGTTGAATTGGCTGATAAGAGGTGAAGCATTGAGCAGGCACAGAGTTTCTTTATCGACCGCCAACCATCCGGTCGCTTCGGCCGTCCCGACGAAATTGCCTCTTTGTGTGCGTTTCTTGCAAGTGATTGGGCTAGTTTTATCACCGGACTGGCAATTAATATCGACGGCGGGATTAAGATATAGGGTCTGATGAACTGCCTCTGTTCCCGTGATCTCAACCCGTGCGGTATTGTCAGGGGAACCTGCAATGGATATGATTTTGCTGCAATTCAACAACCCGCAGTTCCGTAACGATGAGCGAATTAATGCCTTAAGAGTAATGGAAGGAGAACCCCGTGGATCGGCTAAGAATAGGTGTAATTGGACTGGGATGGTTCGGCGAAATTCATGCAGAGACTATCGCGGGAGTTCCCAACATTGAGTTAGCGGCTCTGTGCACTCGAACACCGGACCGATTGGCTGAAATGGGTAAGAAATTCGGTGTCACAAAGCTTTATCGTGACTATACGGATATGTTGGCTGACCCGGATATTGATGCAGTATCGATTTGCACAATGTGGGATCAGCATCGCCAACCTGCAATTGATGCTCTTGAGGCTGGTAAGCACGTATTTCTCGAAAAACCTATCGCGTCCACAGTAGAGGACGGATTAGCAATAACGGCTGCTTCAAAAAAGGCGAAGGGCATTTTGTACATTGGCCACATTGTCCGGTTCAACCCACGTTACCGTATGGCTAAGCAAGCCATTGATGAAGGTCGCATTGGAAAAATAGTTGCCCTGTCGTCTCGCCGTAATATTCCAGCAGCTTGGACTCCGACGATTCTCGAAAAGATCGGTCCGATTGTTGGTGATGCTATCCACGACACAGATATAATGCTGTGGTTTACTGGTGACAGTATCGTTTCAGCCTATGCCCAAACAGTTGATGTGCGTGGCCTTAAGCACCCTGACATTGGTCAGACAATGTACCGTTTTGCAGGCGGTGCAAGCGCAACACTGGAAACTGTCTGGTGTATGCCCGAAAAGACTCCATTTGATATTGACGAACGCATGTCGATTATCGGTACGGAAGGTATAATTCATGTGCAGGATACTTTTCCCAACCTCGCGGTTGTTGATGGTGACAGGTTGCACTCCCCTGACACTACCTACTGGCCGATGTTCAACGGCGTCAGAGGTGGCGCGTTAAGGGATGAATTCACCTACTTTGCAAACTGTGCATTGACTGGTGAAGTCGTTTCCATCGGCACGCCTGAAAATGCGACAGCTGCTTTAGAGGCAACACTGGCAGCCGAGGAATTTGCCCGATCCGGTGAAGTTGTGAGGGTTGGATAATGTTGGAATATGTTTTTGACCATGTTGGAATAACAACAACTGAACCTCAGCCAAACGAAGATTGGGTTGAAGCTAGTAAAATCTGGGTAACCAATCCCCGCAATCATCCTGAGCACATTGAATTCCTGCGCTACCGCGAGGACAGCAAAGTGCCGGCCATAGTGCGAGATAATCCGCATATTGCCTTTCGGGTAAAAGAGATCGAACCATATTTGAAAGATTGCGAAATATTAATTCCGCCGTTCATTGTGGGTGATTTTCTGGAGGTAGTGTTTGTTCGAAAGCACGGCGTCGTGTTTGAATATATGCGCTATCTCAAAGAGGGCTGGTTCGATAATTGATAATGCAACCTCACTTTAGGGAGTCTTGACGATTTATCAATTGAGCGGAAGAAACAGCCAACTCCAGGATAAGTGACATGTCCAATTTGACAGAAACGTTAACCAGTCGAATTTTGCGTGTGGACAGGACACTTGAAAACCTGGAAACCCCGGCGGTCCTTGTCGACGTAGGGATTGCTGAAGACAATCTCAAACGATGGCAAGCACATTGTGATGAGAGCGGCATAAAAAACCGGCCGCACATTAAGACTCATCGCAGTGTGGCATGGGCCTTGCGACAAATGGAGCTGGGAGCTGTCGGCATAACCGTCCAGACGGTGGGCGAGGCGGAAGTCATGGTTGATGCTGGTATTATTGATATCTTCTTGACAACAATGACCTTTGGCCCTTGCAAAATTGATCGACTCGCTGAGGTAGCGCGGCGCTGTCAGCTTTCGGTTGTGGCAGATAGCGTCAGGGCGGTTGATGAGGTCCTGATTGCTGCTCGCAAAGCTGATTCTAAAATTACGATACTGATCGAATGCGATACCGGTGCCGCCCGTTGCGGCCTTTCCGACCCAAATGCCATTTGCCAATTGGCACGATATATTATTGGTTATGACGAACTTTTTTTCGGTGGATTGATGACCTATCCGGCTGCGGGAAAACGGCAGCTATCGTGCGAGGCTTTGGACGCTGCTATTGCTGCTTGCACCGCCGCTGGAATAGCGGTTGAAACAGTGACCTCGGGTGGAAGCCCGGATATGTGGTCGAAGGAAGGACTGTCCCCTGTTACCGAATATCGCGCCGGAACCTACATATACAATGATCGTGCATTGATGACCTATGGCACCGCTACCCTGGATCAATGTGCAATGATGATAATGGCAACTGTTGTTAGTACCCCAGCACCCGAGCGGGCAATTATCGATGCCGGCTCGAAAGCCCTGACCAGCGATTTGATAGGGCTCAATGGATATGGCCATATCATAGAGTACCCTGATGCAAAGATATATCAGTTGAATGAAGAGCACGGGTATCTTGATATTTCGAAATGCTGTAACCGACCTGCGGTTGGGGAGCGTATTCGTATATTGCCCAATCACACCTGCGTGGTCACCAATCTGTTCGATTACATGTTTGTTGTGTCAGAAGACCGGCTTACGGGCGCATTGCCGGTAGACGCTCGGGGTAAGTCATACTGAGCTCAAAACCGACTGGAAGTTGTTGAACGGAGTAGAAAGTTCGAAAAAAATCAACGTTTTTACTAATAAGAAACTGGAGACTATCGATGTCAAAAATTCAGCACCTCGGCGTATCCCATGTGCCCCTCTCACCGGCGGTCAGGGCTGGGGATTTCGTCTACGTTTCGGGCCAAGTTCCGGTAGATAAAAATGGAAAAATCGTTGATGGAGGCATCAGCGAACAAACAGCAAAAGTACTCGAAAATGTTGCCGCAACGCTGGCATTGGCTGGTTGCGCGTTGTCTGATGTTATCAAGACCACGGTGTGGTTGAAGCATGCAGAAAACTTTGGCGAGTTCAACAAAACATACGCGGGCTTTTTCCCTAAAAATCCGCCAGCGCGCTCAACAGCGGAATCGCGCCTGATGATCGACATATTGGTCGAGATTGAGGCAATAGCGTACAAGCCGCTCGCTTAGCGCGCGTATTTCCCATCAGTTGCAAAAGGACCCATCAATCATTTGGCAGAAAAAAGGGTTCTATGGCGCTCATCGAGAGCAAACGAGTATTAGCCGCTTCGCGCGATGAACCGGCCACCTCGCTTACCAGTATCACCGTCCATCGACCAGCAAAGCATGCCATTAACAAAGACATGCTCGATACCGGCGGCAGAGCGTGTCGGATTGTCAAAAGTGGCGCGGTCGGAAATTTCATCTGCATCAAAAACAACCAGGTCCGCATACGCTCCCGTGCGCACCACGCCGCGATCCTTCAGTCCGAAATTTTTCGCAGAAAGCCCAGTCATTTTGTGCACCGCCTGCTCTAGCGAAAACAGTTTTTCCTCACGAGCATAGCGACCCAGAACGCGGGGAAATGTGCCCCATAGTCGCGGATGTGGATGGGTGTCGTGCGGTAGCCCGTCCGATCCGATCATGGTTGGTGGATAGGCAAGAATGCGCCGCATATCTTCTTCATCGATCTGGAAATAAATGGCACCGGCAGGCGCCAGTTTCACTGCTGCATCGCGTTGCGAAATGTTCCATTCCTTGGCAGCATCGGCGAGGTCTTTGCCAGCCATTTCCGGGTGCGGAACCGACCAGGCGACCATGATGCGGATCGCCTCGTCGACCATTTGCGGCTCTAACACGGTGGAACCTGCATTGTAAGGATAAGCATCTAGGTAGATTGGTTGTTTGTCGCGGGCTTCTTCGATATAGGGCAGTGTTTCCTTGGTACGACCCCAGTTCTTTGGCCCTGCGCATTTGTGATGTGAAACGACTACTGGCACATTTGCACGGTTCGCGGTCTCGAAGGTTTCACGAAGCGAATCCATCACCCCGTCATGTTCGTCGCGCATATGCGTAGTATATACGCCTCCACGATCAGAAAGAAGTTCAGCGAGCGCCACCACTTCCTCGACGTCGGCAGCGGCGTTGGGCTTATACCAGAGGCCTGTCGAAAACCCAATTGCGCCAGCGTCCAGGCTATCCTCGAGCAGAACGCGCATCCTGTCGATTTCTCGCGCGGTTGCCTTGCGAAGATAATCCTTCATGACACCGACACGCAGAGTTTGGTGGCCGATCAGCGCGGCGATGTTGATCGCGGGTGACGCCGCGTTGACCGCCTCGACATAATCTTTCAATCGACTGAAACGAAATGCTGACTTGCTGCCTAACAAATTCAGAGGCGGCGGCAGATCATCCGGCACAATCGGCGAAAGACTGATACCGCAATTACCGCCGATCACCGTAGTGACGCCTTGACTAATTTTCGCCGCCATGCCGGGATTAACAAGCACTGCATTGTCATCATGCGTGTGCACGTCGATGAAGCCTGGCGACACGATTTTGCCGCTGACATCGACAATTTGGGCGCCGCTATCACGGACATCCCCGTTCGCTGTATTCACCGCTACGATCCGATCACCGGATATGTGAATGTCCGCCTTGTGTCGGTCTGCACCAGTGCCATCGATGATGATGCCGCCCTTTAGGACAATATCGATTTTAAGTCCGTTGCCGTTTTCAACATCAGTCACCAAGCGGCTCCAGTACTTCGCCTTCGCGAATGTTCATGAGGTTGAATTTCACCCGTCTCAGGTTTTCCTGGGCGGACAGGCCGAGCTTGTAACCAACGCCAGTGGCCAGTAGATCCATGGCCACTAAAAATGCGTAGCGCGATGCTGTTGGTTTCATCACATCAGAGTCTTCGGGAATTTTGGTCGTCAATGGCACATCGACAGCCTGGGCCAGTTGCGAACCGTCCCTGGTAATTGCGATCGTGCGGGCATGGTACTGCCGCGCGATACTAGCCGCCTCGATAATTTCCTTGGTACGCCCAGTCGCAGAAATCAGAATAACTGCATCTTCAGGTCCGACTGTTGAGACTACCATGCGGATAAGATAAGGATCGAGATAGGAGGTGACGCTGATGCCATAACGAAACAGACGAAACTGTGTTTCTTGTGCCAACGATGTTGATCCGCCGCCGACGCCGAACACCAATACTCGACGTGCACCGGCAACAATGTCGATTGCGGCGACGACCTTAGCGTCGTCTATCTGGGCCTCCGCAAGATCGATTGCCTGACGAGCTCCTTGAAAAACGACATTACGAAATGAAAGCGGTGAATCCACATGGGCATTTGCGACTCGGTCGCTGAAATATATGGCGCCAACCACAAGGCTCTGCGCCAGCTGTAGTTTGAAGTCACGCACTCCAGCACAGCCTAGCGTTCGGCAGAAACGTGTTACCGACGGCTCACTCACCTCGGCGCGTTCAGCCAGTGTCGCACTGCTGGCATGAAGGGCAAATTCCGGGTCTTTCAGAATGACTGCAGCAACCCGTGCTTCTGCCGGTTTGAGTGTCTCCAGTAACTCACGCATCTGCAGGATCATGTCTGCGGAGGGTGCCCGTCCGCGCACAGCTTCATATGCCTCAAGCCCGCTTGAAGGCTTGTGCGGGTTATTGCCATCGCCTTTAATTGGGTCGGGCGCATTGCTTTTAAGGGCACCTTGTTCGACTCACGTTATTCACATCTTCCGTAGTTTGAGCGTGACCGAACACATTAAAGTTCAGTCACAGTCAATTCCCGGGTCATCACGATATTTCCGGCTGACAGGCCACAATCAACTGGCAGCATGGCACCGGTGATTGCCGCCGCATCTTCGCTGGCGAGGAACATGACGACGCGCGCAATGTCAATAGGATCGGCCACCCGTTTCAGTGGATACCAGCGCACCAATCGTTCAAAAATTTCCGGCTCTTTTTCTATGCGATGGTCCCAGATAGGCGTGCGCACGGTTCCCGGACATATGACATTCGCCCGGATGCCAAAGCGTCCATATTCCATGGCCAGCGATTTGGTGTAGCTGATCAGTCCCGCTTTCGCCGCGCTATAGGCCGGGTCGCCCAGAGCCGTGATGCCGTTAATCGATGAGATGTTGACAATCGCACCACCCTTTTCCTTCATTCCCTCAATCGCCGCAGATGTGCAGTGATAGGCGCCGTTGAGATTGCCATTAATATCGGATGCCCAGATTTCAGCGGTGGTTTGCTCCAGAACTGGCGCACCGGAAAAGCCGGCATTGTTGACCACGATATCGAAAGCGCCAAGGTCCTTCTCGATGCCGCCCACTGCATCGCGCATCGTTGCCGCATCGCCGATGTCACAGATTGCAATGGAAACTTCCGTGCCGGAACCGCGCAGTTCTTCAGCAAATTCGGTGAGTTTATTGTCGCGGTCGATTGCACCGATCTTCGCGCCTTCTACAGCAAAGTTTCGACAAAGTTCTCTGCCGATGCCTCCAGCAGCACCGGTAATAAGGACAATTTTTCCAGCAAACCGGTTCATGTATTATTGCCCTTAAGCGCAGCGCCTATCCAGTCGAGCGAAACCCGTTTTAGATGCCCGTAATTGTAGAAGCTGATACCCTGCACATCGCCCTTGCGCAGTGTTTCGACCGCGCCCGCAACATCACCCGCACTCTGCAGGTCCGGGAATGCAGGGCGCAGAATACCGCGCAGCTTCGAAGTTCCACCGATCCGTCTTCCAATATCATGCAGATCACCGGCGATGCGAGATACCGAAGGCTCGTAGAAGCAAGCCTCGATATAATCTGCAACCTTTGCAATAGCCACCAGATCGGTGCCTTCGTACCAGGCGCCCCCGGTCGGACGAGCGACGGAGGGGATGATGGTGAGCGTCTTGTCGCCTCGGCATTTCCGAACGAATACGCGACACCAGCGATGTCACCTGATCACATCGAAAGCGCAGGAAGACAGACAGTTCAGCGTCCATTACCGTATCGGCCTGCCAAAATGCAGTCGCCATGTCATCGTCGAAATCGAAATCCGCATTGAGATAGGTCTCAATCGCAGCTGCGGTGCGGACCTTCAAGCCTTTTGGCGTCTATTCCTTTTTCACTTGCCGCTGCAACGCAGTGATCGCAGAAGCAAAGCCCCAGCATGTTGTGCAGCCAATCGTTCAGCCGAACAAGTGCAAATTCGTGATGATATCCGTGCTGGTAGGGCGGGAACCCGGGCGACTCTACCGTAAGCCCGGCGACAGGATAATTTTCCGCCACATCACAGCAAAGCGCCACCGCAAAATTGCGCACTTCGGGCGACGACGGACACAGGCTGTAAAGATAGGAATCACCGAAAGCATTGTGAACACAATGGTCCCGATGCTCAGTACCTATCCTGGAATTATGCAGCAGAACGATCCAGGCCGTCACGTCCATATTCGGCAATTCGCAGCATTCGCGTAACATGTCGCGGCTTGTCAGCAGGCTGTTTTCTTGGGGCTTGATCTCGCCATATCGCGAGGCTTCGGTTTTGAAATAGGCAGTGCCGTCTTCCGGGAAAAATACTTTCCCGTCCTTCCCGTGAGGGCGTATGAATTTGCCGGCATGATAGCCGCAGCAAATGTAATCGCATTTATTCCGCGGTCACGAAACGTGACTGCCAGATCGTCGAGGCTATCTGCTTCGGCCAAATCCCAACCATAACAAAATAGGGACTGGTAGCTCATTTCGTGTCTCTCTTCCAACTGCAGCACCGACAGACAGTGCGGATGAAGTGTAGGAAACAAACATGAATTTTGTCAATGAGCTTCGTATTTTTTCGCAACAGCTTAAAAAATTCAATAATGCTCTTGCAATACTGAAATATATGTAGGTAAGTTACATGAAATGCTGTTTGGGAGGGGCAGCTCGGGAAGCATCCGATTGCCGAATAGTGACAGCCAGCCGGACACGGCTAGCGTATTTATGATTCGACCAGGGTGGAGAAACATGTTGCAGAAAATTGAAGTTCATTTCCAGGATGACCGGTTGACGCTGTTCAGAAGTGTGGCGCCGGAAGTGTTGCCCAATGAGTTCGACCAATCAAAAGCTCGTCATCCGTGACGCAACGAAGTATTACGACACCCAAGTCGGGACCTCTGCACGCGATCGACAAATTCTCAACATGGAAGTGAAAGACGGCGAGTTCGCCTGCGTTGTAGGCCCGTCCGGCTGCGGCAAGACCACACTTTTGTGGTCGGTCGCAGGACTGCACCCGCTGACCAGCGGCGATGTTCTGCTCGACGACGAGCCGGTAACTGGTCCGCATCCTCAGATCGGCATGGTGTTTCAGGAAGCCAATCTGCTGCCCTGGCGCAATCTTGATCGCAACATCAGATTTCCCGTTCGAGATCAAGCGCGAGAAGCCGGACGAAAAGCGCATTGAAGCAGCTGCTCGAACGCGTCGGTCTCGGCGGGTTCGGCAACAAATTCCCGCGCGAACTGTCCGGTGGCATGCAGCAACGCGCCGCCATCGTGCGCGCGCTTTCATTCAACCCGTCTGTCCTGTCTGATGGACGAGCCGTTCGGCGCACTCGACGCGTTCACCCGCGACGAAATGAACATGCTGGTTGAGGAAATCTGGCTCGAGACGAAGAAGACCATCCTCTTCATCACCCACAACATCACTGAGGCCGTATTCCTGTCCGACCGTGTCTTCGTGATGTCGGCGAGGCCGGGGCGGCTGGCAAAGGTCTTCGAGATCACACTGCCCCGCCCACGCACACTCGACATGCTGGCCTCCAAGGAGGTTTTCGATCTGGTCAATGAGATCAAGGCAGAAATCCAGCAGCAACCCGGAACAGCGCTACGACGATGACAACAATGAAGCGCAACCGATGGCTGCGGCGGGAGCAGCATAATGGCGAGCGATGCACTGGGCGGGAAAATCCCCGAATTCGGCAAGAAAAAAGACAGTGGCTGGTGGCGGATCGCTGACCGCCCCGTCGCTATTCGGAGCGGGCTCCGATTCGCGCAACTATCTTGGAGATCGTAACCATCATTGCCGTCGCGGTGGTCATTATTGGCGGGGCCGAAGCTGCTAATCAGGCTCTGGGAAGTGCCGCAATACGTCATGCCGCCACCGTCCAGCATCGTTTACGCGCTGTTTGACTGATTTCGAGTTCATCGCACCGCATCTCGGCCATACGCTGGTCGAGCTGTTCGTCGGCTACGCGGTCGGCGCCTCGATCGGGTTGATTTTGGCAGCCGTCATCACGCAGTTCCCCTTCGCCGAGAAGGTCGTCGCGCCCTACATCCTGATGCTGGTCACGACGCCGATGCTGGCGCTCGTCCCGCTGCTCATCCTGCGCTTCGGCTTCGGTTATGAGCCGCGCATCATCGCGGTGGCGCTGGCCTCGGGGCCGATGGTGATGATCAACGCGGCGACCGGCTTCCGCCGGACAGACCTCGCCAAGATCGCGCTGGCCCGTTCCTTCGGGGCCACCACGTTGCAGATCTTCACGAAAATCCGCGTTCCGATGGCCATGCCGATGATCGTCGTCGGTCTGATGATCGGCGCGATCTTCGGCCTGCTGACCGCGGTCGGCGCCGAGATGGTCGGCGGCGGCTTCGGCCTCGGCAACCGGCTGACTACCTATCTCGGCCATGCTTGCAGATGCCGCAGTTCTTCGCCGTGATCTTGATTCTCTCGATCCTCGGCATTCTGATCTACGTCACCTTTTTCCTGATCGGGAAGAAATGGGCCAGCTGGGAGGCATGAAAACCAACGCACCCATTCAACCCAAAACAACGGTCTGACACGGGAATCCTTCGGCTCCCCGTGAGACCGCCTACATATGCGCCGAAGTTAAAGGGAGCAGTCATGAAAACGACAATCGGAAACAAAATTGGGAGCAAGGGCGTATCCCGCCGGACATTCCTTCAGGTAACCGCCGCAGGCACCGTCGCCGTATCCGCGACCGGCGGCTCGGCACTGTTTGCCGGCGCTGCCCAGGCCGCTGATCCATTCACATGGATCTCGCCGCGCGGCACTCTGGAAGTGCTCGACGACTACGGCTACTGGGTCGGCAAGAAGATGGGTTATTTCGGCGATCTGGAAACCGAAATGCAGCCTGGTCCTTCGGACGGCACGGCGACGGTGAAATTCGTCGCTGTCGGCCAGGCCGATATGGGCTTCCCGTCTCCCGGCGTGTTCTCCTTCGCTATCGAGAACGACATGAACCTCGTTTCGGTCTTCAACATGGGCGCGGTCGACGTGTTCAACTTCGCCTTCCGCAAGGGCGAAGGCGTCACCGACCTGAAAGAGCTCGAAGGTAAGACGGTTCTGCTCGGCTCCGCCGCCTGGCAGTCGATCGCCGACCCGATGTTTGCCGCTGCTGGTGCTGATCCCAAGAAGATCAAGTATCATCGAGGCCGGTTGGCCGCAATGGGGTACGGTTCTGGCTACCGGCGAGGGCGATGCCGCACTCGCCTGGGAAGGTCTGCGCGCCGACTGGCAGGGCAAGGGTCTCGACTTCGAATACTGGCTCGGCCAACAACACTCAACGTTCCCGGCCAACACCTTCGTGGTTCGCAAGGCCGACCTTGAAGATGCCGACAAGAAGGCACGTCTAGAGAGTTATCTGCGCGGCTGGGCGATGGGTATGGAATTCGCCGACGCAAATCCGCGCGCTGCAACCCAGATCGTCTTCGATGAGTTCCCGAGCTGTCAAAAAGAACCTTGGACCGGAGCTCGGCACCGAATCGATGTTGCAGCTTGCTGCAGTCTTCACCGGCGACATGTCGAAACGCGAGGGCTGGGGCTGGCACGATATTGACAGCTGGAAAGCCTATTTCGAAACGCTGTCGAAAATCGGTCAGATCAAGAAAGTGGTCGATGTCAACGATGTCGTCACCAACGCACTCGTCGGCCCGGCAAACACCTTTGACAAGGCTAAGGTCCGCGCCGATGCGGCAGGCTACGCGCTGACCGATGACATGAAGGCGGTTGATCTCGAGAAGATCAAAGCCAACTTCTTCGCCAACGTTGTGAAGTAAGGATCGGTCGGGATACATGAGCAGGCGGTGGCTCCTCCCATGCACCGTCTGCTTCGCATCGTGATTGTCGGCAGGCGCACCGAAAGCATGATTTCTCCCGGCTCTCGGTGCGCCTGTCGAATCCTGGCAATGGAGAAAGCATTAAAATGGCAGACAAGGTAAAAGTGCTGGTCGTCGGTCTCGGCAATATGGGCGTGTCCCATGCCAACGCCTATCACAACATGGACGGCTTCGAGATCGTCGGTATCATGAGCCGGTCGATCAAAAGCCGAAAGGACATTCCCGAACAATTCTCAGGCTATCCCGCTGTATGAGGACTTTGACGCCGCGCTGAAGGAAACAAAGCCCGACGCGGTTTCGATCAATTCCTACCCCAACACGCACGCCGAATATGCGCTCAAGGCAATCGCAGCCAATTGCCATGTCTTTATGGAAAAGCCGATAGCCACCAATATCGAAGACGCGCAAAAAGTGGTCGATGCTGCACGCGCAAAAAACCGCAAACTGGTGCTCGGCTATATCCTGCGCGTCCACCCTTCTTGGATGAAGTTCATTGAGGTCGGCAAGACCCTCGGCAAACCGCTCGTCATGCGCCTCAACCTCAACCAGCAGTCGAGCGGTGCCGCCTATGATTGGCACAAGAACCTGATCGACTCGCTGATCCCGATCGTCGATTGCGGCGTCCACTATGTCGATGTGATGTGCCAGCTGACAGGCGCCAAGCCGGTGCGCGTGCATGGCATCGGTGCCAAGTTGTGGGGTGACGCTTCAAAGCAGAATTACGGCCATCTCCATGTCACCTTCGACGACGGGTCGGTCGGCTGGTATGAAGCCGGCTGGGGCCCGATGATGAGCGAGATCGCTTTCTTCGTGAAAGACGTTGTCGGGCCCAAGGGTGCCGTTTCGATCGTCGTTCCGCAGGATGGCGAAGGCGAGAAGAAGGGCGACGAGCTCTCCGACTCCGCCGATATTGATCAGCACACCAAGACCAATGCGATCAAGATCCACCACGCCGAGGTTGATGCAAACAAGAACTTCGCCAAGCCTGATGAGATCATGCGCATGGACGAGGAGCCGGGCCATCAGGAGTTGTGCGACCGCGAACAGGAATTCTTCCTGCACGCTATCAACGAGGACCTCGATCTTTCTGAATCAATGGATGCTGCGGTCAACAGCCTGCGCATCGTTCTCGCTGCCGAGCAGAGCATTGAGCAGGAAAAAGCGATCCATCTGGATTGATTACAAATACCACGTCACCGCCTTGTCGGCGGCGCGGGTTTCTCTATTGGCACATTTCTGAAAATCAAGGACCATGTCCAACAAAATCGTCGAAGACTGGCTCGAAGGGCTTGCAACTGATCTGGACGCTGGCTGCATAGTCAGTGCTCTTGAGCGTTTCGACACCCGTTGCTTCTGGCGCGACTTGCTGGCCCTCACCTGGAACATCAAAACATTCGAAGGCCGCAAAGATATCGCATCGATGCTGCGCGCAACACTGGCGCGCGCCAAGCCTCAAAACTGGCTTATCGATGGCAACGCCTGGCAGTCCGGAGACTACATCGAGGCTCTTATTTCCTTCAACACCTTACAGGGGTCAGGCGGGGGGCATGTGAGGTTAATCAACGGCAAATGCCGTTCCATCCTTACTACACTGGAATCGCTGCACGGACATGAAGAGAAAGCCGGAACATTGCGGATCAAAGGTACGCAACACCTTGCCCGCAAAAACCGTCCGAACTGGAAAGAGTTGAAAGAAGAATGCGAAGCCCGTATAGGCCGCAAGGACCAACCCTTCTGCCTGATCATTGGAGGGGGGCAGGGTGGCATCGCGCTAGCTGCGCGACTACGGCGTCTAGGTGTACCAAACCTTGTAATCGAGAAGAACGCGCGTGCGGGCAACTCCTGGCGCAACCGTTACCGCTCGCTCGTACTGCACGATCCCGTCTGGTACGACCATCTCCCCTATCTCCCTTTCCCTGATGATTGGCCGGTCTTTACTCCCAAAGACAAGATGGGCGATTGGCTTGAAGCCTATGTCTCCATCATGGAACTGAATTACTGGACAGACAGCACCTGCACCTCGGCACAATGGGACGAAAAAGCTCAACGTTGGCAAGTCGAAATCGGGCGAGATGGCGAGAATATCACCATGACGCCCCGGCATCTGGTATTGGCAACCGGAGCATATGGTGCTCCAAAGATGGCTACAATTGACGAGATCGTGCCCTTCATCGGCGACGTCATCCACACCAGCCAATATGGTGACGGCAGCGAATACGCAGGCCGCAAGGTTGCTGTCATCGGATCTGCCAGCTCCGCCCACGATGTCTGTCTCGACCTGTGGGAAAATGACGTTGATGTAACAATGATCCAACGATCATCATCAATCATCGTTAAATCAGAAACGCTTATGAAACTCGGTTTCGAAAGTCTCTATTCTGAAGCAGCTCTGGCAAACGGGATCACCACCGAAAAAGCTGACATGATAAATGCCGGTCTGCCTTACGCAATGTTAGTGGAAGCCCAAAGGCCGCTCTACGATGAAATCGCCCGCCTTGATGCGCCGTTTTATGAAGCGCTGAGTAAAACCGGATTCCTGTGGGATTTCGGTCTCGACAATTCCGGACTGATGGCCAAGGCGATGCGTACAGCCTCCGGATATTATATCGACGTCGGCGCGTCTCAATTGATCATCGATGGCGAGGTGGGTCTGAAAGCGGGCATCGATATCGAGGGCTATGTTGCTAACGGCTTGAAGATGGCTGATGGTGATGTGGTCGAAGCCGATCTCATTATCCACGCAACTGGCTATACTTCCCTTGATGATACAGTCGCGGAACTGATCTCACCTGACCTGGCAAAGCAAATCGGTCGATTCTGGGGTTATGGTTCCGGTGTGCCTAGTGACCCCGGTCCTTGGGAGGGCGAGTTGCGAAATATGTGGAAACCGACTGCTCACAGGGCGCTCTGGTTTCACGGAGGTAATCTTGCCCTGTCACGCCAGTTCTCCAAATATCTTGCTTTGCAGATCAAGGCACGGATGGAAGGTGTCGAAACTTTGGTTTATAGTTAGGTGGAGTTCAGCAGCATTGTAAGATGTTCATGAACAAGGAGATTGCAGTCCGAAATTCCTGAACCGATTGTTGTTTGGTTTTATCAAGAGTTTGAAACACTTGTTGGTTGCCACTGATCGGTCCCATCTGATTGGTCCGATCATAGTCTTGTCCGCCTTTCACATTTTTGTCTGTGTTCACCTGAATATGCATGAGTAGAACCCCTTCGTCTCCCGCTCTGTCCGGTAACAATGCCGACACCAAGATAATCTCATATGATGGAGTTGTCCGCTTCAAACGGGATAGAAATTCTGGATTGGTCTTATAATGGGCGGGAAGCTGAAATTCAGATTTATCGCTTGGGAGACGACACGAATGTCAGCTATGGCTATTGGTGACAATGGATCTCAATTATGTCTGAAGTTCTGCTTGCCGCCCATTCAAGACCTCGAAGTGAAATTTGAATTCAGTCAGTCTGTCCGCCTGGTTAGAGTTGTGTTTTGCGATTAGTTGTCAGGGCAAACTCTCGATAACTCCCTATTATCGCGACCCAAAAGATGCGAGCTTCGGCCCAAAGCCGACCGTTGACCATTTCGCAACGAAAGTCTGCTTGGAGACTTTCCTTGTTAATCGAAGCCTGGTCAAAGTTCACATTGCGAAATAGGAGTTGATCCATCACGCCCAGCGTAATTTGATCTGAAGATCATCGAGACCATTGTCACTTTGCTTGAGAGCAGCCATTGAAAGCTCTTGCTGTGGGTTGCTAAAGTTGTGCTAGTTCCTATTTCGATTGTTCAAAATATTCACCGTATGAAAATCATCGGTAAAGTCCCTGACCATGATTGTGATGTGTGATGCCTGATTTTAAAATCAGTGACGGAATCGACTTAGAGCGCGACCTGAACGAGGTATATCTGCGCAAACTTATCACATTGGGTAGGAGGCGGCATTTTGATAGTGGCGACCCCCTTTATTTTCAAGGTGATGAAGCAAATCACGTTTATGTATTGCAATCCGGAACCGTCAAATCAACCTGCACGGATGAAAATGGCCATGAAACACTTTTAAAGATTCATGGTCCCGGCAGTCTGCTGGGGCTTTCGGCGCTAAGACCCACAGCAATTAGGGATGCTAATGGGATAGCTCTTGAGACCGTAGAAACAGCATGTTTCAGCCGCGACGAATTTTTCGACCAGATGCATTTGGATGGTGAACTTGGAGTCATATTGGTTCGAGTTCTCTTAAAGCGTCAACAGCAACTGCATGCACGGGTTAGTGATATTTCAGGTCATAGTGTGGAACAGCGATTAGCGCGGATCTTGTTGCAACTACATGCTGAGGTCTCTACCCGTATTCCTACTGGGGCTGACCCAGTTTTACACATCACTCATGAAGAACTAGCCACACTGGTTCTTTCCAGGCGTCAATATGTGACTGCCATATTACGGAAATTTGTATCCGACGGCATCATATATAATAAGCGCCGCCAGATTGGCATCGTAAATCCTTCCAAACTTAGACAAATTCTCTGAATGTCAAAAAACTGACATTCAACACGTTGCGCCTGATCTACCGTCGTGCGTGGAGGGGCCGCAATTGGCGGTCACATGTTTGAAAAAACACCTTCTTCGAGAAGGTACAGATATTTGCAAGCAAGAAACATAGAAGCGTACAGAACAGAGATTTCCACTGTGATGATGGAGGCGGCGAGTAGCCAATGAAGCTTCGAGATAAAGTAGTGATCGTGACCGGTGGCGGGCGCGGTATTGGAGCGGCGATTTGCAAAGCGTTTGCAGCAGAAGGCGCGAATGTAGTTGTCGCAGACATAAATGAAGAAAACGCGAAAGAAGTTGCCCAAAAACTTGGTGGCAAGTCGATAGCGGTGGCGCTGGATGTGCGCAGTCAGAACGCCGCGGTTGCAATGGCCGATGGCGTTGTCGAAAAACTTGGTCGCATCGATGTGTTGATGAACAATGCAGGCGCGCGAGTCATCAAGGGCTTGATGCAACACACTCAGGACGACTGGCACCAGATGATCGACATCAATCTGGGTGGGCCGTTCTATCTGCTCGTCAGGCGGTTCTGCCGCAGATGCTGACGCAGAAAGCCGGAAACATCATCAATGTTGCCTCGATCGCAAGCTTCATGGGGCGGCCAAACCGGGTTGCCTATGTGGCAGCAAAATCTGGCGTTTTGGGCCTGACGCGCGCTATGGCGGCTGACCTGTCGGGCAAGAATATCCGCGTGAATGCAATTGCGCCGGGAATGATTGCGTCACCTTTCAATCAGAGCTTCGCCGAAGCGGATGATACTGGGACCTGCCTGGGCGTCTGAAAACTTGATCGGCCGGTGGGGTCAGCCAGAGGACATCGCCGGGTGCCGCGATCTTCCTCGCCAGTGACGATTCCAGCTTCATCAACGGATCCGAAATCAAGGTTGAAGGCGGTTGGTTGGCAGCGCGGTCACGGTCGGGCGAGGTAGCCAATCTGGGATGAATGACCGGGTTCGATGACACCCCAAAACAAAGTCCGAATAACGGCCATACTAAAACAGGACTAGGGAGGAAAACTATGTACATCGAAATTTGTAAGTGAACGGATATCCAGACGAAATCTGTTACGTGTGGCTGGCACGTATGGTCTGTCGTCGACACTGTTTGGGCGCGGCTACCCTGGTGGGGCGTTGACTCTGCCACAACTGGCGAAGGCCGCAATTCCAGCTATGAAAAACGGTTCTCGCAAGCCCGCCAAGCACACGCTGAAGTTCGGTGCCTCAGGATTCAACGAGCGCAACCTGCTGATTGAACGTGCCGGGTGTCTTGAATTTGCCCGTGATCTTGAAGAGCGCACGGACGGCGAAATTCGCGTTGAATTTATCGGGGACAACCAGATTTGTGGCCAGCTGTCTTGCGTCGAGAAGACCCAGCAGGGCATCGTCGACATCTATGCCGCTTCGACCCAGAACTCGGCAGGTGGTGCACCGTACTACAACGTGCTGGACTATGCCTATCAGTTCCCGACGCGGGCTTCGCTGTACCACTTCCTCTATCACCCAGCGAGCGAACAAATTCTACGCGAGCCGCTGCGCAAACGGCACAACTTGCAGTTCCTGTTCTCGGTTGCCAGCTGCGTGGGCTTGCAGATGGGTCTGAAATGGACAGACGCCCGGATGTCACCAAGATCGAAGAGTTGTTCGGCACCAAGAACCGCGTGACCGGCACACAACTGGGACGGATTGCGATGGAGCTGCTCAATCTCAACCCGACGCCGATTGCCTGGGAAGAAACGCTGGACGGCCTCAAGCAGGGCTTGATCGACGGTGCTGAGACGTGGTCTTCGGCGGTGGCTTATGCCAACATGTCGCCGGTCGTCAGCCAGGTCATCGATCTGCGCTTCTTTTCGGGTTTTGAACATACGGCCATGAACTTGGAAGTATTCGAGGGTCTGGAGCCGCATCTGCAGGATGCGGTCATGGAATCGGCCTACTTCACGCAGGCATTGATCCAGGGTGCGCACGAAGCCGCCCTTGGTGAATACGGTCGGCCATTCGGTGCCGCAGCTTCCCGGAACGATCTTCGCCCAGAACAACACGCGATTTGTTCCGCTGTCGGATGAAGAACGCCAAAAGGCGGCGCAAGATGTGTGCACCCGAGCATGTGCCGGAGCCATGGGAGCAATGGCGTGAGCGTATCAACGGCTGGGCCGGCGGTATCGACACCTATACCGAGGTTCACCGGATCGCGCGGGAAATCCCGGCTGACATGCTGGTCGAGAACGTCGAGCCCCGCCGTTGGTGGCGAGCCTGATTTGCAGGCTAACCTTTACAGATCGAGGCCTGGCTGCATGTTCGCAGCCCGGCTTCCCGCACCATTTGATCGACGAGACTTCATGTTTTGCGCACCGATTGGTCGCGCAAGGCGGGCCGGGAGAGCATGACGATGACCACAACCTCCGCCTCCAAAATTGATGATAGCCCAGGTGCGGCGTCGCGCGATGCGCGGGCTGAGACGCCAGCGGCTGTCGGGCAAAATTCTGGTCGACGGCACACTGCGCGCGGCCGAGGCGACGGCGCATGATCGAAGTGATTCATCCCGGCAACCTGAGCGTCATCGGGACAGGTGCCGCAATGCGGCGCGGCAGATGTGAACGCTGCGGTGCGAGGCGGCAGATAAGGCGCTGAAGTCCTGGCGCCGCGTTCCAGCGCGCGACCGTGGCCGGATGCTTGCAAAAAGCCGCTGACGCCATCGAAGCAGAAGCCGAATTGGTCGCTCAGGTTCTGGCACTTGACACCGGCAATGCGCTGCGCACCCAGGCACGGCCCGAAACCGCGTCCAGCTATGATCTGCTGCGGATGTTTGGCGGTCTGGCCGGTGAGTTGAAAGGCGAAACCGTGCCGAACATGTCGCCCGATGTGCTGCACTATTCCACGCGCGATCCGATCGGCGTCATTGCCGGAATCATTCCATGGAATGCGCCACTGTTTCTGTTTATGGCTAAAATTGCGCCTGCGATTGACGGCGGGCAACACCATCGTCATCAAATCCGCCGAACAGGCCCCGATTTGCGTGCTGTTTCTGGCCGAGATCATCAACAGGTTTCTGCCCGCTGGCGTGCTGAACGTGATTTCCGGCTATGGCGAGGAATGCGGTAAGCCGCTGTGCGAACACCCGATCGTGCGCAAGGTGACGTTTACCGGCTCGCTGCCCGTCGGGCAGGCCATTGCCAGCTATGCCGCGCCCAAACTGGCCACGGTGACGCTGGAACTTGGGGGCAAGAACCCCGAGCATCGTTCTGCCGGATGCGGATCTGGATCTGGCTATTCCCGGAATTATCGACGGCATGCGCTATACGCGACAGGGGCAGGCCTGCACGGCCGGGTCACGCGTCTTTGTGCATAAAGACATCTATGATCAGGTGGTCGAAGGTGTCGTAGCCCGGCTTGGTGATATCAAACTGGGGAATCCGCTGGATGAGGCAACCGATATGGGCGCGATCATTTCAGCCGAGCAGTTTGATCGCACCAAAAAATATATGGATATCGCAAAGAGCATCTCCCGGGATGAGGGTTCTGTTTGGCGGTGAAGAGCCGACCGACCCTTATCTTCAGGGGGGATATTTCTATCCGCCTACGCTGCTGGATGGTCTCGGGCTCTGGACTAGAAGGTCTGTCAGGACGAAATTTTCGGGCCCGATCGCGACGGTTCTGCCCTTCAGCGTCTTTCGATCGAGATGATCGAGCAGGCCAACGACACGCCTTTTGGGTTGTCGGCAAATCTGTGGACCCGCGATTTGAGCCGGGCGCTGGAATATGTCGACACGCATCGAAGCCGGTTTCGTGCAGGTCAATCAATGCGCGGCACCGCGATCCAATGTCTCCTATGGGGGCATGAAGATGAGCGGCCTGGGCAAAGAATATGCGCTCGACAGTATGCTGAATCACTTCTACCAGTTCAAAAACGGTGCTGATCAATCGAGGCACGCCGGCCTCCGACGGTCTGATACAATGCAAAATTTAGAGAATAAGGCATGAGTATGATTGTAGGGTTTATCGGGCTTGGGAATATGGGCATGCCCATGGCCGAGCAATTGATGAAGGCCGGGCACACGGTGCAAGCGCTGGATCTTGTCCGAGGCGCTGCAGGCCAAGGCCGCCGAATTAGGGTGCCTACGGTTCGCATACATCGCGGCGAGCGGCCGAAGGGGCCGATATGGTCATTACCATGCTGCCCGCAGGGCCAGCATGTGCGCAAGGTTTATCTGGGCGATGGCGGTCTGGTGGAAACGGCAGCACCCGGCACGCTGCTGATTGACAGCTCGACCATCGACGTTGACACGTCGCGCGAGGTCGGGACGGCGGCTGTCGCAAAGGGTCTTGAGATGATCGACGCGCCGGTCACTGGCGGTGTGATGGCGGCGCGCATCGGCAAGCTGAACTTCATTGTCGGCGGGACTGAGGCATCCTTTGCGCGCGCCAAGCCCTATCTGGAGATCATGGGCGGCAACCTGCTTTATGCTGGAGAACAGGGCAGCGGTATCGGGGTGAAAATCTGCAACAACATGTCGCTTGGGCATTTCGATGATCGCTGCGGCGGAAACGCTGATGCTGGCCAAACGGCTTGGGGCTGGACCTTGAGCGGACATATGAGATCATCACCAATGCATCCGGGCAGAACTGGGCACTGAGCAACTACTGCCCGCTGCCGGGCTTTGCTGATGGGGTTCCATCGACCAACGGCTACAAGCCGGGTTTTTCGGGCGCGATGATGCGCAAGGACCTGCGCTTGTCGCAGGAGGCGTCTTGCGCTGTCAGGGCAATGCACCACGCCGCTGGCCGCGCATGCTTTGGCGATTTTTCGCATTTCTGCGACAGCGGGCATGCAGAAATGGATTATTCCGGCATATCGAAACTGATCGGCGGTGACGCGTGGGATTACGATCCCTTCAGTCCGAAATGAGTAGCTAAAACGAATGGGACCTTTATGTAGGCGCAAAAATTGAATTCACCTAAGTTCTATCGGTATTCATTTTGTAGGAAAACGACACAGCCGCGTTTGGCGATAAAGCTCAGGCGTTTGTTCTGCGGACTTAAGCGAGGCGACAATGTGATATCGTCTGAGATAGCGGAACTTTCGCGGCCCTGGCGAGCAGGGATTCTTTGAAATCAGTAGTGCGCTCGACGGATTCAACCTGGATTGTGGGGGCGGTTTTCCTGTTGGCAGCAGGTTTGTTGCTGGCATGGATCTACCACCGCGTCCCGCTCCTGGAACGATACTTTGAGAAGACCATCATGGTGATCAGCTATCTGGGGATTGCCGTGATCATATTCTGGGGTGTGATCGATCGGTTCGTGTTTTCCAACCAACAACCCTGGTCGACCACGATCCCACCGCTTTTGTTCATGATCATGGCGTGGTTCGGTGCTGCCTATTGCATTCGGCCCGAACGCATCTGAGCTTTTCCGAGTTTCGCACGGCCATGCCGCGCCCGGTCCAGTTTCTGTGTTTGTGTCTGGATTTCGTCCTTTGGTTTGGCTTTGCCCTGATCATGATGGTCACCACATCACGGCTGGTGGCGCTGTCTGCGTCGAATTTCCAGATCGTCCTGGGTACAGACAACACGATGCAATGGTGGTTTCTGCTCGCGGCTCCGCTTGCGCCGTCATGATGGCTGGCCGGGCAATCGAGAATATGCAGGACGACTTTAAGAAACTCCGCACTGATCAACCCTTGATCGAGCAGGCTGTAATCGGGAAAAGCACAGGATGACCGATGGTACTTTAATCACGCTCGTTTCTATTGCTGTCACTCTTCTATTTATGCTGGGTGTCCCGGTCTTTCTGGTTATCGCCTACTGGGTCATCGGCTGTTCATTCATTTTGAGCCTGACGCTGGACAATATGGGCGCCGAGCTTCTGAATGTGTTCAACAAAGGCTTCGCCCTTCTTGCGATGCCTTTGTTTATCTTGACCGGCGACCTGATCAACAAATCTGGCATTGCGCGGCGGTTGTCGGATTTCGCCTATGCGTGTCTGGGCTGGCTCAGAGGCGGGTTGGCGATGGCTGCGCTTGGGGCGTGCGGGTTGTTCGCGGCCATTTCGGGGTCGAACTCGGCAACGACAGCGACGATTGGGTCGATGCTGCATCCCGAAATGGTAAAGGGTGGTTATGACGAACGCTTTTCGGCGGCCACGGCGGCGGCGGGCGGCACGGTCGGGATTATCATCCCGCCCTCGATCATCTTCATCGTCTACGGCTTCTTGATGAATTTGCCGATTTCGGATCTCTTTGTTGCGGGGATCATACCCGGCGCCCTGATGGTTGTTGGCATGCAGTTGGCCTGCTGGATCATTTGCCGTATCAACGGGTGGGGACACCTGATCCCTCTGCAATTAAACCGCATTCTGAAAACCGCATTCGGTGCTTGGCTTGGGTTCTTTGCGATCGGGTTGGTCTTGTGGGGCATATACACCGGCAAATTCTCACCCACAGAGGCCGCTGGCGTTACAGTTGCCTTCTGTCTAATGGCGGGCCTTGTGAGCTATCCGCTGAACAAGATTATGGGCTCGAACAAAGACAAACCCATTGCGGAGAAATCTTATCTGGAGATGCTTGTCGTCGAAGGCTTTACCATCCCACAGGTCCCTTCGATCATTGTCCGTTCTGCGCAGATCACTGGTATACTTGCGCCCCTCATTGCGGTTTCGGTCGTGATGCAGCAGATCATGTCGTTGCTGGGTGCACAGCAGACAATCGGCGACTTTGTGACCGGCATGGGCGGCTACTATGCTGTCTTGTTCACGTCGATGGTCATCGTGTTCTTTTCCGGCATGGTGCTTGAGAGCCTGCCTGTCACTATCATCCTTGCACCGATCCTTGCGCCGATCGCGGCTTCTGTCGGCATTGATCCGATCCACTTCTCGGTCATCTTCCTTGTCGGTGCGTCAATTGGCTTTATCACCCCGCCTTATGGATTCAACTTATATGTTGCGTCGGGCGTGACGGGTGTTCCGTATTTCCGGCTGCTCCGCTACACGGTTCCTTATCTTGTTGCGCTCATTAGCGTGTGGTTTTTGGTAGCTCTTGTACCTGATCTAGCCTTGATGTTACTGCCCACCAGATAAATGAAGCGCAAAGTTTTCTGTATCGCAGCAAGCAAGTAGGAGGGGGCAACACATAAGGAATTCGGAGGCGCTGGCTGAGTCGGCTGCGCACTTCCCAATTGTTCTTGAACCTTGAAACCGTTCCAACTTGTCCGAACGGCACTTTCATTCGTGAAGCGAGCTCTCAACTATCAATGTCAGCCTAGCGAGCAAAGTGAACATCTGCGCAATTCGTAGACCTCAAACTGTGGGCTAAGTTCCGTCATCGGCTGGGTCTCGCCCAACGACTGGTTTTGGAGAGCAAACAGCTAGCACTGTTGGCCTGGTGATCAGATGTCGATCTTCTCTACGATGCTCAGTGCATCTTCGAATTTGAGCTCAGGTATCGTTGTGCGCTATCAACTTTCGCATGGCCGTGTAAAAGCTTAACATTACGGGCGTTCTTTGTTTTTTGGTATATTACAGAAGCTTTTGTTTGGCGAAGCGAGTGAGTGCCAAAAGTCAAAATCGACTTGGAGACGCCGAGAAACTTTATCGAGAAGCAACTGAAATTTCGTTGCATACGCCTATCCCAAGCAATCCCGACTATGCGGTCCATCTGGGAAATATTGGCCAGTTGCTTTTATCTCAATAAAAGTCCAACGAGGCTCGGGGCCTTTAGTTGCAGGCGATGAAAGTTTTTGAAGCCGCGTTGCCGCCTGATCACATCCACGTTCCGGAGACAAAACTCAGGCTTCGCGCGCCTCCTTGTTCAAGAGAACATCGTCATTATTATTCAATGAAGCGAATTTATCGATTGGACCGGATGCTATCGAAGCGGACCTTAGCGCAATCGCAGCGAAAGTCCGCTCTCCGCCCTGTCTGGCCATTGACAGCCCTCACCTTCTGATTCCGCTTTTCCTGCCAAGCTGTTGGTTTCGGGGGCTATCGGCGTTTGTTTCCCAAAGGTTTGCCCCCCGTCGGCGAAAATCGCTTCGCGATTTTACGCCTTGATCAAAAAGGGCCACCCGTGAAGATGGCCCTTTTGGTTCAGAAGTCGTGGCGAGCATTACCCCCCACCGGCTCTGCTTTGCTCTGACGCCCTCGCAGTCGCCCGCCTCCCCTCGTTTGAAATTAATTGGGGGGAGGCAGTGTCCGCCCTTCGTCCAACTTTTCGAAGAAAAGTCAGACGTTGGCGAACTGGTTCATCGTGTTGTCCTTGCCGCGAGCTTTCAGGGCCGCTTCGCCGGCGAAGTATTCCTTGTGATCATCGCCGAGGTCGGAGCCGGCCATGTTCTGGTGTTTGACGCAGGCGATGCCCTGACGGATTTCCTCGCGCTGGACGTTCAGGACGTAGCCGAGCATGCCCTCGTCACCGAAGTAGCGTTTCGCCAGATTGTCGGTCGAAAGCGCCGCCGTGTGGTAGGTCGGCAGGGTGATGAGGTGGTGGAAGATGCCGGCCTCGCGCGCCGCGTCGGCCTGGAAGGTGCGGATTTTCTCGTCGGCCGTCGCGGCCAAGTTCGGTGTCGTCGTAATCGGCGCTCATCAGTCTCGTCGCGTCATAGGCGGAGACGTCCTGGCCGTCGGCCTGCCATTGCGTCGTAGACCTGCTGGCGGAAGTTCAGCGTCCAGTTGAACGATGGCGAGTTGTTGTAGACCAGCTTGGCGTTCGGAATGACTTCGCGGATGCGGTTCACCATGCCGGCGATCTGGCTCGACATGCGGCTTCTCGGTTTCGATCCACAGCAGGTCGGCACCGTTCTGCAGCGAGGTGATGCAGTCGAGCACGCAGCGGTCTTCGCCGGTTCCGGCGCGGAACTGGAACAGGTTGGACGGCAGGCGCTTTGGACGCAGCAGCTTGCCGTCGCGGTTGATGACGACGTCGCCGTTCTGCAGTTCGTCGGCGGTCGACTTCTTCGCAGTCGAGGAAGGCGTTGTACTGGTCGCCGAGATCGCCCGGCTCGTTCGAATACGGCGATCTGCTTGGTCAGGCCGGCGCCGAGCGAGTCGGTGCGGGTGACGATGATGCCGTTTTCGACGCCCAGTTCCAGGAAGGCGTAGCGGCAGGCGCGGATCTTCTGGAGGAAATCCTCGTGCGGCACCGTGACCTTGCCGTCCTGGTGGCCGCACTGCTTTTCGTCCGACACCTGGTTTTCGATCTGCAGGGCGCAGGCGCCGGCTTCGATCATCTTCTTGGCCAGCAGATAGGTCGCTTCCGCATTGCCGAAACCGGCATCGATGTCGGCGATGATCGGCACGACATGGGTCTGGTAATTGTCGATCGCGGTCGCTGACTTCGGCGATCTTCGCCGCATCGCCGGCTTCGCGGGCCGCGTCGAGGTCGCGGAACAGGCCGCCCAGTTCGCGGGCATCGGCCTGACGCAGGAAGGTGTAGAGTTCTTCGATCAGCGCCGGAACGGAGGTCTTCTCGTGCATCGACTGGTCGGGCAGGGGGCCGAATTCGGAGCGCAGGGCGGCGACCATCCAGCCGGACAGATAGAGGTAGCGGCCCTTGGTGGTGCCGAAGTGCTTCTTGATCGAGATCATCTTCTGCTGGCCGATGAAACCGTGCCAGCAGCCCAGCGACTGGGTGTAGTTGGTCGGGTCGGCGTCATAGGCGGCCATGTCGCGCGCATGATGTCGGCGGTGTATTTGGCGATGTCGAGGCCGGTCTTGAAGCGGTTCTGCAACCGCATGCGGGCAACGGATTCGGCGTCGATCGCGCTCCAGTGAATTGCCCTGATCGGCGATGTAGGCCCTGGCGGCTGCAATTTCTTTTTCGTAGGACATGGTGCCCCCTGCTGGTGTGATGGTGGGTGTGTGCGCTGTCATGATTGTCTCCTTGGAATACCTGATCGGGAAATGCCTGATGGGCGATGCCTGTTTGGCAATGCCTGTCTGGCGATGCCTGTTTGCGGGGCGCGTTTCTGGCGCGCGTTTACAGGGTAATTCGAATTTGTGCCACTGGTTCGTTTCGCCGCAGCGCCTTCATCCCCAACAACAGGGTGCGAGGGACCCGAAGGGCCGCGCTTTCTGTGACAGCTTTTACAAGATACACGGCAAAAGTCAGCAAAATGATCGGAAATCGTGCCCAAATTCGTGTCGCGTTGTGAATTTGGAGTTGCTGCACGATGGTCATTTTGTAAAATTGTTACAAAATTGCCAACCTCAAATGGGGTGTTTGCCTGATGGCAATTCCGCTTTCAGGCCATCAGGATAAGAACCTGAACAGAACCCGGAGCCATCCCATGCAAAACCACCAGAAATTCATCAATATCACCAGGCGGAGAACCGTCCCTGTCCTTTTCACGGCCCTTGTCACGGCCCTTGTCACGGGCCTTGTCACTGCCCTTGTCCTTGCCTTGCCGGCATTATTCGTACCCCTGCCTGCCGCCCTTGCTGAAAGCGCGAAGGAAACCACCTTCCGCGACATCAGGATTGCGCCGGGCCTTGCCACGTCGCCGCAGTTTATCGATGTCGTCCTGCCTTTCCTTTCCGGTCATCCCGAGTTTGCTGAAGGCATGGGCGAATTGACCTTTACCGTCCGCAAAGGCGAAAGCGGCGTCTTTGCCGTCAACATTATCCTGAAGGGATATCTTGATGATTCGGTGAGAGGCGAGCATTATCGTGGTCATGTCATCCAAAATTCGGACGGCTGGGAGTTGACGGACATGGCCGTCAAGACGCTGTGCTATCGCGGTGTCAGCGCCGATGATTTGTGCACCTGACAAAGCGCTGCAGAGAGGGATTCATGATGGCGGACAAGGATAAGCAATCGGGATCAGACAAGAAGGATGACAGCGCCAGCCGCTGGAGAACCCCAAGCTGGATCGCTTTTGCGATACTGGCAATGGTCGGCTACCAGATCTACAATGGCGTTTACCTGAAAGAGGTCGGCTTCCCGCCTTTCGTTTCGCTGAAATTCGGCGACCCGCCGGCGGCGACTGACAAATCCGCAAAAAGCGAAGAAACCGGCACCAAAAAGGAAAAGCCGGAAGTTGAGGAGACGGCGCTTGACCGCAGTTTTATCGTCGGGCGCTGGCAGACCAGTGTTCAGGTCGGCAACAGTGGCGGCGATTCAGCGACCGAGTATTTTGATGATGGCAGCTTTTCCAGCACGACATCGGAGTTTTTCGGGTCGGTCGGCCAGCGCCAGCAATTCGGCGGGACCTGGGACATGGAGATTTTCGTCGGATGAGCGCTTCCGCCTGACCATGTGGGACGAAGAAGGTGACCAATGGCAGGGCATCTTCAGGGTGTTGAACCGTGATGAGGTTCAGAACATGGACCAGAACTATATCGCGACGCGGGTGGGCCGGTGACCGGTCATCTCCTCAATGCCTGATCTCGGGCCTTCGCAAGCGCCCGCTGGTGCTGATCCAACCACCGGGCGTCGCAGCATTATTTGCCGCTCGTTTTGGCCACCGGCTTGCCGGAAGCAAAGACCTTGCTGTCCAGCAGGCGTGCCGTGGTCAGGGCAGTGATGGCGCCGAGGCCGAGCAGCATCACGGCGAGATTGACCAGCCAGCCCAGGAACGGGATGAAATTGAGGATCGCCGCGACGATGAGGCCGATGGCGATTACAGCCAATCGGCTGGCGAGCGTTTCCGGCAGCGTGCGGAAGGCAGAGCCGATGCGCCAGGCAATCGCGTAAACGCCAAAAAGATATCCGAGCATCCACAGGGCGATGATTGCCAGGATAATGACCGGAATCAGCGGAATGCCAACGATCGTCATCCCGCTGACGGGCACCAGCCCAAACAGGGTGGAAAGACCGAGGAAACCGAGCAGCAGCATGGTTCCCGGACGCTCCATGGTCAGGGTGCGGATGCGTTCGGCCTTTTCAGGCAGAAACGATAGAAAGGCGGCTGCGACGAGCAGAAGGAAGCCGAGCGTTATGAGAAACGCAAACAGCGTGCCGAAGAAGGACGGCCAGATGGAGCGCGCAGACTTATCGACGGATTTGCTGATTTCCGAAAGCAGTCCGGTGCCGGAAAGGGGCGTGAAACTCACCCGCTCGGCGCTGATGACTGATTTAGGAATGTCAATCTCCTCACTGGCCGAATAGGAAAGCCTGCCGGCGATCACAGCGTTATCGCCAAATACGATTTCGGAGGCTGCCAGCCTGACATCGCCGGAGACCGGCGCATTGAGGGTAATGGTACCGCCAGCCGCTATCAGGCTGCCGCTCACCGGGCTTTCAATGGTCAGCGTCGCGCCGCTCATGCGGACATTTCCGGCAACCGAAGCGCCCTCCTTGAGCTTGACGGAAAATCCGGTTGCAGAGAAATCTTCGCCCACCGTACTGTCGACGGAAATGTTGGAGCCGAACGCATACAGATCGCCGCCGATGGCACCGTCCACATCGATGTTGAAGCCAACGGCATGGGCATCCTTGCCGACATCAGCGTCAACCGAAACCGAAAACCCCATGGCGAACAGGTCGCGCTGTGTGCCAGCCGATACAGAGGGGCTGGAGCCGCCAACATACATGTCCCCGCCGATGCTCTGGGTGTTTTCGGCATTGGCGCCTGCCGCGCAAACCATCATGGCCATCACAAAACCGAGTATTCCCGCAAAACGGCGCATGATGCGCTCCTTCCCTGAAACAAATTCCTGAAACTGTGCATTGCAATTGGGTTCAAATCCCAATTTGCAGAAACTTAGGACCCGTGCAGGCGGCGCGCATTGATGTTCGTCAATCTGCGCATGACCGACCTCGGCGCGGCTGGATTTCAGAAAGAGGCAACGCGAATGGGGAACCTCAAAAAGAGAGTATCCAGGTCACCGCTTTTACCTTGCGAAAGTGGCTGGGCAGCAGGATTTGACAACAAGGCAAGCGCGGCACCGCCCCAGCGCACGGGCTCGAACCGTGGACCCGTTGTTGCGGCAGGCGCTTTGCAACAAAACGTTGAGAGCAATAGGTTTTGGAGACAATTATCAGGCTCACGGTGAGGGTTTTATCGGGTCGATTGGAAACGCAACAATTTTACCGATGGCTCAATGCAGGTTCCCGGTGATTGCTGCGCAATGCACCTGCCGCTGACGGTTTGAAATTTGTGGAGACATTGAACCATCTCGCCTCCGGCGAAATGGCAGGGGCGCACGGGCTCGAACCGTGGACCTTCGGTTTTGGAGACCGACGCTCTACCAACTGAGCTACACCCCTTCAAAGGCCTTAGGCACCTGATTTACCTATGGGCCAAGGCAGGCGCTTGATAGCGCCAAATACGTCTCAATTGCAAGCAGGTTCTCATACCAACCCGTTGAATTTTTCCAAGCCTGGCTGTCTACCAATCGAATGCATAAACCTCGACGCGATAACCGTCGGGATCAAACACCTGGACACGGGTTGGGCCGGTCTCCTGCCATTCGGTTTCGACAACGCCAGCTTCAGCAAAGCGCTGGCGAAACGCCCTCACTTCGTCAGGGTCTTCAATCTGAAACCCGAAATGGGTGGTTCGTTTCAATGGCGTGTCGGGATTGCCCTCGGTGAGCGCTAACAGGCCCCCTTCCTTGTTTGCAAGGATCAGTAGGTGGTCATCGTCGTGTACGCGGTTCGTCAGGCCAAACCAGCGGCCATAGAATTCTGCCGAGGTTTTTCGGTTCGAAACTGTCAGGGCGACGTGATTCAGGCGCATGTCAATCCAGATAAAATCGCCACGTTCAAAAGACCTGCATTCTTAGAATTCTGAGCAATTCATCGCGATTGTCAAACCTGTCGGGGTCGGATTCTTCTATTTTCGCTATAACAGCGGAATTTGTCGCAACACCCACGGCCCTTCCGATTTCAAAACCCTTCTTTCTCCCGTATTCGGGCAGTTCCGCAATCAACGCCTGTGCATCCGCTGAAATCATCTTACGATTGCAAACCAGTTTTTTGGCGCATGAAAGCAGGATTTTCTGATCATTTGTGTCCAGTTGTTCCATTTTGTTCTGAAATGCCTTTTGCATTCCGGCTACAAACCCTTTGGCATTTTGCTCCGTGACAATCTGCAAATAGGTATCCAAATCGCGATCCGTTAATGATCCGATGTCGGTGATCCCATCCATAAGTTTCCTGAATTCGGATCGTATCTCGTTATGTGTAGTAGCGCGAATTGCAAAATACGATTTTTCAGAGACCAGCGCTTCGGCAATTTGTCGCGCCAATGAAATCTCTTCGGCATGTGCTTTGCCATAATTGCCCGACACCGATACGTTCAGGGCAATAAAAACAAAAAGGATCTTCAAAAGGCCAGATAATTTCAATAGTCGCATTCCAGATTTGCCCTGCAGGTACTATTTAATAACAAAATGGGAATATCAAATATTATTCGCATCCATCGTTTTTTGTTTGATCGGGGATCATCAGGGTCTGAGCTCAATTGAGAGACCAGACCCTAGTTGACTTTTCCGATTTACAGAAAAAAAGGCGGCCCGAAGACCGCCTTTTGAATTTCACTGAAGAGGCGCGTACCAACCGGCAAGCGCCCCGTTGTTTTTCGTTTACTCGATGATCTGTGCCACGATGCCGGCGCCGACGGTACGGCCACCTTCACGGATGGCGAAGCGCAGGCGCTCTTCCATCGCGATCGGAACGATCAGTTCAACCGTCATCTCGACATTGTCACCCGGCATCACCATCTCGGTGCCGTCCGGCAGTTCAACAATGCCCGTCACGTCGGTCGTGCGGAAATAAAACTGCGGACGGTAGTTGGTGAAGAACGGCGTGTGACGGCCACCCTCGTCCTTGGTCAGAATGTAGGCCTCGGCCTTGAACTTCTTGTGCGGCTTAACAGAGCCCGGCTTGACCAGAACCTGGCCACGCTCAACACCCTCACGGTCGATACCGCGCAGCAGAACACCGACATTGTCGCCGGCTTCACCGCGGTCCAGCAGCTTGCGGAACATCTCAACGCCCGTGCAGGTCGTCTTCTTGGTGTCCTTGATGCCGACGATTTCGATCTCGTCACCCACATTGACAACACCGCGCTCGACACGACCCGTGACAACCGTACCACGGCCCGAGATCGAGAACACGTCCTCGATCGGCAGCAGGAAGGGCTGGTCAACCGGACGCTCGGGCTGCGGAATGTAACTATCAACAGCGGCCATCAGTTCGCGGATCGCGTTCTCGCCGATTTCAGGCTCCGTGCCGTTCATCGCATGCAGGGCAGAACCCTTGACGATCGGAATGTCATCGCCGGGGAACTCGTAGGATGAAAGCAGCTCGCGCACTTCCATGTCGACCAGTTCCAGAAGCTCTTCGTCGTCGACCTGGTCGACCTTGTTCAGGAACACGACGATCGCAGGCACACCAACCTGACGGGCAAGCAGGATGTGCTCGCGCGTCTGGGGCATCGGGCCATCGGCTGCCGAACAGACCAGAATCGCGCCGTCCATCTGGGCGGCACCGGTGATCATGTTCTTCACGTAGTCGGCGTGGCCGGGGCAATCAACGTGGGCGTAGTGGCGGGCCTCGGTCTCATACTCAACGTGCGCCGTCGAGATCGTGATGCCGCGCGCGCGCTCTTCAGGCGCACCGTCGATCTGGTCATAGGCCTTGAAGTCGCCAAAATACTTCGTGATCGCCGCCGTCAGCGTCGTCTTGCCGTGGTCAACGTGACCAATCGTGCCGATGTTGCAATGCGGCTTGTTCCGTTCAAACTTCTCTTTTGCCATGTCAGGATTCCTATTCTCATCGTTTTTTTGGCGGTGATCACGCGCAAATTTCAGCCGCAAAAAGGCCTCCAAAGAGGGTGCCATTAACCCCTTGGCCAATTGGATTGCGAAATAATGGGTTTGATGGGGTTTCGCAAGTCCTATCCGCCACCTCGCCTGCGCACCCTGTACGCCAAGCGGCCGGTTGTGATAGCCTGTCGGAACGGCCCGCCATTGAGACAGATCAATGCGGGCCGCAGCCGTCCGCTGCAATCTCGGCGGCAATGTGATGATGCAAATCGC